>NZ_CP068083.1:3851476-4493389 GCF_016725325.1 Sphingobacterium spiritivorum
ATCAGGACAATTTCTACAACACACATATTCCCCCACATGAGCGAATAGCCCGTTATGAAAATTATATGCTTTTTCTTTTCCTGGAGTATATTCCTTTTATTCAGAAGACCCACAATGTACATCGTGTAGCTGTTGCCGGATGTAGCTTCGGAGCCTATCATGCTACCAATTTTGCCTTTCGGTTTCCTGATGTAGTGTCACATCTGATTGCTATGTCTGGTGCATTTTCCATCCGTAATTTTATGGATGGATTCAGCAGTGACACCGTTTATTTTAATTGCCCTGAAGAATTTATGCAGAACGATGCTTCCTGGAAGTTTGGTCATATGCATATTGTACTCAGTACCTCTGATCAGGATGTATGTCTGAATAAGAATCTGAGAATGTCAGATATCTTACGATCCAAAGGAATTGATCACTGGTATGATGAAGCCAAATGGATTGATCATGACTGGCCCTTGTGGAGGATGGTCTTCCCCAGATTTATAGCGGCTTATTTTTCATAAAAAGGAAATAAAACAAATACAATTAACCTAAAAATATAATGTTATGGCAAAGAAAGTTGGAATACTCTTCGGAATGGAAGATACATTTCCGTGGGCATTTATTGATAAAGTAAATGAATTGGGAAAAGGTAAAATAATCGCTGAGCCTGTAAAAATAGACATTTTGGAACAGGGTGCAGATTATGGATATGCTGTTATTATTGACCGTATATCACAGGATGTGCCATTTTACAGAGCCTATCTCAAAAATGCGGCTCTCAATGGGACTTACGTCATCAATAATCCTTTCTGGTGGAGTGCTGATGAAAAGTTCTTCAACAATGCATTAATGAGTAAGTTGGGTATTCCGTTACCCAAGACAGTCTTGCTCCCTTCGCATGAAAGACCTGCAAACACTTCTGAAACATCATTCAGAAACCTCAGCTTTCCACACGATTGGCAATATATCTTTGATTATGTAGGTTTCCCGGCCTATATGAAACCCCATGACGGAGGCGGTTGGAGAAATGTGTACCGTGTTGAAAATCCTGAAGACTTATGGAAAAAACTTGAAGAGACCGATCAATTGGTGATGATGGTACAGGAGGAGATCATCTTCGAGGACTATTACCGTGTTTATTGCTTAGGTAAGAAATATGTTCATATTATGCCTTACGAACCGCGGAATCCTCACCATTTGCGATATGCTGCCCAGTCTCAATATTCCGGAAAACAGCTGAAGGATCTGCTAAAAACTATTCAGGACTATACCATTAAGATGAACCAGGCTTTAGGCTATGATTTCAATACGGTGGAATTTGCAGTTCGGGAGGGTATACCCTATGCTATTGATTTTTGTAATCCCGCACCGGATGCGGACAAAAACTCGGTGGGAGAGGAAAATTTTGCCTGGATAGTGGAGCATGCTGCTAAGCTTGCCATAGAGAAGGCAAAGGAATATACTCCCGGTAACCCGAATATCTCGTGGGGAACATTTGTCAAGGATTCAATCCGATAAGAATACAGTGATTTTTCTCAGAAGGTAAAACCAAAAAAATTAACCAAAATGCACAAGTTTACAATAGGTATAGAAGAAGAATATCAGATAATCGATGCGGAGAGCAGAGATCTGGTATCACATGTTTCCAAGATTATTGAAAGCGGAAAGGCTATTTTAAGTGAAAATCTGAAACATGAAATGCACGAATCCATGGTGGAAATGGAAACCGGTATTTGTGAGAATATTCAACATGCACGGGAAGAACTGACGGGACTCCGGCGACAACTGGTAAAAATAGCGCACGATCAGGGACTCCGGGTTTCAGGAGGTGGGACACACCCGTTTTCCCATTGGAAAGACAACATCATTACCAAAGCGGAACGTTATAACAAAATTGTGAACGATATGGGCGATGTGGCACGATCCAACCTGATATTTGGTCTTCATGTACATATCGGAATTCCTGATCGGGAAGAAGGAATACGAATACAGAATGTGATGCGTTATTTTCTGCCACATGTCTATGCGCTTTCTACCAATTCGCCTTTTTGGGTAGGACGTCTTACTGGTTTTAAATCCTACCGTCAGGAAGTTTTTGCTAAATTTCCCCGAACAGGTATTCCCAGTTACTTTGGCAGTGTGGCTGAATTTGATGCTTATGTCAATCTGATGATCAAAACCGGTACAATAGATAACGCCAAAAAGATATGGTGGGATCTTCGGGTACATCCGTTTTATCCGACCATAGAGTTCAGAATCTGTGATATGCCTTTCACTATCGATGAAACAATATGTCTGGCTGCGATCATGCAATCCTTAGTCGCAAAGATCTATAAAATGCACCAGCAGAATATCAGTTACCGCTCTTATCGCAGATTATTGCTCAGCGAAAATAAATGGAGAGCATCTAAAGACGGAATACATGCTGATCTGATAGATTTTGGTAAAGAAGCAAGTGTCCCTTATGCGATTTTATTAGATGAATTACTGGATTTTATAGATGATGTTGTAGATGGATTAGGTTGCCGTAAGGAAGTTGAATATGCCCGTCAGATTGTCAAAATGGGAACAGGAGCAGACCGGCAGCTATCGGTTTTTCAGGATACGGGAGACATAAAGAAGGTTGTCGATTACATGATCTGCGAAACCGAGAAATCAGTGCTTTGATATTTGCATTAATGAATTAACAGCTTTTTATATCGTTCTACAATAGAAAATTTATATATGATAAATCATGAGGTGAAGATCGCTTTACTCGATATGAACAATAATTACCCCAATCAGGGAATGCGTAATATTAAAGATATATCAGAAGCTTTTAAGGCAGATGCAGATTATGCAGTCTGCATAGAGCTTTTTGATGTCCGTTCCAGATATGAAATGCCGGATATTCAGGATTTTGATATTTTTATCTCCTCCGGTGGTCCCGGAAATCCTCATAAAGAAGGGTATGCCTGGGAAGAAAGCTTTTTGCGTTTTCTGAATGCAATATGGAAACATAATAAAGAAAATGAAGCTAAAAAATACCTGTTTCTAATCTGTCATTCCTTCCAGCTGGCCTGTATTTACTGGGATCTGGCAGAAGTCATACCAAGAAAATCATACTCTTTCGGAGTTATGCCTATTCACAAAACAGAAGACGCGGAACAGGATTTTATGTTGAAGAATCTTCCGGAACCTTTTTATGCTGTAGATTCCAGAGCCTATCAGATTGTCCGCCCTAAATCCGATCATCTTGATAAATACGGAATGAAGATTACCGCATTGGAAAAGATACGGCCGCATGTTGATCTGGAAAGAGCTGTAATGGCTATCCGGTTTTCTGACGAAATATTCGGCACACAGTTTCATCCGGAAGCAGATCCGACAGGATTCATGGAAGCACTAAAGATTGAAAAATACAGAAACAGTATTATCGAAGATCATGGACTGGAGAAATATCAGGAAACTGTTGATCGTATTAATGATCAGGATAAAGTAGTATTAACAAGAAGAGAAATTTTGCCCAGGTTTTTAGCATTTGCAGCCAAACAGGTGCTCAAATCTATTTCTCTGGTATAAAAACATAACCGTATGATAGCTCATTTCAGAAAACAATTTAATGAAGCTTTCTCATCAGAGAAGTATCAGCAATTAATAGATATCTGCCAGCAGTATTCGGATACTGATATTGGTTTTAGACTTTCTGAAAGTCCGGTTTTCATTGATAAATCCTTTCAGAATAAACTATTTGATGCTGCTGAATCTATTATTCAGCAGATAGATACCTTTTCTAAAGAGGAGCTTGGTAAAGCCATACCATCTGGTTCCTTTGTGCCGGGAGATGATACACACTGTCATTTTCTGTCTGTTGATTTCGGAATATGCAAAAATAAATCGGGAGAGCTGGAGCCTCAGCTTATTGAACTTCAGGCTTTCCCTTCGCTATTTGGTTTTCAGCGTCAGTACGAAGAGAATCTTCGTTCTGTATATCCTTTTCTGGATAATTTCAAAAGGCGTATTCCACTAGATGCATATATAGAAAAGTTGAAAAAGATCGTTGTAGGAGACGAAAATCCCGAAAATGTTATTCTGCTGGAAATATATCCGGAGCAACAGAAAACAGCCATAGATTTTAAGGTTACGGAAAGTTTTCTGGGCATAAAAACCGTTTGTCTCACTAAACTTATCAAAGAGGGACGTCGACTTTTCTATGAAAACAATGGTGAAAAAATAAGAGTAAACCGTATTTACAATAGGGTGATCTTTGATGAAATAGATCATATTCCGGATCTGAAAACAGATTTTCATTTTACTGATGATGTAGATGTGACATGGGTAACGCACCCGAACTGGTTCTTTAAGGTTTCTAAATTTATTCTGCCTAAGCTGAATCATGCATATGTACCCAAAAGCTATTTTTTGAAGGAGAGCCCTCAAAATCTGGACTATAGCCAGTATGTGTTAAAACCACTTTTCTCATTTGCCGGGAGCGGTGTAAATATACATCCGACTCAGGAAGATGTTGACAAAATTGAGGATAAAGAGAATTATATCCTGCAACAAAAGGTAAACTATGCTCCGATATTTGAGGATATAAACGGGGAATTCTCTAAAGCTGAAATCAGACTGCTATTTGGAAAAGCGGAGGGAAGTAGCGAATTAGAAATTTTAGTAAATATTGTAAGGATGACTAAAGCTGAAATGGTAAATGTGAACTTTAATAAAAAAGATGCGATCTGGATAGGCAGTACAATGGCATTTATGGAAAATGATCTTAAATAATAAATAACCTTATTTGGGTATGATATTTGATAAATTTCGGAGCAAACAATTAACATCTAATTTAAAAATATGAAAAATAAGTTTTTCTTTCTGCTTTCCGTTATTTCCGTCTTAGCTCTGTCTGTGGGTTGTTCAAAAAGTGATAGTAAACCTGATAATGATAATCAGGATGTATTTCTGCGCTGTAAATTCAATGGTAAATTGAAAGAGTTTGCTTTTCATGTGAATGCAAATGATCCGCCATCTGAAAAACTGATTCATTTTGTCGTGGTGGCTGGTAGAGAAAATGATGATATAGCAAGATCGCCCGGATTTGGATTTAGTCTGGTACTTCCGGAAGGAGCTCAGGAAAAAACATATGAAGTGGCCGGAGGTTTAGTTCCTGAACTGGATGCGAATTATTTTGTACAAAACTATAACGGCAATACGAACACCGGAACTTCTACCTGGAGTGGGGGACGTACAGAGGGTACTTCGTTTAAACTCACGATTACAAGCTTAAGTGACTGGGGTGTAAAAGGTAAATTCAGTGGCGTGCTGAAAGGAGATGACAACAGTCTGATCACTGTTACTGATGGGGAGTTTTCTGCACCTTATAATTATGGTGGTTAAAACTAGATCCGAAAATCCAATAAAAATTATATATCTTAATGACTTGAAAATAGTCTGATCATATGAGAAATTTTGTATATATCTTCATCTTTTTTCTTGTCTTTTTTGCAGTAAGTTATCTGCTGTCCTATTTCTGGGATGATAGTGTCGATCTAAAATGGATACTTATCAGCAGTTGCTTGTCTTCAGCTTTAACGCTTGTCTTTTTGCTGGTAGAGAGGAAAAAAGGATATTTCGGTGATCATGATTGATTATTATCTTTTATAGTTGTTAACTATATTTAATACAGTGATTTGTATAAAAAAAGCGTGGCTTTAAGCCTCGCTTTTTTTATATACTGATTTTTATTTTTGGAGGACTTTCAAATGAAGTGTCACTCTTCTCAGATAAGATGGTGTTTTATAATCCTGACTCATGGTGAGGGTCGAATCTGATACTTGGTATGCGAAAGAAGATTTTTCCTCTCCTATATTCATGTGTATCGAATCTCCCGATAAAGTGTAAGATCCGTTCCCATCGACTGAATTGAATTTACCATCCACAAGAAAGTGTATAGTGTCCTTTTCAGACCTTGAATAATCAGTTCTGCCCCTGAGACTGTCATTTCTACTGTGATCAGGATTCAGATACGTAATTTCTTCCGAAACGATCTTCCATTTTTTTTGTATACCGGGTTTCTGCTGTACAATGTGGCTATTACTATGCGGGAGAAAAGATAAGTGGAAAAGAAGTAAAAAATAGGGCGTTAAAGTCATTTCTGTTTTTCCATAGGAATTAACAAAAACTGTTCCGTTTACCGGATTGCTTTTTCTCATCACATCTTCATAAATGAGCAACTGTGCTATTTCCTTCTGAAGTCTTTTGTAAGGTGTAAGAAGTAGTGTAAATAAAAAAGCGGGACATTAATCCCGCTGATTATTTTACATAAATAAACCTCGCATCTTCTGATTTATTATTTTGAAGAATCTAGAATCGTTTTAATCTCTAATAACTTTATCCATAATGGACATTTTTCTAGCTCTACTCCCCAATCCTCAATGTATTCAAAACATACATTGATAAAACCTTTAACGTCACGTATATGAACGTTCTTCGGCAACATTATTTCATACGGTATTTTATGCGATTCGAAATATGTTTTTAGCTCTCTGATTTCCAAACTTTGAAAGCCCATAATTACTTAACATCTAGAAACTTACTTTGTTTGTGCCAGTTAGATTTATTTCTGCCCGGCAGGTGCAAAGCTTAGTCGCCTGATATCATAACGGGGATTTGTATTATTTATTTCATGTCTAATCTGTTACATGTTTACATCATAGTAAATTGTGGTCGAAAAATCGGACGGTTTTAACCATAGAATCGTTTTGATTTTGTTATCACCCACCCAAAATCCCAGACTGTAATCTGCATTTAATGGAATTACAAAAGGTTTTGTGTTAGCATTGGGATTTTCTGATTTTATAGAAGGGCTCTTTACTTCCAGAGAGGGAAGTTTTTCTTTATCAATTGTTTGGACGATTGTGCTCCTTAGATTCGTCAGATTATTAATAATCTTTTCTTTTTTAGCAGGATCAATGCCTTGAGTAAAGTAGTGGTCTAAAAATGTATCAGTAATAGTTTCTGTTTCATAAATATCCTTTAAAAATGATTTTATAAGTTTTTCATTATTTTCCTGAGCAAAAGAACATGTGTACCCCAGTATCAGGATTAAGAAGAGGAGGAGTGATTTAGTCATATTATAAATTTTTATGGCGTCTCTTCAATAGATCAAGTCTGGATTGTACATTAACTTGCCCATTATAGTACACAGCATTGTTTTTAAAATATTAGGAATCGAATCGTTGTTTTACTTTGTTGTAATATAATAAAAAAGCTTGGTTATATCTGTTTATTTAAACTTTTTATGAAAACAAAATACCGTCATAGTGATGTTACTCAGGACCATATCTAAAACATTAAAATTGCAAAAATCAAACTTATTTTATATTATTTTCCTACTATTGTAGTACATAAACAAATTTTGATATTTCCTATGTTGTTTAATGTCCCGTATTTTTTCATGCGGTTCTGTAATTTAAATGGACAAATATAAAGTTTTGACTGATAGTGATCTTGTTTCTTTGCTCAAGCAAAGGGATCGGGAGGCGTTTGCCGAAATTTACGATCGATACAGCATGATGATCTATTATAAGGTCAACCAAATGCTTCGTGATGAGAATGCTGCTAAAGATCTCGTACAGGATCTATTTACCTCAATCTGGGAGAAGTCAGATCTCATCAGAGATAATGTCGGTATTTCTTCCTACTTATATGTCGCCTCGCGCAACAGGGTACTGAACTATATCCAAAGGGGAAAAACAAAGAGCGATTATTTGGCTGAAATCGGGAAGTATAGCCTGCAAGTAAGCGATGAAACACTTGAAATGTTAGATGAAAAGGATCTCATGCTTTTGATCACAGATGAAATCGCAAAACTACCAACGAAGATGCGGGAGGTGTTTGAATTAAGCAGATTGGAAGATCTGTCACACCGGGAAATTGCGGAAAGACTTAATGTGAGCGAATCCACAGTGAAAAAACAAGTACAGAATGCGCTTAAAATTCTAAAAGTCAGACTCTCCGATTATCATTCTCTCGGGGTCTTGCTGTTGGTCTTTATGCGAGGTAGCTAAGCCTCTAATATTTTCCATATCCTTATTATTAACAAACTTTTATTTTTTTTTTAATTCTTCTACTCCCAAAGCTTTTCTTAACTGTATAATATTAGTAAACGGTTATAAATCTTCATTTCGACTATGGAAAAGGAACTTGGAGCACAACTTGTGAAAAAATATCTTTCGGGCACAGCAACACATAAAGAAAGATGTGTTGTCGAAGAATGGTATGCTTTCAGCCGTATGGGAGAATCTGCAATTGATTCCCCGGAAGATTTTATACGGATAAAGTCGGAGATGTGGAATGCAATTAACCAACAACCACAGCGTCCTGTAAAAATGTTGCCAAAGCGACGGTGGATTGCTTATGCAGCCGCTATCTTAATCATTATTGGGAGTATTGGAATTTATAAAATATATGAAAAACAACAGGTGTACACGGTAGACGAATACGCTGGTCCGGAAATTAAGGCAGGGGAGTCCGGAGCAACTCTGACGATGTCGGACGGTTCGGTGATAGATCTATCTAACGCTAAAGTGGGGCAACTCTTGAGTAAACAAGGGATAACAATTTCTAAGAATGCGGAGGGAGTGGTTGTTTACAGCCCGAATACTGTAATAAAAAATGAAGACGAAGCCATCAACAATATCATTACAACAAGAAATGGTGAAACCTACCAGATTGTTTTGCCGGATGGTTCCAAAGTCTGGCTTAATGCAGGATCCAGTCTGACCTTTGGTTCTGATCTTGGGAATGGTAAAAAACGTATTGTTAAGCTAGTAGGTGAGGGCTATTTTGAGATTAGTAAGAACCATAGTCCGTTTATTGTTGCGACAGCATCACAACAGGTGCGCGTTCTCGGAACCCATTTTAATGTCAATGCATATTCAGAATCTAAAGGACTTGTCCGGACTACACTTGTGGAGGGTCGGGTCAATGTGGTAACAGCCAAAGGTGAGCAGACGATCAGACCCGGTGAACAGGCCGTTAACCGGCTCGGTAATATTGACGTTCACGAGCAAGATACCGAAGATATACTTGCCTGGAAAAATGGATATTTTAAAATCGATGGGGAACTTTCCGAAGTCATGTTATCCCTGGGACATTGGTACAATATGGAAGTACAATTTACGGAAAATACGACCAAAGAACTGAAGTTATGGGGATTCATCTCCAGGTCAAATGACCTGATCACAACGTTACGACAAATTGAGAGAACAAATAAGGTGAAATTTAAAATTAAAGAAAGGACAATTATAGTGACCAATTAAAATTTTATTATGAGTTCTGTAAAGACCGCAAGGTGTCCTACCACCTCGCGGATATGTGGAAAAATGATGCAGGACCTGAAAATGCCATTTAAAGACAAACAACACAAATCAGTTATGAACCATCTAACCAAGACAAAAGTATGAAAAAAAATGCGCTATTGGGTATTTTTTACCACAAGCGGTCATCACCTAAATTATTGTTGATTATGAAATTAATCTTTTTTATCATGACATGTTTATTAATGCATACCTATGGGGCTACGTATGCGCAGCATGTTACGATATCGGAGCGAAATGCTACTTTGGAAAGGGTAGTAAAACAGATGCGACAGCAGACGGGATATGACTTTTTGTTAGATAAAGATATTTTACAACAACATCGATCGATCAACGTGGAGCTGAAAAATGTAGGCCTTACTCAGGCCTTACAATCCATTGTTAAAGGTCGAAATCTCAGCTTTTCAATTGAGGGTAAATCGGTCGTGATTACGAGCACACATGACGCAAGCTCCAAACAGGTTTCTCTAAACGCTGAAAAAACGGCTAAAAGAAAACCTCCGGAAGAAGCGAGCGATCTTTTTTCCGGCTCAAATAATCCGATTGACATCACCGGAAAAGTTGTGGATGAAAATGGCAGGCCACTGCCGGATGCCTCTATTTCTGTGATAGGGGGCACGCATTCCACAAGAACCAATACAAATGGTGAATTTACACTCAAAGACGTTGACGAAAAAGCAACTTTACTAATATCCTATGTGGGGTTCGAACCAAGGAGGGTATCGGCATCTTCCAATATCGGACAGATCAAGATGCAGAAAGTTGTAGGGGTACTGGAGGAAGTTCAGGTCATCAATACGGGCTATCAGACGATTTCCAAAGAACGTAGTGCCGGATCCTACGCCAAGCCTAATATGACTATTCTCGAAAACCGGACCGGAAGCATGAACATCTTGCAGCGTCTGGATGGTTTAGTAGCTGGTCTGACCGTCAATAATTCGCCCGGTGCAAGCCAAAACCCATTTTTAATCCGAGGACTTTCGACCATTGGTGTGCGTAATAAAAATGGGGGACCCAATGATCCAGCTTATATTGGTACCAATAGAAATCCGCTATATGTTGTAGATGGTATACCTATTGATGATGTTTCGAGTATTAATCCACAGGATGTAGCGGACGTGACCGTTTTGAAAGATGCAACTGCAGCATCCATCTGGGGGGCAAGAGCCTCTAATGGGGTGATTGTCATTACCACAAAAAAAGGCACTCCTGATGGCAAACTGAAGATTACCTATGACGCATTTATCAATTTTCAGGGCAAACCCGATCTGGCTTATTTTAAGACACTGAACAGCCCTGAATTTATCCAGGCCGCTATCGAGACATTTGATCCGGAAATCTATCCCTGGGAAACTGTATTTCCTTATACATCAGGAGGCAGTGGAATAGCACCTCATCAAAGGATTCAGTATGATTTGTCAAGAGGTTTGATCAGCCCGGCAATGGCCAAAGCAAGTTTGGACAGTCTATCCGCATTGGACAACAGGTCGCAGATTAAAGATCTTGCTTATCGAAATGCTTCATTGATGAATCATACGTTATCGATGTCAAAAGGGGGAGATATCTATTCTTTTTACGGGTCAGGAGCTTATACCGGTTTGGTCAGTAATTACCCTGGTGCGAAGGATAACACTTATAAACTAAATCTACGGCAGGATGTACAGATAGGAAAATTTATGCAGGTCAATCTGATCAGTGATCTGACCTATGGCGTTAACAGCAGCAAACGAAATGTGATGGCTGATTACAATTTCTATCCGTATCAATTGCTGCAAGATCATAACGGTGTAAACCTGTCCATACCCTATATGGGTTCGTTAAGTGAAGAAGTCAGAGCTGATTTTGAACAACGAAGCCGTATTAATTTGAATTACAGTCCTTTAGAAGAAGTCAATTATGGTTATAACCGTGGGAGCAATTTCCTGAGCCGTAATGTGCTAAATACAAGTATTAAGTTATGGGATGGGTTAAAATTTGAGGGAACGTATGGGTTCACAAAAGGTACGAGTAAAACCGAGGAGTATGATGATGCCAAAAGTTACCAGGTGAGGAATGAACTCGTGCAATTTACTGTCGCACCTACAGCCCAATCCACCCCAATTTACTACCTACCCACTAGTGGAGGGAAGTACACGATTAGTAATCAGCATAGACAGAGCTGGACGGTCAGGAACTTATTGAGTTATACTAAAAATTGGAATGAGGATGAACATCAATTAACAGCTTTGGCCGGGCAGGAGGTGCAGGAAGCACTGATAAATACAAATGGCAGTACAGTGCGGGGCTATAATGAATTACTACAGACTTATGGTGCCATCGACTATGCTACGCTTGGTATCACAGGAGTAGGAAATCCGGTCATGCCAAATTTTGGTAACCGCAGTCTTTTGAGCAATGATAATTTTCTTCAGAGCGAGCGCTTGACCCGGTTTATTTCCTATTATGCTAATCTCGCCTATACCTATAAACATAGATATGCTTTAAACGGAAGCTTTCGTGTGGACCGAAGTAATTTATTTGGATTGGATAAGTCGGCACAAAACAGACCTGTCTGGAGCATTGGCGGCAAATGGATCTTAAGTAGCGAGTCTTTTATGGCCGATACAAAATGGCTGGATAATCTTGCCTTGCGGGCGACTTATGGTTTGACCGGTAACTCTCCCGATCCTGGGATTGCGGCCTCGCAGGATATTTTACGCGCCGTCCAAAATGGTTTCCTGCCCAATAGAACCGGGGTCGTTATTGCTACACCATCCAATTCAAAGCTTACTTGGGAGAGTACCCGAAATATAAATTTAGGGGTTGATTTTGCAACATTCAACAATCGTATCAGCGGTACGCTGGATCTTTACAAAAAATCCACTACCGATATGCTTGGTGTATTGCCTACCAATGCCTTCAGCGGCTATTCCAGTATTGTAGGTAATCTGGGAGATATGGTGAATAAAGGAATCGAACTTAATCTGAATACCTTAAACATTTCAAAAGGGAAATTTCGATGGAGCACTGTAGTGAATCTTGCTTACAATAAGAATATGGTAACTAAATTGAATGATGAATCGGCTGTTTTCTCCAGTATGAACCGTATCTGGCAAAACTATGTGGAAGGATTTCCCGCCTTCGCGTTATTTGCTTACAACTTTGCCGGTCTGAACGAACTTGGCGATCCCAGAATTCGTCTTGCGGATGGGACGGTCACAACCGAACGTGATGCTGCCGCCGCGGACGATGTTTCTTTCAAAGGAACCTTTCAGCCTGTGTGGAGTGGTGGTTTGTCGAATATCATTTCCTATAATGGGTTGAGCCTGAGTGCGAATGCAATCTTCAATCTGGGGCATGTGATGCGCAAAGATGTCAATACGGTCTACACATATCGGCTTTATCATTCGGATGCTCTTCGGGCAGGACTTACAAGTGGAAATCTGCACAGTGATTTTGCCAACAGGTGGAAACAGCCGGGTGATGAGCTGCTTACCTCGATCCCTTCTTATGTCTCTAATTCCTCATTGAGTTTTACGAGACGGGATGTAGGGTATTATACTTATGGCGATTTAAATGTGGTAAGTGCTTCTTATATCAAACTTCGGGACATTACTTTAGCCTATAGTCTGCCTTCTTCTCTACTGGAAAGGCTACACACGCAGCAGATTACCCTGCGTATGCAGTTATCCAACCTCATGCTGTGGAAAGCCAATAAAGATGATATAGATCCAGAATTTATAGATGCAGCCTCAGGAATACGCAGCATGCGATTCAATCAGGGAACCGTCTCATTCGGCGTGAATGTAAAATTTTAATTTAAAGTACAGATGACAATGAAAAATAAACATAAAACAGGAATAGCCCTGATGGCTTTTGTTGCTCTTGTATGTTCCTGTAAAAAGGACTTTCTGGAAGTCACCCCTAAGGGGCGCCTTATTGCACAAAAGGTGGCCGATTATGACTTGCTGCTCAACAACCTGGATCTTTCCAATATAAGTACCAGCTCTCAAGTGATTATGAGTGATGAAATAGCTGCGGTACAACCTTATTTTGATGGTTCTGATCAAAGGACACAGCGGCTTTTCCGCTGGGAGGATGTGATTTACCAACGCGATCAGGATGCGATAGAAATGGATATGCCGATGAGAAATATTTATACCTATAACAAGATTATAAATGAATTGCCTGCGGCCACGGATGGGACCGAACAGCAGAAACAATCGATAGCCGCTGAAGCAATGGCTGGAAGAGCATGGACATATTTTTTGCTGGTCAACTATTTTGCTAAACCCTATAGTAGCAGTACGGCAGCAACAGATCCGGGCTATCCGATTATAACTAAGGCAGATGTCACCGAAACGAAATTTACCAGAGCTACCGTCCACGAAGTCTATGATTTTATTGTCGATGATCTGGTCAAGGCAATTCCCCATTTACCGGCTCGAACGACGCATTCCCTGCGGATGTCCCAGGCTGCGGCTGAGGGTCTGTTGGGCAAGGTATATCTCTTTATGGGAAAACCGGACCTGGCCTTACCGCATTTAAATGCTTCGCTGCTTGCTGTGAATAATTCTGCTATTCCCATCGCCCTGTATGATTACAATAAAACTCTGGCTCCTGGCGGTGAGTTTTTACCAATGGGTATTTATGGGCCTAATTATCCAAATACAGCAAACAATCGGGAGATCTTATATAATAAGCAGTCTAGTAATTTCTGGACTTTTATCTATAATGAACTGGTCATCGACAAGCCGACAGTTGCATTGTTTGATTCCGCTGATCTCCGGTTAAAATTCTACTCCGCGTCCGCAAATTATGGACCAGCTTATCCGACAGGTCTACTTCGGAAAATGGGGCCAACTACTTTTCAGTATGGAGTTGTGCTGCCTGATCTGTATTTGCTCCGGGCAGAATGTAAGGCGAGGATGGGCGATTTGGCTGGTGCAAGGCTCGATGTGGAAGCGTTGCGCAAGAACAGGATGCCTGAAGCAAATGCCCTTGTCCCGGCATCCATTGCAGGGCAACAATTGGCATTGCTCAAATTTATTCTGTCAGAGCGTGTCCGCGAATTCGCACTCAGCGGCTATCGTTGGTTTGATATGCGCCGTTTATCTGTTGACCCTTTATTCAGTGATATCCATTATACGCATAGGCTCTATAGCGAAACGGGAGCAGTCATGGCTACCTATGATTTAAAACCCGAACGCATGGTACTTCGGTTTCCACAAAAGGTAATGGATCAGAATCCCGGTATGCAGAATAATCCATAGTGAAATAAATGATTTAAAAATTTAGCTAAAATCAAGTGTAATGAAAAAAAATTTAACAGCTACATTAGTTAGCCTGGCAGCGCTATGCGCCAATGGACAGGAAAGTTTTTCCATTAAAGGAAAGCTTACCGGAAACCACGAAGGGAAAAAAGTAATCCTCGAATACCCGAATCCTTCAGGGGTTAAGGATAAAATCAGAGATTCCACACTCGTTAAGAATGGTGTTTTTTCCTTTCAGGGAAAATTAGCCAGAGACCTGACGAGGGCCAATTTGACTATGAGTGTTGTGGGAAAAGAAATCGATCCTGGCGATTGGAGAAGGTTTTATGAGATTGATCAACAGGATTTTATGTTGGAAAATAAAGCATTTGTGGTCAAAGGCGAAAATATGAAGACCGCAAGGATAACCGGGACTACGGCACAAGCTGATCTTCAATTGTATAAAGAACAAACAAAAGAACCAGACGAACAGATGAAATCTTTCTCAGAAAAAATGCAGCAGTTTCATAGAACCAATGATACAGTAGCAATAGCGAAATTGCGTGCTGAGGCACCTGATTTTAATGAGGCCAGAAAAAAGATACAAAAAGATTTTATCCTGACACATCCGGATTCTTATGTCAGTCTTTATTTACTTCTGTTTAATGGGGGTATCTCTAATCCTGAGTTTGAGTCACTGTTCAATACTCTGACTGATCGTATAAAAAATACCGATATGGGTCGCGAACTCGATATCCAGCTAAAAGCGTCGAAGAAAGTTACAGTTGGCAAACCAGCTTTGGATTTTGAGATGAATGATACACAGGGGCGTCCTGTCAGGCTATCTTCATTCAAAGGCAAATATGTGCTGCTAGATTTTTGGGCAAGCTGGTGCGGCCCTTGCCGTGATCTGCATCCCGATATGGTTAAAGCTTACGAGAAGTTTAAAGAGTACAACTTCGAAATTATTGCTGTTTCGCTGGATAGTAAACGTGAGCCTTGGTTAGAGGCTATTGCGCAAGATGGATTGCCCTGGATACAATTGAGCGATCTGAAAGGAATGCGTAATGCAGCGGCCTTGCAATATGGTGTAACAGGCATCCCACAGAATTTTTTGATTGACCCGGAGGGAAATATCATTGCCATTGAGCTGAAGCATCAAGCGCTGGAGGAAAAGTTAACGGAAGTATTGGTATCTAAAAGCAACCCATAATAGATCACATTTCAATAAATATTAAGATATGAGAAAGTTAATCGTAACCATATTAATAAGTCTTACGGCATGTTATGCCAATGCACAAGAAAGTTTTTCAATTCAGGGAAAGTTAGCTGGTGATTATGAAGGCTATAAAGTCTTTTTACGCTATAGTAATCCGAATGGCCTTAAAGAGTTTATCGTAGATTCAACGTATGTCAAGGATGGTAATTTTATATTGAAAGGTACATTGGCCAGTGATATGGTCAGTGCTGATTTGCATATGACCGCTGTTGGAAAAGAACTGGATCCCCTGGACTGGAAAAACTATCATAAACTGGATCAGCAGGAATTTATGCTTCAAAATGCAGATTTCCAGGTTACCGGGCCCAATATAAAACAAGCCCGCATCACAGGTGGTCCTGTCCAGACCGACTATCTGGTTCTATCGGATATTGTGAAGCCGCTTAAAAATAAAGCACTTGCCATTTCAAAACAGATGATGGAAAATGCTGCAGCTGGTAACAGGGAGGCAAACAAAGACCTTGGTCCAAAATATAGTAATGCAGCCAAAGCCGTAGAAGATGCTGAACTGAAGTTCCTTGATGCGAACCCCAATTCTTTTGCCAGTCTTATTGTTGTCAATGATCAAATGGGTGTGGAGAATCCAAAATTTGAAGAACGTTTCAATAAATTGAGTCCGCGTGTCCGTAGCTTGTCATTAGCAAAAACACTTCAAACACAGTTAAATGCACAAAAAACTGTTGCGATTGGAAATCATGCTATTGATTTTGTAATGGACGATGACAGTGGAAAACCAGTTTCGCTGTCGTCTTTTAAAGGCAAGTTTGTGCTGCTTGATTTTTGGGCTAGCTGGTGCGGTCCCTGTCGTGCTGAAATGCCGTTCCTAAATGAAATCTATCAAAAGTATAAAGACAAAAATTTTGAAGTTGTGGCAGTTTCAATTGACAGCAAAAAAGAGCATTGGCTAAAAGCAATCAAAGAGGACAAAATGTCCTGGGTGCAGTTAAGCGATCTAAAAGGATATAAAAATGATGCCGCCCTAAAATATGGCGTCAGCGCGATACCACGTAATTTCCTGATCAATCCGGAAGGTATTGTTATCGCACAGGATCTACGCGGAGAGGATATTGAAAAGGAATTGAGCAAAATAATAAAATAATACTCGAATGATAAGGAAATCCAATATTTACTATAAAGCTTTACTTTTATGTGCTTTTGTATTCTTATTCGCTGATTCCATGTGGGCGCAATCCCGTTATCAATGGAAAACTGCCTCTTCTGGAGGTTATGACTACAGGTATGTCAGTAACGATCCTACCCAATCACGTTTTTATACATTAAAAAACGGATTAACGGTTATTCTGAGTAAAAATACGAAGCAACCACGTATTCAGACCTATATCGCAACAAAAGCAGGAAGTAAAACCGATCCCAAAGAGCACACCGGACTGGCACATTATCTCGAGCATATGCTTTTCAAAGGTACGGACAAGTATGGCAGTCTGGATTGGAATAAAGAAAAGCCTCTGCTGGATCAGATCTATGCACTCTATGAAAAGTATAATCATAGTACGGATTCGGTAGAGCGAAATGCGATCTATAAGCAGATAGATCTGGTTTCCGGGGAAGCCTCCAAATTTGCCCTGCCTAATGAATACGATAAACTCATGAGCAATATGGGGGCAAAAGGTAGTAATGCTTTTACTTCTTTTGAGCAGACAGTGTACATTGAAGATATTCCTAATAATGTCATTGATAAATACCTGAGCGTACAGGCTGAGCGTTTTCGAAATCCAGTCTTGCGGCTGTTCCATACGGAACTCGAATCTGTCTATGAAGAGAAGAATATCAGCCTGGATAAAGATGATAGAAAAGTAAGCGAGGCTATGTTTGAAGCCATTTTTCCGAACAACAATTATGGAAAACAAACTGTTTTGGGATCGGTAGAGCATCTTAAAAATCCATCATTAAAAGCGATTCAGCATTATTATGAGACGTATTATGTACCCAATAATATGGCGATTATTATGTCCGGTGATTTTGATCCCAATGAAGTGATCAGGCGAGTTGATGATGCTTTTGGTTACATGATTTCCAAGCCTGTTCCTGAATATATTTTCGAAAAAGAACAACCTATAACTCATCCAGTTTCCATAACGATTACCGGGCCATCCGCTGAGTACCTGACGATGGGATTTCGTTTTCCGGGTGCCGCAAGTGCGGATGCAGAAATGCTCAGTCTTGTTGCTAGCATGCTGTCAAACGGAGCAGCTGGCTTGATAGATATCAATCTGGTAAAATCACAGAAACTATTAGGTGCTGATGCATATCCTCAAATTCTAAAAGATTATTCAATACTTACACTACAGGGTAATCCAATAGAAGGGCAGACATTGGATGATGTGAAAAAACTGTTATTGGCTGAAATCCATAAATTACAGAATGGCGATTTTTCCGAAGATTTGATTATTTCAATTGTCAACAATGAGAAAAAATCCGAGCTGAGGAAACGGGCAAGTAGTCTTGGTGTAGTTTATGATTTATTGTCCAGTTTTACTTCAGAACTCGATTGGGCAAACGAAGTAGGTTACACAGAGCGATTGTCGAAAATAACGAAGAAGGATATTATGCAATTTGCTAATACGTATCTTTCTGATCGCAATTATATTGCTGTTTATAAACGGCAGGGTATCGATACAGACGTGGTAAAAGTAATTAAGCCTGCAATAACGCCAATTACTGTAAACCAATTTGCAGAATCAGGTTTTTTAAAGCAGATCAATGCGATGCCTGAGCAGCCTATACAACCCCGTTGGATTGATTTTAACCAAGATATCTCAAAATTCAAATTGCGGGATCTTGATGTTCTGGCTGTGACTAATCAGGAGAATGAACTTTTTAATCTGAGCTATCAGTTCGATGTTGGTCAATGGGACAATAAGCTATTGGATCTTGCTACCGGTTATCTTGAATTTTTAGGAACAAAGACCAGGAGCAGCGAAAAATTCAGCCGTGAATTTTATAAGCTTGCTTCAGACTTTAGTGTTTCCACTGGTGATGAAGAGAGTATGATCAGTATTTCCGGATTGAACAGTAACTTTAACGAATCTGTTGATTTATTACATGACCTTCTCCATCATTGTGTAGCCGATGAAGCTGCTTTTAACTCTTACATTGACCGCCTAAAAAAAATCCGGCAAAATGCAAAAGAAAATAAGGGTGCTATTATGGAAGGATTAAAGGCTTATGCACAATATGGAGAAAAGAATCCCTTTAATTTCACCTTAACAGATGCGGAACTCGATGCGCTAAAAGCAGAAGACCTGGTAGCGGTATTACATAATCTGGTAAATGTCAAACCGCGTATTTTATATTATGGTCCTCAGCCTGTTAACGAACTGATGAAGAATCTGAAACCGTTAAAAAACATCAATCGCGCATATTACAAAATGGATAAGGGAGAAAAATTCAAAGAAAAGCCAACAGCTGCTAATATGGTGTTGTTTGCGCATTATCCAATGAAACAGACAGAGGTGTTTTGGATCCGAAACACTGGAGTATTTGACCGCCATCTGATGCCAGAAATAGCCTTTTTTAACGGATACTTTGGTGCAGGGATTGGAAGTATTGTTTTTCAGACCCTTCGCGAATCCAAAGCTTTGGCTTATTCAACGTATGCTTATTATGGACAGCCTCAAAAGAAGGAAAATTATGAAATGATGAGTGCCTATATCGGGACACAGTCCGATAAGTTTAAAGATGCGGTGAATGGAATGAATACGCTCCTAAATGAATTGCCTGAATCTAAGGTAGGGGTAGCATCTGTTCGTGAAAATCTGCTGAAATCACTGGCAAGTGAGCGTATCACAGGTGCCAGTATTCTTTCAAGCTACTTGCAGGCACAGCGTCGCGGTCTTTCTGAAGACCCGAGGAGAGCCATTTTTGAAAAAATACCAACACTTACTTACAATGATCTTAAAGTTTTTCATGCTGATAAAATCAGCCATAAACCTTATGTCTATTGTATTGTAGGAGATGAGAGCAGCCTAAAAGAAAGTGATATTTCAAGTGTAGGTAATATCAAAAAAGTCAGCCTCAGTGAAATATTTGGATACTAATATCGTTTCTTCAAAATTCAGGTAAATTATTTATAATGTTTCTCAGGGCCTCGTTATTTTACGATGGCCCTTTTTCAGGTCTCAATTTTGCCTGTCTTATAAAAATTAATTAAAACCCTTTGAAA
Organism: Sphingobacterium spiritivorum; assembly: GCF_016725325.1. Taxonomy (NCBI): domain Bacteria; kingdom Pseudomonadati; phylum Bacteroidota; class Sphingobacteriia; order Sphingobacteriales; family Sphingobacteriaceae; genus Sphingobacterium; species Sphingobacterium spiritivorum. The sequence continues at coordinate 3,871,514 of NZ_CP068083.1, forward strand.
TATAGTGAACCTATTTAAGTTAGCAAACAGACCGATTTGATATAGTTAGCTTATTTATCTGCTTTTTTCTGATCTATGTTTTTTTCATGCAGATATTCCCTTAGCCAGGAAATAACTGTCCTACTATGGGTAATTTTAAATTTCTCTTTGGCCTCATGAAGCCATAACTCGCCCTTCACTATGGCACTCACCACATTTTCCTTTGTCTGTTTTGGATATCGATGCCTGTTTTTCTTTTCCATAATTCTCAATTTAAATTCGATAAGCATATTACAAGACTTTTATCTTCATTATGGTCATTGGACATCCCCTAAAAACTTATTTCCATATTCTTTATTACAAGAAATTAATTGGATTGGACCAAACAATCTGCTTCTGCAGGGCAAGCCAAGTTCCTTTCCATCGGTCAAAATCCAGATGTATTATACCATTAACTAATCATTATACAGTTGGGAGTGTCTTTGGGAGTAGAAGAGTTGGTAAAAAGGTAAAAATTTTCAAGAAGGCCTCTTTGGGGAGGATCGTAAAAAACCAATTAATTTTAATGTCTTCTCTGAAAACCGCGATAGATTATGTGGCAATAGTGGTCGTGATACTAAGTGCACTTTTGGTGAAGTTAGTATCACAATCTAAGTAAACAAAAACCTTAAGCTAAAACTTGGATCTGATAATAAGTATAAGGCTGAGACACTCCTTAAGTGTAATAAATGATTGTTTAAATCGTGACCCAATTCGTGACCTATATAAGTAAAAAAGAGGTAAATACTTGATAATTAAGTAAATTTTGTGTGTAAGCGTGAAGAAATTTCTTTCGAATGCTTATTGCCTATATTCTTAGACGGTTTGAAATTTTAATCCTAAATGGTATTTTTGAATTAAATATAAAATAACAAAGATTTAAAACTGCCTGTACTCAACAGATGTGAATTTCAATAATTACATTTTACTTTCAATATACCGATACAACTGCCCTGATGGAGTTGTAGCGTTTTGCGATAATATCTCTTTACATCCGAATAGAATAAAAACGTCTTTTGCACGAGATACGGCCACATTCAGCATGTTGACGCCTCTGTCATAGAAATAGCTTTTACCCAAATCATTAGTACCATAGGTAGCGGAAAATAGAACCACGGGACGTTCTGCTCCCTGTAAGGCATGTACGGTGCCTATGGTCAATCCGGAGAGGTTAATTCCTGCACGGCGTAACGTGAGGGCTAGTTCGTGTTTTTGTCCCGTAAAAGGGGTGATTATACCTACTATATCCGCTATGCGAAGCGTCTTTAGCGGTCTTTTTTCTTTTGCTGCGGTATTGTTTTCGATGTCCTGATAATGGCTAAGTAATTGCTGCTGATTAGCGAGTATCCATTGGGCTATGGTAGTGGCTTCTTCTGAATTTGCCCGACTTGTACCGCCTCTGATTACGGAGGTCCCGCTAACTGCATAAAATTGCATAGGGGCAAACGGACTATTTTTTGCCGAACCCTTTTTAGGCTCCAACAGACCATGATAGGCAAGACGGTTGCAATACTCAATGATTTCATCAAAACAGCGTCGGTGTTCGGTGAGCATCATACCGCGTTCCATTTCGGGATATAATTGATATGGAGTGGTTTTCTGGGCGAGTTGCATCATACTACAGGCACTACTGAGAAAACCTTTGCTTTGTAGATTAGCTATTGATTTCTGGTCATTGATATCGGTTATTACTTTGTATCGATGTAGGTTGGCATGGTCTACTTTGGCAGGTACGTTCCATACGGGTTCTATTTGTAATGTGTCGCCTACTACCAAGGCTCTTTTTGCCAATGCAAAAGTGGCTGCACCTACCTCTGGCGAAACTTGTCCGGCTTCGTCTACAATTAGCAGGTCTATGTAGTCCAGTAGGGGTGGTGTATCCCAGACGCTTCCTATTTCTGTGTTTCTGACAAGTTTTGAGTAGGAAAAGAATTTGGGCGCCATGAAAAATGTGGAGACAAAGCAGGGGCTCAACATGGCAAAGCGTTGCCAGCGTTTCCGGGCATCTCTTTCTCCGTTTCTGTACACCCGATCTTCCAGTATCACGTCTTTGGTGGCCATGATCCAGCGTCCTTCCCAATAATGGATGGCGAGGTAAAACAGGTCGTATTTTAATCCCATTTCCAGTTCATCATAGAAGAAAGTTTCTTTTTTTTTGTTTTCGGCCATTTTAAATCCTTCGTCGTCTATGGGCGGATTGGACTTAATATTATTGTTTTGTTTCCAGCTTTTCCAGGCTTGTGAAAGCTTTTTGATTTGTTGGATTAATTGCAGCTTTTCATCAAAAAAATGGTGGAAGGAACTGATTTTATAAAAGTTTACGGTGTCATAATTTACCGGACACTCACGGAATAATTGTTTTAGTCGGATGGCTCTTTTTTCTTTTACAAAACGTAGAAATGAAAAGAGTTTTATCCAGAATGACTCCTGATCCAGATAATCGCTGAGTTTTCGTTCAATGTCTTTAATGTTTGCTTCTATTTGGTCAAGTGCTTTTTCGTCTAATTTTTGTCCTGAGAATAAACCGCTGGAGGTTGTAGCTCCTAATTTTTGAAGGAGCATCGGTATTGTTTTGTATTGTTGCCATAGTTTGATGCCCTCCTGAAGCTCTTTTTGTTTATGTTGTAGCGTGGCTTGTAGTTGTTTGGTGATGTTCGAAACATTCAGTCCTTCTTGCTGAAGGTAACGTTGAGATTTTTCAATATAGGTTTGCTCTGCATTGGCCAGATAGTTAGGATTTTCTTTATCTGTATGTGCTCCGCTCAGCCTGCCTTTTTCACGTTTTAGATGGGGTATGCCTTCGGATACTATTTTGCTTTGTGAAGGCAAATAGAGTCCAAAACCTTTCAGATTTGGCAACCAGCGTTCATACAACAGTCCCGGTTTTTGCGTCACGCTGAAAAAACTATCTATGATGTTGGTTACTGCCTGATTGTTGGTGGAACAGGCTACTATTACTGCGGGATCATGACCTTTTACGGCACTTTGTACCACTTCGTTTGCTACGATGCTTTGTAATAGGGTTGTTTTTCCGGTTCCGGGCGGGCCGTTTACGGCTAGTACTTCGCCTTTTTGTAAGGTTTGGAAGTGGTAAAGCGATTTTCTCTGTGAAATGGAGAGGGGATAGGCATGTGCCATCTGACCAAGATGAGTGGCAGATGTGTCTTCAAAGTCGTTGGTGGTTAATAAAGATCTTAGTTTTGTATTGGATCTGTCTACCAGTTTTTCCAATAACGGCGGTACTTTTTTTTCACGGATCAGGTAGTCGTATAGTTTTATGATACCGTCTGCTGCAGCTGTAAGGTTTTCATGGGCAACTATGGTGTTTGAGAAACTGACGGTATGGTTTTCTGAAACATATTCCTGTAGTTGCATTCTGGTAATCAGTTGGAAACAATCTTGAATATATTTCCAATATTCAGCCCATCCTGCTTCATCTGCAAAGGGTCTGGCAAATGCGCTGTCTATTTTATCTACGTCCGAAAAAATAAAATTTACGGCTTCATTTACCTGGGGCTCCAGATGTATGCGTGGAATGTAAGGGAAGGTGTCTTCATCGGGTTTTAAGAATCCGCTTCTGCTGAGTAGGGCTCTGATCCAGAATGGATAACTGATGCCTGTTTCTCCGGAGTATATGGTGTATTCCGGATCGGGGCTTACTCTGAATGGGGCTATCAGGATACTGGTTTCTTCTAATCTTTCCCAATCCGGATCATTTTTGTTTGATCGGCCTTTTGCTTCGTTTTGTTTTTTCTCAACGTCATCGAGTAATGTTGCTGCAGATGCTGAAGGCACATAGCCTTTGGCATAGTCAATAGGCAGATTATGCAGGTGTATGGTTTTGTCTACCTTTATTTCTACACGTGAGCCATCGGCCAGGGTATTGCGCCAGTATTCTAATAATTGTATTTGATCTTTGTGAGCCATTGTATGTGTGAACCGATCGCCTGATTAAACTTGGATTAAAGCATTAATATAGTATTTTAATATGATTTTAGATTCTTTTTGCGTCTGATAGAATTTAAAAATGTTGTTTAAATTCCGAAAGTAAGGTTATTGGCGAATGTGTTTTTACGGGAAACCATAATTAATGGTTTTTATGAGAAGCAATATAAGACTTTTTGTTGGCTTATTGGCTTGAGACTTTAATAGGAAAGAGGGGAGGCTTAGATTATATTGTAGAATTATTATATTCTGTTCTAGATGGATTTATATAAATATGAACTAGATAACGCTATGTAAACGTGAATATATAAGAATATAAACAAAAAGTCTGCAAACATTATATTTGCAGACTTTTTTTGTGGAGTGGATGGAGGCTCAGATGAACCCTCAGATGAACCCTTATATCCCTCTTATACTTCTTTAAACGGCTAAAAAATAAGGATGAAAATTCTGTAAAGCAAAATTTTATAGGAGAGAATCTTAGTGCTGTGGGCAAGTCAAAGGAAGTGTCTAAGCCAAAAAAGAGGAAAGGATTACGTTCGTAACCAGAAACTATGAATCTATTAATTTTAGTCAATTATAAACAGAAAATACGAAACGATTTATTTTAACCGTGTATTATAATAATACATATCCTTTAATACATTCGTTTCCTCTTCAATCCACAGATCTTCTTTAATGAGTTTGGTTATTATTTCTTGTTCGTTGGATGAGAATACCTCTTTATCTAATCCAGAAAAAGGAACTTTGTAATTCCACCTGCTGTTGTGCTTGAAAGAATCTGATGGAAGGTATTGGTGCGGGGATGGAGGAGTCAGGATTTGGATTTCTGCGCCTCGGTTTTTTAGTTTACGCTTAATGCGTTGGAATATTTCTAATCCATGAAAATCCCAGTCGCAACTGTAATACATTGGGTATGCCAGTTCCATTTCATCAATATTGTCTAAAATTGTGATATTGTTTCCGCCCACATGCCATAGCTTAACTTCCAGTTCTTTAGCGTTCCAGGGCTGTTTGAGGAAGGATTTGTTTTCACAGAGTATAATGGCTTTTGGGGTGGGATAATCAACAACCAGTCTGTATTGCAGGTCTTTTGAGGTTTGCGGAAATTCATCTATTTCCAGGATTTTCAGTACTGCGTTGCGAACGCTGTTCCTGAATTTCAAATATTTTGAGCCTGCATAATCAAACACTTTACCCGAAAAGTCCTCTATGTTTGTGAGGTTGCCTCTGAGTTCATTCCTGCTTTCGTAAATAACCATCAAGGTACGGATATCTTCTTCGGTGAAATTTTTACCGCCGTCTGGTCGGATGCCTACCTGATTAAGAAAGTTGTAGTAGTATTGGTAAGCAGATTGAAAATTGGCTTCGTAATATTCTTCATAGCCATCGCCTGCAACCAGAACATTGCTATTGCCCTTTTTTTGGGCAATCAGTTCTGTTTGTGTCATTAAGTAACGGATATAGTCTACCTGTTGAATTTTCGCTGTCGTTTTCTTTTTTTCATACAGGTCATTCAGGGCTTTTAATACGGGCCATGTAAAATCCTTACTATGTAGTTTCTTCAAAGATTTCATTGATATTTTCTGTTAATTGTCCTCTGTGGAAGATGCCTAGTGGTGGCACATAGGTTAGGCCATTTGCATCTTTATTGTCATGCATGATATAGATATATTGTCCTTCGTCATTAATGTCGCCCGCAGTTTCAATTGACATGGTAACGATTTGGTACTGTTCTTTTTTTGCCAGTTTATGCAACATTTCGTAATTGCTTCCCAAACCTTCTGCCTCATCAATAGGCATAATCCGTATTCCCGTGCGGCCTTCATCTTCAATGAGTGATAGTCTGGCAAGGCAGAGCAGTGCATTGGCGGTATAGGTTTGTCCATTGCTTCCCGAATTTTTTTGCCCGTCTTGCTTGATTTCAAAAAGGAGATCAAAATAAGAGCGTGGGTTGAGCAGGTCGTTTACTGTAGCTTCTCTTGTTCCGTTTGCTTCGCGGAATACACTAATCATGATGTCGTCAATGTCTTGTTTGTTATTTGTTGCAAATAGGCCTGTTTCCTGCATTTCGTTGGTGAGTCGTTTTCTGAAAACTTTCATCCAATCGTCTGGATATCCAGTAGCTGGTGCATGTTGCAGTGTTGCATAATTAGCTCCTGTAATCTTATTTTTTGACAGGTAGTCGCTTATTTTCTGGACCTTGGTCAGATATCCGTTATAGATCGTAGTTAATTCTTTAAAAGTATTGTGCAGGATTTCTATTTTTCTGGAGCCAATGCGCTGCAAATCGTTTGTGAGTTCGGTCAGTCGCTTTTCAATCTGCTCGCCAATCAGTTCTTCTTGTATTTGTTGTGTAGGGAAAACGGTAGGCAATAGTTTGTTGGCGAGTACGCCTACGGAGTAGTCTTTTAAAATGGTCTTGTCTTCTATTTCTTCTGAGGCGGAGTCGTAGGTGGCTTTGAATTTACTATAAGCATCCGTACTCGGTGTTTCTGCTGGTTGTTGTTCTATTTTAATCAAATCCTGCTCGGCAATAAAATCACGATGGTGCTCTCCTGCAAATTTTATCTTTGCCTCATCAAGTTTAAAAATACTGGTATTGTAGCTGTTTTGGTACTGTTCAAATCGTGTTTTAGCTTCTGTATGTTCTGTATTAATGGCATTATGCATTTCGTAAAGCTTGTTGATAGGCGGATTGGTTTTAAACAGATCATCTTCCATTTTATGAATTTTTGGAAGTGTTATTTTTTCAGCTTTTATAAGGTTTTCTAAGTCTGTTTCAAAGTAGAGAAGCTCGCTTTCTTCTGTCTTAGCCAGGTGGTCAAAGTCGGTTGAACCGTATTGTTTGACCATATAGCTTTCAATCTGATCAATTTTTTCCTGATTGTCCTTGTTTTGTTGCTTACTGTGACTATACTTGGCAAAAGCTATTTCATGGGCTTCATTACGCTCCTTATAAGTTATTAGATGTTGTTCGGCATCATGAAAAACAGATAGGTATTTTTCCAGTTCTGAGGCTGTAAGTTCTGCAATTTCATCGATTTTGGTAAATAGTTCCTCTTCACTGGTTTTGTAAAGGGAAATTACTTTTTCTAATGCAGGATAGCTTTCCAGTTTTTCTTTTAGATTTTGTAGGTTTTGTTGTTGCTGCTCCAGATTTTTAAGCTGTTGTTTCAAGGCGTCAAGCGGTTCTCTGTCCAGTTTGATCTGGTTGGCAGGTACGTTGAGGTGCTGTTTGGGTACATTGCTTATAAATTCATGAATGCCTTTTAATTCCAGCCAAAATCCATTTTCGTCTGCTTCGAAAGTAAGCGGTTCTTTAAATAGTTTTTCAGGAAAGGGTAGGTAGCGTTCTTGTGGCGGATTGGGCGCTGTCCGCGATAGGGGTTGAAAATGGATGAGCAGGCTTTCTTGTTCAAGCGTGAGCGGCAAATCGAGCTGTTCTATTGCCCAATGGGCCAGTGAAGCTGGATTGTCCAAATCTGAGAAGACAAGTTGAGTGTTCAGTTTGCTGATAGCTTCTTCAAAGTCCTTCAATTTTTGCAAAGTCAATTTTCCTGCGGTTGCATAGTTATTGTACCAGTCAGATTGTTCAAATTGCTGTTGCAGTTTGTTTTCCGTAAGAAATTTTTCGAATGCTTTTAGATTTTCTGCGTCTGCTATTTTGGAGCGTTCTGTCTGGTGCCATTGTCTGATGGCATCAGCATCTTGTCGGTCTTCGGTAAGCCAGCTGTTTACTTTATCTATGCTGCCTTTGTATTTGGTGCTTTCATCGAGCAGTTTTTTGGCTTGTTGCCATTCTATTTCAAATTTTTCTTTTTCCTGCTCTGCATTTTTGTTATTGTTTTTTAATTCGAAAAGGATTTTATGTTGGTCTTTGATGTCGGTTAGTTTAACATTGGCCAGTTTCTTTTTGGTCAGGAGCCTTTTGATCTGCGTGGTTTGATAGTCTTGCGTAGCCTGGTTGAGTTTTGCAGCATAGCGCTCGTTTTCTTGATACCAGAAACTGACGTTTTCCAGACTGAATTGTTTTTTCAGCTGACTGTAGGTGTTGAAATCCCGCAACACGTGTTCTATTTTTTGCTCTTTGTTTCTAATAGTGGCTATTTCTTCCAGCAGGCGTTGGTGTTGCTGTTGGTCTACATTAATGTTTTGTACTTCTTCTTGGTATTTGGTAACAAGCTGTTTATGGTCGCTGTCACCAAACAGGAATGTTTTGAGGACGTCTGAATCGGTAAAAAAACCTTTTCCTCTGGAGAAGGCTCGAATAATTGCGGCATAGCTTTTCAGGCTTTGGAGGTTTTGGCTAAGGTCTACGGCGAGTATGCCATTGTTAAAAAGCAGGTGATGGTATTTTTTATTGTTTACTCCTTTGAGATAGCCTTTTTCCGAAAATCTTTTCTCCAGATTTTCCAGTGTTTCGATTTGTCCATCCAGCAACAGGTCTTTGTAAAATAGGGGTTCATTCATGGGCAGGAGTGTTTCGTCAAAATCGTAGCCTGCCTGTATGATGAAAAATTGCATTTGGGTGCTGGTGGTGTCCAGATAGCCTCCCAGAGTGATGTATTTGCGGGCTTGTATCTCGATGTTGATAAAAATATAGCCTCGTCCGTATTTGCTTCCACTATTTTTGAGGACAAGACCACTTGTGTCTCTATTGCTTACGCCTTCTGTTCCTGATTTGAATACACGGGAGCCTACCAGAAGCAGTTGAATAAAATCGGCAATCAGGCTTTTGCCGCTTCCGCTTTCGCCACTAAAATCGGTGCGGAAGTCATTAAAACGGTAGTCGCAGTTAAAGTGCTGCCTGATGTTGAGGGTTGACAGACTATAGATTTTGGGTTGAAATTTAGCCATGTTCTTTTCGTTTTATGATTTCATCAATGGTTTCTATCTGCGGGTAGTATATTCTTCTGAGTCTTTCAAACGAGGGTTGATAGGTGAAGTAGTCGCTGTCGGTTGTGTCTCTGGCTATCCAGCCCAGTTGTTCAAATTCGGCAAAGGCTTTGTAGACCAGATTTTTTAGTTTCTCATCGTTCAGGTCTGATCCTGCATCAATTTCAATGGACGATACGACACGTTGCATTTTGTTGAGGAGTTCGTCATATTCCTGATAGAGGAGGTTGATGAAATCAGATATTTTAGCGAGCTCAATGTTGCCGTCGAGTTTGTAGATTTTGAAAAAGATAAGGCCTATGAGGATGTATTCCGATTTGAGGTACGTTCGGTATTGTTTGTCGGTTGGGACTTTGCCCCGTGTGCCTTCGTGAAAGTCGATATAGAAATAGGTGTTCCATTCTTCGCCTTCTTTTTTGAGCAGCATTTCAAAGAAATCGTTATAATAAGCTTGCAGGCTTCGGTAATGTTTATCCAAAAAGGCATAGAGCGAAGTTGGTTTTGGAAAGTCGCGCTGTATGTGCATTCCCGATTTCAGGAGATAGTCTACCTTGGCAAATGTATTTTTAGCCGTTTTGTCGAGCATAAACGCATACCGTACGTTTAGGTCTTTTTCAGTATCGTCATATTCCATAGTGAAAGATTTAGATAGTGTGGGTCGTGATATTCGTTTTGGTCTACCGTGATTTCATATTGCCAGCTATTGCACTGTTTTACCAGTTTTTGGGCTGTCCGTACGGCTATGTTCAAGTTGTGCTGTTCGTGGTTGAGAATGTTGAAAAAGAAGGGCGAGAAATCGAGCTTTCCTTCGTTATCTATCTGGTTGAGGGCTACTGTTGCCCAATATTGTATCCTTTTTTTGATTTCGAGCTTTTCGATGTTTTTGGCCATCATTTCCTTAGTCTGTTCTATATCTACTGATCTTACAGCAGGAGGAAGGGGAGCTTTTCTGGCAAAGTCTCTTTCGGTCAGGATATAGAAACGAGGCACGGATTCTGGAACTCTGATGCTAAAGGGTTCAATTTCTTCGGGAAAAATCAATTTTTTTGGTTGGTTGTTCTCGCGGACATAGGTGGCATTGTCCAGCAGATAATGCAGAAAATCATCTGTTTTTCTGTCGAGTTCCCGTTGATTAAATTCGAAGATAAATTCGCGTATGCGGGGCTTTATTTTGTCGATACGAGTGCTTACCTGATCTAAATGGTTGCGTACGTTTTGGTTGTATTGCAGTACAAGATTAATGCTGTCGAGAAGTTCAATGTTGGCGGCGTCTTTGAGCATGTCCTGTATAATGTCGTCTATATCGTAAGTGATCTGAAATCCAGTGGTGAGTTCATGTACGTGCTTTTTGATGTGGTCTAGTCCTGTGCTGATGGTTTCTATTACTTGCAGGATGTTGGCCTGTGGCTGTTTGATCTGGAAACGAAAATCATCTACCGATTCGCTTACCTGCTGGTCGAGTATTTCTATTTGTTGTGCCAATTCGGTGCTTCGGGCGTTGAAATGGTCGTCCATCCAAATGAGCAGCTCCGTCGGACTTTTTTCAAGGCTTGTTTTTAGGGTGTCTAGCAGGTGTTTGAATAAGCGTTCTATTTTGGCAGGTTGGTAGCTTTCGGAGAGGCGTTTGAATACTTTTTGGCAAAATTCTTCTCCGTAGTTTTTAAAGCCATATACTTTTCTTTTCCTGTCACGCCACAGAAAAAATTCCTGTAAACGGAGGATGATGTTGTTGTTTCGGTTGCCTTCATCTCTGATGTTGGTTCCGCGTAGATCGCTAAGTACTTTATTAATGATTTGTAGGATCTGGTCTTCCGTAAATTCCTGCTTTTGGTATTTTTGGTATAAAGCAAGCAGTATCAGCCCATCTTCTCGATTTGGGATGAGCTGATAGTAGCGTGGTTTTGCTTCGGAATAGAGATCGAGTTCTTTCATGGAGAAGAGATTTTAAAGACCTTTTATTACATCAATTTATGTTATATAACTCTATAAAAATATTGATTTAGCAATTCAATTGAGATTTGGGGAATTCTTCCGTCTAAATACTCAATTAATGACAATTGATTTTTTAAAATAATTGATCTAAGCATTTCCTGATTATCATAAACTATTCCATTTCCTATAAACCAATTGGCTATTTGCTGAACTAATATTCTATCTGGAATGTTAATTTCTGATAAGTCTAATTTTAATCTACTATCTACGCCATGAATAAGATAGTTAGGCCAATTCAATATGGTGTCAGAAGTCTTTTGGTCATCTTCTTTACGCTTTGATTCAATATACTTGATTATTGAACTTGCAGAATTTTGTAACCCATATTCTAAGAATCTTATAAAGATTAGAGCATTATCAACCGTTGAATTTAAACCTTGTGCTACATCATAATACCATCCACCTTTAATCCATATGCCCAATGCTTCAATGAATTGTTCTCTTGATATATCTAAAGGAATACTATTATTGAAATCTTCAAATTGATAAAGTATGTCGAATAGAAAATCTATCCAACGACCATCTAATGGATTTTCTATTTCTGAAAAAAAATCTTGCTTGTGGTCAACCAATTCTTCTATTCTACTAAACGATCTTAAAGGAATGCCAGTGTATCTAATTAAATTAATATTTCCATTTTCAATTAATGGTCTTACTCTTTCTGCACGAAGTGAAAAAAGTTCTCTCAATCTTGTTTTTAAATTATCATTGCTTTGATAAAAGGTCAACGTGTTTTCTATTAGTGTATTGATCTCTTGTTCTAAATTTTCAACAGGTAGATCTTCTGCTAATAACTGTATTATCGAGTTGTCTATATAATCTGCTTCTTTTAATTGATCTAGTAATTCATTACTTAGGAAAGTTCTATTTCTTGTTATATAGTTCTCAATTACCTGTACTACATAATAAAGAAAACCTTTAACATCTTCCAAATTTCTGTTTGCTAAAACATCAGATAGTATAGACTGATCTTTAGGGTTAACTACTATTATAGTACCCTTTGTTTCTTTTCCTGCTCTTCCTGCTCTTCCAATAAGATTTTTTAAATCTCGCAATGGTAAAGGTTCATCAGGTTGTTGTTGACTAACATAGCGTCTAGCAGTACTAATTACAAGTGTCTTAATTGGTAAATTAACTCCTTCAGCTAAAGTATTTGTGCAGATAAGAAATTTTACTTTTTCACGTCTAACAGTGCTTTCTACTAATTCTCTAATGAATTGGGGTAAATCTCCGTGATGATATAAAAAGCCATTTTCAGCACAAATAGTCAATAAATATCCGGCTCCAAAAATGTACTTAAAATATTCTACTACTTTTTCTATTTCTGATATGTCGCAAAAAGCAATAGGTTTCGGTAATTCAGTTTCAAGCTGCTTTATTACTTCCAGTGCAAGGCCTGATACCCCTCTTCTATTGTCTTTGGTTGGAGAAAAAATGGCAACCGCTCCAGAATTTAACGATTTAAGAGCAGCCGCTACCGTTTTTGATTTAAATGTACTAATATTATAGATGCCATTTTGGGTGGTAAAATCCTGAGAAGATAAAAAGCGATTAAGAATATATTTAATTGGTAATTCTTCATTAGGATTTACTTCCAAGTTAAAGTGGCTTGGACTAACTTGATTTAAAAATGCCAGTTCTATTTCAGTAGGCCTATAATTTGATCGGGCAATGTCATTGTCTGATCCTCCAAGCCACGAATTTATAACTTCTATGTTGGGGATAATTGCAGATAAAAAAATAAATCTTCTATCAACATCTTCGTTGTTTTTTAATCTTGAAAGTAATAACTCGTAGCTGATTCCTCTAGTTGTATTATCTATTAAATGTCCTTCATCGCAAATTACTGTTCGAAAATCATCAAGAGTTCCTGATAATCCTAGTTCGATTGCCATAAATTTTTCGGGTGTTGATATTAAAACATTGGATTGTTCAATACTTAATCTGTCAGAATCTGTGACAATATTGCCACCATAAATAGTCTTAACCTTTATTCCCAACTTAGAGGTGAGATTTCTACCCAAATTATTCTTTAACTCAGAGGCGAGAGCTCTAAATGGAGCTAAATAAAGTATTTTGCTATCAGGGTTTCTGGATAATTCGTTATAAATTACTAATTCAGCGATAGATGTTTTGCCAGAACTTGTAGGCGTCTGTAAGCTAAATGCTCTATCAAAAGTTAATAGACCACTTCTAATTGCTGTTTGTTGGGAAGGAAAAAAGCTCCAAATTTGCGGACTTTTTCCTATATTAAACCTGACGTAAGTTTTCCAATCTACCTCTTTCCCATACTCTGTTAAATCGTACCAAAGATTGTTGGTTGAAAATTTTTTTAAGATAGACTTTGCTATATAGGTCAGCACAAATAAATGACTTTCTATTTGATTATCCGGAGAAAGTATGTTCTCAAAAATACTTCGAAGTGTGCTTATTGATTCGTAGTTTCCTACTCTTAGATACTCTATTATATATTGGAAATAGGGATTTTCTTGGCTTTGCTTTCGTGTGTAATTTCTTGAAAGGAAATAATAAATAAATTTTTCAATGTTAGTTTCAAATTCTTCTTGCTGAAATTGTTTGAGCAATAAAAATGAAGTTGCGGGAAAGTCTGCCAAATAATATAATGATGCGGCATATAACATATTTCGGTTGTAGTTTACGCCAGAAAAATTTTCTCTTTTCCCTTGTAACGAATATATTTCTAATCCCTTAGCTATAGAGAGCAAATCTCTTTTCACGTTATCTGATTCTTCCTCTTCAAACTGATCAAGAATATCCTGCAATTTGGTTAAAAGCGAAATGTAAAAATCCTGAGGCCGATTATAGAAAGTATAATTCGCTTGTTCTTCATTAGCTATGTTATAATCTATGAACGCCTGCCATGACTCAGATTGAGCAATCCATCGTTTAAGTTCCTGATAAATCATGTTGCTAAAATTTGAGTGAAAGTATGCTCATAAGCTCCTCTTAAGTCTTCAATTCTTATAAGTATTACTTCAAACGTATCTCTGATATCATCAGGAATTGCAGTAACATTATTTAAATGAGTGTCAGCAAATGAACCGTCAACTGTTGCTATTGCTTTAAAGTGTTTTAGGAAAGTAGGATAATTAGCCGCATCCATGAAACGACTTAATCTGTTTACAGCTTCCGCATTTCTATCATCTTTGTAACGAGTTTTTAAATGAAATAAACTTTCCCCTAAACGACTTACATAATCTTTATGAGCATCATCAATTGCTTTTTGAAGAGAGCTTTCTGTGCTGGTTGGTCTTGTAGCTCTTGCTTTTGATTCAATTGATATTAGGCTATCATCGATACTGGGATTATCAAGGTCATTCTGAGAAAAAAGAATAACATCGGTAAAATGTGCTGGATTATTTTTACTCTCTTTCCATTTCCATTTAGGTGGTCTTAAATGAGAGGACGGTAAATATTTCTCAGGAATAATATAATAACATAAGATTTCCGAAAACTCTCCTGACATAATAGTAGGGTTGTCCGGTATCTTGTCAACTATTTCGTCCGCTCTAGATGTTCCAAATTCATTCGTCCGCCAATCTAAGTCCTCATCTGTTAAATATAGACACCTAAAAGGTTGTGGTAATTTATTAAAAAAAGCATTTCTTTCTGCTTCTTTTAAAGTGAAAATAGTTATTCCATTTTCATTTGACGATTCTTCAAAATGAGTTAGTATGTCTATGTTTACCATGTTATATACATTAATCTATTCTTGATTTTGATTTTTACTGCGAGATTTATCAATCCTCTTTTTTCCATCTTTTTATAATTTCTTCAAAGCTCACATCTTTCCAGTCTTTATGCCATTCATCTTTGAATCTCACAGATTGCGATTTAGGCTGTGGATCTGGTAAATCTAATTTTACAACTGAAGGAATTAAGGTAGCATCTCCAACGATAAGACATTCACCAGAACCTAAGTTGGGTAGAATGTCAGCAATAGCATTGGAATTTTCGGGCATTAGGGCTTTGACATAACTTTGGTCATTAACATTAGTGAGCCTCAAGGATATGAAATTATTGCATTGTGAAAAAATAGTTTCTGATACTTCTGAAGGTCGTTGACTGACAACCATAAGACTTAATCCATATTTTCTACCTTCTTTGGCAATCCTCTCAATTGATTTTTTTGAAGCTTTATATTCTGCTCCACCTGCTTTTGGAATATAATTGTGAGCTTCTTCGCAAACAATCATAAATGGAATATCATTCTGTTCGTCTCTTGAATGCTTAATTTTCGAATAATGGAAGGCAAAATCAAACACTAATCTAGAAATTAGGCTTACTGTAATGCTTAATACTTCAAATGGAATTCCACTTAGGTCAATTATTGTAACATTTGATTTGTCTAAATAACCAAGAAACTGTTTTAGAATGTCTCCAAAATCAGATGTTTGAAAGGATGACCCACTTCCTTTTTTTGCATTTAAAATAAAATGTAGTCTTTTATCAGAAAGTTTTGTTTCAAGTCTAGATATAAATCTATTGAATTCTCCATAAAAAGCTCCATTGGAAGCCTTTGTCGCTGCAGCTGTAGATTGGGTTATAAAATCTAATTTATTATTGAAATAATCCTTCTTCTCTGGATCCGTTAGCAAAGTACCATTGCTCAGTTTCGGGCAATTTTCAGAAGCTAACTTTCCTATCACCTCATGATTAAGATTCCAGATATAGTTGTAGACCTCATTTATATCAAAGTAAACAGGTGTATCATAATTTACTTTGTCTTTTAAAGTTGGATTATGTTTTTCTTTATTAAGAATGACCGCTCTTTTGAATTGTGAAACTTGATTATGATGGTTGTTTTCATTTCCTTCGATAAATAACGATTCCAATTCTTCAGAGTTCATCAGCCAATACGGTAATTTCAAACTTTCTGCATCAAGGTTATTCAGATTGAATTTTTCATCACTATGGAGATCAAAAGCAGACTTGTATTCCGAATGAATGTCAAATATAATTATATGTGCATTTTTTTGTTGAGCGGCATTTTGATTCTTTTTTTTATCTATACCTACTGCATCCTGAAGTATTTTTGCTACCGTGCACGATTTTCCGGATCCAGTTGACCCAACAAGTGCTATATGCTTCCCGAAAAATTTGTTCGCATCAATTTTAAGATCGATAGTTTTATTTTGAACTAGCTTTCCGAACGGAAAGTTAAAGTCCTTATTAGAATCATAGATTAGTTGAATGGTAGAATCCTCAACAATAGAAACAGGCTCTGTAGGGCTGGGGATAACAGCACTACCTCTATGGAATTCTTCATTTTCAATATAACCTATTGGCTGTGTTTGAATAAAAAACTTCAAACCTGTATCAGAAGCATTTGACTTTATATTCTGAATAACTGCTATTACTTTATTTAAATTCCCTTCATCAATTTCCAGATACTTTCCAATTTGGAAATCTTTCTTATGTGTTTCAAATATCTTTTCGTCATTGATTTCGATTAATATTGCGTTAGGAGAACTCTCCAATACTTTACCTATTTTAGTTGTACTCATAAACCAGATGTTAATGATAATAAATATTTTATTTCGTTTATTTCTTGCGTTTTTAATTTTTCAATATTACAACCTATCGTATTTTCAAAAGAAAAGTCCTGATCAGATATAATAATTGCATCATCAAAACCTGCTTCATTTACTATGGAATCAAACTCATTTTCATGATTACATAATTTCAACTTGAACTCAATAGTTCCATCCTTAATAACTTTAAGAGGATCTCTAAGGAAACGAATGCTATTAAATGTACCTGCAACTAGTCCTCTTTCTAAGGTGAGTTTTTTCTGATCGAGAGATTTCCATATACTGTTTAGCATATCTTCACTACAGACAAGACTAAAAACAGGACATTGATTTAATCGTATTTTACTATTGTATTTCGTTACATAATCTTGTACTAGTAATGGAATATTACGTTCAAAATCTTTTATATAACTTGCATCTAGAATTACAACTCTTTTCCGAGAATTGTTATTTAATACTTCTCCTATTTGTCTCCGTCGTTGCTTTAAAAACTTAGTATAATCTTGTAGTTCTTTTGTCCATCTACTTATAGCGGTTTTCTTTTTCTTTTTAAGTTCCTTCAAAAAATCTACTTTCTTAATTTTTCGCTTTTGTTCATCATGCTGAATGCTTAATTCGGCTATAGCATGGATTGCATTAGGATAAAATATTTCAGTTGCGTCTTCAGTTGTAAATCCTTCATTTGAAAGACATACAATAACTGCTTTTTCAGTATCTGACAGAGAAGCTCCAAATTCTACTTTGAACCGTTTCAAAAATTCATCTCCTCCATTAAAACCAGAAAGTTCAGCTATATATTTTTGTAAATCTGCTGCTTTTGAATCTAATATAGAGTCTAATTCAGTTTTCGTTAGTATTTTTTCTGAACCTACAGTTTCATTAGGGAAGTGTGCATGAAGTCGATAATTTATATTTGCTGTTGGATTATTTTTGTAGTGACAAAACATCTGCAATACCGGTTTGTAAATACTTGAGAGTGTAAATTTTTGCTTACTCTCGTGATATTTACATTGAACGGCTACTTGTCCCGTAGTACTACTGATATCAATATCTTCTATAATTCCTTCAACGGTGATTTCAGTATCTTCTGACGAAAGTAATAATTCATGGAACGTTATTATGAATTGATATATAAATCCTTGTATTGTATAATCTGCTGTTCTGCTCATGATATATATATGTGTTTAGTTTCCAATAGTTTCCACCTTACTCTTCCCGCTCTGCTGCTTACTCACCTTAATCTGCACAGGAATTCGCTCAGTCATTTCCTGCACGTGGGAGATAACACCCACTTTACGCCCCTGATTATGCAACCTTTCTAAGGCATCCATGGCGATATTGAGCGTAGTAGGGTCTAACGAGCCAAAACCTTCATCAATAAATAAAGATTCTACTTTCATACGGCTGGAGGATAAGGAGGCGAGGCCCAGGGCGAGGGCAAGCGACACCAAAAATGATTCTCCGCCCGAAAGGGAGTAGACGGTACGTACTTCATCGCCCATGTCCTGATCGACGACCTGCAGGCCAAGAGATGACGGGATGCGCTCGATTTTGTATCGGCTGGTGAGTGCCTGCAAATGAATGTTGGCATAGCCCAGCAAGACATCGAGGGTGTATTCTTGTGCAATCTGGCGGAATTTTTTACCATCGGCCGAGCCTATGATTTCGTTCAGTTTACTCCAGTTTTCGGTAATGGTGGCTTGTGCTGTGATGTTTTTCAGCAGGTCGCCTATTTTATTTTTGTTGGCTTCGTTTTGTTGTATTTGGAAGTGGTTTTCTCCTTTTTTATGTCTCTTTTGTTCAGCTTCTGATTTGGCCATGTTGTTAAGGGCATTCAATTCCTCAAACGGGCGCTCGGATAAACGATTTTGTTTATGGCTGTCGAAAGCCTGTTTCCGTTCTGTAAGAATACTGTTGGCTTTAGTTACTTCTTCATCAATGGTTTGCAAAGCCGTTCGCTCTGTAGTTATCCAATCGTTGCTCAACGCCAATAATTCGTGGAGTGCTTCTATGTTTAGCGATTGATTGTTTTTTAGATTGAAATCATTAAGCCAATCCTGCATTTTTTGTAATGCGTTTTGGGCTTCGGTTTCCAAAGCTTTTAATGTGGCAGCCAATTCATCGCTTTGGGTATGGGCTTTGGTGCTATTGATATTGAGTTGTTGTTGGTTTGTTTTAAGATGTTCGAGCTGTTGCTGGGCTTCGTTTAGGGCCTGTTTTAGTTTTGCTTCGGTTTCATCAGCAGCTTGTCCCGCAAATAGGGCATTGCGTTGCTGGGTCAAGCCCAGATGGATGTTGTGTTGGGCAAGGTAGGCTTCCTTTTTTTTGCTGAGGTCTGAGGCAAGGCTTTTGGCTTGGTTTTCCAGCTCTTTTAGTGTGGCTTCGAGTGCTGCTTTTTGGCGGGTGTGTTGTTCCAGCTTTTCAGTGTTTTCTTTCCAGTTACGGGCAAAGGTGTCAATACGTTCTATGAAAATTGCAGGGGCAGTTTTCCAGTTTTCCATCCAGTCTGGTGCTGTAAAATAGGGTGTGAGGAGCTGTTCTACACTGCTTAAATCGGCGGTAGCTTTGTCTCGTTCTTTTGTATTGCTGCTTTGCTGTTCGTGATAAACAGAAAGCTTGCTTTGGATGTCTTTTATTTGGGTGGCAAGTCTATCTGTGTTTTCTTTAAGTTGCTCTAGTTGGGTTTTGGTTATATCCAGTTGTTGCTTTTTGCTCGTATGAATCTGTATCTGTGCCAATAAATTGGCTTGTTTGGTTTTAAGGGTTTGTAATTTTTCTTCAATCCAGTCTGCTTTTTTTGCATCGGCTAGGGCCTGGCATTCCTGAGCGCAATCGAATTGTTCCCAGACTTGCTTTTTGGTTGCTAATGTCGATTGTTTTGCTGTACTGTCTTCGCTTTGGCGTTGGATGGTTTGCTGTAGCGTGTTGCTTTCCTGTTCCAAGGCACTGTGCTGACTATGGCTTGCCAGATAGGTTTGTTCTTTTTCCTGATAGGATTTTTCGATTTGTGCCAGTACATTTTCCAATTGCGGATTATGTACGGCATAGGGGTGACTGGTGCTACCACATACTGGACAAGGCTCGTCATCAACTAAAGCATCCCTAAGTGTTTCTACATTTTCGGCCGATGCCAGACGTGCTTGCTGCAGGAGCTGGTAAGCCGTTTCTTTTTGCGCTTTTTCTAACGGGAGTTGTTGGGTTAGTTTTTGTAGGGCTTCCTGTTTTGTTTGATAATCAGATTGGTCTTTTAGTTGTTTCTGGTTTAGTGCTTCCAATTCTGTCAGGGCAGTATAAAGCAGCTGCCAATGGGCTTGTGCTTGTATGGTGTTTTCTACTTGTCGGTCTGTTTCGGATTTATCGAGGTTTAAAGTTTCGATAGGGGTTAATAGCAGTTCTTTGGACTGCGCATCATAGCTTTTCTTTACATTTTCCAAGCCTTCTAACTGCTGTTTCCAATTTGACTCCATCGTTGCCTTTTGGGTTTCGTCGGTCTGGATTTGATCCTGTAATTGAGCTAGTTTTGTAGCTGATTGCTGCAAGATTTCCAAAAGCTTTTGGGCATCTTGTAGTTTGGACAGGATGAGATCTTTATTTTCGGCAATTGGGCTACGGTCAGCGTGTTCTGTTTTCCAGTCGGTAATGGTTTTTATTTGAGTAATAAGATTGGTAAAATCTTCTTGTTTGGCCGTTAGTAGGGTTTGGTGCTGATTATTTGCTTCAGAAGCATTTTGAGCTTCTTCTTTGAGTTTTTCTACCTGTTCTTTTTTCTCTGCCAGCAGGGTGTCGAGTTTTCTGGCCTGTTCCAATAAGGGCAGGGCATCGGTAAGCGCTTTGTTTTTTTCTGAAAGATGGTTTTCGGCCTGTTGCAACTGTGTTTCGAGGCTTTCTTTTTGCTCTTGCAGGGTGGCAAGGGTTGCTTTTAGTGCTGTAAAGGTTGCTGTTTTTTCGGAATGCTGCTGTTGTGCATGTTTCAGGGCGTCGGCCCAGCTTTTGGTTTGCTGTGCCTGCTCTACGGTTTGCAGTTTTTGTTTGCGTGGCGAGGCTAGTATTTTAGCTTCGGTGGCACGTTGTACTGCAGTCTGGGCTTCATCGTGGCTGGTTTGCAGTTTGGCGAGTTGTTCGTGCCAGTTGATTTCTGCGGTTAGTTTTTCGATGTCTTTTTCCAGACTTTTGATTTGGGTTTCCAGCGTTTCTTGTTCATCCGACAGTGCTTTAAGTTCTTCATCCGAAAGGGTAAAGATACCTTCTTTACGAAGATTAAGGTCACGCAGCAGGAGTTCTTCTGCTTTGTATTTTTCGTAAATCTTTTTAGAAATTTCGGAATAGATATGTGTTCCCGTCAGTTTTTCGAGCAGGGAAGATTTTTCGTCTCTGTTGGCTTTCATAAAGGCGGTAAAATCACCTTGCGCCAAAAGTACGGATCTTGTAAATTGTTCGAAATTGAGGCCAACAAGTCGTGCTATTTCGTTTAGGATTTCTTGTTTTTTGCCTGGTATATCGGTGTTGGTGTTGATGTTTTTTAAGGTGATGTTGTCAGATTGCATGTTGCCATCGGCCATATTGCGGGCACGTCTTACACTCCAGGTGGCACGGTAGTGTTGTGCGTCTGTGCCTACAAAATCTACTTCGGCAAATCCGTCAGCTGTTCCGTCGCGCAGGATGCTGCGTACGTCTCCTTGATTTAAGGTACTGCCTTGTACGTCACGAATTTCTATTCCTATTTCTTTTGCCTGCAGATATCGGGGTGTTTTGCCGTACAGGGCAAGGCATAGGGCATCTAATATGGTAGATTTGCCCGCTCCGGTGGCACCGGTAATGGCAAATATTCCTGCGGAGCACAGCGGTTCGGCCGTAAAGTCGATTTCGGTAGTTCCTTCCAGTGAAGCGAGGTTTTTGATGCGTATGGCTAGTATTTTCATTTATTCGGCTGCTTGATTAATTTCCTGTGCTACTTGCTGAAAAAGTTGCAGGATTTCGGAGGGTACTTCGCTATTGTATCTGGATTGGTATGTTTTACCGAATACGTCGACGGGTTGTAGCTCGTTTAGTTTTTCGGGTGTGATAAACTCTGGTGCTTCTTGTGTGGAAGTGGGATATTTTACATCAATTTTGGCCAGTTTGACTTTTTTGCCTGCCAGTGCGGTTTCTATTTTGTGTCGTAAGGCGGGTTCGGGACCTTCGAGTAATACTCTTACTTCGAGATAGGGAGTTGTTTCGGGAGCTGAATCCTTCTTCAGCAGTTGTTCTAACAGGGCTATAACTTCATGCAATGGCTGATGGCTTAGCGGAACTCTTTGTAGTGGTACAAATAGAGGGATTTCTACGCTTTCGAGGTTGCTAATTTCCTGATCGAGTTCGAAGATAATGACCTGATGTTTGTAATTGAGTTCTGAAAAGGACATGGGTAGCGGGCTACCTGAGTAGCGGATGTGTTCTTTTCCGCCTATTTTCTGGGCTTTGTGGATGTGCCCGAGCGCTACGTATTTGATGTCAGGATGAAAGGCGGTGGCGGGTATGCATTCTACTCCTCCCATGATGAGACGTTCGGTTTTGTCGAGGTCGGTTATTTCGGCATGATGGGTGTGCAGGTGTCCCATGGCGATGATGCTTTGTCCGTCTTGCTTTTTCTGTTCGGCATGTTTGAATGCTTCGTTGTATAATGCGGTGACGCCTTCGGTGTAGGGGTTGGTACTGTCTGGCAGGGCTGGATAGTCGCCCATGCGCAGGAAGGGTATGGCAAGGCAGTGTATTTTGACATTTCCAGTGGTATCGTGTATGGGTACGATTAGTTTTTCGTAATCGATATTGCCTTCTGGGTCTTTTTCAACGAGTCCTATGATGTGGACGTTGGAGGATTGCAGCAATGGTTTTGGTGCTTCCAATCTGGAAGCGGAATCGTGGTTTCCAGCCGTTATGATAATCTGTAAATTCGGATTTGCAGTTGTGGCTTGGTTCAGAAAGGTGTAGAACATTCTGATGGACTGTGCTGACGGATTGGATATGTCGAATATGTCTCCGCTGATGAGCAGGACGTCGATTTGTTTTGATAGTAATAGCGTTACCAGCCAGTCCAGGAACTGTTGATGTTCATAGCTGCGGTCGTACTCGTGAAATAGCTGACCTATGTGCCAGTCTGCAGTATGGAGGATTTTCATAATTTCTGGTTTGGCCTTATTTAATCTTTAAATATGCATGATAAAATAAACCTATGGCCTCACGATAAAAAGTTAATGCAAAGTCGTATGTTCTTTATTTTGATATAAAGAAGGAGTTTGTAATGTGCTTTTTACAGTATATCTGTAAGTGTGAGATATACTTTGTGGGGGTTTGATTTAAGTATAGTTTGTTTATTTAGAGCAATTTAATAATTATTTATTAAAAGTTAGAATAGTTTTTTAACATGATTTTATTTTCTTCTTTTTAGTATCAAATAGTACGTACTTAAAGTTTTGTTTAAAATCCGAATGTAGGGTTATTGGTGATTGTGTTTTTACGGGAATCCGTAATTTGAGGGAAATTTTTTTAATCTGGAGAGATTTCTTGGGTCGTACAACCTCTTACTCTTGTTTATCACGAATATATTACAAACTCTTTTGTCGGGCTTGCATCTTTTTTGAAAAACAAAAAGCTCAACTTTTAGTTGAGCCTTTCTCTGTGGAGCCGGAGAGATTCGAACTCTCGTCCAGTCATGGTACTGTATACGCTTTCTACATGCTTAGCTTCTCTTTGATTGTCGGAAGAGGGAAGGTGAGTCGCTTACCTGTACCGTTCTTCGTATTTGCTGTTTCTTACAGATGCTTAGCAACATCACATCTGCCAGTTCTAAAGTTCGATGCCCCTAATGTCAGACCAAAGAACAGAGTCTGACGGGACAAATAGCTATGTTAAGTCTAACTTAAGCAGCTAAGGCGTAGTTTTCTTCGCCAGTTGTAATTCTGAAAGTTCAGATTAAAGTGCTAGACTAACAATGCACTGCATGCTTACATAACCGTCTCCATCCTGTCAATTCCGGTCGACCCCTGATTATTGTAAGAATACAAATTTACGAATAAAAATTTATATATTGTAAGGATAAACGCTTGTGGGACTCAAACAAATTCATTGTCAGATTGTTTACGTTTTAATAAAATTATCATATACATAAAAAATTAAAAAAATATAAAATGGCAAAGTCAAAACCAACAAAAGAAAAAAAGGACAAAAAGGCTAAAGATGGCGCTCCTGTAGCAAAAGAAAAAAAGACAGATAAGAAAAAACTAGATGCTAAAAAGGAGAAACCTAAAAAAGCAAAAGTTAAGAAAGTTAAAAAGGCGAGCAAAGGCAAAAAAGATTCGAAACTAGAGAAAGCCTATAAAAAATTAAGTAAAGAAGTTAAAACACTTGTTGGGAAACTTAAAACAAATGTAGAATCAGTTGTTGATAAAGTTATACCTGAAAAAACAGAAGAAAAGAAGTCTGCTCAAACTAAAGCAGTAAAAGCAAAAGCAGCTCCTGCAAAAACAACTGCGGCATCATCTGCAGCTAAACCGGCAGCAACGAAGGCAGCTCCTGCAAAGACTACGGCCTCTACTGCAGCTAAACCAGCAGCAGCGAAAGCAGTTCCTGCAAAGACAACGGCAGCCTCTTCTGCAGCTAAGCCTGCGGCAGCAAAGGTAACTCCTGCAAAAACCACGGCGGCCTCTACTGCATCTAAACCAGCAGCAGCCAAGGCAGCTCCGGCAAAGACTACGGCAGCGTCTTCTGCAGCTAAACCAGCAGCAGCGAAAGCAACTCCTGCAAAGACTACGGCGGCCTCTTCTGCAGCTAAACCGGCAGCAGCGAAAGCAACTCCTGCAAAGACTACGGCGGCCTCTTCTGCAGCTAAACCGGCAGCAGCGAAAGCAACTTCTGCAAAGACAACAGCGGCCTCTTCTGCGGCTAAACCGGCAGCAGCGAAGGCAGCTCCTGCAAAGACAACGACAGCCTCTTCTGCGGCTAAACCAGCAGCAGCGCCTGCAGCTTCAAGTACAGCTACTACAGATGCAGATAAAAAGGATGCTTAACCATCCAAAAAAAAATAAGAAAGGGCGGAAATTTATTTCCGCCCTTTCTTATTCTATAGTAAACCTGCCCGTTTTAACAGTGCGTCAGGTGTAGCCTCCTGTCCTCTGAATCGTTTGTAGAGAACCATAGGATGTTCTGTACCTCCTTTAGATAAAATATTATCCTTGAATTTTTTTGCAATTTCTTTATTAAAAATACCATTCTGACTGAAGTAATCAAATGCATCAGCATCCAGTACTTCTGCCCATTTGTAACTGTAGTACCCGGATGAATATCCGCCATTAAAGATATGTGAGAATGCCGGAGTCATCGCATTTTCCTTTACATCCGGATAAAGCTGTGTATCTGAGAATTGCTCGGTCTCGAATGCTTTCAGATCTTTGATCTGTGCCGGATCATGGCCATGCCATCCCATGTCCAGCATACCAAAGCTGAGCTGGCGTATCGTGGCCATTCCTTCCAGAAAAGAAGCACTTTCCTTGATTTTTTCTACCAGATCCATCGGGATATCTTCACCGGTCTCGTAATGTCTGGCGAACAGGGCGAGCGCTTCTTTTTCATAGCACCAGTTTTCCATGATCTGACTGGGCAGTTCTACAAAGTCCCAGAAAACGGAAGTGCCTGACAGTGTAGGGTATATCGTGTCCGCCAGCATTCCATGCAAAGCGTGTCCGAATTCATGGAATAAGGTGGTGACCTCATTAAAAGTTAACAGAGAAGGTTTTGTAGCGGTAGGTCTGGTGAAGTTGCAGACAATAGATACGTGTGGACGATGCTGTGTGTCATCTTTTACATACTGAGGTTTGAAAGATGTCATCCATGCTCCGTTACGTTTTCCTTTACGCGGGAAAAAGTCAGCGTAAAAGACAGCAACTAACTTGCCTTCCTTATCCGATACTTCGAATGTCTGTACTTCTTCATGGTACTTGTCTATATTGTGAACTTCTTTGAAGTAGATATCAAACAATTTTTCTGCAACTTCGAAAGCCCCGTTCAGTACATTCTCCAGTTTAAAGTAAGGTTTTAATTTTTCGTCATCCAGGCTGAATCTTTCCTGTTTTAATTTTTCAGCATAATACGAACCATCCCATTTTTCCAGTTGAGTAATACCATCTTTTTCTTTTGCGAATGCAGCCAGTTCATCAAATTCTTTCTGAGCGGCCGGCTTAGCCTTACTTAGTAATTCTTTCAGAAAAGCGTCTACTTTTTCAGGACGCTGTGCCATACGTTCTTCCAGTACAAAATCTGCATGCGTCTTGTAACCTAACAGTTGCGCCCGCTGGAAACGTAAGTTGACGATTTTAAGAACAATCTCTTCATTATTATATTCGTTTTGCTGAAAAGCTTTTCTTCCTGCTGCCACAGCGATCTCTTTGCGTAGCTCACGGTTATCAGCATAGGTGACAAAAGGCAGGTAACTTGGGAAATCAAGTGTAAATATCCATCCCTCTTTATCTTCAGACTGTGCTAATGCTCTTGCCGCTTCAATACTTCCTTCCGGCAGTCCTGCAAGATCGTTTTCATCTGTGATATGAAGCTGGTAAGCATTTGTCTCTGCCAGTACATTCTCACCAAATTTGAGCTTCAATACCGACAGTTCTGTGTCTATTTTACGTAAGCGTTCTTTCTGTTCATCATTAAGCAGCGCGCCATTTCGGACAAAGTCCTTATAACTTTTTTCCAGCAATGTCTGTTGCTCTGTGGTAAGGTCCAGCTGATCTTTTTGTTCATATACCGCTTTTATACGCTTGAAAAGATCAAAATTCAACGTGATATCGTTACTTAGTTCAGAAAGTTTAGGTGCAATTTCCTGTGCGATCTGCTCCAGTTGATCACTTGTTTCGGCCGAATGCAGATTAAAGAAGATACTGGATATGCGATCCAGTGTCATTCCTGAATAAGCCATGGCAGCGACTGTATTTTCAAATGTGGGGGCTTCCGGATTTTGTGCTATAGTATCTACCTCTTTTCGGGTTGCTTCTATCGCAATTTCAAAAGCTGGAATATAGTCATCATTCTTTATCTGGGAAAATGGCGCAGTATTATGTACTGTGTCAAAATAGTTCGTTAAAATACTCATGATGTAAATTTAAGATTATAATAGCAGAGCCAATAATTTTAGAATCCCAAAGTTACAATAATGGCAAAATAATGATACAAAATGTTGGGAATAGACAGGAGAGAGATAGAGAGAGGAAAAGAAATGTGCGTCTGCAGACGGAATCGTATGAACAGACGCACAAGTTTTTAATATGTCTCGATAGAGAACTAAGAGAAAAAGTTCCGGATCAGCCTTTGCGGATACTGACCGCATTCTTATGAGCGTGAAGACCTTCCAGTTCGGCCAGTATTTCTACAGTAGAGCCGATCTGTAATAGACCTTCTTCCGAGATATGCTGAAACGTGATCTTTTTGACAAAAGAGTCTACTGATACTCCCGAATAAGAACGCGCATAACCTGAAGTAGGCAACGTATGGTTTGTTCCCGAAGCATAGTCTCCTGCACTTTCCGGTGTCAGGTGGCCTAAGAATACAGATCCGGCATTAAGAATCTGGTTGGAAATAGATTTCCATTGATCAGACTCTATGATCAGATGTTCGGGAGCGTAGGCATTCGAAAATTTCATGCCTTCTGTAAGGTCACCGACCAGGATAGCGTAAGAGTTTTCCAATGCTTTCTGTGCCATCTCTTTACGTGGTAATACCGCCAGTTGTTCGTCCAGGTGTTTATTAACGGCATCTATCAGAGTGTCGGAAGTAGCAACCAGTACGGCCTGACTATCCACTCCATGCTCGGCCTGTGCCAGCAAATCTGCGGCTATATATGCCGGATTAGCCGTTTCGTCAGCAAGCACCAATACCTCAGACGGTCCTGCAGGCATATCAATGCTAACATTTGTCATACCCTGCAGCATACTTTTTGCCTTGGTCACAAACTGATTTCCGGGCCCAAAGATTTTATCCACTTTTGGAATACTCTCTGTTCCGAAGGCCATTGCTGCCACAGCTTGAGCACCACCGACCAGATATATACGTTTTATATTTAATAATTTGAGGCAATAGGCCACAAAGCCATTGATCTTGCCACTGGCTTGCGGAGGAGAGCAGACCACTATCTCTTTACATCCGGCAATACGTGCCGGTAAGCCAAGCATAAGCAGTGTGCTGGGTAATACAGCAGATCCGCCCGGGATATAAAGACCTACTTTTTCGATAGGGCGGGGCTCACGCCAACATTTTACACCGGGCATAGTTTCGACTACACGCTCACGCTTTAGCTGATAACTGTGAAATTTGTGTATATTCTGGAAAGCAATTTCCAGTGCCCGTTGCTGTTCTCTGTTGATCGTGAAAGCCAGTTCGTCAATATCATCCGCATCCAGATACAGTTTTTCAAGCTTGACTTTGTCAAACTGATGCGCATAATCCACTAATGCACGGTCTCCGTGCCGGCGCACCTCGTCAATGATATGCAGGACAGTATCCTGTATCGCAGATGAGGGGTCTGTATTACGGTCTACCAGATCAGCAATTTCCTGTGCAGATAGCTGACTGTAGTTATACTTTTTCAACATGTTGTTTTCTCTTATTGATTACACCTACAAGATAATCTTTTCGATCGGCATCACTACTATTCCCTGTGCCCCTGCAGATTTCAGTGTATTGATCTTCTCCCAGAAATCATCTTCCGAAATAACCGTATGCACGGCTACCCAGCCTTCTTCGGCCAACGGAACGACTGTAGGACTCTTTACACCATGCAGCAGAGAGGTAATCGCCGGTAAATTCTTTTTCTCGACATTGAGAACCACATATTTGGTCTCTTTGGCCAGCAGTACAGATTCTATACGCTGCACCAATTCTGTCAGGATCAGATTATCTTCCAGACCTTTTCTTCCGATAAGGATTGCTTCTGAGCGACGTACATCTGCAAATGGCTTCAGACCGTTGCTTTTCAATGTACCGCCTGTAGATACGATATCACAGATCGCGTCACTCAATCCCAGACCGGGAGAAATCTCTACAGATCCTGATATTAAACGGATATCTGCTGTGATCTGGTATTCATCCAGAAAATTTTTCAGGATAACAGGGTATGAGGTCGCAATAGCCTTGCCATTCAGGTCTTTCAGATCTTCGATCTTGCTGTCTTTCGGCACCGCTAATTTGAGTGTACACTTTCCGAAACCTAAACGTTTGACATAAGAAACCTGTGCTTCGGATTCATCAATCACATTTTCTCCTACAATGCCCAGATCTGCAATACCCTGCTCCACATATCCGGGGATATCATCATCTCTTAAGAACAGTATTTCAAGAGGAAAGTTGGCAACAGAGGTAATCAGTGAACTTTTGTAGTTTTCGAAATCTAAACCGCAGTTTTTGAGTAATTGGACTGATTTTTCATTTAATCTACCCGATTTCTGGATAGCTATTTTGAGATTTTTCAACGCTTTATAATGTTAGCAGTAAATTATTAATAAATAGGATTCAAACACAAGGGGAAAAATGCTTCACGTAGAAACATATCAATTACATATCGCCGCAGGGGCGATGATGGAAATGAAAATGATGTACGTGAGTATAAATCATGTTTGTATTAATAACGGATCAAAAATAGAGTTTTATTGCTAATTATCAAATAAAAATGTCTGTTTTTTGAAATAAATAAAAAGTTACATGGTGTCTGATTTTTTTTCACCAGAAGATCCGGAAACAACGACATAACCGCGTTTTACTGAAAAATGAAAAAAAAAGTTGGAATCTTTTTAATATATTAATATGTTTGTATGTATGTACATTTAATGTGCGACATTACAAAAACCAATGTTATGAGGATTCCTGTTTACATCAATCGGGGAAATACTACAGTTTTCTGTAAAATAAATCTCATCATCGATTATTTCTGATAGTATCAGATACTGCGCTCTTATGCTCTTTAAAATGTGCTTGAGTGCAGTGTTGAGACCATTTTTTTATCTCCAGAACGAATCAAATAACCATAAACTTATACTTTTCCAATTTAAACTAACTAACCATGAATCAAAACAAAATGTATGGACATTTTATGTCCTGTTTCCGGGCAGTGCTGCTCTTTTTGCTCGCCTGTCCTTATCTTGCATCCGCTCAGAGTGGGCTCGTGATACGAGGGATGGTCTCTGAAAACGGAAATTCGTCTTCTACTTTAACAGGTGTCAGCATCCTGGAGAAAGGGAGCGCCAATGCGACGACTACAGATGATAAAGGACAGTTTCAGATTGAAGTGAAGGATGAAAGAGCGGTACTTATCTTCAGTTTTATCGGTATGAAATCTCAGGAGATTACCATCGGAGCGCAAAGAAATCTGCGTATCCTTTTATCCGCATCTGGAGAAGAACTGGAAGAAGTCGTTGTCACGGGGTATGGAACGCAGCGTAAATCTGACCTTACAGGTTCGGTTGCGGTAGTATCTTCCAAAGAACTGCTGAATGTTCCGGTTAATAATGCTTTACAAGCTTTAAAGGGCAAAGTGGCCGGAGTAAATGTATTTCTCAATTCCGGATCTCCTACCGGAAGTCCCCGTGTACTGATTCGGGGTCTGGGTACGATTAATTCGTCTTCAAGTCCGCTATATGTCATTGACGGAGTGGTCATGGAGAATATGCAGTTTCTAAATCCCAATGATATCGAACGTATGGAAGTCTTGAAGGATGCCTCTTCTACTGCTATTTATGGAGCCAGAGGAGCCAATGGTGTTATTCTGATCAGCACCAGACGTGGCGCGTCTACAGATGGAGTAGTGGTCGGTTATGATGGTTTTGTGAGCATAGGGGTATTACCTAAAAAGCTGGAATTGCTGAATGCAAAGGAATTTCTGGAAGTGATAAAAAGGGGTTTTGACAATTACAGCAAATATAATCCTACCGGCACGGCCCCGGTATTTACAACTTCAGATCCCAGACTGTTTGACGCACAGGGCAATCCCTTGTATGACACAGACTGGCAGGATGAAGCTACCCGTACTGCATTGTCCCACAATCATCAGCTGTCTGTATTGGGTAAGGGTGAAAAATCCTCGTTCGGAGCTTTTATGAATTATGCCAAGACCGAAGGAATTATGCTTAACAACTGGCTGGAACGGATCAATGGTAAACTGGCTTATGATGCCAAACCTAAAAAATGGTTGTCTATGGGTACAAATGTACTCGTAAACTATACCCGTGGGAATGAGTTTGAAGAAGAGGGAGGTCATCAGATGCCCCGACGTTCTATGCTGGAAATGCCTCCGATATTTCCGGTCAGATTTCCGGACGGAACCTGGGCACACAGTGGGATGATCACAGATGCATATTCATTGGAATCTATTCCGAATCCGGTACATGTATTGACTACGCAGGACCGCTTACGCAAACGCACGCAAATTTTCGGAAATACCTATCTGACTTTTCATATTCTTCCGGGACTGGATCTGCGCACCCAATTCGGATTTGATAAAAATGATAATCTGATCCAGAATTATGATCCTACAGACCTGATTAATATTTCTGCTCCGCTGGGTTATGCATATATAGAAAATCAACATTCTTTTTACTGGCAGGAAGAGACGTATCTGAATTATAACAAGGATTTTGGAGATCATCGTATCAACGGAGTGATCGGTCTCAGCTGGCAGGAAAGAAGAGCGGAGAATAACTGGATTTCAGCAAAGGGATTTTCCGATAACTTCTTCCGTTACAATAGCATTCAGGCTGCAAGTCAACCAGGTGCTCCGGGCTCATTATATGACAGATGGGCAATGAATTCTTACTTTCTGAGGGGAAGTTACAGCTATAAAAGTAAATATCTTCTCACTTTTACAGGACGTATTGACGGATCTTCACGGTTTGGTGAAAATAACAAATACGGTGTATTCCCATCTGCAGGTATCGGTTGGGTAATTTCAGAAGAACCGTTCCTGAAAGATGTATCTGCCATCAATGAGCTGAAGCTGCGCTCAAGTTATGGGGTCACCGGAAATACGGAAATTCCGACCTATCAGTCATTAGCTACCATATCTTCTGAAACGACTCTGATTAATGGTACACGTGTATCCCAGAGTTATATCAACAGACTTCCGAATCCTAATCTGGAATGGGAGAAATCAAAGCAATTTGATATCGGAATAGATCTGGCTTTGTTTGACAGACGTCTGAAACTGGGGCTGGATTACTACCACAAGCTGACTACAGATTTGTTGCTGGACAGACCTGTGCCTTCGTCTACCGGATTTATGGCTGTACGGGATAATATCGGTTCTGTATCGAACAGAGGGGTAGAGGTGTTGGTAAGTGCTGTACCGGTCAAAACTTCCGACTTCAACTGGGAATCTACCTTGAATTTTACATACAATAAAAATCAGATAGAGGCACTCGGAGCGAATAATGAAGATATTTTTCCGGGTCCCAGCTGGGTATCCGGCAGTCAGACTATTTTACGTGTCGGTGAAAGTCTGAGCTCATTCTGGGGATACAGAAGGTTAGGTACCTGGGGTACTGCGGAGGCGGCAGAAGCGGCTAAAGTCGGTGCTATTCCCGGTGAAGCCAAACGCAGTGCAGAACGGACCATTATCGGTAAAGGGTTGCCGGACTGGACAGGAAGCTTTATTAACAATTTCAGATACAAACAACTGGATCTTGGGGTAGATATGCAGTTTGTATATGGAGTGGATATCCTGCAGCAGTTTTTTCATTCTACAGAAGACCGTACAGGCTATTCCAACGGATTTCGCAGAACATTGTACGATAGCTGGACCGAGCAAAATCAAAATACAATGATCCAGCAGATCCGCAACGGTCCGTATTCGGGACAAAACAGTGAAGTAGATGATCATTGGGTGGCAAACGGTTCTTTCTTACGTGTAAATGCCATTAGTCTGGGGTATACATTTCACAACGATCAGTTGCAAAAATGGGGTCTTAAGAACTGGAGAGTATATGCAAGTGTGCAAAATGCATTTCTGATTACTTCGGACAGCTTTAAAGGATATGATCCGGAAGCAACTTCATGGGGTGATAATCAATGGGGACAAAACATCTTTTTTCACCAGTATCCAAAACCCCGCACATTTACGATAGGTACAAGCTTTCAGTTTTAGTATCCAACATTTATGTTAATCTTAATATAACAACTCATGAAACCGACTATAATATTAATAATCATCACACTTGCCATGATGACTTCCTGTAAAAAATTTCTGGAAGAAAACCCAAAGGATGAACTCGCCGGCAACCAGTATTTCACGCAACCTGAGCATGCTACTAACGCTGTAAACGGTTTGTACCGAAATGGAGCTCCACAGCTGTATGATGGTTCGGGTGCTCATTATTCCGGCTCCAAGATGTTCTTCGGGCCTTATCTTACCGGATATATAGACAATGATTTCAAGGGGCAGGAAGTACATGTACAGCATGCACAGAACATGACCTTTAATGCTACCAATTTATCTACTTATTTTCACGACATCTGGAGTACCATATACAGGGGTATATCGAGATCAAATAATGCAATCAAATACATCCCGACAACACCGGGTTTATCTGATATTCAGCGAAGTCAATTGCTGGCAGAAGCTTATTTTTTCAGAGCACAGGGCTATTTTCAATTGGTGAGGATGTTTGGTGATGTGCCTTTGATAACCGAACCTTATGAGAATCTGGAAAATATCAATGTGAAACGTTCTCCGGTAAAAGATGTTTATGCTTTGATTGTACAGGATCTGACTTTTGCTGTCAATCAGGGAAATCTTCCGGATAAGACCATGTCCGCAAATGCAGGCAGAGTAAGTAAAGGTACGGCTGCAACGCTGTTGGCCGATGTCTATCTGACTATGAGCGGATATCCGTTACAGCAGAATGAATATGCTAAAAGTGCGGCAGTAGCACGTTCCATTATCACGAGCGGGATTTATCAGCTTACGGCACATGACCGCAATCCGGATGGCTCTGTCAACCTGAAAAGCACAGCTTATAATAAATTGCGTCTGGTCGATAATGTAAGCAATGAGTATATTTATTCTTATGAATTTACTGTAGGAATTGCGACTTCCACACATGCACATTGGGCCTTTCCAACGATAGCTACTTCTGCTACTGTATTTGCGATTACCAATAATGCTTATGGTCCTTCGTCTAAATTTCTGAAGGGTTATGGTGCTGCAGATGATCTTCGTATACAGGAAAAGCAGTTTTTTCATTCCTCACTGGAACGGGCAAACGGAACGATCCTTAATTTTCCGACTGCGCCTTATATGTGGCAGGATGATCAGGCATCATTTGAGACAGCGACCTCAGGCAAAGATTTACCGATATATACCTATCCTGATGTCTTGTTGATGGCCGCAGAGGCGATAGCACTTTCGGAAGGTGTCACAGCAGAAGCGGTGGATTACCTCAGTCAGGTAAGAGCAAGGGCGTACTGGAAGACAGATCCGGCGATTATCCGCCAGCAATTGGGAAGTCTTCCGGCAGATCAGTTTGTCAAGGAAGTCTGGAAAGAGCGGTATCGCGAACTTGTATTTGAAGGAAGACAATGGTTTGATATACAACGTACAAGAATGTTTCCGGTGCCTGCAGGAACAACTGACGGAAATATTAATTTTGAAGCGGTGATCGGCCATGCAAATGATAAAGGAGCTACTATTCTGGAGAAAAATCTGTTGTTGCCTATTCCTACAGATGAGTTACAGCGAAATCCGCTTCTGGAGCAAAATCCGGGATATTAAAGAAGAAAAAATATGTGTATACAGTCTAAAGTGAAAATAATTAAAATAAGTTACCTGCTTTTTTTCCTGTTGGGTGCTGTCTTTCAGGCAATGGCACAGCCTGGTGGTAAAGTGATCTGGCAGATTGGAAAACAAGATCGTAGTCCGGCAGGAATGGCGCTGGCTCCGGAAGGTTATAAACACTTTATTGAGAATGATTTTGGATTTGAAGACCGGTCATTTATGATCGGTCATTCTGATAGTCAGACCGAATGGCCTTATGTCTTACCCGGACCGGTCAACAGCTGGGGAGGAACGGGACCAACTGCAGGTATACGTTCCCATTTTCTGAATATTGATTTTGGACTCGGGCATCTGTCTGCACAGGATAAGTTCGGTTTTGAAGTCAATATTTTACAGACTGATCCTAAAGAAGCCCCTTCATTTAAGATCTCTGTCAATGGTAAACCGTACTACTTTCTGCTAAAGAAGGGAAATGGTCACGAAAATCCGGTAGGTCCGTTTGACCGGGCCGAAAACCAAAACATTCGGATTGAAATCCCTGAGGGACTATTGAAAGACGGCTCAAACCATATCACATTGACTACCCTGCAGGGCGGATGGCTGATATTTGATAATTTAGCACTCTATGGCCCGGCACATGTTAATCTTTTAAAGCCTGGTACAGCCTGGTTGAAAACCGTGTCTGCAGCAGATTATGAGACAGAAAAAGGAAATAAAAAATTTCAGGCTCTTTTAGTGGATGTATCATCTCTGAAAGAACATGCGCAACTAGAGGTTATGCTCGATGGAAGCAGCATTCTGAAGCAGCATCTGGATACCGGAAGGTATGTGCTGGAAGCCCTTATGCCGGCAGTGAAAAATTCCAAAACAAGTCGTTACGAAATCCGTGCAGACGGATTGAAAATAGGAGCAGGGACGGTGAAACGGTCGGCACAAAAGCTCGTTAGTCCGGCCGACTATGTCAACACGATGATGGGAGTGGCGCATTCCAGATGGATGATTGCCCCAGGACCCTGGATGCCATTCGGGATGGTCAAGCTAAGCCCGGATAATCAGCGTAGCGGATGGCAGGCCGGATATGATCCTACTATAGAATCTATCGGAACATTCAGCCATATCCATGAATGGACGATGACAGGTCTGGGTACTTTTCCGGTATCAGGAAAGCTTAATATTCATATGGGTGATCAGGATAATCCGGATAGCGGATACAGATCACGCATCGATAAGACAACCGAAAAGGCTCCTTTAGGGTATTATCGTGTGGATCTGACGGATTATGATATTACGGCTGAACTGACAGCGGGAACACGAACGAGCTTCCAGAAGTATACGTATCATCGTGCGGATACGGGGCGGATCATGATTGATCTGCAATTGCCTACGGAGTATGATTACAAAATCAAAGCCGTAAAGCTGACCAAAATAAGCGATTACCGGATTGAGGGAGTGAGCAGGCAACTGTCCCAGCATGTATGGTCAGGA
This sequence comes from Sphingobacterium spiritivorum, assembly GCF_016725325.1. NCBI lineage: Bacteria > Pseudomonadati > Bacteroidota > Sphingobacteriia > Sphingobacteriales > Sphingobacteriaceae > Sphingobacterium > Sphingobacterium spiritivorum. The sequence goes on from NZ_CP068083.1 coordinate 3,907,193, forward strand.
GGTATTGACCAGGAGTATAATGTACATTTTGTAATGGAATTTGATCGTCCGATCCGGAATTTCGGATATTGGAAAAACGGGGAGGTGCTGATGCAGCAAACACTGGATGAATCGGAAGTGACCGATGCCGGGATGTATGTCGAGTTTGATACCAAAACAAATAAAACAATACAATTGCGAACCGGAATCTCTTATGTCAGTATTGCAAATGCAGATTTGAATCTGCAACAGGAGATCAGTAAGCCATTTGGCTGGTCATTCGATAAGGTATATACCCATCACAGGAAGATTTGGAATGAACAATTGGGCCGAATTTCTATAAACTCAAATGACCACTTACAGAAAGAGCGTTTTTATACCAATATGTATCGTTCTCTTGCGAGCAGAAATACATTCAGCGATGTAGACGGAAGCTGGGTATCAGCTGATGAGAAGATCCGTAAACTTCCGGGATCTACAGATGTAGCACTCGGATGTGATGCTTTTTGGAATACGTTCTGGAACCTGAACCAGTTTTGGAATCTGGTGACACCGGAATGGTCCAGCAAATGGGTGCGTTCCCAGCTGGCGATGTATGATGCCAATGGCTGGCTGGCTAAAGGTCCTGCCGGTATGGAATATATCCCGGTCATGGTTGCAGAGCATGAAATCCCCCTTATGGTAAGTGCCTACCAGATGGGAATCCGGGATTATGATGTGCAGAAATCGTTTGAAGCAATGGTCAAAATGCAGACTACAGCATCTGCTCCTGTAGAAGGCGGTTATGCGGGCAACAGGGATCTGATGACCTATCTGCAACATCAGTACGTACCATATGATCAGGGACGGTTTTCCAATTCCCTTGAATATAGCTTTGACGACTGGACTGTTTCGCAGATGGCGAAAGCCTTAGATAAGGAGAAGGAATTCCATCAATTCAGAGCGCGTGGATCCTGGTGGAAAAATGCCATTGATACTGTGACCGGTTACGCACGTATGCGGGATGCAAAGGGAGATTGGTATAAGGACTTTGATCCGTTCAAATCAGGTGCCAACGAGCACTATGTAGAAGGAAATGCCTGGCAGCTAACTTTTTTTGTGCCACAGGATATCCCCGGATTAGCAAGGCGTATCGGCAAGGATACATTTCTGAAACGGTTGGAGTGGGGATTTGAGGAGAGTTACAAATGGCGCTTCAATGGTCCGAATGATCAATACTGGGATTATCCGGTTGTACAGGGGAATCAGCAATCTATGCATTTTGCATTTCTGTTTAACTGGGTGGGCCGGCCCTGGCTTACTCAAAAATGGAGTCGGGCGATTATGGATCGTTATTACGGACATGGCTTGTCTAATGCGTACCTGGGAGATGAAGATCAGGGACAGATGAGCGCCTGGTTTGTGATGAATGCACTCGGATTGTTTCAGATGGACGGAGGATCCAGAGTAGATCCGATCTATGAGATAGGAAGTCCGCTATATGAGAAAGTAACTGTCGATCTGGGTAACCGGTACGGAAGAGGGAAAGAGTTTGTGATCGAAGCCAGAAATACAAGCAAAAAGAATAAGTATATTCAGAAAGCTACATTAAATGGGGTGAAACTTGATAACTGCTGGTTTCCTGCCTCACAGGTTTTGAAAGGTGGTTCACTCATACTTGAAATGGGACCAATACCCAACGAAAACTGGGGAACAGGAGGTATTCCTGTAGCCCAGTAGATACCTGAAAAAAAAGTGCCCAGGACTTAATCCCCGGACACTTGAAATATTTAAATGTATTTATCTTTTAATGTTACATAGCATCCAGTTTTACCGGATGCTGTTTTTTTTGTTACTTCTGTGTCTCTTCCAGTAATACAATGGCATCATATAATACACCCGCTTCTCCGCGGAATGTTCCTGATCCTTTAGGCTTATTGTCTTTGGTGTACCACTCAAAAAAGCCTTTATTGACAATGACGCGATCAAGCATCGGTTTCAACTGTTCGTAGGCTTCCTTTTCAAAGCCGTTTTTGATAAGTTGCTGAATCATTCTTCCGCCAAACCAGGTCCAGTCACCTCCATTCTGATAACCGTAAGGGTACATCCCTTTATTTTTAAATGACCCCTCCGGATAGGTTGGGTAGAGGGTCAGTCCTATGGTCGCCGCTCCTGAGGCTTTGACATTAGCAATCATTTTATCAAGAGACGTTTTGATCTGTTCTTTTGACAGTAAATTAGCTTCTATGGCAACAGCTGTCCCTCCGTGGTAGTAAATCTGATTTTCATCAAAACTTTTGTCAAACGGAGAGCTGGTCAGGTAAATATGGGGTATAAACTTCTGATTCTTGTCATCCCATAAATATTTCATTGTATTACCTGCTATCTCCTCCCGTATTGAATTCCATTTCGTAGCGGCTGCAGGCACCATATCCATATAATTGTCCAATGCGATCAGGAACATGGCATTGTCATAGATGTCGATAGCGAGATGAGAATTTTCATCCAGATGTACACCCCAGTCATGTTCCGGTTGTACATCTCCCCAGTCTGCGGTTGTTGCTCCCCAGAGGAGGCCATACTTTTCATTGTAACGGTGCTTCATCAAAAAATCCATAGCCTGTTCCATACGTTCCTTCACCTTTGCGGTACCCACTTTGGTTTCCAGAAAGCTGGTGTCGTTTGTCGCTTTGATGTATCTGTGGACAGCTTGTATCAGTGATGTTTCCTGATCTGTTTCGACGGTATTCTTATGAGCTGCAAACTGTGGAGCCAGCACATTGGTAATGGTATAATAATCTGAGGGCTTGCCTTTCAGGCTTGCTTTTGTGACAAAACCATCCGCAATATTGCCATCTTCCCCCTGTAAGCGGAAGAATGTAAGCAATTGCTCCTTGATTAATTCGTGTGGATGTACTTTTGCAGCAACAGTGATAAATGTGTTGTAATCTCTGATCCATACTTCACTGTATCCGTCTCCGGCATTGAATCCGGACTTAACGATTTCCAATGCTTTATCTTTGACGATCTGAAGAGACGAATCCGCTTCCATACGTGTGGACAGTGAAGCTGCGTCTTTCTTTCCGTTAGACGAACCACATGCTGTGAGTAGACCTGCTAAGGCTAATAAGGCTATTCTATTCATTATTTTTTATAGTTTATAAGTGATTGTTTTACATGATTTAACAGGCTTCATCTTTGACGAATGAGACAATTACTTTTGCCTGTTTTTCACCCAGGTTACGCAGCTTGTATGAACCGGCAGCAGCAGGTACCGCAAAAGTTTCTACAAAATGGAAGACCTCTTGTTTTCCGTCTGCAGTAGTCAGCTCGATTGCTGATCCTTCTACGAGCATAAGAATATGGCATTGGCCTTTTGTCTCTACATATACCTGATCCGTAAAGTCGTATCTGCATATCGTGTAGAAATGCTGTTCGTGAGTGGGCAGATCAATATAATTTGTATGGGCATCCAATACCCTCTCCTTTGGTTTGGATATTAATGTATCCTGTACTACACTTCCTTTGCGTGAAAAATCCAGATTTTCAAATGCACGTGCTATATTAAGTGGTCTGGGCTTCCCGTCCAGATCCGGACGTACCCAATCGTACATCTTAAATGTGAAAATATAAGGTGTGGCGCTGATTTCCAGCACCAGATTGTTTTTTCCGGATGCGTGTACCGTACCGTTGGGGATCAGGTAGAGACCATGTTTCTGAGCCGTGAATTTCTGAACATACTTTTCAATTTCAATAGCCGTACTGTTTTTAAAACTTTCTTCCAATGCATTTCGGAAATCATCGGGCTGTATATCGTGCTGAAAGCCCAGATATACCTCTGCATTTTCTTCACAATCCACAATATAATAGGTCTCATCCTGTGTAAAATTCTCTCCAAACTTATCTTTGGCATATTGTGTTCCCGGATGACACTGTATAGAAAGGTTGCCTCCGTCAAATGTGTCCAGAAAATCAAAGCGTATCGGAAATTCATCTCCAAACCGGCTATATGCTTTACCCAGTACCTGTTCGCCGGCAGTATACATCAACTGATCAAAGGAAACTTCCAGAAGATGATCTCCGTCAGCTAGTACCAGTCCGTTTTCCGGAACGATCATCTCAAAAGACCAGGCATAATTTTCGACGTTCTGATCCAGTTGTTTCATATGCTTTTTCATCCACTGTCCGCCCCAAACACCCGGCTCAAACCAGGGTCTTACTCTGAAGAAGGAGGCAGACATATCTTTCAATGTATCCAGCAGGTCTTTGCCATACATCCAGGTGATGTGGTTTGTAAGCTGCTGATCAGCCATAATAGCTGTCCGCGGAAGTATGTTTTTCTTATGTTTATTCAATACGACCCAGTCCACAAAATAAAATCGTTTGTAGATCTGTTTCTTGTCTTCCTGAATATCTGCTCCGAGATTGCTGACCAAACCCTGACGCATTCGATGAGAAAGTACATTTTTAGGCAAGTCAAAGTAGGCGAGAGGAGCTTTTGTATCGTAACATGCTGCTCCAGTACCGTAAAGTATAGTCAATCCTTCAGCATGTGCAGGTACGAGCATTTTTATTTTTGCCAGATCGTAAAAATCGCTGATGAAAAGATTAGTTCTGTAACCGAACAAAGGATCGTCACCTCCTAAAAAGGGTTGTACCATATCCTCGATTTCATGTGTTTCTTTCAGGGCAGTTTCGAAAGGTATAAAACGGACATTTACCGCAATTTTGCGAAAAGCAGTTTCAAGCCCTTCAACAATTTCCTGCCAGTTCACTCCGATATATCCGTCAAGTATATAAAGCGATTCGGCAGACAAAGCTGTGGCCAGTGAATCATATCCACTGTAGATATGACCTTTGGCTTTATGTGTAGGTAATATAGTATAGTTTACGCTGTTATCTTTTACTTCGATTTCCATGTTATGATATGACTAATGAATGTTATCTTTTTTAATATTACTTTTTGATTTCCAGTATGCCTCTATTTCTTCGAGACGTTTTCCTTTGGTTTCAGGCAACAGGTAATAGACTGTAATAAAGGCAACCGCGCAGCAGATGGCAAATACCCGGAATGTCCATGCTGTTCCCCACTGATCGAGCAGGATAGGAGTGAGCTGGCCGATGATGGCATCCGCAACCCACATGACCAGGATACTGACTGCCATAGCCCGCGCACGGATAGCCGCCGGGAATATCTCCGACGCAACCACAAACTTTAAGGGACCTATAGAAAAGGCAAAAAACAGTAGAAAACAAAGGATGGATACGATGAGCAGATTACCATAGGTATGGATATCCTGACTCAGAAACCAGCCTGTTAACAGTAAGCTGATCGTAGCTCCCAATGTTCCGGTGAGATACAGCGGTCTTCTGCCCCAGGTATCTACTTTCCAGATGGCCACACAGGTAAAGATCACATTCGCCAGTCCGAAAAACACCTGTGCCTGCACAGAACTGTCCAGTGAAAGGCCGGATTGAAGCAGGATACTCGGACCAAAGTAGACGATGGCATTTATACCGCTCAATTGTGAAAATAAAGGAAGTAAAAGTCCCAGTATAAAAGCTCTTCTGTAGACCGGCGAGAAAAGAGATACTTTTTGTCGTTCTTCCTGAGCTACAGGAGTGATAGGGTCGGTTATATTTAATCGGGCAAGTATCTGGTATCCCATATTTTCTTTTCCCTTCAGGATGAGCCATCTTGGACTTTCGGGTACTATAAATAGTCCCAGACATAACAATAAGGCCGGAATTGCACCAAGCAGAAACATCATGCGCCAATGTTCGGAAGCGATACTGATGTCATATTTTAGTACCAGTGCATTACTGACATATGCCGCCAGTATACCTATCGTAATTGCTAACTGATAGATCGTCACTGTACGGCCACGGTACTGACTCGGTGATATTTCAGCAATGTAAAGGGGGACAACTATGGACGCAATACCCACACCGAGACCACCAACCCATCTGCTGGTCAGCAGAGAGATGAAATCCGGACTGAAAGTACAGCCTATTGCAGAAACCAGGAACAATGTACCCGCAATGACGAGCGTGGATTTTCGGCCTAAGCGGTCACTCCAGCGTCCGGCAAATAGCACACCTATAATACAACCTACCAATGCGGAAGAGACAAACATACCTTCCTGTCCGGGTGTCAGATTGAAATGAGCTTTAATCAGCGGTACTGCACCCGAAATAACAGCCATGTCAAATCCAAAAAGCAGCCCGCCCAAAGAGACCGTTGCAATAATAAGTTTAAAGAGTGTGTTCATAAATTTACATTGGTTATTTTAATATGTACATACATACAAACATATGTGTATTTTTTTAATTCTCCAAATAATGTTACTTTAGCTATTGAAACAGCAAAGCAGAAAATTTTATCCGCGTATTATGAATCTTCAGATAGACCACAAGAGTCCCGTTCCTTTACACATACAGGCCGAAATGTTACTTCGCGAACTTATCAAGGATCCGGAGTATATTGACGGCAAGTTATTACCTAATGAAGTAGAACTGGCGCGTCGTCTTGCTATTTCACGTACGACACTGCGCCTTGCGATCAATAAGCTGGTTTATGAAGAACTGTTGGTGCGTAAGAAGGGAGTAGGTACCAAAGTCGTCACATCCAAATTCAGCTCAAAGTCTAAAAACTGGCTCAGCTTTTCACAGGAGATGAAAAACAGAGGAATAGAAGTCAAGAACTTTGAATTGCATGTGAGCTGGGTAGTACCGGAGAAAAGTATTATGCATTTCTTTGATATAAAGGAAGATCAGAAGATACTGAAACTGGAGCGCCTGAGAGGGAAGAAGGACGATCCTTTTGTGTACTTTGTTTCCTATTTTCATCCTCGTGTCGGATTGACCGGTGAGGAGGATTTCAAACGTCCTTTGTATGAGATTCTGGAACAGGATCACCATATTATAGCCGATCTTTCTCAGGAAGAAATTGACGCTAAAGCCGCAAATAAGTTTATAGCAGACAAACTGGAAATCAATCAGGGAGATCCCATTTTATCCCGAAAGCGTTTTGTGTATGATCAGTCCGGACGTCCTATTGAATATAATCTGGGCTATTACAGAGCAGAAAGTTTTACCTATACCGTCGAAAGCCGCAGAGATTATTAAACCTTCTGCTTATCAAAATATAGGTTAAGTTCTTGTTCTCGATGCAGATAATATGCATGAAATGCTTTATTTTTATGCAATATCTACCAACCGAATATGAAACAGCTTATAATCATTATCCTTTTTTGTAGTCTTTTCTGCCGGGCGTATGCAGATGCTTTGCAGACCGATACGTTGGCGAAGGATAGTGCTGTGAAGAAGGATTTTGTAAGTCAGATGCAGGACTTTGCAAAACAATCGGCTGCCAGAAGCCGGAAGGATTATGATGCTGATCGTGCTATGGTACGTCAAAATGAGATTTTCGAGCAGATCAAGCGAACTAATCAGCGAGCGCGTGCTTTTCTTAAAAACGGTGTAGACTCCTTACAGATAAATTCGGATCTGGATAATATTATAAAATGGCACGAAATAGCCGGTGATGGAGTTTTTAATCATTTGGGAACGGCACAGACTTCCCGTAACCTGACGACATCCTACAATGTACTTGTCGGACTTTCAAAAGATGTAGCTGTTCAGAAAAACAGAATAGACCGGTACCAGACTCAACTTATACAATTTCGTTTTGCACTGGATTCCTTGTCGAATGATCCTTCCTTATTTCAGTTTCCGACAGATTCGGCAGAACTTGTTAATTATATTCAGCAGTTGCGTGCTGTTGCAGTAGAGATATCTCCTGTTACCCAATCCTTAAAGACAGCAATTTATAATATTCAGCATTTACAAACGAAGATTAATCTGGAACTGTTTCGGCTGAATGCACATATGGAAGAGATTAACTTTTATCAGAAAGAGATCTCTGAGCGGATTTTTAATAAGGAGTTTGTAAATATATGGGAGCCTAACACTTTTGACCGTCCATTTTCTGAGCTTCTCTATTATTCTGTGCATAAGGCTTACTTAGTAATGGTGTTTTATTTCAAAGCACATTGGGGTAAACTGCTTTTTCTTATTTTCCTGATATTATGCTCCGCTTATTACCTTACTTCTTTGAAAAAGGTATTCTTAAGTCAACAGGAAAAAGCAGAGAAGAAAGCAGAAGGACTAGTAATCCGTCATCCGGTTTGTTCAGCGATTATTATTGTTTGCAGTATTTTTCAGTTTATATTTCCGGCTCCGCCTTTTATTTTCAGTGCGCTGCTGTGGATACTCTCCGGTATATTACTTTCCGTTATCTTTCGTACATATATAAGTGCTTACTGGATGAAGATATGGCTGGCTCTCTTTATATTCTTTGTGCTGGCGTGTACGGATAATATGATTCTGCAAGCCTCCAGACCGGAACGATGGTTTATCCTGATTATTTCTGCATGGAGTTTCGGTGTCGGACTGTATGCCTTGATCAATAGAAAGCAACACGAAGAGTTGCGGGAACGATGGATATTGTATCCCATAGGGCTTATGACAGCATTTACACTGACAGCATGTTTCAGTGTTGTTTTTGGCCAGTACAATCTGGCTAAAGTGCTGATGGTATCGGGATTGTTAAGTGTGATCATCACAATTCTGTTTTTGTGGGTTGTGCGGTTAATTAATGAAGGCCTGCAGTATGCCTCTCTGGTTTATACACATCAGGAGCAGCGATTGTTTTATCTGAACTATAACCGGGTAGGCACACAGGCGCCAGCATTTTTTTACATCTTCCTTGTGATTGGCTGGTTTGTGTTATTTGGTCGTAACTTCTACGAGTTCAGGCAGATATCCGAGCCGCTAAAGAACTTTTTCGAACAGGAACATACCTTAGGAAGCTATACTTTTTCGATCAACAATCTGTTGACTTTTATTGTTATTATGATCGTCACAACAGTCGTTTCAAAAGTCGTTTCATATTTCGCATCTGATCAGCAATGGAACAGCAAGGAAGGGCAACGTAAGCAAAAATTGAAAGTAGGTAGCTGGCTGTTGCTAATCCGGATTACGATTATTGTACTTGGACTTTTTCTTGCCTTTGCTGCAGCAGGTATAGCGATGGATAAGATTACGCTGATCCTGGGAGCATTAGGCGTAGGAGTTGGATTTGGTTTGCAGACGCTGGTTAATAATCTGGTGAGCGGATTGATCATTGCTTTTGAAAAACCTGTCAATGTGGGAGATGTAATCGAGGTCGGCGGACAAGGCGGGACAGTCAAGTCTATTGGTTTCAGAAGCAGTGTTATTTCAACTGTTGACGGGGCTGATCTTGTTTTACCCAACGGGGATTTGCTCAATTCTCATGTCATCAACTGGACATTGGGTGGCTATAAAAAGCGCATGCACATCGTATTGCGGGTAGCTTATGACAGCGATCTTCAACATATCCGGGACTTACTGTTACTTGTGATTGGCAAACAGGCAAGTATTCTGACGTCTCCTTTGCCTGTCGTACAGTACAATCAGTTTGCTGATAGCGCTATAGATATGGATATATATTTCTGGGTACGAAGCCTGAGAGATGCTTCGCAGATCCGTAGTGACCTTATGCAGACCATACATCAGCTCTTTCAGCAAGAAGGTATTGTTATCCCATTTCCGCAACAGGATCTTCATATTACTTCCGCATCTGAGAAAGAGGAGGATCCAAAAGACTAAAAATAAAATTATTTTGCAGGGATAAAATTTTTTATTTAACATTGAGTTTAAGTAATGCTAAACTACAGCGCTTACTTTTGCCAGAATATATGCCTTTCGTTTTTGTATTTTTTAATATTTATAAACAATTGGTGTAGTTTGTAGTATGTTGCATCATTAAAAAACGAATAATCAATTCTAAAATAATAATTTTCAGCAAGCTGCTGCACATGCAAAGTTTGCCCCTACGTCATCATGAGAAAAATATTACTTATCAGTGCAATTTTAACTGCTCAACTGGTACATGCACAGTATCGCGGACAGGTTTACATCGATCTTAACGATAATAAGAAACCGGATCTGAATGAAAAAGGAGTAGGAGATATCCTCGTATCGGACGGATATGATATGGTCAAAACGGATGCGAATGGCAAATTTGATATTAAACCTCATGAAAAAGCCCGTTTTCTTTTCATTACTGTTCCATCGGGTTATAAGGCCGGGAAAACACATTATATTAAACTTTCCAAAGCGGATGAAACATATGACTTCAGCTTGGTAAAGGATGAAAATCAATCGGCTGATAAATTACGTTTTATTCAGATTACCGATACTGAAACACCCCTCTACGGGCAATGGATAGACAATGTCCGTAATTACGCACGTGAACAGGGAGCTTCATTAATTATGCATACCGGCGACATCTGTTACGAACCGGGTATGCAGTTTCATGCGCGTCAGGTCAATTCAGAACTGATGCGCAGACCTACCTATTACGCTGTTGGTAATCATGATCTCGTAAAAGGGGAATATGGTGAAAAACTATTTGAGGATCTGTTTGGTCCTACTTATTATTCATTTGATGCTGGTCCTGCACATTTTGTGGTAACACCTATGGCCGGTGGCGACTATGCACCCAGCTATACACAGGATCAGGTGATCGCCTGGCTGAAAAAGGATCTGGCTGCAAAGGATAAGAATAAGCCTTTGATCTTTATCAATCATGACTTTGCAGTAGGGAAAGATTTTGTGATGAAAGGTAAGACAGAACAGATTGACCTCAAACAGTATAATCTGAAAGCCTGGCTGTTTGGGCACTGGCATAATAATTTTGTACAACGCGTAGGCGAAGGCAATGTGTATGTGATCTCTACCGGAGCTCCGAATAAAGGAGGCATCGATAATTCAGCTGGTCAGTTTATGGCTATTGACATCGATAGTAACGGAGTTACTCATGTGCAGCCTGTATATGCTAATCTGAAAGGACATGTGGCTGTAGTAAGTCCTGCTGCGGCTGGTACGAATACCCTGAATGGTAATAAACTCGAGTTAAATGTCAATATCTATGATAGTGAAAGAGCTGTAACCGGAGTCCATACGTATATCTATGACCAGCATGGAAAACAGATCGCTAAAGAATCACTGGAACAACGGAGTGATTGGAACTGGAGAGGGCAGGGGGCATTAGGCAAAGTAGCTTATGGCGTAAATTATGAAATGCTTACTGAAGTGGTATATACTAACGGCGAGCGCGAATTAAAGAAACAACCTTTCACCTTAGCCAGGAATGTTGCTGATCAGCCTCTGCAGCTGATATGGAGTGCCAATATCGGAGCGAGTGTATGGAAAGCAAGTCCGCTTGTTGTGGATGATCTGGTACTGGCTGCGACTATTGATGACGGTATGACTGACAAAAGCAAGATCGTTGCGCTGGACAAAAAAACTGGAAAAGAGATCTGGTCTTATCGTACAAAAAGCTCTGTTAAAAATAAGTTGAACGTAGCTGAAGGACTAGTGTTAGCTACGGATGGTGCCGGCAATGTATATGCGCTGGATGTCAAAACCGGAAAACCTAAATGGACAAAGGATCTTAGCGGCGGAACGCTGCCGGTGTACGTAACAGGAGGGGTAATAGATAAAGGTATTTACTATACCGGTTATGGTAAATACCTGTCGGCCTTAAATGTCAAAACAGGAGATGTAATCTGGCAGAATAAGGATTGGAATAGCGGTGAAGGGATGCCCGGATCTATGCTGATTGCAAAAGATGTACTGCTTACAGGCAGCAACTGGAATAGCTTATTTGCACATGATCTTGCATCCGGTAAACTGTTGTGGAAGAGAAATGATGACGGACTTCGTTTCAGAAGCGGCGGTGTGAGTTTTGATGGTGAATATGTATACACCACGGGACTTAACGGTTTGTTTGTCCTGGATCTGAAAAGCGGAGAGACCATTAGAAAGAAAATTTTTGAGGATGAATTTAAGGTAATGGCATCGCCTCTGCTTTTAAACGGTGAACTGATCATGCCTACATCTGTAAGTGGTGTGAAAAGTTACGACCTCAAGACGCTGGAAGAAAAATGGCAGTTTAATACCGGAGAAGCGCTGGTATATACTTCAGCCTATACCAGTCCGGATCAGCATAAACCTGTTCGTACAGTAGAAAGCAGTGTCATTGCTGTAGGAAACAATCTGTACTTCGGAGCTTCAGACGGACAGTTTTATGTGCTTGATCAGACGGGTAAACTCGTACAGGCTATTACATTGGGAGCGCCTGTATTTGCCGAGGCAACTCTTGCAGATCATTATATGTATGTAGCGGATTTTTCAGGTAATGTACATTGTTTTAAGATGAAATAGCAGCTATAAATTTTAGACGGTTTTAAAGTACTGATCGTACTGAAAAAGCTGATTTCCTAAAAATGACAACGCCCCTGAAATCTATTCAGGGGCGTTGTCGTTTAGTATTTAAGTACTCGGGAATCGATTTCCGAACTAATGGGATAGACATCTTTGTAAATATCAATCCCTGTCTGTTCCAGCGGTATGCCGGCCATGCTGGTTTTTTTGCCTTTGATCGAGATTCTATTCTTGTTGTTAATATCGATCATCGCCCAGATCGGCTCCTCGTAGACCAGTGTGTACTGTAGTATCCGGTGTTTTTTATAAAAGTCTTCTGAAAATGCGCGGCTTTTGAATTCTTCTCCGGCCCAGTAGTAAGATGCACTGTTGATCTGTACATAATGTATTCCGTTTATTTCATTATGATAATTCATATGATGATGTCCTGTCAATACGAGGATGACCTTTTTGAACCCGGCCTTTTCGTTTATCTGCTCTAACAGATAACGAACCTCCATTCCGTTATCAAGTCCTCCTAAGGTATTCTCCAGACCCTGGTGACAGAATATTATGGTCCTTAAGGAAGTCTTTTTCAAATCTTCTTTAAGCCATTCCAGTTGCTTCTTTGCTATTGTACGCGGATAACCCGGTATCTCGGTTGTTTCACTTTTCTCGTTACCGTCAAGGACCACAAAATGAAAACCATTCTTATCAAACGAATAGTAAGGACGATCAACAGACCAGAACGCTAAGGTCTGTTCTTTGGTATATCCTCCGTCGGTATCATGATTACCCAACACATGGTATTTATCTCCCTTAAAGCTGTTCCATATATCCATCAAAGGTTTATTCTGCGGTTTGGGCATACAGAAATCCCCCAGTTGGATAATGAAATCCGGTTTTTCCTGTTTCATCGCTGCAATAAATGCGGCTGCCCGTTTCTCACTGTCGTGCATCAGGTCATAATGCAGATCCGTGATGACACCGAACTTTATGCTTTGACTGGCTTTATCTGTACCTGCTTGGGCAGAGGCAAATGCCGGGTTTATCAGCAGACCGGTGATCCCAAGTCCTCCGATTTTTAAAAATGATTTTCTGTCTATCATAACTGGTTTTATTGTTAGCCGTAATTCCTGTATTATAAGGCTTTTATAAGTTCTATAATTTCCAATGGCTGATGTATAAGTTTATCCGACGGATAATAATTCAGTTCATGTTCTGCATGTGTTCCATAGAGTGATCCTACCGAATAAGCTACATGAGCACGATGCGCAGATTGCAGATCCGAAGGGGTATCGCCTATATTGATCACCGTACCCGCATCCCGGATCTGACATTTTTCCATCGCAAGATAAATCATATCCGGTTCAGGTCTGCCATTTTCTACATCACTGCTGGATACAGAGCAATTAATAATATTGTCTGCGGTATTATGGAGTCTTACATAATGACTGTCCAGATCTTTATCCCAACCCAGTTTACGCAGAATAATGGAAGTTACCTTTCGGTAGAATCCGGTAGTCAGTGCGATCCGGATATTGTTTTCACGGCAGAATTCGAATACTTCCAATACCCCGTCGTAAGGTTTTGCTCCATATGTTTCATAATGATGTTCGAGTGTATTGCAGAAAAAAGCATAGGATTCGTCTACTTTCTCTTTAAATGAGGGATGATTTTCTCCGATTTCATCTTTCCAGATGGTTTCGAATACCCGGTATTTAGACCAGCCCATCATGCCGTTTATTTTTTCGGAAGATACTTCCAGTTGTGTTGCCTGAATGGCTTCGAAAAAACATTTTTCGACTTCACGATTGTCCTGTACGGTAGTTCCGGCCATATCAAACAAGGCTAATTTAATTTTACTCATGATTATTGATCTGTTGAGGTTTTATAAATGATATAATGCATGCACATATTGCGCATATGACAGCGACTATTAAAAAAATATTGGAGGTGTTTCCGGTATAATCGATTATTTTACCAAACAGAGGTTCGCCTACAGCTGCAAATATATAAGCAAACATATTCATAATGCCAATCCCTGTACCGACGAGTTTTGAACCGAGAAGATCAGGACTCAGCGTCCAGAAATTAGCTTGTGGCCCGTATACAAAAAAGCCTGCAGCAAACATAAGAATTGCTGCCAGCGTATGATGTGGAGCTGGTATAACGTAAATAAGTAATGCTACAGCACAGCTGCACAGCATCCCGATCCGGATAGATTTGCTTCTGTTTTTATTAAAGAGCACATCAGAAATATAACCAAAAGAAACTGCGCCGATGGCCATTCCGACCGGAATAAATAAGGTAAGCCAAAGGTTCTCAGAAGATTCTTTGTAATTATTTCCGAGAAAATGAATAGGCACCCAGAAGATAAGACCATATCTGGCCATACTTTGAAATCCTATAGCCACGGAAGCAATCATAAAATTGCGGTTCTGAAATACCGTTTTATAGGAGGATTTCCATTCCGACTTTTTCTCGATAGTTCCGCCAGAGGAGCTTTCTGCTGTTTTGTAGCCTTTTAGGGAAGGATGACTACGTGCAATAATCAGAAACAGAACCAAGGCAAACAGCAGAAACAAAATCGGGTATCTGAAAAGTGTGCGCCAGCTTTGTCCCTGCTGCACCAGTAATAAAGCCATAAAGAATGTTAGTACAGAAGAACTTCCCGCTGCCATAGTATAGAATCCGAATGCTTTACCTCTTTCATTACTGTCCCACCAGTTGGATATGAGTTTGCTGCCCGAGCCCCAGGCCATAGACTGAAAATATCCGTTTAATGTCCAGAGAATCAGAATGGCTGTATAGGTCGTTGCATAACTGATGCTGAGGTTGCAGATAATGGACAGAAAACCACCTGTCAATATCATGATTTTCGGACTGAAGCGGTCAGCCAGATTGCCGTTGATAAGCTGTCCCAGTGCATACCCCATTAGCATCGAAAAACTGATCCATCCGATCTGCTGAAAACTAATGTGCAGTTCGGCAGCCATACCTTTGGCTGCCCATCCGAAATTGTGGCGTCCGGTATAGAAGAACAGGTAGCAAAACATGGTAATAAACAACATTTTCCATTGTTCTTTTCTGAATTTTTTTTGAATATCCATCCTGTATTAGTTTTGATGGATAAGGATGCCGACACGTACCGGTTTTTTATCTTTTGCATAGGCAAATGCTTCGTTGACTTCTTCCAGCGAAAATTCTTTTTCGATCATTCCGGCAAAAGGATAGTTGTCCAGATGAACCGTAATAAAATCAACAGCTGTATTGAAATCCGAATAATTGTAATTGTGCAGTCCGCGTATGGTTAGTACACGTCTTATGATTTGTTCGGCATCAATATGAAGCTTGCGTTGTTTAAAGACAGCACCAATCAATATCGCATATCCGCCAACGGCTAAGTGATCAATGCCCGATTCCATTGCCTCAGGTGAACCACTCATATCAAAAAAGCAATCCATCAGAAGAGAGCCCGACAGTTCTTCGGATTGATCTGCCGGATTGAATGTCTGGTCTGCACCGAATTTCCGGGCAAGTTCCAGTCTTTTTTGATCCATATCCGAAGCAATAATATAGGCTGCTCCGGCTTCTTTGCACATTGCCGCACAAACCAGGCCCAGCAACCCCATTCCGGAGATGAGGATACGTTTACCTTTTACAGATCCGGCCAGCCGCAGGGCTCCGGCAGCCGTAGCCACAGCACAATTGATCGTCGCAGCTACTGGCAGAGGTAATGATGGCGATAATTTTCGGATGCAGGTATGGGGGCGCAGAATAATATGCGTAGCCAGTCCACCATGGAAACTATCTGTTTCTGTAAGCTGACGATGCCCGTATTTATAAAGTGCAGTGTTTTTCTGCGGAATTTCCGGATTATAGCTGTCCGTCTGCGGATCGCTGGCAAATACGGTCCAGGTAATCAGATCGCCTTTTTGCAGGGGAATACCAATAGCATCGGTTCCTTTATAATCAGGAGCGATATCTTCTATAATTCCTGCAATTTCGTGTCCCAGAATGGTTGGACAAGGTTCCTGACGCATGCCGCAATAAGTATGAAGATCACTTCCGCAAAGCGTAGTATAGCAGATTTTTACTAATATTTCTCCTTCCGAGAGCGGTCTCACGGGCATACTGTGCGAAGTGAGAGGTGTGTTTGAACGTTCAAAAACCAGAAAATTCCCTTGTTTTATCATAATGGTAGTATAAATATATAAAATGTTTTGTAATACTAAACAATGTTTATTTATACTATATTTTATTAGTGTTAAATAATTATGAAGATTACAGGAAAGGTTCGCGGTATTCTCGCTTGAATTGTTGCGTTCAGAAAGATAAATCCGGAAAAAATAAGAAGGAAAGGGGAGAAATTTCAGTGATAATGGATTTCACTTTTTCCTGACTACAGGAAATAAAAATACCCCTGAGAAGTTCAGGGGTAGATGCTATATTCAGTCAGCTTGTTAATTATTCTTCAGGTATTCTCTCAATACATATTGCAGGATACCGTCATTCTTGTAATATTCTATCTCTATAGCGGAATCTAACCGGGCTTTGACTTTGAAGTCGGTTACTTTGCCGGATGGATGAACAGCTTTTACGTCCAGTAATTTGTGCGGACTCAGGTTTTCAGCCAGTCCTGTAATATTAAACGTTTCTGTTCCGTCCAGTCCCAGAGATTCGGCATTCTGGCCTTCTAGAAACACCAAAGGTGCTACACCCATACCGACCAGATTACTACGGTGTATACGTTCAAAGCTTTCCGCTATCACTGCTTTTATGCCCAACAGGAATGTTCCTTTGGCAGCCCAGTCTCTGGAAGACCCTGATCCGTATTCTTTACCTGCCAATACAATAAGCGGCGTATGGTCTTTCTGATAAGCCATGGCAGTCTCATATACGGTATTGACTTCGTTATCTGGAAAATAGATGCTGTATCCACCTTCTTTATCGACGATCTTATTCTTGATACGTACATTGGCAAAAGTACCCCGCATCATAACTTCGTGATTTCCTCTTCTGGATCCGTAGGAGTTGAAGTCAGCCTGCGCAACATCGTGAGCCAGTAAGTACTGGCCTGCTGAAGTGTTATCTCTGAATGAACCCGCAGGGGAGATGTGGTCTGTCGTGACTGAATCTCCTAGATATAATAACACCCGTGCATCTTTGATATCGGTTACCGGATTTAAAGTCTCTTTCAGCCCCTCAAAGAATGGTGACTCTTTGATATAGGTAGAATCGGATTTCCATTCGTAGTTTTGTTCCAGATTGACCTGCAGATTCTGCCAGTCTGTAGACCCGTCAAAGATGACATCATATACTTCCTGAAAATCTTCCTGTTTCACACAGTCATTGATCGTCCGGATAATCTCTTCACGGCTTGGCCATATATCTTTCAGATATACCGGATTGCCATTCGGATCATAATCCAACGGATCTTCCAGCAGGTTGATATCCACACGGCCTACCAGCGCATAGGCAACTACGAGCATAGGTGACATGAGGAAGTTCATTTTTACCTGCGGATGTACACGGGCTTCGAAATTCCGGTTACCGGACAAAACGGATGCCACTACCAGCTCGCCTTTATCTACGGCTTCGGCAATATGCGGAGGAAGGGGGCCTGAGTTGCCGATACAGGAAGTACAGCCGTATCCAACGGTATGAAAACGTAAAGCATCCAGATCTACATTCAGTCCGGCACGTTCCAGATATTGAGTGACGACTTTAGATCCCGGAGCCAGAGATGTTTTGACCCAGGATTTGGTCCGCAATCCTTTTTCTACCGCATTGCGGGCCAGTAGTCCGGCGCCGATCATGACGGCAGGATTGGAGGTATTGGTACAACTGGTGATGGCGGCAATCACAATACTGCCATCGCTCAGGATAAATTCTTTATTCTTATGCTTGATGCGTACAGATTGTATGGCTTCTTTATCCACCTGAAAATTATTGGGTGCCGTGAGTGGAACTTTTCCAAAGGTGAATTCAGTTCCTGATCCGCCATCTGCCAGCCAGGCAGCTTCCCGCCGATCCTGAAAAGGCTGGTATTCTCTGTTGTGTTCTTTATCCAGCAAGGTAGCAAATTTGCTTCCCAGTTCTTTGACGATGATCTTGTCCTGCGGACGTTTTGGACCAGACACGGTAGGTTCTAATGTAGACAGGTCAAATTCGACTAAAGACGAATACTGAATGTTTTCATGACCGGTACGCCACAACAGATTTTCCTTACAATAGGTTTCTACAATCTGTATCTGCTCTTTAGAACGATTGGTGGCGTGCATATATTCCAGTGTGCGGTTGTCAATAGGGAAGTAGGTCACTGTACAGCCAAATTCCGGAGACATATTGGAGATTGTAGCACGATCCGTCACCGTCAGGTTGTCCAGTCCTTCGCCGAAGACTTCCACAAATTTGCCTACTACGCCTTTATCTCTTAATATTTTGGTAATAGAAAGCACCATATCCGTAGCGGTACAGGCATCCGGGATATTTCCGGTAAGTTTCAGACCGATGACTTCAGGACAGGTAAAAAAGATGGGCTGTCCCAGCATTGCGGCTTCTGCTTCGATACCACCTACACCCCAGCCAATCACACCGATACCATTTACCATCGGGGTATGTGAATCGGTACCGACTAAAGAATCCGGAAATAACCAGCCTTCTCTGCCGATGACGCCCTTGGCCAGATATTCCAGATTGACCTGATGACAGATTCCCATTCCGGGAGGGACAACTGTAAAATTACGGAGTCCTTTTTGCGCCCATTTCAGGAGCTCATAGCGTTCGGTATTACGGTCGTATTCGAGCTGTACATTTTTATCATAGGAATAATCTGTGCCGAAGTAATCTACCTGTACGGAATGGTCAATGACCAGATCCACAGGGATAGCCGGATTTATCTTTTGTCCGTCTTTACCGTGGCGTACATATTCTGCCCGCAGAGAGGCCATATCCACGACAGCAGGTACGCCGGTGAAATCCTGCATCAGGATACGCGCCGGCTTGAAGGGTATATCTTTGTCTACCGGTGCCGGTGACCAGTGAAGCAATGTATTGACATGTTCATCGGTAATGCTGAACCCGTCAAAATTGCGGAGTACATTTTCCAATAAAATCCGGATACTGAACGGAAGATGATCTACCGAACCTCCGGGAAGGTTTTTCAGCGAACTGTAATGATAGGTTGTGCCATTAACATCAAGTTTCTGAAGTGATTTTGCTTTAGATGTGTCCATAAATTATCTCTCTTGTATAGTATTAACAAGTGATTTTTGAAATCGTTGTCAAAAAAATGAAATTTTCGCTCAGGACTGTTTTGTTTCAGATACGGCTGTCATCTTCCTGTTGCCAACGATCTTTCGGCTGAGGGAAAACCGGAATTTAAAACAGGCAAGATTGTGTCTTTCTGCGCCTGTTCTTTGCTGTTGAAATACGTATCTTTGCAGCATGTCTACATCTTCTATTCAACAACAAGAGACTATAGTTGCATTGGCTACGGCCAATGGTAATGGTGCTATCGCTGTGATCCGTCTTTCGGGCAAGGATGCTATTGAAATTGCCAATCAGGTTTTTCGTGGCAAGGATCTTTCTGCCCAACCTTCTCATACGGTTCATTTCGGTACGATCCGGGATGGAGAAGAAATTCTGGATGAGGTACTTGTCACTTTATTTGTAGGCCCTAATTCTTATACGAAGGAGCATGTGGTGGAAATATCTACACACAACTCTAAATATATTATCGAACGTATTATCAGCTTGCTGATCCGCAAGGGGGCAAGGGCTGCCAAACCCGGAGAATTTACACTGCGTGCTTTCCTGAACGGTGGTATGGATCTTTCGCAGGCAGAGGCGGTGGCGGATCTGATTGCGTCTAATTCGGCGGCATCCCATCAGATCGCTATGCAGCAGATGCGGGGCGGGTTTTCCAATCAGCTGCGGAAGCTGCGGGATGATCTGATTCATTTTGCTTCTCTTATCGAACTGGAACTTGACTTTTCGGAGGAGGATGTGGAGTTTGCAAACCGGGATCAGCTGAAGCTGCTGATTCTACAGATCAATTCGGTAGTGCGAAAACTGATTCAGTCTTTTGAACAGGGGAATGTGCTCAAAAATGGCGTTCCGGTGGTTATTGCCGGCAAACCGAATGTGGGTAAATCTACTTTGCTGAATGCCCTGCTGAATGAGGAGCGTGCTATTGTATCGGATATCGCCGGTACTACACGGGATACAATCGAAGATGAGATTAATATTCATGGGGTGACGTTCCGTTTTATTGATACGGCAGGTATACGCGAAACGGTAGATGTGATTGAGGCAAAGGGTGTGGAGCGTACCCGAGAAAAGATGAAACAGGCTCGCCTGATTATCTATCTCTTTGATCCGGTACAGGATACGATTGCAGATGTGGAAACACAACTGGAAGAGGTGCGAAGCCTGAATATTCCTTTTGTTACTATTATCAATAAGTCGGATCTGCTGTCGGAAGAACAGCGTGCTGAATATCAGTCTCTTTCTCCGGTATTTATTTCTGCCAAGGAG
Organism: Sphingobacterium spiritivorum; assembly: GCF_016725325.1. Lineage (NCBI taxonomy): Bacteria > Pseudomonadati > Bacteroidota > Sphingobacteriia > Sphingobacteriales > Sphingobacteriaceae > Sphingobacterium > Sphingobacterium spiritivorum. The sequence continues at coordinate 3,927,989 of NZ_CP068083.1, forward strand.
CAGATCGGCGTCGAGGAACTGAAGGATGAACTGCTGCGTCAGGTGAACCTGGCTAATCTGAATACGGATGATGTAATGGTCACTAATATTCGCCATGTCGAGGCGCTGCAGCATACGGAAGATTCGCTGGGCAGAGTGCTGTTTGGTATTGATAATCCGGTCACTTCTGACTTTCTGGCTATGGATATCCGCCAGGCGCTGTATCATCTGGGAGAAATCACGGGTAGTGTATCTACGGATGATCTGCTGGATAATATATTTAGTAAGTTTTGTATCGGGAAGTAAAGCTGTTTTACTTTGTGTTTCTTAGCTTGTTAACAGTTTTTTAGTTCTTTTTGACTTTTCTTTGAATTAGATACTCTGATTGAACTGTTATGCTGTAAAGTTTTAAAAAGATGAAGATTCAAATAATCAGTGATTTACATCAGGAGTTTGGTCTTACAGAATTGTCTTTTGATAATGCTGATGTTGTTGTGATTGCTGGAGACGTAAATTTAGGGATAAAGGGATTACATTGGATACAGTCAAGAATCAAAGATAAGCCTGTAATTTATGTACTGGGAAATCATGAGTATTATAAAAACTCTTATCCTAAAATCTTAAATAAACTGAAGACATTAGCTGAAAATTCAAATGTTCATTTATTAGAGGATTCATATATTGATATAGATAATATTCGATTCCACGGTTGCACGTTATGGACAGATTTTTCAGTATTTGGTAATTCAGTGGAATATGGTATCATTTGTCAGTCTACGATGAACGATTACAAAATGATTAGGCGCGATCCTTCTTACTCAAAGATTCGTTCCGTTGATACTTTTCAAATTCATCAGGTGTCACGGAAATGGTTAGAAGGAAGTTTGCAAGGTTCTGAGAAATCTAAAAATATTGTAGTTACACATCATGCGCCAAGTTTACAGTCTGTACCAACAGAATATAAAAATGATCCTGTATCGGCTGCTTATGCTTCTGATATGGAAGATTTTATTTTAATGCATCAACCAGATTTCTGGATTCATGGTCATATCCATACACCAAGCCGATATCATATTGGCAAAACAGAAATTATCTGTAATCCGCATGGATATATAGATGAACCTTATAATGGTTATGAAAAGGAATTGGTTGTTGAAGTATAGGCTGAAGTAGTAATTATGAAAATGTACATAAAGATTATTTTTCTCATATCTTTTTGTGTAGCACCGCAGTAATACTTCTTTCCATCTTTAGCACCATCCCATACACTAGTTACACCTTGGATTTTACTTGGAACCTCTTTTTCCAGACGGATTAGTTTTTTACAAACTTTTCTAAAAGTTCTATTCCATCGCCTTTTGTCTTGTTTTTCTGTTTCAGCTGTAGTGATTCCGAATATTTTAGTTTTACGTAATGATCGAGACATGGTTGTTTTGTTTAACACAAATATAATTAATAGCACATCCAACATGTACATTGAACATTTTGCTGATTATTTTCTTTTTTTATTAATATCTATTAAATTCACTTCAATAGATGATATCATAAATACATCCGATCTTGGCATAGAATCAGGTAAATAAATTCAAAAGTTAAAAATATTTTTTTCTTATCAGTAGCTGTTTTATTTTTAGGGACACTTACAATTCGAATATAGATTATGATTTTAAAACGGAAAATTAATCAATAAAATGAATAGACTAATACTAATCGGTAATGGTTTTGATTTAGCGCATGGATTGAAAACTAGTTATAAGGATTTTATCTTTTGGTATTTAGACGAATGTTTTAATCAAGCAGGAATATACGCGAATGGCCATTATTTTGAAGATGATTTTCTTCGTGTTGAAGTTGTAGAATATTATAGGCGCATGGATCTTGTCGAAAATGCTGGTGACAGGGGACTAAGCAGATATTTGTACGAAAATAAAATCTTAAAATTATATTTGGATTTTGAGCCTACTCGAGAATATGTTGCTTCTGACAATATTGAAAAATATAGATATATAAATACAATTCTCGCTCATAATGTATCCTTTAAATCGATATTTTTCAAACAACTTATTTATACATGTTTAGACTGCGGATGGGTTGATATTGAACAAGAATATTTTGATGCACTGAAGAAATTTAATGATTCAGATAATGTCCATGATTTGGAATATATCCAAACTTTGAATAATCAATTCGCTTTTTTAAAAAGTAAGCTTGAAGAGTATTTAACACTAGAAGATAATAGTTTTGATCAAATAGTAAATTATCCTCTTGGCAAATTATTAAGTCAGGGCTTTAATTATGAGGATTTTGAGACAAGTATGGGGGATGATGAATTGAGATTTAAGTTAGGTTTAGATCATTCCGTTAACGGAGGTAATATCATTCAACATAAAGCGCATATTTTGAATTTTAACTACACCAATACATGTTATTCTTATTTAGCAGAACTAAGAAAAAGAACCTTTTCTCAAGTTGCTATAAACCATATTCATGGTCAATTAAATAATGCTAATAACCCGATTATATTTGGTTTTGGAGATGAGCATGATAAGGATTATGCTTTATTTGAAGAACAACGCAATAATAAACTTTTCGAGCATGTGAAGTCGTATCATTACTTGAAAACACCTAATTATCGTGACTTAATACGATTCTTGAATGAAGACCATTATCAAGTTTTTGTTTTAGGACATTCTTGCGGCCTATCAGATCGAACCATGTTTAAAGAAATATTTGATCATGAGAATTGTAAGTCTGTAAAGATATTCCATCACAAACGTGCTGATGGCACTACAGATTTCTTTGATAAAACTATTAATCTGGGACGTCATTTTAGTGATAAAGGACGTATGCGGAAGCTAATAGTAAATTTTAATGATGCAGATGCTGTTCCGCAGTTTGAAAAGAAATAAGATATGTTAGCATATAAAGAATATGGAAAGTCCTATCCCAGTTGTCGGAAAAATGCGGAATTTAGAAAGCAACTAAGGTAGTTCTACTTTATCCAGGTGAGGGTAAATTAATAGATAAACAATTTTATCTAAAAGACCAACCTGGATTTGATGATAAACATTGCCATATCTTGCAAATACCTGCTGACAATGATTTCAGACTGTTGAAGGATAATATGTGGATCTAATTAAAGTTTGTTTATTGTTTAATTGTTCGTTATTTCAAACATAATAATTATTTTTGTTTGAAATAACGAACGTTTAGATGAAAAGACAACCTGTTTTACCGAAGTTTCAAGCTATATTGGAACAGATGGGCGGGAATATTAAACTTGCTCGGAAACGCCGTAAGTTGACTGCTGTGCAAGTAGCAGAACGGGCAGGTATTGCACGTTCTACGTTATATCTTGTCGAAAAAGGTGATACAAGTGTTGCTATGGGGGCATATTTCAATGTATTACGTGTACTAGGTCTGCAAGATGATTTTTTAAAATTAGCAGCAGATGATGTTTTTGGACGTAAACTTCAGGATTTAGATTTGTTGTAAGATGGCGGTAAATAAAACAGATATATACGTTTATGCAGATTGGATAGGTTTATCGCAGTCAACATTGGTCGGTATTTTGTCAGCTCATCAGGCAAAAGGTCGTAAAGCATTTAGTTTTGAGTATGATAAACAATGGTTAAAGACCAATGCACAACGCTTAATTGATCCTGATATCCAATTCTATTCGGGACAACAATTTCCCAATAATAAAGAGAATTTCGGTGTTTTTCTGGATAGTATGCCTGATACATGGGGTCGTACATTGATGAAACGTAGAGAAGCTCAACTTGCTAAAGCAAATGGAACGAAAGCCAAAACCTTATATGATATCCATTTTCTTTTAGGTGTTTATGACAAAACCAGAATGGGGGCTTTTCGTTTCAAACTTGATCCTGATGGTGATTTTTTGGATAATGATACGGAGAAATCAACACCGCCATGGTCGACGGTTCGTGAATTGCAACAAGCCGTCGTTCATTATGAAAATGATGAAGAAAATGAAGCCATAAATAAGTGGTTAAAATTGCTCATTGCTCCAGGCTCATCTTTAGGAGGTGCTAGACCAAAAGCCAATATTTTAGATGAAAACAAAGATCTTTGGATAGCTAAATTTCCTTCAAAAAATGATACTATAGATAAAGCTGCGTGGGAATTTTTGACTTATAAGTTAGCCATAAATGCAGGCATTGAAATGACTGAATGTCGGTTAGAAAAAGTTAATGGTCAGTACCATACTTTTTTCACTAAACGATTTGATAGGGTCGGAACGGATAGAATTCATTTTTCATCGGCTATGACCATGACAGGAAATAACGAAGATACAATTAAAGATAATCATGCAAGTTATTTAGATATTGTTGAATTTATACAGGATAATGGCTATCACGTCGATGATAACTTGGGTCAATTGTGGCGTAGAATCGTGTTTAATATTGCTGTCTCTAACACAGATGACCATCTTCGTAATCATGGATTTATTTTGAGTTCTGAAGGCTGGAGGTTGTCACCAGCTTATGATCTTAATCCCTCAATTGATAAAGATGGCTTAGCATTGAATATTGATATGCATAATAATGCTTTGGATTTTGATCTGGCAAAAAGTGTTGGTGAATATTTTAGGTTGAATGATAGTCAAATGAACAGTGTTATAGCCGAAGTTTTGACCGCAGTAGAAGGATGGGAAGTTATTGCGAAAGAAATAGGTATTTCAAGAGCTGAACAAGAGCTAATGAAATCTGCATTTAGAAATGATATTTAATTATTACAAAGGACGACTTCTCAGATAATAAATTGTTAAAAATTGATTATTGGTTGTTTTATCGGTAAGTAACAAATAAGAGTAATAAAATAACCCATACCGAACTTCTAAAAACAAAAAGAACTACAACATGTACCTAGGAACAACCACACAGGGCAGATCAGATCAGTTTATTGTACTGGAAAAGGAAGATTCAGCAGCAGATATTTCTGCTATGATGAAATCGGAAAATATTCGTAATCTGATTGTCTCAGGAAAAGAAGCCGGGCCGGATGTGCTAAGCAATACTGTGTTTTCTGAAGTCTTTAGTGAAATGGAAATTGTCCATCTGAGCGATATGGGGTTCGGGAAAAGTGAAGAGCTGTTTCAATTTAAAAAGGTAAAGCGATTAGAAATCAAAAACTGTAAGTTCAAAGGCAAACAAGGTCTGGACTGGTCGCAGTTGATACATCTGGAAGAACTGTTTACAAGCTATTCCAAACGTTTTCAAAACCTGTTTACTCATCCGGCGCTCAAAACACTGTACATCGAAAAATTAGAGGAAGAAGGATTTGAATTCCAGGTCAATTCTCAGCTGGAAACCCTTTCTATTGAGAAGAGCAAGGATTGTAACTGGGCTTCCTTACCCAATTTCAAAAACTTAAAAGCTTTGTATCTGGTTAGTATTCCTTCGATTGTAGATATCACTTGGATTACGGAGATTTCACAGCTTGAAGATATAGATTTCACTTCCTGCAAAAACATGGAAAATGTAATCGAAACTCTCTCTCAGGTAAAATCCTTAAAGACGATTTTTCTGGCGAATACGAGCGATTTTAATACCTTATTGCCTTTACAAAACTTAACCCATTTACAGGAACTCACCATAGAAAGCAGTGGTAAACTGTTGGATAAAAAGAATATCGATTTTCTAAACCAGATGCCAGATCTGGAGTTTAGCATTGAAATGAAAAATTGTACAGTAAGTAATGAGGAATAAAGAATCTGCATAATTTCGTGCTTTTGCTATTTATACAATCGCCTGTAGCTTCCATCCATATATCACCAAATCAACAACCTTACTTGTTAATTTAACATTAACTTAATACTGTATCAGTTACTTTGTGGCAATTAAGACAAACAACCTTATGCTGCGCTTATTCTGTTTCTGTTATTTGTTGTTCATTGGAAATCTGCTGTATAGTCAGTCGGAGGTACCACGAAAGGTACAGGCTATGGCTGCCCAACACCCGGATACCGCTTTGCGATCCTTGCAGGAGCTTTATGCGAAATCCAGACAGGCTGACAATCCGCAGTTGGAAGGGGAATATCTGCAGGCAATGGGAGAGATCTGCTTCCATCAGGGACATTATCAGCAGGCACTTGAATTTTATATTGATGCAGAAAGCGCATTTGAAAAGGTCGGTAATTCCGATCTGCTGGCGCAGAATTTCGGGAAGACCGGAATGCTTTATTTCTACAATAAGCAACACGATAAGGCACAGCATCTGTTTAAGAAGGCGCTGACCTTATATCAAAAGACCAAAAATGAGGAAGGGCAGGCCAATATTCTGGGAAGTATAGGGCAGGTGTATGAAAAGAGACAGCTATATGACAGCGCCTTTTATTACCAAAAAATGGCTCTCGAAAAGTTTCAGCGCAGTAATAATCCGGAAGGAGCAGCCAAAATATATGAAAATCTGGGTAGCATCTATGAAGACCTGGAGCGGTATGATGAAGCCCTGGAACATTTTAATCAGTCTCTGTTGCTTTACAAAGCACAAAACAATGAGACCGGCACAATCGAAGTCATCAATAACCTGGGGGATATCTTACGCAAAACCGGAAAATATGCTGCAAGTATCGCGAAAACCAAAGAAGCCCTGCGTCTGTCCGAAAAAACAAAAAACACCTATCAAAAGGCTTCAGCAACCAAAGATCTGGGCAAGACCTATGGTCTAATGGGGCAGCTGGACAGCGCTTATCACTATGCCGAACTCAGCCGTACCTATAGTCTGGAAGTCTATTCGGAAGAGGTACTCAAACAAACCTCTTTTTTACAGGTACTCTATGATATGAATAAACAGGCTGATGAGATTGCCCGGCTGAACGGTATCCGTAAGGTAAACCGTATTATGGTGATTGCGTTTTCCATTGGTGCCTTATTGTCTGTTGTTTTGATATTGGTGATCATCAGCCGGCAGCGTCTGAAAAACAGAGATCAGAAAAATACGGTCGAAAAGCGGGAGGCAGAGCATGCTTTTGTGCAGTTGCAACTGGAAAACAAACTGCTGGAAGAAGATTTGCTGCGCGAACAACTCGTACTCAAAGGAAATGAACTCTCCATTCATACCTTAAATCTGATCAAGAATAAACAGTTTCTGGAACAATTGCGGGCAGACCTGTCTGCCATGGTAAAAGATGAACGTCGTGATCAGAAAAGACAGCTTCAGCAGCTTATACAGGAGATCGATAATTCCTTCGGTGAAGAACAATACTGGAAAGAATTTGCTCAGGCTTTTGAACAGGTACATCAGCAGTTTTTTGAAAAGCTGAAAAATTACAGCACAGAACTGACGGCTTCAGATCTTCGCCTTATTGCGTTGATGAAAATGAATCTCAGTTCACCCGAGATAGCCGTGATGTTGGGGATATCTACTGATAGTCTGCGTGTGGCCAGGTACCGGTTAAGGAAAAAACTCCATATAGCACAAGGCGATAACCTTAGTTTTTTCATCCAGTCCCTTTAGGTCATTTTTGTATCCAAAAGATTTTTCTGAATTCCCAATCTGTTCTGCTTAATAATTTCTTAATGTAATGATGATGTAACGATAATGGAGAATTGACTTTGTTTTAAATCTCTAATTTTCAATTATTTATGATTTTGTGTTGTTGTTTTGTTTACGCTGTTTGTAACGCTGTTGCCTTCTTGTAACGCTTAGAATTCTTGCTGTTTCAAATGTTTTTTCACTTTTGTCCTGTCGTTTAATCAGACTATTATTTGAAAAGCAATGAAGAAATTATTTGCAATTTTAATTCCATTATTATTTTGTGCGGGACTGGTCCATGCTACAAAAATAAAAGGTAAAGTTTATGATAAACTCAGTGGTGAAGCCCTTGTCGGTGCTACTGTAGTTTTAGAAAAAAGCGGTAAATCCGCGAGTACAGGTCTTGACGGATCGTTTGAGATCAAAGGGCTGTCTGCCGGAAAGGAAAACATACAGATTTCCTATCTGAATTATGAAAGTGTAGTGGAGGAGATCACAGTTCTGAAAGAAGATACGCCGCCATTTGCATTCTACCTGCTATCCAAATCCACCCAATTGATGGAAGTATCTATCAAAAGCAAAGGAGCCGGTTCGGGAGATGGAGAAGCCCGACGTATAGAGCAGAATGCTTCACAGGTCATGAATATTATTTCCGGTAAAGCTATTGAGCTCTCTCCGGATCTGACAGTCGCAAATGTGATGCAACGTGTCTCCGGGGTATCGCTGGAGCGCAACAGCAACGGGGATGGTCAGTATGCTATCCTCAGAGGTATGGACAAGCGCTACAATTATACCTTAGTGAATGGTGTCAAATTACCTTCTCCGGACAATAAGTACCGCTACATTCCACTGGATATCTTTCCTTCCGATCTGCTGGAAAGACTGGAAGTCTATAAAAGTCTGACGCCAAATATGGAGGCCGATGCGATAGGAGGTGCGGTGAATATGATTATGAAAAATGCACCGGAAAGATTACAGATCAATACCAATGTATCTACAGGCTACAGCCAGCTGTTTTTTGATAATAAATTTACTTCCTACAACAGCAGCAGTATACAGTCAAAATCCCCTTATGAACTGAATGGCCGGGATTATAAAGCCTCACAGGCAGATTTCAGCAAAGGCACCCTGGACTACAGCAGCAAACAACCGGCGCCGAATATCCTGAGCAGTCTGTCCGTTGGACAACGTTTCTTTAATAATAAACTGGGGGTTATTGTAGCCGGAAGTTACCAGAATACCTATCGCGGAAGTACCAGTACCCTTTACAATAATGCCGTGACAGGTACAGACGAGTATGCCGTTATCACCAATAAAGTAGAACGTCAGTATTCCGAACAGCAAAAGCGTTTGGGACTTCACTCAAAGGTAGACTATGTACTGGATCAGAACAACAAGTTCAGCTTTTACAATATGTATGTCAACCTGCTGAATGAGCAGGTGAGGGAAGCGGTGACGACCAACTACAACGGAGAGTATAAGCCTGATCTGGGCAATGCGGAACTGGTCTATCAGACCCGTAGCCGTAAGACAGATCAGAAGATATACAACGGAACATTGCAGGGAACACACAATCTGCTGGATGATAAATTCAGCATTCGTTGGGCAGCGGTATATTCATCGGCTTTAAATGATGTTCCGCAGAATACACAAATCACGCTGAATGGTCTGGAACAGAATTTCGAACGTCGCAGAACTACTTTAGTCAATACCGCTCCGGTAAATTATCGCTGGGAACGCAATACCGACGATGATATGGCGGCCTATTGGGACCTGAAATATAAACTGGAGCTGAAAGATGCTAATCTGGAACTGTCTGCCGGTGGTCTTTACCGGGACAAACAGAGAAGCAGTTTCTATAATAACTACACCCTGGCACCTTCTGAATCCGATATTGGTAAGCTGTATGGCGTGGATTATCAGAATTATACCGAATTAAATCTTCGGGTCACCAATCCTACAGGAGCGGTAAGTAATCCGCTGACCTACGATGCTACGGAAAAGACAACAGCTGTCTATGCCATGTTTAATTATCAGGCCGAACGCCTTCAGGCCATCGGTGGAGCACGTATGGAACATAATAATCAGGGTTATAACCTGTTGTTTCCAGCCGGTGAAAACTCACCTGCAGGTCGTCAGGTGTATACGGATATCCTGCCGAGCCTGACCGTAAAATATCTTTTTGACAGCAAATCTCAATTGCATGCTTCTTATGCCAAGTCTCTCAACAGACCGGGGTTCTATGAACTGGTGCCAAGTAAGGTCGTCAATGAAGAGTATCAGGAACGTGGAAATCCTAATTTGATGCGTGCTCTGGCGGATAACTTTGATTTACGTTATGAATTATTTCCCGGAGCTTCGGAACAGCTTTTAGCGGGAGTTTTTTATAAGAAAATCAAAAACCCGATTGAGTATACTTTCCAGGCAGATGCCACACGGGGACAGGATATTTACTACAGTCCCGGAAATTTTGGGAATGCCAATAATTATGGAGCTGAGGTAGATTATATCAAGTACGTCAATAAATTTGGGGTGAAAGCAAACTATACCTACACGCATTCCCGTATTACCACCCCCAAAACACAGCGACGCATCAATCCAACATCAGGTGATATCGAAGCGATTTCAGTAGAGCAGACACGACCTTTATACGGACAGTCCGAACATATTGCCAATCTGGCGCTATTGTTTAAGGATACTAAAACAGGATGGGACGCACAGGTAGCCGCTGCTTACACAGGTCCGCGTATCAATACAGTGTCTCAGTTTCTGAATAATGATCTGTGGCAAAAAGGATTTATTCAGATGGATTTTTCGGCAGAAAAAAGATTTAAACATGGTTTAACGGTCTTTGCAAAAGCCAATAATATATTAGATACACCGATGAAATTATTTATAAAAGGTACGAATCCGGAGAACTATAAAATTGCTGAAAATCTGGTTTCCGGTGGACAGACCTTAATCCGCAGTGACTATTACGGTCAGAGTTACCTGGTTGGTGTTCGTTATAAATTAAACTAATCCTTATAAATACAATATATATGAAATATCCATGTAGTACAGACTGCACAAACATCTCTGAATATAGTTTGGATATTCCATATGATCATTGCAAATCAAATTACATACATATGAAAAAGTATATCAAATTAACCGCTCTTTTTCTGATTATGACAGGGTTCATAAGCTGTGAGAAAGCAAATATTGATGTCGATACACGTCCCGTAGACGGATCAGCTACAGGAGAAGTCTCGGGTGTCTGGGCTAAAGGAAGCACCCAGGTCATCAAAGGTGATATTATCATTCCGGAAGGACAATCGCTGACTATTGAAGAGGGAGTTACTATTGTGATGGATACGATCGCCAAACCTGAAATTATTGTCAAAGGCAATCTGTATTCCCTGGGTACAGCGGAAAATCCGGTAAAGTTTACAATCTCTGAACCTTACAGAACTGAAGCTAATAAATTCGGAAAACTATGGGGCGGAATTCTGGCTGCACCAACCTGTAAGGAACTGGTACTGGATTATACCATTCTAGAATACGGAGGCAGTACCACTTCGGATGCATCCACTTCTGTAAAAATGGGATTGTATAAAAACAAGCCCGGAGAAAATCTGCCGGCGATCTGGTTTTCAAATGTAAATGGCAAACTGATTGTACAGCACAGTATTATCCGTCATTTTCAGGAAGACTGTACGTATATCGATGGCGGTAAGATTATCTTTTCTAATAATGAATTCTACACCAACGGAATAACCGGTGGTGATGCCATGAACTTTAAGTCAGGATCGCTGGCGGATGTCGCTTACAATATCGTATACAGCATGAATTCCAATGCGCTGAAGTTGTCCAACACAGGCGACCGTACACCACAGGCTTACATCATCGCGTACAACAATACAATGGTCAACACAGGCTGGAGACGTCCGACTGCCAAGGGCGGATCCGTATGGGTAGAAGCGACAGTACGTGCCGATCTGTACAATAACCTGTTCGCAAATACCCGCTTTGGCATCAAAAGGGACCCGAAGAAACCGGAAGATACCCGATCTGTATACAGTAACAACTGGTACTATGGATTTGATCAGACAACAGTAGATCAGTTTCAACCGGGTAAGAATGACGTTATTGGTGGAGTGAACGATGTAAAAGGAACGAAGGCAGGGGAGAATGATCCTAAATTTGTTAACTATCCGCTCAATACAGCAATGACGCTGCCGGATTACAACAAAGCATGGGATTTTCACTTGCAGGGCAATTCACCTGCATTGACAAAAGGTACTACTAACTTTAAGCGTCATTATAAAGACGGAATCGTTCTGGAAAACGGAACAAGATACAGTTCTCCGGAGCCGGCATTATATGTAGGGGCATACGGCGTAAAATTATAACAGAGATATAAACAACATCATGAACAAACTACAAAAGATAAATTTGGCTGTACTGGCACTGACACTTATGAGTCAATATGCCTGTCAGCAACCCGGTAAACACAATACAGGCAGCACAGATAGTACAGAAGTACAACCTGCGGTGATCTCCGAAGCTGTACAATTTGATTCGGATGATCCTGCAATCTGGATCAATAAGGAGGATCCTTCAAAAAGTCTGGTGCTGGGTACAGACAAGGATGAAAACGGCGCGCTCTATGTATTTGATTTGCAGGGAAAGATTGTAAAAGATAAGGTGGTTCGCAACTTAAAGCGTCCGAATAATGTAGACCTGGCCTACGGATTGATGCTGAACGGTAAACCAACGGATATTGCGATCACGACAGAGCGTTTTACGCATAAACTGCGGATCTTCTCATTGCCGGATATGAAAGCAGTGGACAACGGCGGTATTCCGGTATTTGAAGGAGAGACAGGTACGGATTACCGCGATCTGATGGGAATTGCTATATACACGGCACCCACAGGTAAAATGTATGCTATCGTAGGTCGTAAAAACGGTCCTAAGGACGGATATCTGTGGCAATATTTGCTGGAGGACAATGGTCAGGGACAGGTTAAAGCAACGCTGGTACGTAAGTTTGGCGAATATTCGGGTAAAAAAGAAATCGAAGCTATAGCTGTAGATAATGAACTGGGCTATGTCTACTACTCGGATGAGCAGACAGGGGTGCGTCAGTATTACGCTGATCCTGAAAAAGGAAATAAGCAGCTTGCTCTATTTGCTACAAGCGGATTTGCTGAAGATCATGAAGGGATATCGATTTATAAGCTGACGGACAGTACCGGCTATATTCTGGTATCTGACCAGGGAGCAAATCGTTTTCAGATCTTTAGCCGTGAAGGGACAAAAGAAAACCCATATGCCCATCAGTTACTCAAAACAGTACCTGTAGCGGCTCGTCAGAGCGATGGTTCTGATGTGGTAAATGTACCGCTGAATGATACGTTCAAAAACGGACTGTTTGTAGCGATGAGTGATGATAAAACATTTCATTTCTACAGATGGGAAGATATAGCCGGCAAAGAACTGAAAATTAAAAAATAAGTTCACAAGCTTTTCAGGCAGGAGCTTGAAAATAACAGAAGCACAGTAAAAGATCATCTTTTACTGTGCTTTTTTTTTGTGCTTATGCGGAAGTAAGCCGGGATTGATTTTCAATCGCAAAAAAGTGCCTGTACAGGTCGCTTATCAAAGAAAAATCAGTTTTCGGATACAGGCCTGTTACTATGCTCCAGAGGCATAGGAAGTAAAAAATCAGTATTAAAAATTTGATCGTAAAAACATTTTTGTTATTATTGTGTACGTTAACAATTGCAATAAAGCTAAATTATAGTAACCATGACCAAACTGCTTTTACATAATTGTATTCTTGTTTTACCTGCATCGCTCCTTGAAAACGGCTATGTGTATGTGGTAGATAAACGTATTGCGGGAGTTGGTCAGGGGATGCCCGAAATACAGGATGATGAGTTGAAAATTATCGATTTGAAGGGGCGTTATGTCTCCGCTGGTTTTATCGATATGCATGTTCATGGCGGTGGAGGATATGACTTTATGGATGCAACAGTAGAAGCATTTCTAGGGGTTTCCGAAACCCATGTCCGCTATGGAACCACAGCCATGTGTCCGACAACTCTAACCGCTGACAGTGAAAACCTGTATGCTGTATTAGATACCTATGCAGCAGCTCTTCCTCAGAATAAGAAAGGTGCATCCTGGTTAGGTTTACATCTGGAAGGTCCTTATCTGGCCATGAACCAGCGGGGAGCACAGGATCCGAAATATATCCGGAATCCGGATGTAAAGGAATACAGCGCTATACTGGATTACAGCCCGCATATTACACGCTGGAGTGCCGCTCCTGAACTTCCAGGGGCTTTGGCTTTTGGAGATTATCTGCAGTCCAAAGGCATTATTGCATCGCTGGCACATACAGATGCCCTGTTTGAGGAAGTCGTGGAAGGCTATGATCACGGTTATCGCCTGGCGACTCATTTTTATTCAGCCATGTCTACCATTGTGCGCAAAAATGCAAAGCGTTATGCTGGCGTGATAGAGGCCGGATACTATTTAGATGGTATGGATGTAGAGATTATTGCAGATGGTATTCATGTCCCCGCTCCGCTGTTAAAATTAATTTACAAGATCAAAGGTCCCACTCGTATTGCATTGGTAACAGATGCGATGCGTGCTGCAGCTATGCCCGAAGGGCCTAGTGTACTGGGGCGTGTGCAGGATGGATTGCCCGTGCTGGTGGAAGGAGGCGTAGCCAAACTGCCGGACAGATCTGCATTTGCAGGAAGTGTAGCGACCTGTAATCAGCTGATCAGAAACTACCGGGATCTGGCCGGAATCCCGCTCGAAGTAGTGGTATCTATGCTGACAGCGGTACCTGCCCGTATTCTGGGAGTACAGGATCGGAAAGGAAGTTTGGAAACAGGTAAAGATGCGGATATCGTTGTGTTTGATCAGGATATAGAAGTCTACATGACCGTAGTGGAAGGTGAGATCAGATATGATCGTTTGACAACGGGTTAGTACGAAATATATTGACAGCCATAAACACTGATGATTTTTCAGGTATAAATGGCTTACAGGGTAAAGACTTGTGGATTGCTAAATACACAACTGTCTGCGTCCGTTGAATAATCAACTGTCTCTGAAAGACTGCTGATAAAAACAAATTATAAACAAATGAAAAAAGATAATAGTCTGGTAGGTATTAAGGAACTGGCGAAACTGGCTAATGTTTCTATCGGTACCATTGACCGGGTACTGCATGACCGTCCGGGAGTTGCCGCTAAAACCAAAGAGCGGGTGCTGGCCGTTTTGCAGGAGCATGACTATCAGCCCAATATGATCGCACGTGCCCTTGCCAGCCGCAAAGCCCGTCGTATCGTTGTCCTTATTCCCTCTGCCTCTCCCGAATCTGCTTATTGGAAAGCTCCGCTTGAGGGAGTCCGCACGGCAGGCAGCGAGATTCTGCGGTACAGTTTTACACTGGATGTATTGTTGTTTGATCAGAATGACAGGCACAGCTTTATTCCCTTGGCTGCACAACTGCTGGAGGAAGACTTTGACGCCCTCGTATTGGCTCCCATGTTCCATCAGGAAGCGCAGCCCCTGCTGCAACATTGTGATGAAAACAAGATCCCGTACGTATTCATCAACTCCGATATTCCGGGGTCTGATAGTGCTGCTTACTTTGGCCCTGATCTTTTTCAGAGTGGATGTATGACCGCTCAGCTCATAAATTATATCAGCAATCCTGCGGATGAAATATTGCTGGTTCATATTTCCAAGGAAATGGAAATGCAGCATCACCTTTTACGTAAGGAAGAAGGACTGTTGCAGTATATGCAGAATAATGACATGAAGCAGAAATTGCATAAGCTGGTTATCCGGGATACCACATACAGCGCAATAGAGCAGGCACTGGCACAGCAATTAAAAGACTCGACCGTAAAAGTACTCTTTGTGACCAACTCAAGAGTGGCATCCGTAGCCCGTTTTATTGAAGAGCAGCAGATAGCAGGAATATGTCTGATCGGCTTTGATTATCTGCCGGACAATATCGCTTATCTGGAAAAAGGTATTGTAGACTTTTTGCTGTGTCACAAACCTATAGCGCAGGGTTATAAATCAGTGATGTCTCTGTTTCAATTACTGGAAGCCCAGCAGGAACCGCAGAAAATAAACTATATGCCTATTGACGTCATCAGTAAAGAAAATTACCGCTACTACGAAAATTAAAAATCAGCCAGCACCAATGCTATAAACGAATAAACGTATTACTATGAAAAAGTACTTATTAATTTTCACCCTCTTAATCATGAGTCAGCTGTTCTCTTTTGCAGATAAGATTGATCCTGATTTTGCCGTTCGTGGTTTTCACCTGGACCTGCGGGTACAGGTTATGAAAATGCCGGCACTGAAAAAATTTGCCAGACAGCTACACGACGGAGGTGTCAATACCCTGATTATGGAATGGGAAGCTACCTATCCCTTTGAAAATCATCCGTTGATTCCCAATCAGTTTGCCTATACCCGGGAAGAAGTACGTGAATTTGTAGATTATTGCGAGAATATGGGAATAGATGTAATTCCTTTACAGCAAAGTTTCGGACATGTAGAGTATATCCTGCGTCATTACCGCTACAAAGATTTACGTGAAGATCAGAAAGACTATTCGCAGATCAATCCACTGAAAGAAAAGGAAGCAAAAGCCCTTTTTACGGATCTGTACAAAGATCTGATCAGCACACATAAATCCGAATATATCCATATCGGAGGAGATGAAACGTATCTGCTGGGACATTCTAAAGAATCGCAGGCTAAGGTTGCCGCGGTTGGAAAGGGACGGTTGTACGGAGATTATATTAAGCTCCTCTGTCAGCTGGTCGTAGAGCTGGGTAAGAAACCTGTGGTATGGGCGGATATAGCCATGAAATATCCGGATGCACTGCAAGGCATTCCTAAGGAAACTGTTTTCATAGATTGGAACTACGGCTGGGATGTAGATATGTTTGGCAAGCATAGTAATCTGTTGCATTCGGGTTACGAAATCTGGGGAGCACCTTCATTGCGCAGTCATCCGGACAATTATTTTCTGACACAGTGGGAAAAGCATTTTAAAAATATACATGATTTCATTCCATTGGCAAGGCAGTTTGGTTACAAAGGCATGATCATGACTTCCTGGTCTACTTCAGGACTTTACGGCAGTACATGGGAGAGTCCCAAAGATCTGGTTGACTTGTATCCTATACGCCGCGTGTATCCTTTATCCGGATTTAATATGCTGATTGAAGCTTATTTCTCAGCTTTACGCACACAGCAACCGCTCGATATCAAAGCGTTTATACAGCAATACGGAACTAATCAGTATGGATTCGGAGAGCATGAAACCGATAGATTCTGGAATGCGCTTCGTGCAAACCCTTATGAAATAAATCAGGGCGTTATCAGTTCGCAGGCAGTTTCCATCACACAAATGAAGGACAGTGCGGATTGGGTCTTAAAGGAGTTGCAATCGCTTTCGCCTAAAAAGAACAAGAATGAATTTGCACATTATATCCTGATGGCACAGATCAGACAACGTTACCTGCGGTACATGGATATTGAAATGGCGCTGAATAATCCAAATTTTGATCCCAACAGTATAGCGCATCTGAAAGCTGAATTAAAATTGCTTCGGGATGAAAAGCTTGATAAATCATTTAAAAAACTAAATGCTGATTTTATGTACACAACAGAGATACAGCAGGAAAATGAACTGCGTAACAGTAAAATCAGATTGCTGGAAGCACGATTAAACAGATTGGGTAAGAATTAAAACAAGAATCATGAAAACGAAATTATTCTTTATAGCCTGTTTCCTGATGCTGACGGTGCATACTGTCAAAGGACAAACGGAAAATAACTATCCGTTGTCTGTGAGCTGGCAGCCACTCATGAACAATTATGATGGCAAGGAGCAGGCACTATCGACATTAACCATTCAAAATACAGGTAACAAACCCTTTCCGTGGAAGGGTTGGCGTTTGTATTTTAATTTTATCCGGTTGCTGGAACCCGTCGATTCTTCACAACCCTTAGATGCTGTTCATATAAACGGTGACTACTTTTATTTCCTTCCTAATGCCAGAGGAAAAGAATTGCAGCCGGGGGAGAAGGTCACCTATACAATGGTTTCCAAATCATGGGTTGTAAATTATAATGATGCTCCTCAGGGATTTTATCTTCGTTGGGACAATGCTAAACTGGAACCGCTGGGCCCGGTGAATTATATGCCGCCAACAGATGAGAAAGCGTTTTTCAGGGTTGCAGGTGATAAGGAAATGAATGCAGATATGTTATATGAAAAAAATCTGCGTTATCAGCAGAATGAAGTATTACAGCGCGGACAGATCTTACCATCGCCTGTATCTATGGAGCGGCATTCCGGAACCTATACACTTAAAAAGAAGCTTCATGTTTCTTATGACAAAGGATTTCAGGATGAAGCCGATCTACTCTCCGGGACGTTGAAAAGCTACTTCGGTATTGCTGCGCAAACCGCTGTCCATACATCTTCCGGGGTAAAAGATATCCGGTTGCTGAAAGAAGACGGATTGGGAGATGAGGCTTATAAACTGGAGGTCACGTCCAGGGGAATCACTGTAAAAGCTTCTGCAAAAGCAGGACTCTTTTACGGTATACAGTCTTTAAAGCTGTTAATTGATCCGGCGAATTACAACAAAGGGGTAAGTTCCAAAATCGTACTGCCTTTAGTTACCATTACGGATGAGCCGCGGTTTGGCAGCCGGAGTTTGATGCTGGATGTTGCCCGCAATTTTCAAACTAAAGAGCAGATCCTTAAGATGCTGGATATAATGGCGCTCTATAAACTGAATACCTTTCATTTTCACCTGAATGACGATGAAGGCTGGCGACTGGAAATCCCGTCTATTCCCGAACTGACTGAAACGGGTGCACACAGGGCACATTGGGAAGAAGGAAAGGAATACAATAATCTGCCGCCTTCGTATGGATCCGGTCCATTTGCTGACAAGGGACGTGGAAGCGGATATTACAGTCAGGCAGATTTTATTGAGATCTTACAATATGCCAAACGCAGGCATATTAAAGTGATCCCTGAAATTGAAACTCCGGGACACGCACGTGCTGCTATTCAGGCAATGAACAGCCGCTATCGTAAATTGTTGAAAAGCGGAGACAAAGCCAGTGCGGAAGCTTTCCTGTTGCAGTCATCAGGAGATTCATCCGTATTCCGCTCGGTACAGAAGTGGAATGATAATGTCATGGACGTTTCTATGCCGTCGGTGTACACTTTCCTCGAGCAGGTGACGGACGATGTTATCGCTATGTATAAAAAGGCTGGTGCGGAACTGGAAACTATTCATTTTGGAGGAGATGAGGTGCCGAATGGTGTCTGGGAGGGATCACCGGCTTTTGCTAAATTAAAACAGACAGATCCTGCAATAAAAAGTACAGAAGATCTGTGGCTTCGTCATTTTGACAAGCTGTACACTATGCTGAAGAATAAAGGGCTGCTTCTTTCGGGCTGGGAAGAAGTCGGAATGCAAAAGATTACTCAGGATGGAAAGAAAAAATGGATTCCTTATAAAGGATTTAAGGATAAAGGGATTCATCTCAATGTATGGAATAATCTCGGTGGAAATGAAGACTTGGCCTATCGTCTGGCGAATGCAGGATACAAGGTAAAGCTCTCCTTTGTGAGCAATTTTTATTTCGATATGGCTTACCATAAACAGTTTGATGAGCAAGGTTTTTATTGGGGAGGTTTTATCGATCTGGAAAAGCCATACAGCTTTGTGCCGTTTCACTATTTGAGTAATCAGAAACAGGACTGGCTGGGGAGACCCTTACCTGAGCGCGTGTTGGCGGGTGCAGAAAAACTGACACCGGAAGGAGAACGCAATATCGTAGGATTGCAGGCGCTGCTGTGGTCCGAAACCATCAAATCCGAAAAGGAAATGGAACGTATGCTGTTCCCCAGATTGCTTGCATTTAGTGAGAGAGCCTGGGCAAAGCCTGGCGTGTGGGAGCAAGATGGTGAAAGTGCAGCCTCAAAAGTTCAGTATGAAAAACAAGTAAAGCATTTCTTTTCTATCGTCGGACAGCAGGAATTAAAACGATTGCAGCATCTGGGCGTAGAATACCGTATTCCTACGCCCGGAGTGAGACAGCTGGCAAATAAAATGCATGTCAATATGGAACTTCCGGGATTTGTAGTCCGTTATACTGAAAACGGAGCAGTTCCTGAAAACACAGATCCAATATACAGCAAGCCTGTACCTTATGTAAAAGGAATGTTATTCAGAGCTTTTGATGAACAGGGGCGTGGCGGATTGCCTGTGTCACCGGATTTAGCAGGGGGGAGTCATGAAAAATAAACATGAATCCGTAGCTGTCGCTACGCTCTCCAAACGGGATCAGGCCGTTTCCATTGGTATCATTGTATTGTTGTTCTTTGTTTTTGGATTCGTAACCTGGATCAATGCGATACTGATCCCTTATTTTAAAGGCGCATTTACACTGAATCACTTTGAGTCGTATCTGGTCGCGTTTGCTTTTTATATTGCTTATCTGCTGATGTCTGTTCCTTCGGGATATCTTCTGCGCTATGTAGGATTTAAACGGGGAATGATGATTGGATTTTTTATCATGGCTATAGGGGCAGCTTTTTTTGTTCCGGCAGGGAAAATGCAACTGTATCCGTTGTTTTTGACAGGCCTCTTTACGCTGGGTATCGGACTTTCTGTTTTGCAGACGGCCGCCAATCCTTATGTTACCATCCTGGGAGATAAAGAGCGTGCTGCACAGCGGTTTAGTATTATGGGGATCAGTAATAAACTGGCCGGTATAATAGCGCCTTTGTTGTTTGCCGCTATTGTGTTGCGTCCGGAAGATCAGAGTATGTTAGACAGTTTGTCTACATTGTCTCCCGACCAAAAGACCGTAGCTATTGAAACTTTGCTGGCCAGAGTAGTGGTGCCTTATGCTGTCGTGTCTGGTATTCTGGTGTTACTGGGTTTGTTGGTTAAATTCTCTCCCTTACCCGAAATTCATACGGATGAAGAAGAAAAGGAGGGGGAAGGGCTGGTCAAATCCGGGAAAACAAGCATATTGCAGTTTCCGCACCTTCTGCTTGGAAGTATTGCTATTTTCTTTCATGTAGGCTCTCAGGTGATTGCTGTAGATAGTATTATTGCGTACGGACAGCATTCGGGATTGTCCTTTGCACAAGCCAAGACATTCCCGGCTTACACGCTTACGGCCACAATAGTCGGATATATTCTGGGTATTATAATGGTGCCCAAAGTACTGAGTCAGCTCACAGCCTTACGTATATGTACGACACTGGGCCTGCTGTTATCCATGGCGATTATGTTGTTTTCCGGAGAGATTTCTTTTTTGGGATATCAGACAGATATTTCCGTGTGGTTTCTGGTGTTGCTCGGATTCGCCAATTCTATGATATGGGCGGGAATCTGGCCACTGGCTTTATCAGGGTTAGGTCGATTCCTCAAGATAGGAGCTTCTCTGCTGGTAATGGCACTTTGTGGCAATGCCATTATGCCTATGTTTTACGGTTTTTTTGCAGATAAAATCGGCCTCAAGGAAGCTTATGTTGTATTGTTGCCGTGTTATGCCTATTTAATATTCTATAGTTTTTACGGATTTCGTTTGAAAAGCTGGAAACGCTAAAGCGAACTATTTACTAAAACAAAGCTTATTTTATCCCCTTGTCAGAGGAATCCCGGATAATAAGCTTTGTTTTTATCACGACTTCCTGATAGTCCAGTGCCTGCATATCTTTGTCCTCTATTTGTTGAATCAGTATTTTGGCCGCAACACGCCCCATATCGTATGCACTGTCATCTATGGTCGATATCTGCGGCTCCATAATGGCGGAAATAGGGTAATTACTGAATCCGACGATAGCAACCTCTTCCGGTATTTTGTAACCTTTATTGCGGAATGCTTTCATTGTTGCAACAGCGGTATAGTCATTGGCACAGACAATGCCATCCGGCGTTATCTTTTCTTCCAGTAAAGCTTCAGCCTGAATTTTTCCTTCATCATAGCTGAGATTTCGGGTCTCCTTGATCAATTCCTGGTGTACAGGTAGCTGATGATCTGTCAGTGCCTGTTTAAAACCTTCCATTCTGGATTTAAAGATGTCCACATTCTGATTACCCGAAATATGAGCTATTGTTTTGCAGCCTTGCTGTATAAGGTGCTGAGTTGCAGTATAGGAAGCTTCAAAGTCGTTAATCACTACTTTACTTGCTTTGAGACTATCTGTATTCCGGTCATATAATACCAGTGGAATATTGGATTTGTCGATTTTTTTGAGGTGATCGAACCGATTCGTTTCCAAAGCAGGACAAATAATAATGCCGGCAGCAAGGGAGGTTTCCAGCATCTTTACTATTTCCTTTTCCTTTTTATAAGAGTCCTGCGACTGGAAAATAGTGATCTGGTATCCCTGATTGTAGGCGTAGTCCTCGATTCCGCTGATCACCTTGGAATGGAAGTCAATGTCGATTCGCGGACAGATCACTCCAATAGATTTTGTTTTCTTACTTCTGAAACTGGAAGCAATAGGATCCAGTGCAAAGCCCATTTCTTTCACCTTGTCATTGACCAGTTTTTTTGTGCTTTCGCTGATAGCATGGTGATTGGACAAGACGCGGGAAATGGTAGCGGTGGAGAGATTCAACTCCTTTGCGATATCTTTTATAGTAATGCGCGACGCGTCTGATTTCTTCATATTGACTTCCTTTATACTTGCTTTGCCGAAGTTAGTTCAAATTTTGCGTATTTCAAACTGTGTGATGTCTGTAATTTTATGCAAACATTTGCATTAACAATTGTGTGTTTATTTAGTTTTAAATGTATTTATTTAAATATTTTAAGTTTTTTTATGCAAACATTTGCATTGAATTTGTTTTTTATCTACCTTGCTTAAACTAAATAACAGATGCTATAAACTAAAGTCTGAATTATGATATTTATTACTAACCATCAAAAAACAAAAGGGAGCAATCGTGCCTTTTTTCTGATGATTTGGTTTTTGAGTTTGGTGATGTCCGTTCCGGGCGTAACACTTGCACAGCAAAAACAGGTTTCAGGAAAAGTTATTGATGCAGCTACCCAAGAGCCTCTTCCGGGAGTGAGCGTCTTGCTCATGGGGCAAAACTCCGGTATCAGTACCGACAATTCCGGTAATTTCACCTTAAAAGATGTCCGTGAAGGGCAATCTCTGGTTTTTTCATTTTTAGGGTATACCAGTCAGACCATAAAGGTCGATTCCCGTAATGTGTACAACATCTCTTTGAACAGCCTTTCCACGCTTATGGAAGAGACGGTTGTCGTAGGATACGGCCGGCAGAAAAGACGGAATCTGACCGGTTCTGTAGTGTCTGTAGGGGCAAGCGAAATTGAGAAAACCACATTACAGGATCCTTTATCTATTCTGCAGGGACGGGCAGCGGGTGTACAGGTATCCTCTAATTCAGGAGCACCAGGAGGAGAGATGACTATTCGTGTACGTGGTAACTCCTCACTCAACTCCGGAAATAATCCGCTTTTTGTCGTGGATGGTATTCCGATAGAGTCAAATTCTATCTCTTCTCTGAACGGTACTGAAAATTCTGGTTTGAATCCACTTGCAGATATCAACCCAAGTGATATCGCCTCTATGGAAATCCTGAAAGATGCAGCATCAACAGCGATCTATGGTTCAAGAGCTGCGAATGGTGTGGTCATGATTACCACTAAACGTGGTGCGGAGGGTAAACCAGAGGTATTGCTGAATGCAACCACCGGGGTGAGTTCGCTGACACGTAAGCTAAGCGTATTGAATGCAAGACAATACCGCGAAGCTGTTCTGGATTCCTACAACGCAATGATAGTTCCGGAAGATCCTTATTATACACTTATTGATTCCTTAAATCCGATGAACAACGGAGATGTGGACTGGCAGGATGAGCTGATGCGAAGTGCGAAGCAATATAAAATAGATCTTTCTGTACGGGGCGGTAACCAGGGAACCAAATATGCCTGGAGTTCCTCTTATCTGGATCAGGACGGAGTCATACTCAATTCCAATTACAAAAGATTCACTTCCCGTCTAAATGTAGATTTCAATATTTCTGATCGTATCCGTATCGGACAGAGTGTATCGTATACGAATGCGGTAAATAACCGTACTAATGCAGCAGGATCGGGCAATTTGAGTATTATCCGGAGCTTGCTGGTGCGCCCGCCTAATATGTCTATGTATCTGCCGGACGGATCTCTGAACGGCTACATGATCGGTCAGCGTAATCCGGTAGGGATGGCACTCTATGCCACCAACCTCAACAAGAGTAACCGTATTATCGGTAGTCAATATCTGGAAATCGATATCTATAAAGACCTTAAGTTCAGAAGTAATGTGAATTTAGATTACATTGCTATGAAGGAAGATGAATTTATGCCTTCTATCCTGGATTACCGCGAGGGGTACAATACAGGTGGTGTGCGTTCTTCCGGCAATCTTACATGGGGTAATGAAAGTTATTTTACCTATACCAAGAATATTGACAACAAACACAATTTTGGAGCTGTACTGGGTATGAGTTTTCAGAAATGGCGTTATGACCGTACCGGATTAGACGGAATGTATTTCCCAAGTGATGATATCCGTACGTTGAATGCTGCTTCCGTGATTTCGAATCAAGGTGTTAACGTGGCTTCAGAGCATGCTATGCTTTCCTATTTTGGTAGAGCGACTTACGATTACAAAGGTAAATATCTGTTAGAATTTAACTTACGTGCGGACGGTTCATCCCGTTTTGGACGTGACAAGCGATTTGGTTACTTCCCTTCCGCCTCGGCAGGATGGCGTTTTGTGGAAGAACAGGCTGTGAAAGATCTGGGATGGTTGAGTGATGGTAAGCTTCGCTTCAGTCTGGGTAGTACCGGAAATGAGGCCATAGGTGATTACACTTCACGAGGCGAATTTACTTTAGGTACCAATTATCTGGAATTCTCTGGTGCGTCACCAACAGTAATGCCTAATGCAAGTCTTACCTGGGAGACCACTAAGCAATATAACTTAGGTTTGGAGTTAGGCTTTGTCAATAACAGGATTATGTTCTCTACAGATGCTTATCTGAAGAAAACAAAAGACTTATTATACAATGTGCCTATTCCAAGCACTACAGGTTTTGAATACATAACACAGAATATTGGTTCTATCGAAAACCGCGGTCTTGAATTTAGTTTACAGACACGCAATCTGGAAGGTGCTTTCACCTGGAATACCAATATTAATGTCAGTCTTAACCGTAATAAAATAACATCCTTACCTAAAAACCTGCTGACCAACGGCTATATACAGAATGGTAATTTCCATATTCTGCAGGAAGGATTGCCGATAGGTGTATTTTATGGATGGCGTTTTCAGGGTGTTTATTCCCGTGACGAAGATAACGTCAACGGAGTTACCAATGGAGCTAATGGTCCGGTATTCGTTGGGGGAGATCCGATCTGGAAAGACGTAAACAATGATAATATCATCAATCAGGATGACAGAGAAATTATCGGTTATGCGGAGCCTAAATATTTCGGAGGTATTTCCAATGATTTCAGTTACAAAAATTTCCATCTGAATGTATTTTTCCAATATTCTGTAGGCAATGAGATTTACAGTGAACTGAATCATCAGCGTAATTCTATTGTACGGTACAACAACTTATCGACAGATGCCCTGAACAGGTGGCGTCAACAGGGGGATGTCACAGACTTTCCGCGCCTGATCCGTGATGATCCAAAACAATCGGACAGCAGAGTACAGAGCCGCTGGGTAGAAGATGGCTCATACATCAAACTGAAAAATGTTAACCTGAGGTATTCCTTCAAATCGGATTGGATAAAAAGGATCGGAATGCGTAAGCTGGATGCTTTTGTGACAGCCACTAACCTGATCACCTGGACGAAATATACCGGATTTGATCCCGATGTAAACTCTTATTCAGGACTTCGTGTCGGTTTGGATGAAGGTTCGTATCCACAGAGTCGTACCTATATGTTCGGTTTAATCTTTGGACTTTAATTAATTAGCCATGAAAAGATCTTTTAAATATATATTTGCCGGTTTCGTATTGCTGATGACTACGGCCTGTTCAGATTCACTTCTGGATAAGGATCCGATCAGTAATTTTTCGGGACAAGGTTATTATAAGAAACCGAGTGATGCACAAGCTGGTGTCAACGGTATATATAACAGTATGCAATCCCTGTTTCGGTTGAATTTCGCCTATTGGGGTGAAGGTCGTGCAGATAATGTGATTACCCGCCACTCGGGTGATCCCTTTGCGTTGCAACAGAATGTTCTTACTCCAATCATCAATTCGGCAAGATGGGATAATTTTTACACACTGATATCACGTGCAAATTATGCTATTAAATATACCCCACAGGTATTTGGTGAGGGAGAGAGTGAACTTAAAAAACAATTACTGGGACAGTCGCATGCCCTGCGCGCAATTGCTTACTTCTATTTGGTACGCATCTGGGGTGATGTTCCTCTTGTCACGGAGCCTTATGAAAGTGTGGAGCAGGATTTGTTTGTAAAGCAAAATACGGCCGCAGAGGTATTGGCAAAAGTAGAGGAGGACCTGATCTTTGCTACTGAAAACTGCGCAAGCAGTTATACCGGAGCACGTAACCGTGTACTGATAACCAAAGGTGCTGCCTATGCTTATCTGACACAGCTCTATATGTGGCAAAAGAAATACGACAAAGCAATTGCTGCAGCACAGAGTATACTGGGAGACCCGCAATATAGTCTGGTAGCTATGAGTGACTGGAATGATATCTTCGTAAAAGGTAGCAGTACGGAAAGTATTTTCGAGGTTGGATACAACGAGACACAAACAAACAGTCTGCGGATATTGTACGCTATCGGTTCAGATAGTGATTATGTGCCAAGTACGCGTTGTATTGCATCTATAGAACCCGGAGACTTGCGTAAAGCGCGTATCTATGATGTGACGGAAGTACAACCCCGCAAAATCTGGAAATTCTTCGGTCAGGGCTTTAATGATGAGAGTGCAGACCCTTCTTCCAATAATATCGTACTGACAAGATTGGCAGATATTATATTGTTGAAAGCTGAGGCGCATGCCCAATTGCAGCAGCCAATGGAAGCATTGGAACTCTTGAATCGTATTCGTCGCCGTGCCGGACTTTCGGTCATGGATGAGGCTTCTGCAAACAATCTGTACGGTAGTCTGGTGAATGCTGTTTTGCATGAACGCTCGATCGAATTGTGTTTTGAAGGACACCGTTGGTTTGATCTGGTACGTACAGGTAAAGCAATCTCCACAATGAAACCTATAAATGGTCTTACAGATGAGCGTAATCTCGTGTGGCCTATTCATGAGAGTGCTGTTCTCAGAAACCCTAACCTTAACCAAAATGAATTTTATAAGTAATCATATGAAAAAGATAAAACATATAATTACGCATTCCCTGTTGGGGATGAGTATATTGGTTTTGCTCTTCAGTTGTGAAATCCAGGAAAACTTTGACTACGAACATGCTCCCGATAACAGTAAACTGAATATGTCTGCATTGGCCTATATAAAAGGGAATGAATCTCTTTCCATGTTTGCAGAGGCTGTAGAACGGACTCAGTTTGCATCCTTCTATGAAGGGGCGACTCCGGCAACGTTTATTGTTCCGAATAATCAGGCATTTACAGCCTATCTGAAGGAGAATGGATATGCTACCATAGCTGCTATTCCGCTTCCTATATTAAAAAATATACTGCGTTACCATATTGTCAAGAGTGTGGTTAATTTTAATGATCCGGCTTTAGCACCAAGCAACAGACCGATAGCCTATACTACAGAAAACGGCCAGATTATGTACTTGTCACATACCAGTACATATGTGGGACTGATCAATGAAGGTACAAACAGGCAATGGCAGATCCGGACGTCTAATCTGGTTCCTGATAACGGTGTTATTCATGTTGTAAATTTTGTTGTTTTCTATTCTGCACCTACGGGTGATGCCAATGCTGTCAATCCGAATTTGTTGCAGGATACTATTTTTCCAAAGCACGATAGCTATGTCAACGGCGGAATTGAATCAACCAAAAACTTTGGTACTAATACGTTGTTGAAAATCAAGAATGTAAGTAATAACGGAGACTATGACCGTAAAGCTTTTCTGATGTTTGACTTCGCAGATTTCAAAAAACAAGGAGTTGTCACGGATCTTCAATTACATCTTGCCGTATCTTTTACAGCTGCAAAAGGGGTAGACCTCAATTTGTTTGAGACACCTAGTACTTCGTGGGTAGAGGCTTCGCTGAATTTCACCAATGCCGTGTTCCCTACATCCCCACGTATTGCATCTATCAAGACAAGTAAAATCAGCACATTCAAATTTGACCTTACGGATTATTATAAAGAACGTAAACCTACCGGATTAAAATCGTTTATGCTGGATGGTCAGGCAGGTTCTGATGAAACGGATGAAATCGCATCTAAGGAACATCCTACATTGGCTAAACCGATGTTGATTGCCACGTTGGCGACCGGAGATTCGGAACTGGTGCTGGAAAAGCAACAGGATTTTGAAGTCAGCAATGGTGGAATGTACGTGCTTTCTAATGATAATCTTAAAGTAGATGGCGCATCGGCAGGTGATATTATCTATACTATAGATGAACTGCCTGCTTTCGGATGGTTTATTAAAGGTGCAGAGGTGCTGAAAAAAGGAAGCCGTTTTACGCAGTTAGACTTAGATCTTAAAAACATCGTGTTTATCCATAACGGAGAGACTTTAGGAACGAAGACGCTGATGCTGACTGCCCGTGATAAGGCTGGTGCTGTGCTGGAAGATATCAAAATCAATATTATAGCGAAGTAATATGAAATGGTATAGCTTAAAATTCAGCGCCCTTGCATTTGTCGTATTTCTGGTCAATTGCGGAGGGTCATCTGTAGAGGTGGACAAACCTGTTGTGCCTACGGACCGGGTGATTAGTTTTTCAGGTATGGATTGGATTGTTCGTACTACAAATAACAAAACAGAAGGTCCCGGACCGAACCGGTTTTCAGATTCAGATAAAAATGTCTGGGTAGATGGGACAAATCGCTTACACCTCAAGATAAGACAGGAGGGAGGAAATTGGTATTGTGCCGGTGTGACGGCTAAAAAGTCTATGGGATATGGTAAGTACATATTTTATATTGGCTCGGATGTCAACCAGTTGGATAAGAATGTTGTAGCCGGACTTTTTACATACCTGAATGATGAAGAAGAGATCGATATCGAGTTTTCGAAATGGTCTGTTGCGGATAATGTAAATGCACAGTTTGTATCGCAACCGTCTACAATAGCTGGAAATAAAGTGCGGTTTGATATTGTTCCGGATCTGGGACAAACAGTACATTTCTTTGACTGGCAGGAGAAGCATATTGCTTTTGCCAGCAGCTATACGGATAGCAAGGGCTTATCCCAGCCAATACATGAATGGACCTATACCGGAAAGCAGATTCCGAAAGAAAAGAACGAGAAGCTGAAACTAAATCTGTGGTTGTTCCGCGGACAAATGCCTTCTGATCTTAAAGAACAGGAAATTGTGATTGATAGTGTTCGTTTTGTAAAACAATAGTTAGGAGGAACGTAATTTTTTATTAAATAGTGATTATATGCTTTTAGAGAAATTGAATATTGATGTTGCCGATACTGCACAGGAGATAGGTGAACGGGCA
The DNA here is from genome assembly GCF_016725325.1 of Sphingobacterium spiritivorum. NCBI lineage: Bacteria > Pseudomonadati > Bacteroidota > Sphingobacteriia > Sphingobacteriales > Sphingobacteriaceae > Sphingobacterium > Sphingobacterium spiritivorum. The sequence goes on from NZ_CP068083.1 coordinate 3,957,238, forward strand.
GGACAGGCTATAGAAGCCGCACTTGTGGAATTGCAAACAAAGAAGGATGAGATCCGGGTAATCTTTGCTGCTGCCCCTTCACAGGATTTTATGCTCGATTACCTTGCTAAATCAACAAAAATTGAATGGTCAAAAATTGTAGCGTTTAATATGGACGAGTACCTGGAACTGGAAACCGGTGCTCACCAGCTTTTTTCAAATTATCTGGAAAACAGATTATTCAGACATATTCATCCGAAGAGGAAATATTTCATAAATCCGGATCAGCCGGCAGGAGAGGAGATCGCAAGGATATCCGCACTGATCAGCCTGGCACCTATAGATGTGGTGTGTCTTGGTATAGGTCAGAATGGACATATTGCCTTTAATGATCCACCTGTAGCTGATTTTGAAGATAGCCATATTATCAAACAGGTTGAGCTGGATGAGGTCTGTCGTATGCAACAGGTCGTTGATGAGTGTTTCGCCAGTATTGCAGATGTTCCTAAGTATGCACTTACTTTAACAATCCCGACCATTATGAAAGCAGATCAATTGTTCTGTGTAGTGGTGGGAGAGCATAAAAGAGAAGCTGTAAAACATACACTGAACTCTCCGATTAATACAGAATGGCCTTCTACTATTTTGAGAAAGCATAAAGATTGTCATTTTTTCTTTGACCGGAAGGCATATCCTGCAGCATAGAATGTTTGTGTGAAGGGTGTTTCCGGTTTAAACGGAGCCTTTTGAAAAGTAAGTAAATAAGCCCCTGTCCGTTTTTCGGATCAGGGGCTTGTTTTTTTAATGCTTGGAAGGATGAGTTCAGTGGCAGTTTAAATACTTCTGAACCATACGATTTATTGGAATCCCTGTAAAGCGATACTAATACATAAAACCAAAAAGCCATACCGGAATGATATTTCCAAAACCTATTTCAATACCGTCTTTGGCAACATAAGCATTTTCTATATTTGCTATTTGTTTCTTGGTCTTGTTTTTACCTCCGATTTCAAACCTAAATTTTTTATCAATCAGAAAATCTGCTGTTTCTGAAAGGTTTATCTCGTGCAAACCTTTAAATTGGTTTAAGAAAAACGTTTCTCTGACATTTCCTATATTGGTATTTTCTTTTGCCAGTGCATACATCAGATTGCTGTTGTTCAGATATAGTTTTTCAGGTTTGGTCAATACCCCGATTCCGGAGTTATCTTTATACAATTCGTTAACCAGTCCGGCACGTTCCAGAATTTTTATGCTTTGTACCAGCATATTACGGGAAACACCTACCTTTTCACTTAGTTTAGTAATATTGGGTGTAAATGGTGCACTTGAAGCAACAGTAATGAGCAATTTCTTTAGCTTCACTAAAGTGTCATATTGTAAATCTTCTACTGCATTGATATCTATTTCAATAATCAGATTAATCGTGTTCTGTAATTTCTGAATATATAGATCTTCATTCTCTTTGTAATAAGGATAAGCTCCAGTTTTTAGATATTTTTCAAATAACGGTAAGGGTTTTAGTTCATTTAAAACCTCCGTAGCAATAGCATTATGGTTTTCTAAAATTTCTGAAAGCGAACGAACGGGAAATATTTTTTTTGTTTCAAATATGATAAACTCTCTGAAGGAAAGCTCTTTAAGATAATAACTGACAGCTCTGCGACTCAAATCTGACTCGGATTTATAAATTTCGAGTAGGGAAGATGAAGTGAAGATAACGTTAAGCTCAGGAAAGTTATCGTAAATAAGTTTTATCTCTCTGGACCAGTTGGGGTATTTGTGAACCTCGTCAAGGAGTAAATGTGTCCCTCCGAATTGAGCAAACTGTTTTGCGAGATCGTATAACTTGTTTTCAAAAAAATAAATATGATCTAAACTTACATACAGCGTGGATTGTAACGGCAAATATAGTTTTACCAGTTGCAGAAGCAAGGTTGTCTTTCCGGCGCCTCTAGCCCCTTTTACCACAATAAGACGATTATTCAGATCCATTTGATGAACAAGATAACGTTGTATATCCAGGGATATACGTGCTATTTTTGTCTGAAATTCTAATAATAATGTCTCCATGTTGCTTTCTATATATAGCAAATATATGTAATATTGTTAAATAAAATAAGCATTTTAACAATAAAACTGCTTTCTTTGGAAAGCAGTTTGTATTAGTTATTACTTTCGTAAAACTCCTTAATTACATAGTTGATGTCATTTAGTCTGGCCAATTCCTTTATTAAATAATACCGGTGCAGAAAACCTGTTAATACGACAATCTTTTTGTTGGGGTACTTTTTCGCGATATTATAAATATTTTTGGCCATTGTCTGATTCCGCAAATCCCAGAAACCGGACATTAATCTGAATCCATCTTTGTAGTTTATACTGTCTCCATCAGGCTTTACGACATACTTTTTCGAAAATTCGGGTCTTGAATTTGTGATCTTGAGCAACTCTTTATACTGATAATTTTGCCTCATTTCTGAGATGCTATCCGTTCTTTTATTATTAAAATTTTCTGCTGATAGGGTCGAAATTTTTATGAGATCATTTGTGATTTTATTGAAAGTTTCGTAGATAACAGCTTCTTCATCTGTAAGTGCTTTTGCCTCATAAAGACTATCTATAAGCTGAACGGATAGATTATCAGCAGGAACCATTCCCATTGCTTTACGGTATTTATTTCTGCCTTCAAAATCAAAGGGAAACCGCAACGTATTTGGATGCTGTTTTACATACATATTACTCGCCTGGATTTCGTTTCCTTTAAAAAAGCCGCCTTTTTCATAATCTTTCATACCTTCGCTATCCACCTCATGCAGTATGATATCCGGCTTTATCGTATTCAGCATTCCAAGTAATATGGCGGGATTATAATTGGGGACACTATCATGAATATTCCCAATTACATAAATTTCAGTCCTTGTATTCTGAGAAAAAGCGATATTCATTACTAAAAAGGAGAGTACAGTAGCAAATAGTTGTTTCATAGGGTTATATCTGATGATTTAGCGTTTTAGCATATCGTCAATTCCGCGTAAAGCAGGATCGATATTCTACTAATACAGAAAAAATATGCGCTTGCTAAAATACAAAAAAGTACCAGCAAGCCCTATGGAAGTTCATGAATTATTTCTCCTTTATGACTTCAAAATTTATTCTCCGATAATTTTGAAGTAAAAAAACAGATAAAATAAGTAGTTGAAAAGTCCAGGATCCTTTCCTAAAATATGCTCAGATTATACTGTTTTACCAGATCCAGAATCATATGATAGCCTGCTACAGAATTACCATGACTGTCAAGAGGAGCACTGAAGACGGCTATACCAGCTTCATCAGGTACGCTTATCATAATACCGCCACCTACACCCGATTTGCTGGGCAATCCTACTGTACGGGCATATTCACCGCTAAATTCATACATTCCGGCAATCAGCATCTGTGATTGGATTAATTTTGACATTTCAGGGTTTTTATAGCGTTGGTCACCATCAAAACGTATACATTGATGAGCAAAGAAATAGCCTATTTTGGCCAGATCTTCTGTTGTCAGTTCAATAGAACACTGGCGGAAATAGTTGTCCAGCTGGTCTTCAGTACCTGAAATCAATCCTGCATTTTTCATGATATAGAACATTCCGCGATTACGGTGCCCGGTTTCTTTTTCAGAAGCATATACAGTTTTGCTGTAATCCAGTGTAGGATTGTCCGTGATATAACGTACCATGTTTAATATTTTGTCAAAGGGAACTTGTCCCTCGCCTGAAATAAGAGACGTAGTCAGAATAGCTCCGGCATTCATCATAGGATTCAGCGGCTTGCCCATTGTTTCCAGATTTGAAAAATGATTGAATGGTTTATCGGTACCAAAGTATCCCATTTTCTTAAAGACAGATTCTTCCCCATTTTCCAAGACCGCGACCATTAGTGCAATAGGTTTTGAGATACTTTGCATAGTGAATTTTTTATGTATATCACCTGCTCCGATCAGGGCTCCTTTCTCATTTACTACCGCAATAGCCACAGCTTTTGCATCCATCTTACTCAGTTCGGGAATATAATCGGCAACTTTTCCATCAATATAATAATGTCTGTTTTTTTCCAGAATAGCGGTTAATGTTGCTTTAGATACATCCCTGATGGGACTTGTGTTTTGCGCATAAATCGGGATACTAATCAGGAAAAACACTATTGCAAATGCACTTTTTGTCAGATTGGAAGTATAAGTTCTGTTCATATTTTAATATTCAGTATATAGCGTATACGAAATACGTGTTTTAAAATTTAATTCACAAGGAATGTACAAATTGAATTGAAGGATATGAGAGCTTATGAACGGAATACGGATTGCTGACAGTTGCTGTCTGTAGCTATAAATAGCGACCGACAGTTGAGATCTACTGTTTTATGTATTAATTCCAACAGGAGAAATGGGAGAGGAGAGGTATTACATGTAAATACTTAAACATTCCCTTTCACGATCATGAAAGGAAATGTTTAAGTAACAGATTTGGCTTATTTCAGTTCAAATTCGGTATAGATATTACGTTTGAATTCGAGTACTTCAGGAGCGATCTTAAATCCGGCACCTCCATAAGCTTTATTAAATGTTTCCAGTTGCATTCTGGTCTGGTAACCTCCCGGATCACCAGGAGCACTGCCATCATTAGAAATAAACAACAGTTTTCCAATTTCGACATCTGCACGTTTGGCTAGTTTTTGAGCAGATTTTAATGCATCATCATAAGCGATCAGGTCAGCTTCACGTAAGATACTGTCTGCTTTGGAATGATTGAACTGAACGGAGGATATACCGCTGATTTTTGTTTCGAGCAATTTACCTGTCAGCTCCGTAAACTTAGTCAGATCGTGCAACACAAAATCGATAGTCTGCTGCGCCTGGTATCCGACAAATTTATTGCTGTTATTGATATACTCGTAGGCTTTATTGGCAGACACACTGCTGGTCTTGATATCTTCTTTATTACTACCGTATTTCTGAAGAATAGCAATCACGGAGTCAACCGTATTTTGAGTTTCGCGTACAGCGTCTACCATACGTGGTTTAGTAAAACCGGCGTCTATAGTTAAAGTGACCTGATCAGGCATAATTCTGATCTTTCCCTCTCCGCTCACACGGATTCTGTTTTTATTGTCTTTTGAGTCCGAATTGCAGGATGCAAAAAGCAACAGGCCGGCTGCGGCCAATACGATTGTTGATTTAAATACGGTTTGCATAAGCGTTAGTTTTTAATGCAATATAAATGAATGAAGTAATTTATATGTTGTTCAATAGATTTTACTCCGGTTAATTTGATGTACGGGGTACTGCCATTGGCGCCGGGGACTCTCTGTCGACCCGGAGTTCCTTTATCAGTAAATTTTCAATGATAGGGAGCATTTTATCATTTACGACTATTTTATTGATCACATTTTTGAAATATATATCGCCTTTAAATTCCTTATCTATCTTTTGTTTAAACTCCGGTGAAAGAGATTCATAAGTAAGTACCAATTCCGTTTGTTTCTCTTTTATTTTCTTAACGGTCAGGTTCCATGTTACGCCATAGTCCGGAAAATAAAAATCCTTTTTAGGAGGCTTCACACTTAAGCTTTTATCTTTCTGAGTATAGCTGATAAGCATATAAATACTGGACGGATATTCTACTTTTCTTGCAGGTGAAATGAGTTCTTTCCATTCTTTCTGATTGTCAGCAACGAAATCATCTCCATATGCTGTTTCTTCAATTTGAAAAGCAGCAATACTATCATTGCTTTGCAGCGCTTTTATCTTCATAGACCCTGGTCGATACAGATTTTCCATTTTAGGGATAGCATCTTTTATTCGTTCAAAATCGGCTGCTATTATTTTTGACCTCGACTTGTTGCTGATGGTCTGCGCCTGCGAATTATTCAGCATAGCTAAAGCGATAAATAAGAAAAGTGAGTATTTGTACATAATTATTTTTTTAAAATATGATTGTCTATGGTATAATTTATTACTTATTTATCCTGCTACGATTACTTTGTCAAATTTTATTTTCCCCTGAGCAAAGTGGAACACATATATGTAGCTGGACTCCGGACTGAATGTTGTCGGATAAATCGTATTGCCATTGCCGATATCAGAAGATCCCCGGAGACTAAAATTGAATGTGATGCTATCACCGACAATCTGTAAGGTATATTCTTTGATTATATCTCCGTTATCTTTGGTGACTTTGTACAAACCTTCATTTTTAAACCAATGAATATCATCCAGAAAAATTTCGTCAAGAACATTGAGGATGTAATCGTTGTTGTCTTCCGTTTTGTAACCAAACTGGTTTTGAAGAGCAGCCTTATTTTTACTCATCACCAGTGACTTGAGTTTTTTAAGTTCTGCAATCAGTTGTGCTCTTTCGGCCAGAAGGACTTTAGTTCTGTCCTGAAAGATCTTTATATTTTGATTTTCGACCTTATTATATTCCAATGTATAATTAGCATTAACCGGTTTGTACCAACTTTTGTTTGAATAGTAGCTGTCTATTTCAGAACTCTGGAAAACATAACCTTTGCGGGCAAAAAGATCATTTGTTAAATAACGTAATTCATCTACACTCAATTCCTTGATCTGATCTGCTTTAATGATCTCCGTAGCACAAGAGGAACAGTCCGTGAGGGTCTGCGCAATCGTATATTGCGAAAAGGCTGCCAGGAAAAAGGTTAAAAGATTTTTCATTGAAAAGTTATATTAAGTTATGTTCAATTTAAAAAGCGTCTCCTGTATTGTATAACGTCAGAATAAATGTATGACTACTATAGAAGCTTATAAAGAGGTGATCCATATTCGTAGCTATCGGGTAAATATTTGCAGATAAAAACTAATTGAATCATATCTTATCGTAAAAACCGAAGCAATCTGTCCGGACAGATTGCTTCGGTTTATTCGGGTTACTACTTAATCTCTACTTTCAGATTTTCTGAGCGGGCATTCACAGAAGGATCATACATACATTCTGCTGTGCTGATACCGGCATTAAATACGCCGATATTATTCGCTTTGACCTCATATTCTAGCTCATGTCTTCCTTTTGGCAACATGTCATAAAAATAGTTTGTTGAAGCATCTTTCATTGTGAAATAATAGCCTGATCTCCATTGATAGCCTGAAGCCCGGTATTCCGGCTCTGTTCCGGATGGACGATTGTCCTTGATATGTACATATTCCAGTGCAGTATCATTGATAATAGTCAGTCTGACTTTTACCCTCTCTCCAAGATTGAAACTTGTACTTTCCACCCATTTTCCGGCCCGTTCTACATAATATTTTTTATAAACAGACAGACTGTTGGCTGTCGCTTTAATTTCTTCAACAGGAACAAAATATTGATGATATATACCACCGTAAACCGTTCTGCTGGTGTTGTTATTACGAACAGTAATGTGCTGATTGCCTTTTAAATCATCCTTTTGAATTTCTTTATTGATCTGCCCAAGTACCTGCTCATCCATCTCAGTTTTTTGTTCATTGATCATTACTTCGGTGGTATTGACCATAGAAAATTCTTCAGGGTTATTTGCCAGTAACAGTGCATAGATGGCATCCACAGTCATCCAGGTTGTTCTCCAATGGTTGGCCTGTTTATTATAATAGATCCACTGACTGATCTGACGAAGCTTGTCCGGGTCATTGAGTTTATAAGCTTCTGTCATATAAGACTGCAGGCTGGTCGCATTATAGCGTCTGCTGTTACTTTCCCAATACATACCTTTGGCAGAATCTGTGATAGCTTCCTGTTTTATACGGTTTTTGATAAAGTCGGCCTGTGTTCCTGTTCCGTATAACTGATTTACAATCCAGGCTTTAGCAGCAGATCCTGCTGAGCCTTTGGCTGTAATTTCTGCTGATTTGGCCAATTTGGAACTGAGTTTTTCCAGTTCGATTTTATTTCCGGGAGTATAGGCATTCCAATAATGGCGGGCAAAGAGGTAGCTTAGCGTTTGTTCAACATTATTCTTCTCACTGATCAGATTCTTATCCTGATCCAGATAACTCACTATTTTTTTAGAGCTGTTCTGAATCGTATTGCTGACTAATGTTTTGTCCAGATAGAGTACTTTTCCAAATATTTCGAGAATACGAATCGAGATATCTGTGTTTTCTTTTCCACCTTCAAACCATGAAAATGCTCCGTTTGGTAATTGATTTTTGATAATCTTTTTTTCCAGATCATTTAATTCTGATGCAATATCCGAATGAAATAACTTCGCCAGTGCTTTGAGTTTTTGTTGCTCTCCCTTCACATCGCGCAGCCACGGCATTTCTTCCAGAGTCAATGTGCTCAGCCTGGTGTTTTCTTCTAATTTACCCTTGCTGTTCTCCTGGTCTAATGCTTTGAAATAATCAGATATGGCAGGGTAGTACTTCTGTACATATTGGATCATTTTCAACCCAAACCATTTGCTGCTCAACTGTTCACTGCATTCATAAGGATAATTTTTTAGGTAATCTAAAGCTGCAATAATTTCAACAATAGGATTGCTCTGAATCTGAATTTTGGTCAACAGATTGTCTTTTCCAAATGAAGCTACCTGATAAGTTTTGCTTTGCTCCGGTTTGAGTATGATCTTCTCTGTATCTGTGATCAGGATCTTATTGGAAAGTATCGGTAGTTCATGTACTTCTCCATCAGAGAAAGCATCTGTAGCCGCTACTATTTTGATCTGTACGACAGGAATATCGGTTGAAACTTTTAGTTTCCATTCCACAATTGTATTATTTTCGGCTGATACACTGAATGCCTGATAAGCTTTGTCATCCAGAAAAGCTGTGGATATCACCTGATTATTTTCGGGATTGATAATCTCTATTTTTGCATCACCGGACAATGTATTTTTGCCTAAATTCTGAATTTGAGCTTTGATCGTTATCTGATCTCCATTTCTCAGATAACGCGGTACATTAGGGCTGACCATCAGCTCTTTCTGTGTCTGTGTCATAAAAGTGGCTGATCCTGCTTCCAGATGCTGTCCGTGAGCAAATAACAATAGTTTCCATTTTGTCAGTGCTTCCGGACTGTCAAATTCGAAAGATACGAGACCATCTTTATCTGTGTACAGAGTAGGGTAGAAGAAGGCTGTTTCCTGCAGATTGGTGCGCACCTGAGCTGTATTCATTTTTTCTTCTTTGGCTTTAAACTCTTTTGTGGTAATAATTATTACACCATTCATTCCTCTGGATCCGTATAATGCAGATGCCTCAGCTCCTTTTAGGACAGCCATATTATCGATCTTATCAGCTTTAAGACTTTGTAAGTTAAAGGCATCCATAATTTCTCCGTCAACTATATACAGAGGAGATTGTGCTTCGGGTGCGGCTGAAGACGTGCCTCTGATCTGCACACCGGCAGCCACTCCGGCTACAACGACTTCCTGTAAAGAACTATCATTTGACATCATCATATTGGAAACAACACTTCTGGCAGTATATTTTCTTGTGGTATAATTGAAAAATATTCGTGTATTCCATAATCCGTAATTACGGATTTGAGGGATGTCATCGTTTACTAGTGTATCCTGTTTCCTGTTGTAACGGCTTAAAAGAGATCCTGATGTCTGACCAAATTCCTGACTCAGATGATAAAAACTAAATCCGTAAAAATATGGATATTGAAGGTTAAACTGACCTGGCAGAGAATGAGGTGTAAACATATCAAGCGCACTGTCGTACATCGTAGCGAGTACTTCTGTTTGAAGCTGTTTATCTTTTTGAGCGATGGTAAAGCTCCATTTTTCCTTCTGTCCCGGCGTTATCTTGTTTCTGAATGTATGTTGTTTTATCTGCAGATTTCTGTCAGAAGTAAGCACCGGTACTCTCTGTGTCAGGAGTTGTATTTTATTATCTTTAATAAGTGCAATATGCAATATCGTAGGATTTATGGTTCGGTCTCCGTCAAGTTGGAAAGTATATTGTCCTTTACCCTTGTCTAGCGGAATGATTTTCGTAGGTTGCTTGGATCCGCCGATAACTTCCCATAAAAAAGCGGCTTTTGCATCCATAAAATCTGTCTGAAGCTGTAAGGTCACTTTTTCATTACGGTCATATGTGTTCTTATCAAATTTGGTGATTAAAAAATCTGAATTACTTGTCTTGAATGTCTGCGGGTGTAAGATCTGAACCATATACGAAGAGTTTACCGTGTCCTGACCTTCCACTGTAAATGCCTTGACTTCATACTGACCATATGGAAAACGGGTGCTGTCAATAAATACAATATTGGTGTCACGCGTATCAAAATGATATTTTCCTACCAGCTCCTTATTTTTATTCTCAAATTTGATCCGGTCAAATGTGTTAGGAAAATATTTTTCATATTCATCTGCTGTAAACAGGTGGTATTCCGGCTGCTCATTGTTGTAGGATCGGTAATCCGGAAGAATGACAGTAGGTTTTTTGATACGATAAATTTCAATTTCTCCCGCAAAAGCATAAGGCTGGTAATTCAGATTAGTTGTATTAACCTTGATTTCCTTCCATTTTCCCTCCACCATGACATTGGGAACGATTTCCAGAGAGAGTGCTCTTTGCTTATCCGCATATTTGTAATTTGCGCTTGCAGTTTGCATCTCTCCGGTGGTATTTACTGCTTCAGCTGTTACCTCTATTCCAAATTTTCTGCTGCTTTTTAAACTGGCCAGACTTAACGGAAAAGAGATATAGAACTTGCCGGACTGGTCTGCAACCGTCGTTGAGTCATATGTTAAAATATACTTCCAGTTATTGTGATCCCTTACTTTCAAGGAGTAGCGGATAGTAGTTTGTGGCAAAGAAACCCCGGATAATGTTTCTGTTTTTCCTTCAAACTTTACCGTATCTGTCCTGCTGTATGTTTCTTTATTCGGTTCAAAAAATACTTTAAAAGTTGGTCGTTTATACTCTTCTACTTTGAAATAATCGGATTCCAGCTGTTGTCCGTTATGTGTAAGTTCAATTCTGAAATTTCCACTCAAAGTTTTTACCGGTAAACGGAATTCTCCATTTACAGAGCCAAAAGTATTTGTATGGAGCAATAGCGAATCTATCAGTTGATTATTTGCATCTTTTAGGTAAAGCTTTACTTTTTCACTAGCCATGATTTTTCCGTTGAGTACCGCACTGTTATACAGAATGGCTTTGAGGTATACGGTCTGACCAGGTCTGTAAATAGACCGGTCCGTCATGATCAGACTCTTTATTTTTTCCCCGTTATTTTCTTCCTCTTGTCCTCTTCTGGTATGATCTTCTACATCATTAAGTTCCAGAAGATCTACTAATTGGTTTTCTTCAGGGATGTATAATTGAAAATCGCTCAGATCATCCTTGCTGCTAAATGTAAGTTCACCCGCATAGTTTGTTTTCTTATCGCCTATACGGATGAGCTCTCTTCTTTTATCCTGATATATTCCTATTTTTTTATTCGCATAAGGAATACCCGAAATACGGTTGATCAGTAATACTTTATAAGTCGATAAGGACTTGTTTTCATCCTCTTTCTCTTTGGTGGCTGAAACAAACAGATCACTAATTGTCAGTTCAGAATATGTTGTGGTAAGATAAAGGCCATCATCTTTAAAATCAGGATTATTGGATGCCAGTACTGTATAATTTCCTGTTGAAAAAGGATTCAGCTTATAAATAGTAGTATGGTTTTCGTAATCATCAAATACCTTTAGGCTAACTTTATCTTCATAAACCAGCTGACCATCGAATGTTACTAAATTTGTTAAAGAATCATTGTTGACTTTAAATTGTCTGAATTTTTTGGGCGTATTGGTTCTGTTATATACCCGGATATACAATTGGTCTGCATTCCGTTGCTTAATCTGTATCGGTGTATATTGATTTGCAGGAGCGAATGTAGGGTGGCTAATGTCTATTTCAGCTTTAGTCATAGCATTATGGATTTGTTTTACATTACCCAGCCACGGGCTGTTTGGATATTTTTGTAATGAGCTCTTCAATAATGTTACAGCTTCTTTTTTAGACGGAGCATTTCGGGCAATGGAAGCTATTACATATGCATTGTAATCCGAATAAGTGGAGTCAAGCTTTTTTTTGATACTGCTGTAATTATTGTTCATATCCCAATAACTCTGGTTTAATACATTCAGGTATTGGAGATAGGCATTCGCGTTGTCATAATGATATTTTATATTGACCGCTGTGATTTCTTTTTTAAAGGAATCAACTTTTAAGCTTTGATCACGCTGTCCATCCAGAAAACTCAGATAATTATAAGCTAATAAGTGGTATAAGGTAGGCGAAAGTTCTATATTCTGAGAAGAAGTGAGAAGTGTCGCCCAGTCTTCAGTCTTTTCCTTCAGCAGCCTCTCTTTATCTGCTAAGGACTGTCTGAATATGGAGTCTATTTTATAGAGCTCGGTAGCTCTCTGTACCGGTACAATCGCACTCTTTTCCAGTAGCTGATGGATGTTCGCAGATAAGAATACTGCATAGAAATTTGTCAGAACCTGTTGTTCAAGAGGATTTGCCTGTTTAATATTATTTTTAAAATGGTTTTGAAGTACTTTAAAAGAAGCTTCCGTAGTCTGGTTGATGGTATGTGCTCTGTTTTCAGCCAGAAAAGTACGAACCCACTCCGGACTGTTATTTGATGAGCGGGCTTCTGCCTTGATATCGGCTAGTATCGGTAGCGTCTGTTCATAGTTTTTGATGTTGATCAGCTCTTCTACTTTTTTCCATTTGGGCGAGCTTTCTTTCTTTTGTGCTTTTACAAAAAGAGGGAATAAGGCAATGATAATTAATAACAGGTTTTTCATAATCCGCTTTTAAAGACTTACTACTATAATAATACGTACAATTTTTGGTAACGGATGCAGAGCTTTCTATAATTCCATAACAGATTTTATATTTTTTTTAAATTTTATAAAACAGAAAAGCCCGCGTCTCCACGCAGGCTTTAGGTTGAAACAAAAATACCCAAGTTTTTAGGGGTATGTGGTTACCACTTTACTCACTTTCCAGACATCCTGACTGCGGGTAAGGGTTATGTAGTCTACACGAGTGAAATTCTTAAAAGCCATAGTTGCTTTCGCCAGGCAGATATCACTGTTTTCATCCAGCACCTGATATGAAGTGATACAGTCGTATTGCAATCCTTTGTTCTTTTTCAGGAACTCGGTGTATTGGTTTTTGTTAAATTTTTCATCGGGCTTACTTGCCGTATAGTATTCAAAGTCTTTAGCGAATAGCTGATTGCTGAAGTTAAGGCTGCCTGATGTGGTTGCTTCCAGAAATGATTTGACAGTACTTACCGAATTATCTTTCACCGGGTTTGTGTTTTCAGCTGCGAAAGCACTTAGAGAAGTAACCAGGATCAGAGCAGTTGCGATGGATTTGATTGCGTTTTTCATGTTATTTAGTTTCTTTAGTTTTTGTTGTTATGTGTTATTGTTTGAATCAAAAGTAGGGTAGAATATGCCGCCGGGGAATAGAGATTAGATCAATACAGTTAAAAACTCGGCAAAAACGGGGCTTCTGTCGGTGAAATTATTTTGACCGAAAGTCTGCTGTATGGAAATGCCTGTGAAAAAGCAAAAGAATATATTTGTATCAGGCATTTATCTTGTATACGAATAAAACTCTTACATTTATGCACAAGAGAAATGGAATTGAATAGTATGGTTGATGTGACATCCTTATCGGAAGAACAACTGGTAGCGCTATTGCAGGATAGCCAGCAGCATGCTTTTAATGAAATCTATAAACGTCACTGGGCCGGAATCTTTCTGGCAGCGAAAAACCGGCTGTCTAATGAAGATGATGCTTATGAAATTGTCCAGAATATCTTTCTCAATCTTTGGCGCAAAAGAAGCTCTTTTGAACTGACCAAAAACTTTGCTGTGTATTTTGCTACAGCCACTAAATATGAAGTCCTGAAGTCATTATCCAGACAAGGGCATATCGAACAGTATCGGAATATATTACGGACTTCTGTTTCTGATAGAGACGATTCTACAGTAAATCAACTGGAAACAAAGGAACTGCTGGAATCATTGGAACAATCTATCCGCGTACTTCCTGAAAAGTGTCAATTAGTATTCAGACTACGGGTGGAGAAGGAGTACAGTCAGAAAGAAATAGCAAAAGAGCTCAATATATCCGAAAAAACAGTAGAAGCTCACCTTACCAAAGCCCGCAAGCATATCCGTAATGATCTGGGCATTCTTGCATTTATACATCTGGTACATTATTTAAAAAATTTTTAATTTCCACTAAGGGATATTGCAGTTTCAGAGGGCTTACTTATATAACCCTTTATTATGAAGCAGAAACCGGAACCGCAGAGACTCCAATATTTGGCCGAAAAATGGCTGAACGGAACAATTTCAGCAGCTGAAAAGCAGGAATTTGATGAGTGGTATTTCTCTTTTGAAGACCACATTGTAACAGATCATACTGCTGAAGAGCTGGATAATATCGCTGCCGGGCTTTATAAAGATATCCAGTCTCGGTCCGGAATGACAGTCCCGCCCCGAATTTCAAAAATTTATCCTTTTAAACGTATGTTGTATTGGGCAGCCTCTGTTTTGATACTGATAGGTGCTGGTGCAATTCTGTACATCAGACAGGATAATGTTCCGCTTCAACCTACTAAAACGGCTGTTATTATTCCCGGTTCAGAAAGAGGGAATCTGCAATTGGGAGATGGTAACGCCTATGATCTGGAACAACTTGATACGGGTATTTTTCTTAAAAGAAGCGGGGTTGAAATTGTCAAAACCCGAAAAGGCGAAATTAATTATACTGTACGTTCGGTTGAAGCCCTGAATCCAGATGAAATTGTAGATAATACCGTATCCACACCGAATGGAGGGCAATATAAAATTCAATTGAGCGACGGAACACGAATATGGCTGAATGCGGCGTCTGTGATCAGATTTCCAATAGCATTTGTCGGAGATAAGCGTATGGTTGAATTGCAGGGAGAGGCCTATTTTGAAGTCAGCAAAGACCCGGTGAAACCTTTTATTGTAAAAACAGGAAAAGAAGAGGTTCGGGTTTTAGGCACACATTTCAATGTGAATTCATATGAGGGTGATCCGGTATCTCGTGTTTCTTTATTGGAAGGAAAAGTAGAAGTTCTTGCTAAGAGAGGGCTCTACAAAACCCATCTATTGCCTGGACAGCAGACTGTTAACACCTCCAATTCGATAAATGTGGAATCTTTTAATACAGAAGAAAGCATCGCATGGAAGAATGGAGAATTTATATTTAACAATGAACGTCTGGATCAGGTCATGCTTAAAGTAGGCCGCTGGTATGATGCAGATATAATTGTCGATCCTGAGATCGCAAAAATACTGATCTGGGGATCTATATCTAAATCTGAGCAGATTGATAAGGTCTTAAAACTGATACAACTAACTAATGAAAATATAAAATACCGAATAGAAGGAAGGAGGATATATATGAGTCCAAAATAACCATTAACAGCTAGCATATATATAAAATAAGCTAGAGAAGGTTGAAGGCTTCTCTAGCAGAGATAGTATATATTCTACATTGTACTGACTACAAGTATTACCAATGTAAAACCTTACACTAATCAAATATAATGAAAATAACCTCTAATTATGGGAAGGAAGGCTATTGCAGATACTCTTCTGTCCGAAAAATACTGATTGTGATGAAACTCATTACATTATTCATGGTGGCGGCGCTCTGTCAGGTACAGGCTCTTACACATGCACAGTTAGTCACGCTCAAAGGAAAAAATGCGCGACTCACCGATATTTTAAAAGAAATAAAAAAATAGACCAGATACGATGTGATCAGTGAATCCGGTATCGTGGATCGTCTTCGGGTGGAGGAAGTCGATCTGAATAGAGTGTCTTTGGATAAGGGACTTTCACAGCTATTAGCTCCATTTGCATTAGATTTCGTGATTGAAGATAAAGCTATTGTTATAAGACGATCTTCAGTTGCAAAAATGAGCAAGGCCGAAAATACGACAGATGTACAAACGACAATAAAAGGTAAGGTCAGCGGAAAAGACGGACAGGCAATTAAAGGCGCCACAGTACAGGTGAAGAATACACGTGAAGCTACCGCCACAAAAGATAACGGTGAATTTGAGATTACAGCTAATCCTGGTGACCTTCTCATGGTAAGTTCTGTCGGATTCGTAGCTCAGGAAGTGTCTGTACAAGGTCGGGGATACCTGACCGTGGTACTTGATGTATCCAATAGTGCACTGGATGAAGTCGTAGTGGTGGGATATGGGGAGCAAAAGAGAAAAGATGTACTTGGAGCAATCAGTACAGTTACATCAGAAGATTTTGATGACAGACCATCTACCAATCTGGGCTATTCTATGGAAGGTAAATCAGCCGGCGTGATGATTACGCGCCCGTCCGGTAAACCACAGAATGGGATGAGCGTACGTGTACGTGGTACAAACTCTATTACTGCCGGCAGCAATCCCTTATACATCGTGGATGGTGTGCCGACTCAGTTGATATACGATATTAATCCAAATGATATAGAAAGTGTGTCTGTTCTTAAAGATGCTGCATCAGCAGCTATCTATGGTGCTTCCGGAGCAAACGGGGTGATTCTGATCACAACTAAGCGTGGAAAAGAAGGAACTTCCAGATTAAAACTCTCCGGTTATACCGGTTTCAGCCGGATCGCAAAGAAAATGGATGTGCTGGACAGAGATCAGTATATATCTCTGATGAATGAAATCGGGCAGGTTGCTGATTGGAGTAAATATACCGCCAATACAAACTGGAGTGACGAAGTATTTCGGGTAGCCCGGCTTCAGAATTATCAGATGACTGTAGAAGGTGGCAATGCAAAAACCAAATATTATCTTTCCGGAGCATACTCAAATGAAAACGGAGTAGTGAAAACAAATCATATCAAAAGGGGAACAGTCAAAATGAACCTGGACCAGAAGGTAAATGACTGGTTGAGTGTTGGTACAAGTATCAGCTACGCACGTTGGTTTGATAAAAATATAATCGATAATTCGGGATCAGGCAATGCCGGCGTGATTATGAACGTGCTGACCAGTTCTCCGGTTATCGGTATCTACAATGAGGATGGTACATTTACGGCTAATCCTCTTCGGCTATCTTTCAACAATCCTGTAGCCTATATAGACGGTTCCGTAAACGGATATAATAATAACCGTTTCTACGGGAATATTTTTGCAAATATAGATTTGCTGAAAAATCTGAGATTCAGATCCATGTTTGGATATGATAATTATAACAGTAAATACAATTATTTTTTAGATCCGTTTAAAACAGATTGGGGAAGAGTAAATCGTGGTATTGCCAATCTTTCCAATGAGCAGAGTGAATACTGGTTGTCAGAGAATACATTAGAATATAAACAGACATTTCAGGATAAACATAATCTCGAAGTATTGGGAGGAGTGACCAGTCAGCGTAAATATGGAGAATCCAGCAGTATTGAATCTAAAGGATTCAATAGTACTGCTGTACAAACGGTCAACGGCGGAACAATATTTACAAATCCGATAACAGCTAAGAGTCAGCGGAGTAACATCTCCATTATTGGCCGTATACGCTATTCATTTGACGATAAATATCTGCTGTCCAGTAATTTCAGAGCGGATGCTTCTTCCGTATTCGGTCCGGACAATCGCTGGGGATATTTTCCTTCTTTCTCTGCAGGATGGCGTCTGTCTGAAGAGAATTTTCTTAAAGACGTGTCGGCTATCAACGACCTGAAGATCAGGTATTCATGGGGGCAGGTAGGTAATGATGCAATCGGCGCTTACAGTTGGTACGGAATCGTATCACCCGGAATCAACATGATTCAGGGTGGTCAGGTCGTAGCCGGTACGGGACCATCTACTCCGGAAAATACAAGTCTGAAGTGGGAAGCTTCAACACAGAATAACCTGGGACTTGATGTAACTATCTTAGACAACAGGCTTACATTTGCCTTTGATGTATATCAAAAGAAGACAAAGAATCTGTTGTTAAATAAACCGCTGGCTCTTTCCAGTGGTTTTACAGGAGCATTACAGAATATCGGAGATCTGGAAAATAAAGGATTAGAGCTGACAATATCTTCCAAAAACCTGAAAGATAAGCTAATCTGGAATACGGATTTTAATTTCTCACTCAATAGAAATAAGGTCGGATATATAGGAGGACAGGATATCCTCGACGGATACATTCCTTTACGCCAGGAGGTATCATTGATTCGTGAGGGTTTGCCTTTAGGTGTATTCTGGGGATATCGTTCACTTGGAGTAGATCCTGCTACAGGGATGATGAAGTATGAAGACCTGAATAATGACGGAAATATAGATGACGCTGATAAAATGATCATCGGTAATCCCAATCCCAAATTTGCATTCGGTCTGAATAACAACTTCCGGTATAAAAATTTCGGACTGTCTTTCTTTTTGCAGGGTATTTCCGGCAACGATGTATTCAATGCCACACGAATTGAAACTGAAGGAATGAATGATTTCAAAAATCAGTCTGTTAAAGTCCTGAACAGATGGACAACAGCAGGACAGCAGACCGATATCCCGAAAGCGATCTATGGAGATGTTACTAATTCAGACATTTCTTCCCGATTCGTAGAAAACGGATCTTACATGCGGTTGAAATCTGCGACGCTTAGTTATAGTTTTCCATCTGACTGGCTTAGCAAATTGAAAATAACCGAATTGAGTTGCTATCTGACCGGTGAGAATATCTTTACCGTAACAAAGTATTCCGGATATGATCCCGAATCCAGCGCCTACGGTTCAAACGGAGCCTTTGGTATCGATTTCGGTACTTATCCA
This sequence comes from Sphingobacterium spiritivorum, assembly GCF_016725325.1. Classification (NCBI taxonomy): domain Bacteria; kingdom Pseudomonadati; phylum Bacteroidota; class Sphingobacteriia; order Sphingobacteriales; family Sphingobacteriaceae; genus Sphingobacterium; species Sphingobacterium spiritivorum. Next base: position 3,976,038 of record NZ_CP068083.1, read on the forward strand.
CAGGCCAGACAATTTATTTTTGGTGTGAATCTAACCTTTTAACCTCCTGAAGCAATGAGAACGAATTATTTTACACGAATCATATTCATCTTGATGATGATCCCCGGACTTTCTTCCTGTGAGAAATTCCTGGACAATGCGCCCATGTCAGAAGCGACTTCAGGCAATGCGTACCGTACAGCAAGTGATCTGGATGCCGCATTGGTCGGTGCTTACCAGACATTCTACACGGAATATTTTATTTGGGAATATTTTGTAGTATCTGATGTCCGTTCGGACAATGCCTATGCCGGCGGAGATGCGGATGAAATATACCAGTATGACGACCTCGATATTTCTCCGCTCAATTCTCGTATACTGGGCACATGGCAGCAATTGTACAATGGTATATCCCGTGCCAATCTGGTCATCGGCAAAGCAGCCGAGGTTCAGGATCCGGCTTTAGATGTCAACAACCGCAGGGAATACCTAATTGCTGAAGCTAAGTTCCTGAGAGCTCTGTTTTATTATGAGCTGGTCAGACAATTTAGAGAAGTGCCTATAGTGACGGCTTATGCAAAGATTAATCCGGAAGATGCCAATATTAAAAAATCTACAGAACTGGAAGTCTATAATTTTATTGTTAAAGATCTGGAAGAAGCTGCGATATTACCCGCTACCTACAGTTCTTCTTCATTAAGTCAGTCTAAAGCAACCAAAGGTGCCGTTTACGCTTTACTGGCAAAAGTCTGGGCTCAGCGTCCGGATCGTGATTACAATAAAGTGCTGCAATATACAGATGAAGTAGAACGTCTGGGCTACGATTTACATGGCAGTTTTGATGAGCTGTTTGATGGTACACACTACGATAACAAAGAAAGCATATTGCTGATACAATTCAAGGAAGGTACAAATCAATCCAACTGGGGACCACAGATGTTGCTTCCTTCATCACTCTCAGGAGATGACTGGCGCAAATACATTACACCATCCAAAGATCTTGTAAAAGCGTTTGATGATGCCGGAGATCATATCCGTAAGGATGCCAGTATCTTATTTGACGATGCAGGCTGGTCTGATGAGTTCTGGAAACCTTGTCCGACAACAGGAGAGATACCTTTTGCCTACAAATTCAGACATGCCAGCGGTTGGATGAGCGGAGACCATATTTACATTCTGAGATTTGATGATATTTTGTTGCTCAAAGCGGAAGCTCTCAATGCTCTGGGAAGGTCTGGAGAAGCTTTGGCTCCGTTGAATAAGATCAGAGACCGGGTAGATCTGCCGGCTTTGGATATTCAGAATAAAGATGCTTTGTTGCGTGCGATACTGAATGAACGGAGGTTAGAGTTTGCATTTGAAGGGGACCGCTGGTATTCTTTGCAGCGGACAGGTATGTTGCAATCCACCATGGACAATCTTAAAGAATACCGTCTCATCTGTGGAGGCAATGGTACATTAATGAATTATGGTATGAATGATAACAGAGTCTGGCTTCCTATTCCGCAGAGTGAATTGAACAGAAATCCGAATCTGGTCCAAAATCCTGGTTATTAATTAATATTCGTACGGTAAATATATTCGGAAGCCCCGGTCTTTTAAAAACAGACCGGGGTTTTTCCTTCTTTTTCTACTGTTTCTGTATTTTTTTAGACTATTTTGTTGTGATCATGTTTGGATATTGTCAAGAAATAAGGGTTTCTCCGGTAATTTTCTAAATAAATAGTTACTTTTGCACGTAAGGTTTTGAAAAGTAACGTCTTTTAAGGGCGTAAACCTGCAAATATGTCTATACCTATCCTCAACTAAACTAACGGAGCATAATGTATCCTTTACAACATGAAGAAGAGTTTGTGAAGCATCTTTCTGAAGGATCTCAGAATGCTTATGAACTTCTTTTTTCCAGATACTGGACTCATGTATTTGCCGTAGTCAAGCTACTTGTTAAATCACAGGAACAGGCAGAAGATATTTCACAAGAGATATTTGTTAAGGTATGGAACCGCAGAGAGGATTTGGGAGAAGTTAAAAACATTAAAGCCTATCTCTATACTATTGCCCGGAATACAACGCTGGACCATTTGCGTAAAAAGGTACTCGTTACCGAAAATCTGGAGCAAATGATTCATTATTTTACTGATCACGCACTCACTCCGGTGCAGCGCATGGAATATAAAGAGTTGGAAAATATAATATCCAGAGGTATTGCCACATTACCTTCCAAAGTAAAAGAAGTATTTGTGATGAGTCGTATAGATGGTCTCTCGCACGAAGAAATTGCTGCAAGGCTGGATATATCTGTCACATCTTCAAAGACCTATGTCGTCAGAGCGCTGAAATTATTAAGACACTACATGTCAAAAAACACAGACCTCCAGGTACTGGTGTTAGGTGCATTATTGTTAGAAAAAATCATATCCCAAACAAAATGATTTTTTTTGTCTTCCCCGAAGATCAGATTACGTCTATAGTTATGTAAAGCATTTATTAATCTTTTGATGAAGGACAAAAAAGCGTTCGAAATACTGTATGCCAAATATATAGAAGGATCTCTTTCCGCAGAAGAACTGCTGGAATGGGTAGAGGCATTTCAGCATCCGGAAAATGAGCAATACCTGACTGAACTGATCGGACGTACTTTTGAGAGCTACAGCGTTCCTGAAGATCCCGAGGCAGCGAAGCAGGCTTTTCATAGATTTGAAAGATTAATTGATACAGAAGACACCTCTTCAGAGACACCTTCGTTATCCCTGAATAAAAGTATATTCCGCATTTTCAGACAATGGAAATACGTAGCAGCAGCCGTCCTTTTAAGTATTGCTTCGTATGGAATTTATCAGTATACATCACAGACAGCTCCACAAGATCGCATTGCAGAGCTTGCTAAATCAGATGTTGCTCCAGGAGGAAATAAAGCCATTTTAAAGCTGGAAGACGGGAGTGAAATGAAACTCGGTCCACAGGGCGAACTTATTGTAAACGGAGACAGGCTGGAAGACGGGGCAGGGAATATGCTGTTAAATGGCCAGTCCAGGGAAACATGGCAGAGCATAGAGGTACCAAAAGGAGGTCAGTATACAATTATTTTGTCCGACGGAACAAAAGTATGGTTGAATGCTGACTCTAAAATGAAGTTTCCGGTCGAATTTGCAGCTCAGCAACGTCAGGTTCAGCTGCAGGGTGAAGCATATTTTGAAGTGACAAAGGATGCATCCAAACCATTTATTGTCAAGAGTGCAGAACAACAGATAGAAGTATTAGGTACCTGGTTTAATGTATCCGCATATCCGGATGAACCTACTGTCACGACCCTGGTTTCCGGCAAAGTAAATGTATCGGCATTTGGAAAACAGGTGGCACTGAAGCCGGGAATGCAGAGTGTTGCGAATGATCAGCAACTTCAAAGTAAGCAGGTAGACGTAGAGCCAACTGTGGCATGGAAAGATGCCAAATTTGTATTTGTAAAAGAACCTCTGGAAGATATTATACGTAAGCTCGAAAGATGGTATAATGTTGACTTTGTCATTCAGCCCGGATCAGAAGAATTAAAGAAAAAAACATTTAGCGGCTCATTATCCCGCAATAGTAAACTGTCTGAAATATTAAATCTATTTAAAATCACTGAAACCATCAGGTTTGAAATCACAGAAAGGAGGGTTTACCTGATGAAATAACCTCTACTAATCAAAAAACCAGAAGCATTAATACTTCTGGTTGACCTAGGCTAATGAAATTAAAAGCGATGTGAATAAGTAAGACCCTTCGAAAGTAATACCTTATCCCTTCGCTTAAACCTAAACTCTTCAAATATATGAATTATAATGTGGGATTGGGAGGACTGCGTACTGTTCTCCTGAAATTATTATGGGTAATGAAAATTACTGTCTTCATGCTGGCTGTAGCTTTTGTCCTGGTATCCTTTAAGGGTGAGGCACAGACCATTAATATCCGGGGTAGTCATCTGCGGATTGAAAATTTAATCAAAGAAATTCAAAAACAATCAGGATATAACTTTTTGTTTGATGATCAGCTTCTCGAACGTACAAATGTTAAAAATGTACATATTGTCAATGCATCTGTCAAACAGGCTTTGGATGCTATTTTCAATGAAACAGACATTACATATGTCGTGACTGATAAGAATATAGTCCTTAAGAAAAAGAAAGAATTGGGTGTGGCGGTCACTACCCTGACGTTGCAGGAAGAAGTCATTAAAGGCATTATTCGTAATGATCAGGGTATTGTACTGCCTGGTGCAACTATCCGTAATAAACGAAGCGGACTTATTGTTTCTACCAATAATGAAGGAGAGTTCAGCATCCGTGCACAGGCAGGTGATGTTCTTGAATGCAGTTTTCTTGGATATCAAAGGGCAGAGTACAAAGTCAAAAATAATGAAAATGCTGCAGTTGTGCTTTCTAAAGCAATAACTGAACTGAACGATATTGTTGTAGTGGGGTATGGTGCCCAGCAAAAGAAATTGGTCGCGGGAGCTATCAATACGATCAAAGGGGATGAGCTTGCAAAATCTCCGGCAGTCAATCTATCTAACACCTTAATGGGAAGGGCTCCCGGAATATCATCTACGATGACTTCGGGAGCTCCTGACCGTGACCGTGCTACTATCAAAATACGCGGAATGGGTGAGGCGCTGATCGTCATTGACGGAGTGGCCAGAGAAGGTCAGGGAATCATTGGTATGGAAATGGATAAGTTGGATCCGAATTCCATTGAAAGTGTTACTGTGCTTAAAGATGCTGCTGCCGCAGTATACGGTACACGCGGTGCAAATGGTGTAATCCTCATTACCACTAAAAAAGGTAATAAAGAACGCCTGGATATTCAGTATAGCGGACAGTTTGGTTTTCAGCAGAGTACCAGATTACCCCGTTTTCTGGATTCTTATCAGTATGCAATGCTGAATAATGAAATGTACGATAATGATGTTGCTGAAAGAGGTTCTTCACCACGGAGTAAGTATACAAATGAGGAATTGCAGAAATTCAGAGATGGCACCGATCCGGATCGTTATCCGAATACTGACTGGTATAAAGAAGTGCTTAATAATACTGCAATGCTGCAACGCCATAATGTAAATGTAAACGGAGGTAGCAAAAATGCCCGTTACTTCGTGAGCGGAACATATACAGATCAGGATGGTCTGATGAAAACCTCCGGATTGAAAAGATATGGCCTTGTCAGTAATACGGAATATGATGTCACACCAAATACAAATTTATCTGTAGGTATTAACTATATCAGTGAAACGGCAAATAATCCGGCCGCATATGCAGAGACGATCTTTAGCAGACTGGCTTCATTGGGATCTATAGCTCCGGCCAGGTTCTCTAACGGATACTACGCTTATTCCGGATTTTCAGGTAATCCCTATTCAGATGTATTAGCCGAAAGTGGCTATAACCGGACCACAAGAAACGTATTTACAGGTTCATTCCGATTGACACAGCAGATTCCTTTTATCAAGGGATTATCCGCAAGTGCTGCAGTAACTGTAGACCGTAACAACGCTTTTCAGAAAGGATTTACTACACCTGTTCCGCAATATACATTAGCACAGGACAGAGAAGAATATACGTTGCAGAATGGTTCGGAAAAACCTTACCTGAGTCAGTCTTACAACCAGAATAACAATGTCAATGTACAGGTGAAATTAAACTACAAGCAAAAGTTTGGAGACCACCATGTCGATGCAATGGCACTTTATGAACAAAATGAATTTAAAAGTGAAATGTTCTCCGCCGACAGAAGCAACTTTCCTGTAGCGAGCTTAGATCAGCTTTTCCTTGGTGACGCCAGTACCCAGAAAAATTTAGGTTCTTCTACAGAAAATGCAAGACAAAGTGTCGTTGGCCGTCTTGTATATAGCTATGATCAGCGTTATGTGGTAGAAGGAAGTTTCAGATATGACAGTTCACCTTATTATCCCAAAGGAAAGCGTAATGCACTTTTCCCGGCAGTATCAGCAGCGTGGATTGTGTCTGAAGAAGACTTTTTCAAAGAGCGTTTCTCATTTGTTGACAATCTGAAAATCAGATCTTCATTTGGACGGTTAGGCAATGATGGCGGTAGCTTGTATACCTATTTTTATAATTATGCCATCATGCCGGCTGGATATGTATTCGGGACAAATAATGCGATTACTCCACTGACCAGAATTTCAAATCTTACTGTTCCTAATACGAATATTACCTGGGAAAAAGTAGATGCCTTTGATATCGGAGTGGATGCCATTCTATGGAAAGGTAAGCTGGGATTGGAGCTGGATTACTATAACAAGAATAAGTTTGATATTCTGCGTTCCAGATCATATGATGTGCCATTGTCATTTGGTATGACTCCTGCTTTGCAGAATTTTGCAAAAGAAAGATACTATGGCTATGAAGCTGCATTGTCACATAGAAGCCGTATAAAAGACGTACAGATCAATGCCCGGATCAACATGACGTATACGAAAAGCCGTGCAGTAGATTATGGAGAAAACGATGCGGTATTACCGGGTTTACGTCAGGAGGGATCTGCCATTGGAATGGTGCGTATTCTGAATGCAAAAGGTATCTTCAGAGATGAGGCAGATGTAGCTAACTGGCCTAAATATCTGAGCAGTCCTAATGGCACTCCTGTTACTCCGAAGCCGGGAGATATCAAGTATGAAGATATGAACGGTGATGGGGTAGTCGAATTGTATAGTGGCAGTCCGGATCGTGCATTTGAGGCACGCTATATCAATCCACCGACTGTATACGGAATCAATCTGGGTGCAGCATGGAAAGGTTTATCTGTAGATGCATTTTTCCAGGCATCGACAGATGTATTTATCAATTATACAGCTGCCAATGATATTGCTAATTTCTATGAACTTCATCTGGACAGATGGACTCCGGATAATCCGGATGCCAGTTATCCTAGATTATTGTCGAATCATGAGAATAACAGACTTCCATCTACCTTTTATGTGAAAAACGGAAACTATATCAAATTGAGAACAGCACAGCTGGCTTATGATATTCCAAAAGACTGGATCAAAGCTGCAGGTCTGAGATCTATGAGTATCACTGTGCAGGGGCAAAACCTGTTTACGATCAGTAAAAACAGAAGATATGATCCGGAATCTACCGGTGCAACAGCCAACTTATATCCTCCACAACGCATCTTCTCTATGGGAGTTCGCGTAGGTCTTTAACATTTAATGCATTTGATCCATGAAAAATAACAACACTATACTTCGTATTTTATTATTATCAGGACTGATAGGATTCTCGTCCTGTCAGAAGGATTTTTTAGATCGCAAGCCGCTCAATCTGGTATCTGAAGAGACCGTATGGTCAGATCCGGCGCTGATCAAACTTTCGGTCAATGAATTCTATACATTTTTAAATACCGGATTTACCAATACCTATATACCTGCTGCAGTAACAGATGATCTGCAGTTGATCGGTACAGAAGAAAAAAAGATAACAGCTTACCTGACGGGTGACTTTTTTAACAGCACATTTCCGGAACGTAATCTCTGGAAAGACGCCTATGTTCAGATCCGTAAGATTAATTATTTTATCGGCAGAGCTGAAACGGCAAAAGTACTGAATGAGGAGGACAGACGCCTGTTATTGGGACAGGCCCGTTTTATGCGTGCCTATTTATATTTTCAAATGTTTTCTTCTTTTAAAGATGTTCCCCTTTTATTAAAGGCTCAGCCTATAGAAGAAGCAGAAGAGAAACCACATAAAATGTCGCATGAAGAAGGAATGGCATTTGTCGCTTCAGAACTTGAAAAAGCAGCTTCGGAATTGCCTGCTACTTATGCTAAAGAGGAGTGGGGACGAATTACCAAAGATGCGGCTTTGGCATTCCGTACAAGAGTACTGCTTTGGGCTGCCAGTCCGCTTAATAACACAGAACAAAATATGAACCGCTGGAAAGTAGCTGCTGATGCAGCTGAGGCGGTTATCAGCAGTAACGCTTTTCAACTGCAGAAAGAATATAATGACGTATTCCTGGTTAAAAACGTAATGACGCGCCCGGAAGTAATTCTCGAATTCAGATATAATGGTTTGAAAGGTGAAAAACAACATGCATTTGATAAAAACAATAGCCCTACTGGTTACGGTGGCAAGGGTATCAATTGTCCTACCCAGGATCTGATTGATATGTATGAAATGGCCAATGGAAAGGCTATTGATGAAACCGGATCAGGTTACGATAAATCAAATCCTTATAAAGGAAGAGATCCGAGATTTGAAAAATCTATCCTGTATAATGGAAGTATGTTTAAGGATCGGGCAGTAGAAGCTTTTACCGGTGGTAAAGATATGCCAAGAACAAATCCAAGTCCGACAGGATACTATATGAAGAAATTTATTGATGAAAAATTCGACTACAATAAAGATGCAAGTATAGGGAGCAGCACCAACTGGGTAATTATGCGTTACGCTGAAGTCCTGTTGAATTTTGCAGAAGCAAAGAATGAAGTAGAAGGGCCTGTACAGAGTGTATATGATGCTGTAAATGCAATACGTAAAAGGGTGGCAATGCCAGAATTGCCCAAAGGTCTGGATAAAGACAAAATGCGTCAGCGTATACAGAAAGAGAGAAGGATAGAACTTGCTTTTGAAGATAATATCCGCTATCAGGATCTGAGACGTTGGAAAACAGCAGATGTGGTACTGAATAAGTCTGTAAATGGCGTGACGATTACGAAGAATACCGATGGGACATTTAAATATGTAGCAAAATCTGCCGGAACACGGGTATTTACGGAAAAAAATTACTGGATGCCTATCCCGCTGACAGAGCTGGGTGTCAATACAAATCTTCAACCGCAGAATCCGGGTTGGTAATCTATATACATAAAGACAGAAATGAGATATATAAGTAAGATAACCATCGCATTGGCGATGATGACTATGGGGACAGGATCTCTTTATGCCCAATCAGGCAAATGGTCCGGTCTGGTGAAACTGACAGATAAATCAGATACTTCAAAGAAGGAAGATGATAAACCAAAAAAAGATAAGATCAAAAAATTCGATGAACTGATCAGTAAAGATGCTGTTAAAAGTAAGGGGCTCTTTAATAGTTACCGTGTTGGCGATAAGTATTATATGGAGCTACCGGATAGTCTGTTGAACAGAGATATGTTAGTGGTCACACGCTTTACACAGACGCCTGTCGGCCTCAAAGAATTCCGTTCACAATATGGAGGAGAGATGATCAATGATCAGCTTTGGCAATGGCACCGAAGAGAAAATACAATCTATATTCGCGTACCGAGCTATGCCTACATGGCTACAGGAAATACAGACATCAACCAGGCACTGGCCAATTCCAACGCTATGCCTATTCTGGCTGCTTTTGATATAAAAGCGTTTAATGAAGGGGGGCGCAATGTAGTGATTGATGTAACGGATTTCTACAACGGGGATATTCCGGGGATGCAATTGCCGGAGAACCTGAAGAAAACATATAAAATCGCAGGTATAGATGCTTCCCGTTCTTATATTGATACAGTCAAAGCTTTTCCGGAGAATGTGGAGGTAAGGACTGTCAAAACCTTTAAGACACCTGATCTGCCCGCAGATAAGACAGTCGGAGCGATGACTTTCGGACTCAATACCTCCATGGTATTGTTACCAAAAGTACCTATGCAGCCACGTTATGATAATCAGAGAGTAGGCTATTTTTCTAACCGCAAGATTGATTTTGGTGCGAATGATCAAAAAGTAACCAAAAAAGCATTTATTCAGCGCTGGCGGCTGGAACCTGCTGATTTGGAAGCGTACAACAGAGGGGAACTGGTCAGGCCTAAGAAACAGATCGTATACTATATTGATCCGGCTACACCCAAGAAATGGGTGCCTTATCTGATTGCTGGTGTAAACGATTGGAATGAAGCCTTTGAAGCCGCTGGATTTAAAGAAGCTATCGTAGCCAGAGAGGCTCCGACTCCACAGGAAGATCCGGAATTCAGCACAGAAGATGCACGCTATTCTGTCATCCGTTATTTTGCTTCGGAAACTGAAAATGCATATGGTCCGCGTATATCTGATCCGAGATCAGGAGAGATCATAGAAAGCCATATCGGTTGGTACCATAATGTAATGTCATTGCTTCGCAATTGGTTTTTTGTACAGACTGCAGCTATTCATGACGGAGCACGTGGTGCCAAACTTAGTGATGAGCAGATGGGACAACTGGTTCGGTTTGTATCTTCACATGAAGTCGGACATACTTTAGGGTTGCTCCACAACTTCGGATCCAGTGCAGCATATGATGTAGACTCTCTTCGTTCTCCGGCATTTACCGAAAAATATGGCACAGCACCTTCTGTAATGGACTATGCACGTTTCAATTATGTAGCACAGCCAGGTGACGGAGTGAAACAGATCTATCCTAAAATAGGAGAGTATGACCGTTTTGCGATTGACTTTGGTTACCGTTATTATGCAGGCCAGACTCCGGAACAGGAAGAGCGTGCATTAGAATTGCAGATTCGCGAGAAAGTAAAGAATCCTGTATATTTCTATGGCAGACAGGGATCTATGGATCCGCGTGCACAAAGTGAAGATCTGGGGAACGATGCTGTAAAAGCAAGTGATTATGGAATTGCCAATTTACGTTATATTCTGCCGAATCTGGAAAAATGGACGTATGATAATGCGGATGATTTAAGTGGTACTAAAGAATTGTATCTGGAAATTATGCGCCAGTATCGCCGCTATGTCAATCATGTGCTTGCAAATGTTGCAGCTATGACAGAAGACGTGAAGACAATGGGCGAACCAGGAGCTGTATTCACGTATGTAAGCAAGGATAAACAGCAGAGAGCTGTTGACTTTGTGGGGAGACAGGTTTTCCAGACGCCTACCTGGTTATTGGATTCCACATTACTTTCCCGTGTAGATTACGGAACAATGGTCAACCGGATCGTTGAAATGCAAAATCAGGTACTGACTTCACTGATGGAAACATACGGATTTGCACGCATGCTGGATGATGAATTTAAAAATGGTAATCAGGCTTATACTGTAAAAGAACTGTTGAACGATCTGGAGAAACAAATATTTGAATCAAATGCCAATGATGTATTCAGCAGAGGATTACAGCGTGCGTATGTAGATCGGTTAGGCGTATTGCTGAAACTTGATAAACCTGTACAGGAGACAGCCTACGCAGCAGCAGGTCTGACACCTTACAATCCGAATCTATCAGATATGCGTATCATTATGTACGAAGCGTTGCTACAGGTGGAGCAAAAGATTGCTAAATCTGCCAAAAGATCAAAAGATTTTGAGGCGGTTCATTACAAAGACCTGTTGAATCGTATAGAGAATATCAAAAAACTTAATAAATAGCCGGTTTTCAGACTATTATATTAAGATCTTATAACCCCGTACCGGCTACAGCCGGTACGGGGTTTTATTTAATACAATGTCGCTAGTTGTTTAACAAAACCTTGCCAATCAGAGCCAAACATTGTCGATATTAGTTTTCCTTCAGGCGTAACAATAAATTTGCTGGGATAGCCCGGTACTTTGTAGCTATACTGTACTTTTTCATCAGACATCAATACCGGAATTGTAAACTTGTTTTTAGCTAAAAAGGCCTCTACCTTTTCCTTTGTATCATTACAGGCAATGGTGATAAAATCTATTTTGCTTTTATCATCTTCCTTTAGCTTCTCATGATAGGTGTTTAGTCTTGGCATTTCAGCCACACAAGGACCACACCAGGTTCCCCAGAAATCTATTACAGTCCATTTACCCTTAAACTGAGCGATATTTACATTCTTTTCTTCCAGATCAGTTAACTCAAATGCAGGTGCATCTGCGAGCTGAGGAATAATCTTATCTTTAAAATACTGACCAAAAGAAACAGAATCGAATTGCTTTTCATAAAAATTCTTTAATCCACTAAAATTACCGGAATGATTTATCAAAAATTCCTTTACATAGTTTTGTAAAGCCAGATCTTTTTGCCCGTTTTGAGCCAGCATGTCGAGGTATTTTTCATTGTAATTTTCTTTAGCTACACCAAATGATCTTTCATAACTATTGACACGTCGATCCTCATTTTTATTCTCGTGGGAATAGAATACCGCCTTTTCCGTATAGGCAAGAGCCTGAGCCGGATCTGCTTCCGCCGCATGCAGATAGTAGCAGTATGCGAGGTGTGCTTTTTTAACAATACGATAGCCGTTTTGTTCATCCTCAGCCAATGGAGTCAGCTTTTTTATAATTTGATCCAGAAATGCTGTTGCAGTACTTTTATCTTTTTCACCAAGTAATTTGCAGATAAATAAAGCATATCTGCTGGCATTTCCATCATTCCAGTAGGAGGGATCAAGTGCTAAAAGTGCATTGCCATAGTAAAGCAGACTGTCTGCATTATTTTTATTTAAAAAGGCTTTATGCCATAGTATCATGGGAGTGGCCGTTGTTTTTTCTCTTTCACTGAAAGAAACCGATAATTTGGATAGCTTATTAATAGCTTCACTTTTTCCGGCTAAGACATGTTGGTAAAGATCATTCTGTGCCCAGGAATAGAGTTGTTCATTATCCAGTAAAGGAACAATCTCGATAAAATCAGCCTCACTTAAATCATCAAACACAATCTTATTGGAAAGGTGATATGTACTCTTTAAAAGAAGTGGTCTTGTTTTCTTAAGCTCTTCTTTATAGGTTTCATAATTTCCCTGACGTTGTATCAGCCCAAGTTTAATACTATTGAAATCCGGACGTTCACCGTAGAGCGGATCGTATTTGCTGATGTAATTCTTTAATTTTATACTGTCAATTTCGTTGTTAGTCATTACTGCCTGACTCCATCCACTTCCCTCAATAATCATGACCAGATAGTTTTTTTCAGCATCAGATTTTACCGGAGGTAATGAAGACGGTTGGACGGCAAAGTAAAATTCACTTTTTACCCCCTTATTGTTTACATCCTGATCTACTTTTGTAGTAAGGCTGGCCTCTGTTATCTGAAACGTATGGATGTCAAAGATCGTTTTCTCCTGAGTTTTTTCCGCTGTATTATTTTCGTCCCGGATAAAGGAAGCCTGATTTTTATCTTTTTTCTGTGTCTGACCACTTAGTTTACTCTTCTCTTTTGAAAAAAATAAATACTGGGCCATTGTCTGACTCTTACTTATTGTATTGGCTAAAATATTGCTCTGATATTCTGGCGTAATCTGCCAGTCTGTTAATTGCCGGAGTAATTCTGAACGAAGTTTTAGAGAGTCAATTTTTACTTTTCCGTTTGTCACCTCAAACTGGATGGGCCTTCCATATAACAGTACATAAGGAATCGTAGCTGTAGTATTCTGAATGTTCCTGTTTTTGCTCGGATGAGCAGTTGATAATGTCATATTGAATCTATTGTCCACTGTCGAATAATAGATATCATTGACCTGTATTTGCATCAGGAAAGTAGAATCTGATATTTTTCGGATTTGTTTTAATGTAACAGTGTACTCTTCATCACTTACCTGTTGACCAATACTGTATTTATTGCTTACTTTAAGATGCTGCTCTTTTTGTTTCTGTGCGAAACTTAGTGTCGCTGTAAAAAGAAGAAAACAGGTTAAGGTTATATTTCTCATAGTCTAAGGTTTTTATTGTTTTCATAAAAGTATGTTTTATTTTTCTTGTAGTAGTCTGATTAGTTAACAATTAACAACAATTAACAAAGAAGGCAGACGTAAGACTTAATAATCCCTGATATCAGCTATACCCATACTATTTTTAATTGGGTACTTTTGAAAGTATGCATTATTTCAGTGAATCCAAAAATTGAATATCTATGAAACATCTGCTTTTACTTTTTTTCATTAGTTTATATTACCCGCTGAGTGCCCAGAACTCCTCCGAACTTATTTCTGAAGCTACAGAACTTAAGAGTATGAAATCATATTTAGCAAAAATCACACTTAAGGACTGGCCTTATATGATCCCATTTCAACAGGATAAAAAATGGGGATATCTGGATCAGAGAACAATGAAAATAACTGTTCCGGCTTTGGCAAATACCTTATATCTGTTTAAACCAGAGGGATATATAGGTACATTCAATGACTATAATAATGATTTATTTTATACCCTGACTTTAGATGAGGAAGGAAAGTTGCGAACACATTCTGAACAGGTGGCTGAACTGGTCATGCCGCCTCAGCAATACGGACGATCCCCAAATCCGAATATTAAATCTATATCTTCTGAAAATGGATATACCGGATTTGAATATAGAGTGGTGGCTGGTGATATCATAGAAATTACAGCGTATTCAGATCTGTACACATCACATAATGTAAATGAACCTAAGCTGACCCCCATGCGTATTGATGGAAAAGTATATGCAGTAGCAGGTAAGTCTACAGCAGATCCGAATGTGACACATTTTGGAATTATAGCCAGTGACGGTAAGCCTTTACCAGGTTTTAATTTTGAGCATCAAAAGGTTATTCCTATCGGAGGTGTAAAGGACACAACATCAAACTGGTTTCTTGTACAACTGACAGGAGGTAGAGATATGAAATACAGCTACATGAATCATAAAGGAGAGTACAAACTTAAAGACAGTCTTTCTTCAAGAATATATAACTGGGCTTATCAAAGTAGCCAGGAGCATTTTCCATACTACATGCCTGTGAAGACAACAGCCGGATATTTTCTGACAGACCAACGTATTATTGATACTTATGAATTGAAATATATTAATTCAATTCCGCAGAAATTCAGACTGGAATATCTGGACTATATGAATACTAAAGCATATAATAAGGAAAGTCCGGATATAACGCGTCAGACAGCAAAAGTATTTGTCGTAGTCAGTCAGGAAGGGAAGTCCTATTATATGGATTTGGAAGGTAAGATTTATGAACCTCAGTAACAGGACTGAGGTTTCTTTCAGATAAATCGGGTACTTATTTCATATTAAATTGCGTCAGTTGGCGTCCTCGCCAACTGTATATCATCATTTAGCTAAATCGGATTCTCTCTTTCACATTAAATTGCGTCAGTTGACGTCCTCGCCAGCTGTAACATCATTTAGCTAATTCGGACTCTCCCTTTCACAGGAAGACGCGTCATTTGGCATCCTCGCTAGCTGTATATCATTATTCAGATAAATCAAGACCTTTCTTTCAGAAGAAGTTGCGTCAGTTGGCGTCCTCGCCAACTGTATATCATCATTTAGATAGATTTGGGATCTCTTTTTCACAAGAAGTAGCGTCAGTTGACATCCTCGTTGGCTGTATATCATTACTCAGATAAATCAAGATCTTTCTTTCACAAGAAGTTGCGTCAGTTGGCGTCTTCGCCAGCTGTAACATCATTCAGATAGATTGGCAATAATAGACTAAATAGCAAAAGCCCGGGGTTTTTATATCCCGGGCTTTCTATTTTTAAAATTATTCGTTATGTCTTAAAACCTTTAGTCTTAAACTAACCAATAATCTTATTGTACTATATAAAACGTCTTATTAGCCTATTTGTTTTATAAATTTTTTGAAATATATGTAAGCATCTGATTTGCAGCTTTTTATTTTTATTATAAGCTTATTTCTCTTCCGCTACACGCTCATCTTTGGTGTTGATAAGAAACAGATCTTCCATATCAGAATCCATGGCTACGTATGCCACCCCATTAGAAAAACCTGTTGCATAAGCATATTTGAAAGGAATCATTACTTTGCCATTCTGATCCAGAAAGCCATATTTATCATCCTTTTGTGCTAAAAAGATATTCGGATCTTCCGTAGTAGCGATGAATTGAATGTTACCGCCCAGTCTTTTCTGATCTTTTATAGTATACAGATTATAGAGTTCGCCTTCTATCGCAATAAAATGCGTCGCATTCCGGTCGGCTATATAACCATAATTTGCCGGAACGATTTGTTTATCTTGCTCGTTAATTAGACCACTTTTGCCATCGATCTGAAAGATTGCAGTACCATGTTCAAAGAAGGAAAGCATGTCATATTTGGCATTGATCACAACTTTACCATATTTGTCCATCAGACCGAATTTGTCATTTTTACTGAAGAGAAACTGTTCACTATTGGTATCATAAGACAGAAAGCTGTAATTAAAAGGAATGACTGTATTTCCTTTAGGATCAATGGTTCCGTAATTATAATCTGCATCACTTGCCACTGCGTTGCCTTCGTAAAAGTGTAGTATCGATGTGAATTTTGGTTGGGTAATTACATTTCCTTCCTCATCTCTCAATCCGTACAATGAAGTATTTTCATCTGTATATAGATAAACACCTTCTCCAAGCGATTCTGTATCTACCGCTTCTGCTGCTGCTTCCTCCATTTCAGTAAAATCCTGAGGTACAGTTAACAACGTTTCTGCAACATCTTCCTGCTCAATTTTATGTGCAATGATGCCGCTGCCCATAGCACTCATACTTAGTGCTGCACCAGGAAGTTTTTTTAGAAATTCGTAATCTCCCCAATAAATACTAGGGATCTGCTCTGTATACCAGATTTCCAGTGAATAAGCACCATCCGTATCTTCCGAAGCATTGATCTTTGCAAGTTTACAGATATATCCGGCAATTTTTTTCTGTTTACCAGCCACATATTCAATATTCAGATCGTCAAAATTATGGTCAGCAGGAGCTTCATTTTCTCCGTATATAGTAGCAAATTGTTTCAGGCCGGGATACAGCATAGTGGAGGTTCCCGTGTTTTTATTTGTAAGCTGTACAGTAGGATCCTCTCCTTCTACATAAAAACGGATAAAATCCTTATTTACCCAGCCCTGAAAAATAGTTTCCTGTTCATCGTTCTGGTTGTTGTCTGCTGTTTCCTGCGAAAAAAGACTGTAATCAATTCTGAACATTTTTTTGCTTTGTGCAAATGATGTGACACAAGACACAAGCAATGCAACTAACGTAATACTTATTTTCTTCATGTTGTAATAATACATATTGTTAGTACAAAGATGCTCAATGTAGCGGAGGTATTTTATCCCTGAAAACGGCTAATTTTTCTATTTCATACATTTTTGTGATTATCAGCCTGATAAATATTATTTTTATGATGAAGTAGCAGCCTATTTAACCTGAAAAATTATCATCTGAAATTAAAATCAACTTGCTGAGCTAAAAAAAAAGCGATGTTTTCGAAAGCCTGTCGGAATGATTTTTTTGTTTTAATTGAAAGTAGCATATAAACTGTATCCCTTGTATATTGAAAAACTGTGACTGTATTTATTTCTTAAAGAAGCATATTTTTGGTTATAAATAAATTATCCGCTTGTTAAATATATAAGTAAATGTTTGTACCCAATAGTTTCAAATTTGATAACCTATCAGATCAGGTGGCTTTTATGAAGCAATATAGCTTTGCTACTATGATTACAGCTCACGACAATTTGCCTCTCGCTACACAACTTCCCTTTTTCGTAGATGATACAGGAGATACACTCTTGCTCAAATCTCATTTTGCTGCTGCAAATGAACAGACGAAATATATAGAAGCAAATACTTCGCTTGTTATCTTTTCAGAGCCCCATGCTTATATATCGCCATCTCATTATGACAAAACAGAAAGTGTACCTACCTGGGACTATATTACGGTACATGTATATGGTAAGACCAGAATAGTTGACGATGAATACACTAAATCGGCAATGTTAGAGCAAATGATAAAGTTCTATGAAAAGGATTATCTCAAGCAATGGGAAAATCTTCCTGAAAAGTATAGAAAAGGGATGATGAAAGGTATAGTCGCTTTTGAAATGGAGGTGTCAGCTATTCAGGGACAGAAAAAGCTGAGTCAGAATAAAACAAGTGCAGAACGAAACCGAATCGTACAACAACTGGAGAAAAGTGAAATAGCTGTGGAAAAAGATCTGGCCAGATATATTCGTGAAATCGATACTTAAGAAGAGATTTTTTATCTTTGTAATCTTAAATTGTAATATAACGTTATGAAACATAATGTCTTCTCTTTAACAGCAGTTATTGTATGCTTCTGTATAACGACTTTAAATGCCTACAGTCAGGTAAACAATACGGTTTCTGATTTTATAATTACTGCGCAGAGAGATACACTGTACGGTAAGATCTTGTCCGTAAAAGACAATAAGTTGAAATTTAAAAATAAAGACGGAAATAAGATATTCAAACCAACTGAAGTTTTGAAAGCGTATAACTCTTTTACGGACAAAGTATATGCTCCTATATCTATACAAATCAAGGCGAACGCTGTTGTTAAACCGGTATTTGCAGAGATTGTTCAGGAAGGAGAAATTGCGATATATGCGGTTGAAAAGATGCATAATGGTTCGCCCAGACATAGAAATTACGGGATTGGAAATCGTGAATTAGTAATGGGGCCAACCGGGTCTATTTCTGTAAAGCATTATGCTGTCAAAAAATCTACGGGTGATATCGCTGAAATAGGAAATTCTGCGATAGATTTATTTGGAAAACAAACAAAAAAGAGAGCGGATAATCTGTTGAAACTTATTGAAGATGAACTCGTACTTTCCAGTAACTTACAAAAGGAAAAAAGCTACAGTCAGGATGTATTCATCCGCTATATAACAGATTATAACAAAGGCAGAACTTCCGGGAAACTCTCTGATTAAAGAATTTTTAAACTCTTATTTGGATCTTGTAATACAGGAGATAAGCACCAGAACTATTGTACCTATGGCAGCAAAAGTTCGTACGTTATTCCAGAAATTCCACCGCTCTTCAAAAATATCCCGCATTTCACGAATCTGAGCCGCTGTAGAATCATTTATTTGAAAAGCTTCCAGTCGGTTATTAAGAGGTACATTTACAATTGCTGTAACAGCAAAAACACCAAATATATAGCAACAACTTGCCAGCAATAGCAGGATAAAAACTGTGGAGGAACTCTTGTAGTGTTGAAATGTAGTTAAAGGAAGTAATAGCAGCGATCCCATAAAACAGGCAAAGAAGTAGGTATTCAGTACAGCTCTGTTTATTTGT
This sequence comes from Sphingobacterium spiritivorum, assembly GCF_016725325.1. NCBI lineage: Bacteria > Pseudomonadati > Bacteroidota > Sphingobacteriia > Sphingobacteriales > Sphingobacteriaceae > Sphingobacterium > Sphingobacterium spiritivorum. The sequence continues at coordinate 3,995,007 of NZ_CP068083.1, forward strand.
TGCATTGCCCTTAAGTATTCTGAATCTGTCAATTTTCCTAACCCTGTGCTAACTGAAATAGAGTAGGAGTAGAAGAAACCTGCCATCAATGCAGTGCTGACAGCGGTTAATAATAGTATAATATCTGGTAATTTCATAGGCATATAATTTATTTCAGCGTCATCTTTCAAGGACTTTCCTGAAGTGGTTGCTCACTTTTATAAATTACTAATATACATATTGATGGTGCTAAAATTTTATTAGTATATTTAAAAGAGGATTTGAATTCTTGAATTTAAGAGCATTTAACGTTATCTTTCAGATGGATTTCTGTTTCTTTTAAGTTGTAAATCTCCTGGAGATGTTGCAAAATACTGATAGCAATATAACTAAGGCAAAAGTTTTACTTCTCTTTCAGAAAAACCCAAACAATCTTATCAGAGGAATAATTATGAGGTACCGATTATATATTTACTATCTTAAGAATATTATGATCGTTAACTTGGTTATTTCAGGATTATTTGCTGCATTTGCTCCGGTTCAAATCCTATTTTTCAAAAATCCCTATCTTTCAACGTTTTCTTTCCTTTTTACAACTATAGGATATGCTTCAACAGCACTGGTTTTTGATTATTTTGGAAAAAAAACAAAATACATGTACTTTAATATGGGCGTTTCCTTCTCTCATATATATGTGTTTGGGTTTCTCTTTAATTTACTTTTCGTATTTACCCTTTATATTATAATAGAAATGTTATGAATAATCCAAAGGAGTTGCATGTAGATTCTGTCCAATTCAGCTATACAGCTAGTCAGCAACTTCTCACTGGTGCCTATTTACAATGTCGCACGGGAGATGTTATTGGATTGTTAGGTCGTAACGGATGTGGCAAATCAACATTTCTTAAAATAATTTTTGGAACATTAAAAGCCCATAATAGCTATATTCTTTTAAACGGCAAGAAAGTTGAAAAGACCTATCTGACACAGAAAATAGGTTATCTTTCTCAGGATTCTTTTTTGCCTTCAAATGAAAAAGTTTCCACGCTTATCAAACTTTTGGTGGAGGATCAATTGTTTAGAAATACATTACTGGATGATGTAAAACTTAAAGAATTAAAAGATAAGAAAGTATATCAATTGTCTGGCGGGCAGTTGCGTTATTTGGAAATATGCTTATTAATCTATCAGCCCACAGACTTTTTACTTTTAGATGAGCCATTTACAGGTATTGAACCTATTTATGTAGAATATATAAAACAGTTAATTGTACTGTTTAAAAATAAAAAAGGCTTCGTGATTTCTGATCACAATTACAGAAGTGTACTGGATATAGCTACCCAAATTATGTTACTTCAAAACGGAGGGTGTCGCCAAATCAATAACAGGAGAGAACTGGAGTTTTTCTACGTCCCGGATGGAACCTTCGAATAAAATATATTGCTTCTGAAAACTTTAAAATCCTTAATACTGAGCCTTTGTTTCAGGTAATTTTATGTTTAATCCTTTGCTCATTGAGAATAAACGTTTTTCTAATAATAATTGATTGTGATCAAACGTTTTAAAAATAAGGATTCAGCTAAAATGCGTCTGTAAATATTGTAGACGCTAAAATTTTATTTGTATCTTTAAAAAGAAGGTTTAGACGCTAAAAATTTAAAAGCGTCTGACATTCGGACATAAAAACAGAATCGTCTAAAATCCTCAGGCCGCTTTCTGTTTATTTTCAATTTCCAATTATATGATAAACTCTCCAGGGCTTCTTTTCAGAGAAGCAATCAAGAATGAGAAACCATTGCAGGTGGTCGGTGCGATCAATGCTAACCATGCTTTGCTGGCTCAACAGGCCGGATTTAAAGCAATCTATCTCTCCGGAGGAGGAGTAGCTGCAGGATCTCTAGGAGTACCTGATCTGGGTATTACCAATTTACAGGATGTACTGATCGATGTAGAACGCATCAGCAATGTGTGTACTTTGCCTTTGATGGTGGATATTGATACAGGATTTGGGCCCTCGGCTTTTAATGTTGCCCGTACTATCCGTTCGCTCGTTAAAGCCGGTGCAGCAGCTGTACATATGGAAGATCAGGTCGGTGCTAAACGCTGTGGTCATCGTCCGGGTAAAGAGCTTGTATCTACAGATGAAATGGCAGACAGAATAAAAGCTGCAGTAGATGCCCGTACTGATGTCAATTTTGCTATCGGTGCCCGTACAGATGCGTTAGCATCAGAAGGACTTGATAAAGCACTCGACAGGGCTATTGCATATAAAGAAGCAGGTGCGGATTTTATTTTTGCTGAAGCTGTACACACACTGGAGGAATATACTCGCTTTAGTGAAGCCACAGGCTTACCTATTCTGGCAAATATCACGGAATTTGGACAGACACCTTTATTTACTACAGATGAACTGGGCGCAGCTGGTGTTGCTATCGTCCTGTATCCGCTTTCAGCATTTCGCGCGGCTAACAAGGCGGCTGCAAATGTGTACAGTCACATACGAAAGGATGGAGGCCAGGCGGCAGTACTCGATACTATGCAGACAAGAGAAGAGCTGTATAAAAGTATAAACTACTACGAATATGAAAACCGATTAGATCAATTGTTCAATACCAAGTATGATGAAAGAAACAAATGAAACGGGCTTTAAGCCTAAGAAAAGTGTTGCCCTTTCGGGAGTAGCGGCAGGTAATACTGCCCTAAGTACAGTTGGAAAGAGTGGCAATGATCTGCATTACCGAGGATATGACATTCTGGATCTGGCAGATCAGGCGACATTTGAAGAAGTGGCTTATCTATTAATATACGGCAGTTTGCCCACTCGTGCTCAATTGCTGTCTTATCAGGCTCAGCTGATCAGTCAAAGGGGACTGCCTATTGCTTTGCAGAACGTCCTGAAACAATTGCCAACCACAGCACATCCTATGGATGTACTGAGAACTTATGTATCCGTATTTGGAAGCATTCAACCCGAGAAAGAAAGTCATCCTTTGGCCGGAGCACGTGATATTGCCAACAGATTAATGGCTTCTATGGGGTCGGCACTGTTGTATTGGTATCATTTCAGCCAAAATGGACGGGAGATTGCCGTGGAAACAACTGATGCTACATTGGGAGGACATTTTTTACATCTTTTGCATGGTACACCGCCATCTGAATCCTGGGTAAGAGCTATGCAGGTTTCGCTAAACTTATATGCAGAGCATGAATTTAACGCCTCTACATTTACAGCGCGTGTTATCGCCGGTACCGGATCAGATATGTATTCCTGCATTGCCGGGGCTATAGGTGCACTGCGCGGGCCTAAGCATGGAGGTGCCAATGAGGTTGCTTTTGAAATTCAGACACGTTATGCCAATGCGGATGAGGCAGAAGCAGATATACGGAAACGGTTGGCCAATAAAGAAGTCATCATTGGGTTTGGCCATCCGGTATATACCATAGCAGATCCCCGTAATCAGGTTATCAAAATGATCGCCAGAGAATTATCTGAGGAAGCAGGAGATATGACCTTATATAATATTGCCGAACGATTGGAAACGGTCATGTGGGAAGAGAAGAAAATGTTTCCGAATCTGGACTGGTATTCTGCAGTATCCTATCATTTAATGGGAATACCAACAGAGATGTTTACCCCTCTATTTGTATTGGCGCGCATTACAGGCTGGTCTGCCCATGTCTTTGAACAACGGCAGGATGGTAAGATTATACGTCCCAGCGCAAATTATATCGGACCGGAAAACAGGGCTTTTGTGCCAATATCTGAAAGATAAACGAATGTATCATAGGAGATTTTAATATTTAACTACACTAAAACTTTATATTTTATATAAAAATGGCTTCAATTATTTCAAATGAAAGACCACAACCCGATCAGGTACTGACGGATATTGTTGATTATGTACTGGACTACAAAATCCAAAGTGACGTAGCCTGGCGCACTGCATTTTATTGTTTTTTGGATACACTTGGCTGTGGATTCGAGGCATTGACGTATCCGGCATGTACTAAGCTGTTAGGTCCGGTTGTACCAGGCACTATTGTGCCTAATGGAGCCAAAGTTCCCGGAACACCTTATCAGCTGGATCCGGTACAGGCAGCTTTTAATATCGGGGCTATTGTACGCTGGTTGGATTTTAATGATACCTGGCTGGCTGCAGAGTGGGGTCATCCTTCAGATAATCTGGGAGGAATTCTTGCTACTGCTGATTGGTTGAGCCGCACACATGTAGCTAATGGTGAAAAACCCCTGAAGGCAAAAGTGGTATTAGAAGCGATGGTAATGGCGCATGAAATACAAGGAGTATTGGCACTGGAAAATTCATTTAACAAGGTTGGATTGGATCACGTTATTCTGGTCAAGGTCGCTTCTACAGCTGTTGTAGGTAAATTACTCGGACTGAACCGGGAAGAACTGATCAATGCCGTATCCTTAGCTTTCGTGGACGGTCAGGCATTGCGGACGTACAGGCATGCACCAAATACCGGGAGCCGTAAATCCTGGGCTGCCGGCGATGCAACTTCGCGTGCTGTACGATTAGCGCTTATCGCACAAACCGGAGAAATGGGTTATCCTTCGGTATTAACTGCTCCGGTTTGGGGATTTTATGATGTCTCTTTCAAGGGGCAGGCATTCAAATTTCAACGCCCGTATGGTTCTTACGTAATGGAAAATATTCTGTTCAAAATATCCTTTCCCGCAGAATTTCATGCACAGACAGCTGCTGAGGCAGCTATGCAATTGTATGAGCAACTTGCACGTATAGGTAAATCTACAGAGGATATTGCTCGTATTACCATTCGCACACATGAAGCCGCTATACGTATTATAGATAAAAAAGGACCGCTTCATAATCCGGCAGACCGTGATCATTGTATACAGTATATGGTTGCTGTACCGCTGATTTTCGGACGCTTAACCGCTGAAGATTACGAAGATGTTATTGCACAGGATCCGCGTATTGATATACTTCGTGATAAGATGACCTGTCAGGAAGATCCGCAATTTACTGCAGATTATCACGATCCGCAAAAACGTGCTATTGCTAACGCTTTGACAGTAGAAATGAAGGATGGAACGGTGTTGCCGGAAGTGTTTGTACCATATCCTATTGGACATCCTCGTCGTCGGGAAGAAGGTATTCCTAAACTTATCGAAAAATATAAGCGTAATCTGGCACGTATTTTTTCCGAAAAACAACAGAAACAGATTATACAATCTACATTGGACTACGATACTTTTGTTGCACTCGACGTACAGCAGCTAGTCGATCTGATGGTACGATAAATAAAAAAGCCGTTGCTTGCAACGGCTTTTTTATTATTTGATAAACCAATTCCCTCTCCTTAAAAAGGAGAGGGTTAGGGAGAGGTTATAATACTTATCATATAACAGCCTGTCCCGGAAACTTGAATTAACTTAAAATACTCAATAGCGTCATTTGGTGTCCACACCAAATAATAGAACAGAAGTTATCATATTGCCGGTGAGGACATCGTCAGACGCGATAAAAATACTTTATGTATGCTAAAGCTATTCCTTCTGCTTTTTAAGGAGAACTTGTGCCGACAAGTCGGAAGGGTTAGGGAGAGATTCTAAACTATTGTTATTAACCTCTCTGCCCTTCGGGCATCTCTCCTTTGAAAGGAGAGAAAGGTTATAACAGGGGTACTGCAATATAATTCCCTCTCCTTTTTAAGTAGAACCTGTGCCGACAAGTTGGAAGGGTTAGGGAGAGGTTATAATGCTTATCATATAACAGCCTGTCCCGGAAACTTGAATCAACTTAAAATACTCAATAGCGTCATTTGGTGTCCACACCAAATAATAGAAGAGAAATTATCATATTACCGGTGAGGACACCGTCAGACGCGATAAAAATACTTTATCTATGCTAAAGCTATCCTTTTAAGTAGAGAAAAAGGTTCCGACAACGTCACTACCAGGGAGGGGTTTTAAGTGAAGAATTATGACCAGTTAGAGTCAAATCCTGTGTAAAAGCTAAAGTTGCGGTCTGCCAACTGTTTGAGAGCCGGAGGGATTTCCCATTGCTCCCCGTATGAAGAATACTCCTGACACTCGTTCACAAAAGCAGATAATCCAACCTGATCAATATGTCCGAATACACCGCCAGTGTGAGTAGCATAGCCGATACCCAATACCGAACCAATATCTCCGTCTATAGGACGTTGCAAAACCCCTTCATCCAGACAGCGAAAACTATCCAGTGACATCACATGCAGTAGTCTTTTACGGATTTGCTCCCCGGCAGGTAAATGATCTGCTTCCGTAATTTCCGGATCCTGCCAGATGGTCTTTTTTCCGGTTTCCGCATCGTAGTCATAGAAACCTTTTGCTGTTTTACGGCCGTTTCGACCCGCAGTTACTAATTTTGTTAGATAATTATAGCATCTTTTTTGACTGGGATGTAGCTGTGGCAACTGATCATACACATGTAACATGAGGGGCAGAGAAATCTCATCCAGAACAGCCAGCGGACCTACAGCAAAACCCGCTATCCGTGCCTGCTGTTCGATTTCATTTGCCGGAATGCCTTCCAGAAGCATAGTAATGGCTTCTAATAAATAGTTGAAAAAAATACGGGAAGTAAAAAAAGCAGGACCATCGTAAACCACAATCGGAATTTTGCCAAACTGACGAGCTACCTGAAGTGCCTTTTTTAATGTGTCTTCACTGGTCTTCCTGCCCCTGATAATCTCAACCAAAGCCATACGGTCCACCGGAGAGAAAAAATGCATACCAATAAAATTTTCAGGTTTTGAGGATACAGAAGCCAGTTCGCTGATGGGTAAAGATGTTGTATTTGAGGCAAAGAATCCCTCTGCATTCAAGTAAGGAAGACTCTCCGATGTAACTTCCGCTTTTAACACTTTATCCTCAAATACGGCCTCTATAATCAGATCTGTATTTTCCAGATCAGTCATTTGATCTGTAGGATGGATATGTGTAAGTAATTGCTGTTGTGTATTTTCTGTCAGAATACCCTGTTGTACAAGTTTACTACTGACCTTTTCAGAATAAGCTTTTCCTCTTGATGCCTGGGCGAGATCTACGTCTTTGAGGAATACATCAATACCTGCACGCGCACCCTCATATGCTATTCCGGATCCCATCATTCCGGCGCCGATTACTCCTAACTTTTTAAGCTCAAATCCTGTTGAAGCATCCGGCCTGATAGCATCTTTGATTCCATAATAATGTGTCCGCAGCATGCTTATTGCTTCGGGGCTATTCCATACTCGTGTGTAGCGTTGTGCCTCCTGCATCAATGCTTCTTTTAGAGGTAGCTGTCTTGCATTCAGGATCATTTGCAAACTGTGATCTATTGCTGAAATAAGACCATTACTTCTTCTTTTAATCGTTGCTGTGCTTGCTTCAAACGCTTCTGTGTTGATCGGCAAAGGAGAAGTTGTGACTTGTAAAACAGGATGCTGAAGTATGTATTGCTGAGCCGATTCCAATGCTTCAGTCAGATCAGAAACTACCTCATCTATTATTCCTGTTTCCTGTGCCTGCATAGCAGTAAGGATATTGCCTTGTGTGAGAAAAGGAACAGCTTTTTCAGGATCTGTTAAACGGGAGGTAAGTACCGTTGCTCCAAAGCCTGGAAATAAACCATATCGGGCTTCCGGAAAACCAATTCGCGCTTCCTGAGTTGCTATTCTGCGCGAGCTCCATAGTGCGGCAGCCATCGATATACCTGTGCAATCATGCTGTACTATACTGATTACGGGCTTATTTTGCTGTAACTCCGGAATTTTAGAAAGAAGAAGAGAAAGACGCTCTTCGAAAATATCCGCATATGAAGCTACCGAATAAAGAGACTTATAATCCGTTTCTTTAGTAATTAACGGGTTCCGATAGATAATGCCCTTTATTTCTGGTTCCTGAAGATAGACTAGGATTATTGCAATGAATTCTTCCAATTGATCCAGCTCATTTGTATTGCTATCTTTTGTTGAAGGGTGAATGAGCACTATACCTTGCGTATTTTGTTCGGTATGAAAATATTTTAGGTTCTTATTCATGAGTTTCAACTTTAAGATATTAAAAATGAGTTAGTTTTTGTGCTTTTGTTATAGTGTCGGAATAGGTCCATCATACTGTCATTGATCCGGATCTACTCTTTTTTAGGATGGTAATTCACTTTGTCAATTGCTGTTTTTGCTATGATCTCACGCATAATCTCAGACGTGCCACCGATGATTGTTCCTACACGTACATCACGGTATAAGCGTGATATTTTATAGTCCTCTGTAAAACCATATCCCCCGAAGAGCTGTAAACATTCATGGACAATTTTAATCGCCAGTTCGCTGGACTGTAATTTGGCTATTGAGCACTCCTGAACTGCATAATCTCCACGTTGCTGAAGGTCGCAGCAATGGTATACAAATGCTTTTGTCGTGGCTATATCTGCAACCATCTGTGCTATCCGATGCCTTAGTACCTGAAAATCCATCAGTTTTTTACCAAATGCTTCACGCTTGTCAATATACGCTAAGGTGTACTGTAAGGCGGAATCAGCAGTGGATAAACTTTGAATTGCTGCAGTGAGACGCTCCAGTTGCAGTCCACCCATCAGATAGCCGAATCCGGCACCTTCTTCACCAATCAGATGAGATACCGGGACTTTGACCTGGTCGAAACCCAGTTCTGCAGTGTCGGAGGCATGCCATCCCATCTTACTTATTTTATGAGCACTCACTCCGGCTGTATTCCGGTCTATAAGTAAAAGGCTGATACCTTTACTTTTTTTGCTTGGATCGGTCTTGACTGCTGTAATAAAAAAGTCACCGTAATAACCATTTGTAATAAAGGTTTTGGAACCATTGACAATATAATAATCACCTTCCCGGGTTGCAGTAGTCTTGATATGTTGTATGTCCGATCCGGCACCAGGTTCGGTAATCGCAACAGCACTGATGAGATCTCCGGCGATAACACCCGATAAATAACGTTGTTTCAGTTCCTCAGAAGCATATTTCAGAAGATAAGGGGCGGACATATATTGAATAACCAATGCAGATATGGTAAACCCTCCGGAATAACAATAGGAAAGTTCTTCGCAAAAGATCATAGAGTAGTAGAAGTCCAGGTCTAATCCACCATAAGCTTCGGGATAGTTGAGTCCCATAAAGCCCATATCGCCCATTTTTTTCCAGATAGATTTGTCGATTTGATTGTCTTTTTCCCAACGGTCAATATGAGGTAAGATCTCCTTACGTATAAATGCCCGTAGCGTTTCGCGAAAGGTTTGATGCTCAGCTGTTAGTAGGGTGGCCTGCATATATTATAAATTTATTGGTTATGATATGCCCTGAGCATATTTGATTTTCGTCAGGGACAAAGACGAATTTAGGGAAAAAATAGGGCTTTTCGTTAATTTTTACGATTTAATTTTTCCAAATGTCTTTTAGATAAGTATTCGTTTTATTTTCATTATATTGTTACTTTATGAAAATATAGGCATGTAATTCCGTATTGAATTCGTTCTTTTTATATATTTACAAAATAAAAGTAATATGTGTGTGTCATCTTACTTTTCCATTTCCGGTTAAGGGAGCTGTATCAACAGGAAAACTGAAGACAGGTTGTTTTTACCTGCTAAAAGGCAAGTCAAATACTATTTTGATTTCAATGTTAGTACACTGCATTTTGTGATTTTTACCATTATAAACAAAAGATAAGCATGAATAAAAAAGTATTTATAGTCGCTGCCAAGCGTACAGCTATCGGTAGTTTCGGAGGAGCACTTTCTACACTCTCTGCTACTGAACTAGGTGCTAAAGCTGTTTCTGCCGTTTTGGATCAGTCCGGTATTGCTGCAGAGCATGTAGATGAATTGCTGATGGGCTGTGTCCTGCAGGCTAATCTTGGGCAGGCTCCTGCACGTCAGGTGGCGAAGATCTCGGGTTTGCCTGATCAGGTAACCGCAACCACAATCAATAAAGTATGTGCCAGCGGGATGAAAGCGGTATCTCTTGCTGCACAATCCATCTTATTGGGAGATGCTGATGTGGTGCTGGCAGGAGGGATGGAAAGTATGAGTCAGACACCTTATTATGTACCTGCAGCCCGATGGGGTGCAAAATACGGAAGCCAAAGCTTGACAGATGGGGTGCAAAAAGATGGATTAAGCGATGCATACACGCAGGATGCTATGGGTGTCTTCGGGGAATTATGTGCAGAGAAATATGCTATCGGACGCGAAGATCAGGATACATATGCTATAGGCTCTTATCAGCGTAGTCGTGAAGCCTGGGAAACAGGCAAATTCACAAAAGAAGTTGTGCCTGTCGTGATCAGTACACGAAAAGGAGAGCAGATTGTCGCACAGGATGAAGAGTTTTCGCAGGTCAATTTTGATAAGATTCCTTCCTTGAAACCTGCATTCAAAAAAGACGGAACAATCACAGCAGCCAATGCCTCTACTATCAGTGACGGTGCCGCAGCTTTATTACTTGTAAGTGAGGAAAAAGTAAAGGAATGGGGATTAAGTCCACTGGCAGAGATTGTTGCTTATGCAGATGCCGAACAGGCTCCGGAATGGTTTACAACAACACCACGTATTGCAACAGAAAAGGTGTTGAAAAAGGCTGGTCTTTCACTATCCGATATTGACTACTTTGAGTTTAATGAAGCTTTTTCTGTAGTGGCATTAGCAAATGCACAGCTCTTAAATATTCCGGCTGATAAAGTGAATGTGTACGGAGGTGCGGTATCATTAGGACATCCGCTGGGATGTTCAGGTGCACGTATCCTGGTCACGTTAACCAGTGTATTGCAGCAGGAACAGGGGCAATACGGACTGGCAGCAATCTGTAACGGCGGTGGAGGAGCATCTGCAGTAATTATCAGAAGAGTTTAAAAAAAGCAATCAAGAGAAGCTCTAAACAGCTTCTCTTTACTTTTATTTCTACTCCAAACCTAAAATTTAATATTCTCCTAATCTTAGGAAGCTATCTTTGCGGCGTGACCACGACCAGATTAAGAATAGAATCCTCATTCCTTGCCCGCTTTAAGGAGGGTGACACGGAAGCATTTACTTATTTTTTTAATACCTACTGGGAAGAACTGTATACGGTAGCGTACAGACATGTGCAGGATGAGGGGTTATCAAAAGATGTTGTGCAGGAAGTATTTATTCATATATGGGAACGTAAGCATTTGATTAATACGGAACACGGATCTCTAAAGCCCTACCTCTTTAAAGCCGTGAAAAATAAAGTTCTTAATCATTATGCTTCGGAAAAAGTACGTAGGCAGGTGCTGGATCAGGTTATGTTGCGAATGGAGTCTATGGCGCATGAAGAACAATATAACCCGGATACATATAGAAAACTGGAAAAAATTGTAGATGAAGCTGTTGCTACACTTCCTCCCTTAGTACAGACGGTATACCTGATGAAAAATGATAATTATTCTATTAAACAGATAGCACAGACATTAAATATTGCGGAGCAAACAGTTAAAAACTACCTTACTGATGCCCGGAAAAAACTGCAGCAGGATCTGACACAACGTTTTGCGGATCATGATCTGATCCTGATGTTCCTGATAAGCTCCAGTGTAGTTTATAATTATTTAACCTAAATAAAACAATAGCTTAAAGTACTTTCGGAGCTTTCACCTGTATGAGTTGTATAAAAGACAAAACAGGTGAGTATAGAACAGTTCAAACAAAAGCTTCAACATTATCTTCAGGGAAGACTATCCGAAAACGAGCAGGATGAAATAGATCGCTGGTATGATTCGATCTCAGAAGATAAGGTAAACCCCTTTCAAAATCAGATACATAAACAGCAGATACAACAGGAAATTTTGACGGTTGTGCAGGCACATATTTATACTGAAAAAACTCCCGTTCCGATTCTCAAACAGCGCTGGCTGGTCGCTGCAGCTTCCGTTCTTTTGGTATGTGCTATCAGTTTTTTCTTTATGTATTCCTCAGACAAAGGATTATTTGGGCTTTTCTCTAATCATGGAAAAGCAAGATATACTGAACTGACAACAGAAATAGGGGATGTAAGACAATTTATATTGCCAGATAGTTCTTCCATATGGCTTAGCGGGAATACACGTTTGCGATATGATAAAGATAATTACAGCAGCAACCGGAAAGTTTATCTGGATCGGGGGGAAGTATTCTTTAATGTCCATCGGGATACCTTACATCCGTTTGTAATCGAATCCGGAGATCTGGATATTAAGGTGCTGGGGACTTCCTTTAATGTCAATCATGCCGGAGATTCTCATCGTATAGCTGTGGATGTAAAAAGTGGAAAAGTAAGTGTCACGCAACGAAAGAATAATATTGCTCAGGTACTCGTAAAAGGTGAAAGTCTGCGTTATGACCCTTTGGTGGACGGATTTACGCTGCTTAGCAACAACCCGCATCATACAGATCTTTGGACAAGCGGAGGTATTTTTCTTCATCAGGCTACTTTCTCAGATCTACAGGATCTTGTGTACAATCGTTACGGTATACATCTGCACAGTGAAAAAAATGATACAGACAGTTCTCAATATGCTATTCTGATGCCACAGGTTAAATCTGTAGATCATCTGCTGGATATGATATGCAGCATTCACCAAATAAAATACAGGAGGGAGAAAAATGAAATAATACTCTACTAATAGAACGACATACATTTTGCCGGATCAGATAGGTTTGGCAAATAAAAAAGTGCTCAGACTGGCAGACCGCTAAATCGTCCAGTGAGCACCATTTCTTTCATGTTTAAATAAAACACTATAACAAATATATGTATAATCTAGGAAAGCTTACCATATTAACCACAAAGGTTTTGCTTTGTACATCCATACTTTACGCCGATCTGCCTGTCGCGATAGCCCATATTTCCGTCTTTCAGGAATATTCTAACGGTATTAACATAAGACTTACAAACAGTAATGCCGAACAGGCAATTATCCAACTTTCCCGTCAGACCGGAATAGCTTTGGCGTATGATACTAAAGCGCTGCAATTGGATCAGATCCGTATCAGAGAAAAGAATTTTGAGAACAGTACTTTTGATGAAGTACTCCGTTATATTTTAAAGAATACTCAAATAGTAGCGCATAAAAGATCCGGAGGTATTGTTCTGGTTCGTGATCCGAAAGGACAAACCACTTATTTACTTCGGATCAGACTGATTGATGAGGTTCGTAGGCCTGTTGCAGGGGCATCTGTTCAGATACTTTCGACAGATAAAGCAATGTCTACGGATGAGAATGGAAATGCAGAATTCAGACTCCCTGAAGGTCAGTACAATCTTAAGGCCACACATGTGGGTTATGAGGATAAATATATAAATCAAATAACTGTAGACAACAGAACTGCAGGGGTTCAGACTCTTGTCATGCAGGATAAAAGCAGCGAGCTGGGTGAAGTAGTTGTTACCGCATTAGGTATGAAGCGGAAAGATCGTTCACTGGGTTATGCTGTAGGAAATATTAAAGGAGAGGATCTTAACCGTGTCGCTAATGATAATTTTATGGTTGCTATGGCTGGTAAGGTACCGGGTGTATCCATTAGTTCTACAGGACCTACAGGTTCCTCGGTGAGTATGGTGATACGTGGAGCTACTTCCCTGAGCACGGATAATCAACCCTTATTTGTTGTTGATGGTGTGCCTTTGATGAACAGCCTTAATAATATCGGACAGATTGGTGATGATAACAGGGTAGATTATGGTAATGCCATTTCGAATATCAATTCCGATGATATTGAGAGTGTTTCGATTCTTAAAGGACCAAGTGCAGCAGCTTTATATGGATCCCGTGCAGCAAATGGAGTCGTGCTCATCACTACCAAGAGTGGCAAGAATGCGGAAAAAATGACGATTGCAGTCAATAGTAATACGGTATTTGATATCCCATATCATTATATAAAATTGCATAATAAGTTTGCAAGTGGCACTATGCCGCTTACACCTGATCAGGTAAAAGGAAATCTGACCATTGAAGAAGGATCCAGCGGTATGGTAGGGCCTGCACTGGATAAGGGATATAAAGCAATTCAATGGAACAGCCCCCTCGACGAGAATGGAAATCCGATACCAACTGAATTAAAATCTTATCCGGACAATATCAAAAATTTTGTCCAGACCGGGATTACTTCTGTCAACGGACTTTCGATAGCTAATCGTAGTGAGCGTCTGGATTATCGGTTTTCTTATTCTAATATGAGTAGTAAAGGGATTATTCCTAATTCAGATCTGTTTCGCAACTCATTGAACATTAACTCGACCATGCATGTGAGAAAAGATCTGTCAATCGGTCTGCAGCTGGATGCCAGTCGTAACAATTCCAATAATCGGCCAGCAGGCAACAGAGGTACAAATCCGATGCAGGCTGCTTATGAGGTGGCTCCTCATATCAATATTCTGGATCTGAAAGATTACTGGATGCCGGGACAGGAAGGACTTCAGCAACGGTCCCAATCTGTCGGAAATCGGAATAATCCTTATTTTCTGGCTTATGGAGTTAATAACGCATTTGTAAGGGATCGTATCTTCGGAAATCTGCGTATTGACTGGAACATTAAAGAAGGATGGACCGCGATGGTACGTTATGCGGCTGATGTGTACTGGGAAAACAGGGAAACTAAGATCCCTTTTAGTTACACTAATGAACCGCGGGGAGCATATGGAGTTGTCAATCTGATGAATCTGGAGCAGAACATCGACTTTCTGACTTCATATACTAAAAAAGTTAACGATTTTCATTTTACAGGATCGCTTGGAGGTAATATCCGGTATTATAAAGGAACTTCAGTACAGAATACCTCTAAAATCGGATCCGGACTTATCACTCCCGGCTTTTTCAGTCTTACAAATATTGCCCCGGACAATCTGGATTATAACAGTGCAATTGCAGAGAAAGGGGTCAACAGCTTATACGGATTGCTGAATTTTGGTTACAAAGATATGGTCTATCTGGATGTCACAGGAAGAAATGACTGGTCCAGCACACTTCCGGTGAATAACAGATCTTATTTTTATCCTTCAGCTTCCCTCAGTATACTGGCAGACCGTATTTTTTCATTACCTAAACCTATCAGTCTTTTTAAACTTAGAGGAGGTATAGCACGTGTGGGGAATGATACGTCACCTTATAACCTCTCTAATGTATTGATTAATCCCGGTGCATGGGGCAATGTACTTCGTCTCACAAAGTCCGGTGCATTGCGTATTCCGGATCTGAAACCTGAACTGGCAACTTCGTATGAATATGGTACGGATATAGGTTTATGGAATAACAGACTGAAGTTTGAAGGTACGTACTACAAAGTTGAAAACAGAAATCAGATTATCCCAACGACTTTACCCGGATCCAGCGGATTTAATTCCATGAATATCAATGCGGGTCTGCTGACAAGCAGAGGATTTGAACTGGCAATGTCTGGTCGCCCTGTACAGAAAACAGACTGGACCTGGGATATTGGTGTAAACTGGTCACGCAACCGGACGAAGATCAATGAACTCTCTGATGGGGTACAATTCTATACATTCTGGACAGATGGACGGGGAGGAGCGCGTACCTATATAGGTGAAGAGATCGGAGACCTTTATGATTCCAAACTTGTAGTGGTGGAAGATCCGGAATCACCTTATTATGGCTATCCAATACTGAATAAAAACGGATCCTGGCAGGCTATCCGAATCAACAACAGTCGTAATAAGATCGGAAATTTCAATCCTGATTTTTCAATGGGTCTGCAGTCTACTTTGCGTTACAAAAAATGGACGATGAATATTGCTGCAGATATGCGTTTCGGAGGCAAGTTTATGTCGCAGACGTACCGCTATTTTGAGTCTAACCTGACGACACAGCGCTTTCTGGATCAGCTGATCCACCCTAACGGAATGACTGGTGCAGCTCTGCGGGATTATCTGGTTAATAACAATTTGGTAAAAGTGGAGGGCAACAGATATCCGATTGTCGGAGGTCCTGGTGACGAATACGGTGGTTACCCTATAACATCAGGAGGTATTACCGGTAATTATGGCGTATTTAATCCAGGTGTTATTGCGCAATACGATTCACAGGGTAATATTACCGGATATACCGAAAATCTGGGGGATGCAGGGACCAAATACATTGCCTATTCCGATAACTATCCATGGGATTTTATGAACGCTTCTACGTTTGATGCATCCTTTATCAAATTACGGGAATTATCTTTTAGCTACGATCTTACTGGCAACTGGTTAAAACGTCTTGGAGTATCCGGAGGAAGTGTAGGTGTATATACACGTAATTTACTGTTATGGACTAAAGCTAAAGTAGGTATTGATCCTGAAATGGCATTTCAGCCTGAAGCGGGTACACATGGTGGAATACAGTTCAAACAAGGTATAGAACGCTATAATGTAACTCCGTGGGCAATGCCGGTAGGCTTTAAACTGAATCTAACATTTTAATATCGTCTTGTAGAAATAATGCATACCGGACTAATGAAATACAAAACACACATGAAATATTTCAATAAACTAAAATATCCAATATTGCTGGTTTTGATAAGTGTCAGCGTATGGAGCTGTAAAGATCTTACCGAACTGAATATCAATCCAAATGGTGTCAGTGAAGAACAGGCTAATCCTAATCTGGTTTTACCGACCGTACTTACAGGTTTAGGCAGCAGTTATAATGAGTTGAGTTTTACAAACCTGGGAGGAGTTGTGCAGCACACGCAGTTAGATGCATGGTTTGCTTCGCACAATGATTACGAATGGACCGGAGGCATATTAAGCTGGGACGGTTATTATGGTTTGCTTCGGGATAATGAGTTGCTTCGCAAGCGCGCAGAAAGTCTTGGTCTGGAATTCCATCAAGGTGTAGCTTTGGTAATGAGAGCTTATATTTTTGGATTGATTACAGATCTTTGGGGAGATGCGCCTTATACAGACGCTCTGAAAGCCGAACTGGGAGATGTTAAATACAGTTTTCCCAAGTACGATTCACAGGAAACGATCTATAAGGGAATAATAGAAGAACTCTTGCAGGCGAATGATTTGTTGTCCAGGCCGGATGCGGCATATACATCCATTTTGCCCGAAGCGGATGTCTATTTCAAAGGAAAGGCATCCAAATGGAGACGATTTGCGAATTCACTGGCCTTACGTTATTATATGCGCTTGTCCGAAAAACAACCGGATTATGCACGTCAGGGAATAGAAAAGATTGCTGCACAGCCTGACCGTTATCCTATTATAACGGATGTGGCAGATGAAGTGAAGATGGACTTTGTAGGAACTAATCCGGCCAATTCCTGGCCGTCTAATACCGTTTTTGATGCCAGCGGAAGCAATTACAGACGGATTAAAATGTGTGCTACACTGGTAGAGAAGCTTCAGACGCTGCAGGATCCCAGATTATCTGTTTGGGCGAGTAAGATTGAGATTCCGATAGAGGTGCGCAATAATTTGCCTGCAAAAACAGATAGAATCGAAAATGGCGTTCGGATAGTTTCTCCGGATGTTGTACAGGGAATAATGGTCGATACAGATCCGCAATACGTAGGATTGCCGGCTAGTGTTTCCAAAAATCCGTCAACTTATAATCTTAATCCTACTCCTGGGCAGACATCCATGAATCCGCATGTGTCTTATTTGCATGAGCGTTACAAAGAAGCTAAAGGGGAGTTGCTTAAAGCAAGACTGCTGTCTGCGGCTGAGATCAGTTTTATACTGGCTGAAGCAGCGTGGAAAGGCTGGTCATTACCATCAACAGCTAAAATCTATTACGAACAAGGGATTAAAAATTCACTGGATAGTTGGGGAAAAGGTGCGGAGTATAATGCCTACATACAGCAAAATACAGTTGCATATGCCAATTCTCAGGCGCAGATTCTCGAACAGAAATGGATTTCCGGCTGGACTACCGCAGCGCAAGCCTGGTTTGATTACCGTCGTACAGGATTCCCGAATCTGAAAGCTGGTCCGGCTGCCATACGCACACAGTTGCCTGTTCGTATTCCTTATATGCAAAATGAGATGAGTGTCAATCAGGCTAATGCAGAAGAAGCTCTTCGCCGTATTGAGAAAACACAATATTCGCAGGCTGACAATGAGAATAGCGCCTGGTCGAAGCCCTGGCTGTTACAGGGGGCAAATAAACCCTGGTAAATTATATTTATATCACAATCAAAATGAAATTAAGAACTCTATTTATCACATTCGGTCTGTGTTGTAGCCTGTCTATGGCTGCAGCACAACGGCCGGAAATTGTAAATTATCCGGATCGTATTATGCTTACCTGGTCGGATGATCCCGCTGTCACACAGTCTGTCAGCTGGCGTAGCCCTCAACACAGTACTAAAGCTCTGGGACAGATTGTTGAAGAAAACAGCCATCCTGAACTGGAAGAAAAAGCACAGACAGTGGAAGGACAGCAATTGAACTTAGTATTGGCAGAGGGTGGTAAGGATACCTATCAGCATGTTACCTTTCGGGGACTTAAACCCGCAACAACTTATGTATACCGGGTCGGAGACGGTTCCACCTGGAGTTCATGGAATCAATTTCGGACAGCAGGAGCTAGGGAGGATTTTTCGTTTATCTATCTGGGAGATGCACAGAATGATCTGCGCTCCCGTTGGTCCCGGACGATCAGAAAGGCATTTCAGCAGGAGCCCGATGCCAGATTTATTGTGCATGCAGGCGATCTCATAAACAGATCCAATACGGATAGTGAATGGGGAGAATGGTACGAAGGAGCCGGATTTATTCATCAGATGATACCGGCAGTACCGACTCCGGGTAATCACGAATACAAGAGAGACTCACTTGGACAATTGGTATTAGATCCGCATTGGAAAGTACAGTTTCAACTTCCAAAAAACGGACCTCAGCATTTACAGGATGCAGTATATTTTCTGGATTATCAGGATGTTCGCCTTATTTCATTAAACTCTCAATTGATCATGTTAGATTCTTCTGCTGCCCTGGAACAGGAAAAGTGGCTGGAAAAAGTCTTAGCTAACTCTTCTAAAAAGTGGAATATTGTGATTATGCATCATCCGGTATATTCAACGGCCAAAAACAGAGATAATACGATTTTACGCGAGCGTTTCAAACCTGTATTTGAGAAGTATGGCGTTGATCTGGTTTTGCAGGGACACGATCACACTTATGCACGCGGTGCGGCTAGCAGGGAACGACCTGTATATCTGCTTTCTGTAGCCGGTCCTAAGATGTATCAGTCAGATTCAGAACGATGGATGTATGTATCTGCCCAAAACACACAACTCTATCAGGTGATCAGGATGACCGGAGACCGCTTATATTTTAAGAGTTATAAACTGAATGGTGAACTTTTCGATTCTTTTGAATTATCTAAAAAGTAGGATATGAACGCGTATATAAAAACAACTGTACTTCTGTTATTGCTGGTTTTCAATAATTCTGGTTCTGCTTTTGCGCAGCCTTCAGCTATGTTAGATAAGCTGGCGCCTGATCACATTCATATTGCTGCACATAGAGGTGCACATCGTACTGCACCCGAAAATTCAATAGCTGCTATTGAAGAAGCTATCCGGCTTGGGGTAACGTTTGTCGAATTGGATATACGCAGCACCAAAGACGGAGTTCTTATTCTGATGCATGACAAAACACTCGACCGTACTACTACCGGGAATGGGAAGGTGAGTAGCAAGACCTATGCAGAGATTCAACAGCTTTATCTTAGAGAGACAGCGCATGGTGAAGCAGGGAGACACCGCATACCTACTTTGGAAGAAGCATTGAAGGCTTGTAAAGGAAAGATTGTGATGGATATCGACTTTAAGGAAGAGCGTAAGGAATTCATGCAAAAAACGTACGAACTCATCCGCCAACAAGAGATGGAAGATGAAGTTATGTTCTTTTTGTATGATCACCTTGATATGCATGCTTTGCACAAACTTAATCCGAAAATTACTCTTTTTCCGCGTGCCCGTAATATGGAGGACCTGAAAGAAATTCTTAAATCCGGATTGACGCATATTATTCATATTGACGAGTCTTTTACCGATAAGGATTATCTTAATGAACAGAAAAAGAAAGGAGTCTTCTTTTGGATCAATAGCTTAGGCGAGACAGATGATAAGGCTTCACAGAATGGAATAGCTGTATACAGAGATTTTATACAGCGTTATCCTTTTGTCAGAGTTGTGCAGACAGACGATCCCGGGTTGTGGAACAAACTGTAGCACTGAAACTTTTTAAAAACGTTATTTCTTTAAACAGTACTCCTGAAACCAATCCGTTTCAGGAGTTTTTTGTTGTAACTTATGATGACCTTAACTTTTGGAGTTGGATTTTTGTTTCTTGATTTCGAAAAGTAGATGGACATCCTGTTATTAAAAGTTTATTTTTGTTCATATGCATAACAGAATTATGAAGAAGTTATTGGTTTTTCTTTCGTTTTTATTGTATCTCGGATCAGCTTATTCCCAGGATTCCGTTTCTATATCGACTACTCATCCGGATTCATTGTCTAATAATCTGGAAGCTTTACAGTCAGGAATGAAAAGCCTGAATATAGAATACATTACGAATATTCGGGCAAAGGATATCGCTATTGTAGTATCAAAAATAGAAGATAATTATAAAAAGTATGCAGGAATATCGGATAGTACTTCTCTGGACTCGCTACAAAAATGGCATCAGGATGCAACCGCTGAAATGGTGCGTCTTCGATCTATGGAGCATACGATCAATAATTATAATCTGGGATTAATTTCCACAAGAGATAAGTTTCATGAATTGAAAAGGAAATATGAACCAACTTTGCTGGCAAACCCGGTACTCAATAATACACTAAGCCATTCGGAAAGGGAATTAAGTGCAAAGATGGATTCTCTGCATACGATCGAATTAAAGATCAAAAAAATGATTTCCGAATCACCCTCCATAAGCGCTGATATAAACGAAGCTATTACATCATATGGTGTATCTGATGAGTCCGAAACTGTTAAAACAAAAAGCTCGCTTTGGCGTGCGCATACACAAGGAATCACAAAAAATGATATTGTAAACAGTATAAAGCAAAACTATGCGAGTACACGGTCACTTAATTTATATGTCAATCATACAGACTGGGGATCGCGCATCTTACTTATCGTATTGACATTAGGGTATATCTACTGGGTTTTTAATGTTGAATTTATTTCCAGAAAAGCCGCCGGCGACAAGAGGCGCATAGTGATCAGTAATCCATGGAAACTACTGCGTATTTTGGGGAAAGGAATCATCTTTCTACTGACACTGCTACCGTTGGTTAAATTTATCACACCTACTTTTCTCATACAGGCCTCTCAGCTTGTGATCATGATTTTATTCAGCTTGTTACTGCTGGACAAGCTATCCAGAACACAGCGTAAGATGCTGGCCTTTATATTTTTGTTTTACAGTTTGGTTGTCATTGCCAATCTGATTGTCAACGATGGATTATTCCTTAGAGGAGTATGTATTCTATTCAACCTGATGGCGCTGGTTCTGGTGATTTATACAAAGAAAAAGATTCGCAATCCGGAATCTCCGGGCTATATCGGCACTTTTGTATATCTGCTGGTTATAGTGTTAAGTATTCTGGCTATTGTTTCCAATACACTCGGATATGTAGATCTGGCACGTAGCTTTAGTGTGGCTTGTGCAGTAGCTTTTGCGCAATCATTTACACTACAGTTTTTTACGGAAATGATCCGCCGCGATGTACGGAATCAGTTTAAAAAAGATCGTATACAAGGAGGGTTCTGGAGTCGTTTTAATGAACAGCGCACAATCAAAGTTCTGTCCGACATCCTCAGACTGTTGTGTATTATAGTGGCCATTATAGTCTTTGCCAACAATTTGCAGTTTATAGAGCGTCTGCTGACTTCAAGTGATCTGTTTTTTAACAAAATCCGCAAGATTGGTAATTTGTCATTTACCATAGGAAATATGGGTATTGCTGTATTGTTACTTTTCGTAACCAACTGGCTTCAGAAAAATATAAGTCTGCTGATTCTTGGTGGTGAAAATGGTAAACTGAACAGAGACTACAACCAGAAACTGACTTTATTTCCTTTATTTCGGTTAGCTATTATTCTGATAGGGTTCTTTTTTGCAATTTCTGCTCTTGGAATGAGTTTGGATAAACTTACGGTTGTCATTGGGGCATTGAGTGTGGGTATTGGTTTAGGTATGCAGAATATAATCAATAACTTTGTGTCAGGTATCATTCTGGTCTTTGACAAGCCTTTCCGGGTAGGAGACCAGATTGAACTGGCGGATAAAAAGGGGAGGGTTAAAGAGATTGGTATTCGCGCCAGCGTATTGCAGACCGGCGATGGCGCAGATGTTATTATTCCGAATGGGGATTTATTATCTGGGAGGCTGGTTAACTGGACGTTGTCTCAGGATTACAGCCGTACAAGTTTTACAATACAGGTTGACCGCAGGGTTGACCTTGCGGAAGCGACCACCTGGATCGTTGAAGCCATGGAGAGCAGTACGTACTGTCTCAAAGATCTCGGGACTAATGTAAGTGTGCAGGATGTCAGTGAAGATATGATCTATCTCAATCTGGGCTGCTGGATTAATGCTGCGGCAAATGCAGGACCTTTCAGAAATGATGTACTCAAAGTTTTATATCAAAAATTTGAGGAACAGAAACTTAATTTTTATAGTGTATCGACAGCAAAAACGATCATCAATACAAAATAATGTGAAGAACTTAAGACAAAGGTTGTCTGGCAATTATGATAAAATAAACAACGAATATAGGGTCATCTGATGCGAATATAAAATACATCGATAGCAAATAGAAAAAATATTGTTTATTTGAGTATTATTATGATTTTTATTCCTTTATAAAGGGTTTAAAATATTTAAAATAAGGAGTTTATATTTATTTTTTTAATACTTAATACAGATCTTATGCTTGTCATTTTTGGTACAAAATCCGTAGGTAAAACAGTAAAAACCGGAGAATTCGAATGCGCTAGATGTAATACACAACGCACATATCAGTTGAAACAAAATCAGAGATTTTTCTCCTTATTTTTTATTCCGGTTATTCCTTTGGGCAAATTGGGAGATACACTGGAGTGTACGTTTTGTAAGACTGCATATATTCCCTCTACCGTATTATCGGCTTCTGAATATACCTCCTCAACAGCGGTGATAGACAGTCTGGAAGCTCCTTTGGCATCCGCAGGCAAGCGCTTTGGAAGTTACCTGATAGATATGGTTGTTTTAACATTACTTAATTTTCCATTAGCTTTCCTAAGCAAACTTTTACCGGACTATTTTGACAACAAATTTTACCTGTTATTCTTCCCGTTATGGATACTTTATTTCTTCCTGATGGAATTACTTTTTAAGGGTACTATAGGTAAGAAAGCCCTGTCTATTAAAATTATTTCGGATAATGAAGGCAGTAAGCTGTCTGTATTTCAGTATTTTGTAAGAAGTATAGTCAAATGTATTCCTGTTCTTCCGGTTATTCTATTGTTCAATGATAAACGAAAAGCTGCTCATGATATGATTGCAGGCACTATTGTTGTTGAAAAATAGAAACGAATAAATAATATTCGTCAACCTATACATGAAAAAAATCAATATTATACTCGTATTGTCTGTACTTGTAAACATTTGTTTTGCACAGCAGCAACAAAAACAGAGTAAACAACTCGACAGCATATTTTCTATGATGAACGAGCAGAATCAGTTTAACGGAGTAGTTCTTATAGCAGATAAAGGTAATATTCTCCTTGAAAAAGGTTATGGCTATTCCAATGAAGAGACGAAAGAGTATAATAATCCGGAGACAATATTTGAATTGGGGGCCGCTTCCAAACAGTTTACGGCGGCAGCTATTGTTCTGCTCAAAAGACAAGGAAAGTTGCACTATGAAGATTCAATAGAAAAGTATCTGCCTGAACTCGGGTTCTGGAATAAAGTTACTATTTATGATTTGCTGCGTCATACAAGTGGTCTGCCTGAATTTATTATTGATATGCCAAAGCAATGGGACGATAGCCGGATTGCAACCAACGATGATCTGATCCGGTTTTATGCAGAGAGAAAGGATTCTTTGCAATTCAAACCAAAGAATCTGTATCGTTACAACAATACAGGCTATGCATTGCTCGCCACTATTATTGAACGTGTGTCAGGCGAGAAATATGCAGATTTTATGGCTGATCATATTTTTAAGCCTTTAAAGATGAACAGCACATTTGTGTATAACAGCAGACTCCATCCCCGCAACATAAAGAATTATGCTACCGGTTATGTGTGGGCACGTAACTCTTTCCGTAAGGTAGTACCTGAAGATACCGCATACAATGAAAAAAAAGTCTATTTCCTGGATGGGATTGTAGGTGCAGCCAAGATTAGTTCAAATGTAAAAGATATCTACAGCTGGTTCAATGCTCTAGAAGCTAATACACTGCTTAGTAAACAAGAGTTTGAGGAGATGACAGAGGTAACACAGAATGCCTATGGTAAAAATATTCCCTATGGTTTTGGTTTTGATCTGACAAAGAAAGAAAATATTTTCACCTATGGAAATGTTGGAAATTGGGGTGGATATGTAGCTCTTCTTTACCGGGATGTGGTCAAAGACAGAATGGTACTTGTGCTAGAGAATTTTAAATTAGGTTCGTATCCTTTTAACAATATCACACAGATATTGGAAAATCGGCCTCTGAAAACAGAATTCAGAAAGAAGGTCCAGCTTTCCGAAGCAGATATAAAAAAATATGAAGGCCGGTATAAAGATAATAGAGATCCGGATGAAGATCATATGGTGACATATGTAGACGGTCATCTTATTTATAATACTTCCAGAACCAGATTGGATCTGCGTTTTTATCCTGTTTCGGCAAATGAGTTTCAGGGCATAAGACAAGGAGGAATGGATAGTGCATTAAAATTTACGGTGTTAGAAAACGGGAATATCAAATTACAGATGTCGGAATATGCTGATACAATAGCTACGGGAATCAAAACCACAAAATAAACTGCCGTTACAATCTTAAGTCGTATGAAAAAACAAATAATAATCTTACTTATGGTACTTTCTGCATCTTATCTATCCGCACAGAATCCAAACGATACCAGATATAAAAAATATGAAGGACGTTATGGAGGAAATGATGGCATTTGTCTTTTTGATGACGGGCATTTTTTGCTTTACGGATATGCAACGGCTGTATTTGGTACATATCGTTTCGAGAAAGACCATCTTCTTTTTTATCCGGATAAGCCTGAATTATTTGAAGTTTTTGCTTACGAGAATAGAAGTCTGGCCGATAGCGTGAGCATTAATTTTACAGGTTTTGAAGACGGAACTACTTTTGCCCAATTTGATAAGGGTGGTATACAACGGGTTTTCAATCAAGACGCGAATTGTTTTGATGCTCCGTTCGTATATAAAAGAGCGCATCGTTTTCAGCAACTTAGTCTTTCTCAGGGAGGCCAGGAGCAGGAGGGAGAAATAGAAAATTCTAATGTTTCCTGGTTGTATACGATAGCTCCGGAGTATAATGACTTTATTGTTATATACAATAAACCAAAATCTGTTTACCAGGATTTTGCAGCCCTTATATATAATAAAGACGGAGAATTATGGTTAAAGGGAGATGGATATCAGGACAGTGACGGATTTTCGCGAAAGTATGATGTCAAAGATGACAAGGAATGGCCAGCTATAGTAGATTGGAAAGCTCAATATTTTAAAAAGAAAGACCTGGAAGACGCTATATTTGCCAACCGCCATTACAACAGCTTTCCGTATCCGGATGGCCAAGCACATGATTACGATGCAAAGACCAATCAATACATCAGTAAGGACTATCTTGAAAGTGAAGAATACTACAAACAGAATGAGTATAATGATGATCGCTTTCTCCGGAAGTACAATAAGCTTCAATCGGGTTATCAGGAACGATTTGATTACGGACAAGCGAATATGGTATCAGGAAGTATGTTTTATACCACGTGCGAAGAACCAGATAAATCTTATAAATATAATGGTTTAAAAAAAATTGATTCAGCGAGTGATGAAGCTATTCCTACTACAACAGTTCCGGTTCCCATGCTTCCAAATCAATAATTATGAAACAGTTATTTAGTCTGACACTTCTATTCTTATTGCCAGTCCTTTCAATTTGTCAGGAGATAGTGATGAGCCCTGCAGTAATAAGAGAAGTAAAATTGAAATTAATAAACGATTCGACACTCTTTCTCAATAAGGCCACCGAAATAAATACATTTGATCTTGATAAGATCAAATGTATAGAGATCTTTGCATTAAATAAGGAAAGTGCGCCATTGGACAAGGATATTCTTGACAAGATATTTAATCTCACTCCTCATTTAGAGGAGCTTACCTTGCATCATAATCTTACTAAACTACCGGAGATATTATCCCCAAGCAAAAAATTGCGCATATTGGATCTTTCCAGAAATAAGCTGGACAGTATTCCCGAAAGTATTGGCCGGTTTACTACTCTTAAAATATTAAAGTGTGATTACAATGAGCATTTGAAAGCCCTTCCTTCATCTATAGTGCAGTTGTCTGACCTGGAGCTATTATCTCTTTATGGAACAGGATTTGAAGAATTTCCGCAAGAGATTTTTTCGCTGTCAAAGTTGACAAAACTTTATTTAGCAGGTCCTCTGCAGATTGGAAATCAGGTGAAAAGTCCTAAGAAAATAAATTCAATACCCGATCAGTTTGCCAAACTCCCGGAACTAACTGATCTGAGTATACGTTATACCAATATTTCGACTTTGCCTGCTTCTATAACAAAGCTGTTGAAACTTGAAGAATTATCATTGTCTGGCAATGCATTTAAGACATTTCCTGATCAGCTGAAAGCAATGAAAGGATTAGTAATTGTAGACTTCGGAAATAATCCGGTAGATCCTAAAACCTTTATCAATTCGCTGCACAATATTAAATGGAGAGGTTTGTTCTATCTACATGATCTGGGACTGAACAATATCCAGCAGGAAAAGATACAGGCCATGCTCTCTACTATAGATGTATATTACTAAACTGCATGAATTATGAGACCTACACAAACCCTACTTATGCTGATAACAGTATTCATGCACGTGTATGTAAGTGCACAGACGGATCCTGCATTAGTGCCCGTGAATGACAGAAAGCAGGGATATATCGGTTATTATCTGGAAGACGGAACAGAAGTCGTTCCTCCGCAATTTTGTACGGCAACCTATCTTATCGACGACAAATATTATATCGTTTCGAGAGCCGAACATGATCATTACCCGGACGGACGAAGAAAGGAAGAGCATATTCCTGGCACCGAAAAATACGGATTACTGAATAGTAAGGGAAAGGTAATCATTCCATTAGAGGCTAATTACAGCTTTGTAACGGTTAGTAATGACGTAATTATTGTCGGAAAGAATAACAAATATGGCGTCATCAACGAAAGGAATCAAATAACAGTGCCTTTAGCATATAGTTGGTTAGATCCAATTGATGCGAATCTGATTGTTGCCGAGAAGGATAACAAATCCGGTATAATTGATACCCATAATAATGTGAAGGTGAGTTTTGAATTTGATAAGATTTATGCTTTCGAAAAAGGATATAACGGAAGTCTGTTAGCTATGGCTGAAATAGGAAATAAAACCGCTGTAATAGATCCGCAAGGTACGTATATACTTCAGCCTGCAGATATTTCTATTTCCTACCTTACTCCGGTTTCTTTTGTTATAAAAGAAGGAAATAATTACGGGCTAATGGATTATCATAAAAAGGTACTCATCCCATCTACATATACCGAAGTCTATAAGACAGAGAAGGAGTTGCAGTTTAAAAAAGGTGATCACTACTATTACTTTAGTTTTGATGGGAAATTGATTCGTAAAGAAAAGATTGAAGAATCGTATAAATACTTAAACTAATGAAGAACAGCTTAAGATCTTGGATTATTCTTATATCAGTGATCGGTATGCTGTATATTCCACTCAAAGCTCTTTATCGTTATCATACTTTAGTTCCGGTGACTGGTACTGTTACCGAACTTATAAAAACCCGAACACGCATTCCATATTATAAATTTCGTGTGGCAGAGTATGATAATATGTTCTATCATCCCGGAAGAGGAATATTAACACTCTTTAAGAATGACCCGATTAAAAGTAATACTCCGATTATTTTTTACATTCTGAAAGGAGACGCCGGAAACCTAAATACTGGAAAACAGATTCTTTATATAGGATTTGGAAATAAAGATAAAGCCGTTGATGTATTTTACAGTATTACAAAGCCGGGTTTGTTCGTTCAGTTCCTTACCTTAATTTTTTATTTTACGATCATGTGTCTGAATGTCTTGTGTACCTATCGATATAAGGAAAAATGGTCTGAACGGTTTACAGTTGTATACTTCTTACTTTTTATTTTACTGATGGCACTGTAGGAAGAATCCTTTTGAGGATCCGGACTAAAGTTTTTCAGCCTTCCAGGAGACCACTTTTACTCCTGGAGAATAATGCGCTTTTGTCATTTTTATTGGAGAAAGTTTAATATCTCCGAAATTATAGTTAACCTCCAGATTAGTCAAATGTACATGGTGTATTTCCCATTCTTTATGATGGATGTTATATCTCCATAACCCGGATTTTTTTTCGAGATAAAGACAGTATCGTTCTGTCAGCCACATATCCAGTGCGGATTTTTCAGCTACCTTATCGAGAATTTGAAAGTCCGAATGCAGGTTAAAATTCTTTTTTATATTCGTATTCGTATACAGATCCGTTTGGCGTGCTATTACAGATTTTTGGTATGGAAGCCCGGACAGCGTTCGGGCTACAAATGCGGAAAGTGCTTTTTCTGCTTCTATGTGGATAAAATACACACCTTTTTTCTGGTCATTATCAATATAGGTTCTGACATTTATTTCATAAAAATCAGATATAAATCCTACAGGAGGCAGATTTCGGGGACGTATATTTTGCATCTTAAATGCTACCAAAGAGATATAATATTTTCCATCAAAACTATCGATATGCAAAGCAGCCGGAACCAGCTTACGAAGGTGGTCATAGTCAATCTCAAAATGCAGAAACAGCGCATCGTTCCATTCCTGATAATACTGCCATTTTGAAGCAGGCATGTCCCAGGGTCTGTGTCCGATATCTGTTAGTAATTGTTTAATGGCATTCATATCTGTAATCAGGAGCTTCTTAATTAATGCTAATATCTGTTGTTTTTCATTTAGCTGTATTCGGTTTTGACTATTTTTGCCGTATTCAGATCTATTCTTTCAGACCATTGCAATCCATCCGGCAGTTCAAGGTCTGCAAACTCTATATGAATAACCCTTCGTTTTCGATTATTTGTTGTCCGGCCTGAGCTATGAAGAAGCAACGGTTTCATAATCATAATTCCACCAGATTCAACATCGCAGGTATACTCTTTTTCGATTTGCCAATCGATTGTTTCCGGTCTGTATATGTTTTTGAGGTGAGACTTTTCAATTACTTTCAGTGCACCGTTGTTTTCATTTGTTTGATCCAGATGGATTCTGACAGTAAAGATATTTTCCAAAACAGGCAAAGGAGGCTGCACAGCAAATTGTCTTTGTTTTGCAGTCCATGACGTAAAACCCGGTATGTCCAGTTTTTTATCCACTGAAATGGTCAGATCCTGATGATAAGCGACATACCAGTTAGATGTTTCAGGTTTGTCAAAATATATGCTTTTGACTGAAAAATAGTTTTTTCCAAACAGGTTACTAATTACTTTCCGGAGATTCGGGGTGAAAACAATATTATAAAGAGACGGAATTTCCTTAAGAACCTGTCTGATAGCAAATAGATCGGTAGATTGACGGAATGTATCTTTATTCCTTTCGGTATTTTCAATACTTATGATCATTTGATCTATTTCTTCTATTGAATATACGGCATTGATAATGACATATCCCTTTTCCTCCAAAACTTGTTTATAGAAAAGTATCTTTTCCATCTTTTTCTATTTCTTTTTCCCGATAATAAAACCAATTTTCTCTATTTCTTCTTGTTTTCTGAACTCCATTTTATCGTGTAAGAGATCCAGACAATTAAAGAGAGTATCTAAGCTTTGGTCATAGCTGTTCTGTTTTTTTATAATCATTTCTACTGTATTCCTTAGTTCTGCGATTTCTAATTGAGCTTGAGTGTTATCGGTAATAACTGACGTAAACGCGTGAAAATACGCATTATCTGTATATTAATATGAATAGCAGGTTTACTGTTTAGTACAGATGATAACATCGCCACCCCTTGTTCTGTAAAACAAAACGGAGAATATCTTAATCCCTTTTTATCAGAGTTGGAGATCACATTTTGTGATCTCCAATCTTGTAACTCTCTATCAGACATTTCAAACATAAAATCTTCAGGAAACCGGTCTATATTTCTACGGACAGCCTGTTTGAGTACCCTGGTTTCTACATTATAAAGTTGAGCTAAATCTCTATCCAGTATAATTCTCTGTCCTCTGATGAGATATATCTTATCAATAAGAACTTCGTCAGAAAGTACATTTTGTATCTGGTCTTTTCTATTCATAGCTTTGTATTTGTTGATTAAGACTGTGCAGATACCGTAATTATCTTTTGGTAAAGAAGATTGCTTTTTTATCAGTTCAGCATGATTTCAAACAGAGGCTTAGAAATCCTAAATACCATTATTTCTTTTTGCTCTTGTCTTTTTCGAACGGAGGTATACTACTATCTTTCCAGTCGCTTGGATACAGCAAGTCACGGATATCTACACGCAGGTATTCCGCGATATCATTTAGGGTATTTACAGTCGGCTGTTGCTTATTGTTAACCCATCTCGAAACCGTTTCCTTCTTTACATTGAGATGTCTGACCAGATCGTTATTTACTGCGCCTTTCTCTTCAAGAACGTCTTTTATTCGATTTGTTTTAATTTCTTTCATAATTATTGTTGATTTTTAAAATCAACTTTGTATATTTGTTTATCATGTAGCGAAAATTAAATACGGTGTAAAGTTTTTACTGTCAGTAAAATCTGAGCCTTTACACCCTTTATAGAATATTTCGCTATACTAATTAAAGAGAGAGATTATGAAAACATACGTTATTCATATCATAACCATTAATCCCGATCGTCATATACATCCCGAAACAGATGTACGGCACGATGCGCAATTCCATAAAAAGAACATATCCTGTCCGCCAGAATAGGGCGTTTATCCTATTACAGACAGCAAAAAAGGCTGTACGATATTCCTTTTACCGGAAATCGTAGTATTTCCTTTCTACAACAGAAAAGAAATAAGAAAGCCCCTTTGCTTTCGTCTGTAGACCAACCTCTCTTCCATAAGAAATCCCTTGCTTCAAATGGTTAAATCAATTGTTCTTCTTTTTTTTAGCTCATTAAAGATAGATTGTTTTTTCTGCCAAAGCAAGTAACTTGTATCATATTTTTTGATACTTTCTTAAAAGGAGGGGTTTGGTTTTTTTAAATTAATTGATTCTGAAAACTTATATAGTTCTCTTCGTAAGGTGTTGTGAACATGTAAGATAAGAAAGGTATTCCGCTAAGCCCAAGTATATGAGACATTATACATATGATATAAATTATACACTCTTGCTGACCGATGAAGAAATCTGTAATCCTTTTACTGTATTGGATGATGTTTTTGGAGATACTTCTTCCTGCTTTCGTATGCAGGAGCATTTATGGGATCTGGTTACAGTGGCTATGCGTCCGCATTACTGGACACGCTATGATTCTCCTCTTAAAATCTGTAATCTGTATAAATCTATTTTGAGATTGATAGAAGCCGGTTGGCTGATATCTCTTGTACGGCCGGAGCAGGAAATAAGGTCATCTTTGTCAGACAAATTTATGGCAAAGCAAACGGATCTGAAAAGACCCGTCATCAAACCCTTAGAGCAACAGGCTTTGCTAAATGCATATAAAATAGTATTACAATCTTATAGAGAAGACAAACTGTTTTCAGTCCGCATCGATCTTTTTGAATTTCTGTTTGAAGGATTACATCCTACATGTGTGGAATATTCACCTTCTCTGAATGAATATCTGGTTGATCGCTACCACTACCTGAGCAGGCTTATAGATGCTTTATATATCATTCATGATCAGGAAAAGAGAAGAGAATGTTCAGCTGAGGATCTTCTTATTCTGGAAAAATATCAACAAGATGACACAGCTGGTATACGGCAAATTCATATATATCAGCATCAGTTAACGGATATGTTTACCTATTCTGAAAAAGAAAATTTGCAACATGCCTTATCATCTTCGTATAAAGTATTGTACCATAATGATTTCTGGAAATACCATCATGATCCGGCCAATGTACTCCATTACTTCCATGACTTTATATTTATAATAGATAGCGCTTATGTATTTTTACAACATAGCATATCCAGCAACACAGATCCGGAGTTGGAATGGAATATTCCGGCTCATATACTTCAGGAGATAACATTACAGACTGTAAAGGAAGGCAAAAAACCTTTGAAATATCTGAGTGAAATGTTTGGGACCCGAACACGGAAGGAATGGAGAGAGGAACTTATGAAATGGGAGGAAGCCGTACTCAGCAATAAAAAGGTTCCCTATGAACAGAAGAGTATATACAAGGAAGTTCAGCAATTCTTAGCAGGTCTGCTTGAATTTATTACGCTTCTGCCGTATGCACCTAAAGGTTAAACGCAAATATCCATGTACCCTAATACCGCTTAAATACGGTCGGCTCAATTTTTATTAAGCCGACTGTATTTGTAAAAAACTATAGGGTCGTAAAAGTAAGTTTCTCGACTATATAGGCTTTTCCGAAATTATCAGGATCATGTTTTACTCTGGCAGTGACCATGTGCCATTTTGGAACTGCATTCTGATTTGCTTTCCATTTTGCTTCCAGATCCATTTGTTCCTGCCACAGCATCTCCAGTTCTGCTGCAGCTTCAGTATTCAATGGTTTCAAGATGAGCTTTTCTCCCTCAAAATAATATTTGCCTTCTTTTTTACGGATTAAGATATAAGGTCCTCCGGGCATAACAGAACGAATAAGGGGGATGGTAAAGGTTTCAGTTCCGTTGTATTTTTCCTTATTCAGCACTTTCATAAATTCAAAGTAATAGGAGGATCCATCCATTGGTGGTTCTTTGAGACCCACCATTTTGGCCTTCACTTTATAACTATATCCCGTTTCCCGTTCATTAAAGTCATACAAAGGTATATCTATAGGTTCCTTTCCCGGCAATAACAATAATTGGTTATCTGTTGAACCGTATTTATGACTGACCTGTATTTCAACGATCTGTCCGTTTTTTAATTTCCATGGACTGTATACTTCTTCTTTTTTACAGGAAAGCACCAATAAAAGGGTGCACAGGGTAAACAATAGGTTCTTCATGTTTTTTACGAATAAATTGATTTGTATGGATAACGACCAGAAGGAATTAGATGCTACATCAGAACTTAAAATATTGCTTAATATATTTGACAGATAAAAAGGGAAAAAATAGCGGAAATCAGGGATATCCCGCACTCCTAATTTTATGTTATTTTACAGTATTAATATAACATATGGCACACCGCATCTATACGTACAATATTGATCTGAAAACCAGACAGAATTACCCTCATTATCTCGGCGAGTGGAATTATGTCATTCCTGAATTACTGTTTCCGTTATTTTCTGCAAATCCGCGAAGTAAAGGGACCCGACTTTATTTTGATCGGGAGTCCGGGATTATTGCGCTGCGTCAATTCTACCATCTTCTGGCTGAAACGTATCAACTTCACCATGAAAAGGCATATACTGAACCGGTAAATACAATGTTCAGTTTTTTAGAAAATCTGCCCTACGATACTTTTGTGATGGATGCAACGGATGTATTCAATATGAGCGAAGAAAAGCATAGTAATCAGTCAAAAGATTGGGTAGTGGAGATCCGTGAAAAAACCGAACTTTATTATAAGGCTATTGCTGAAAAGGACCTGAGTTTCTTGAATGATATACTGGTTCAGTCGGGTCATGCTACATTTCTGGATATGCTGCAGTATGACTGGATCAATTATGGATTAGGATACTGGAATGAAGAGGCTTATAAGGAAAGCGGAGCTGAAGTTTTTGAACAAAATGAATATTATGGACTCAAAGACAATAAAGGGAATATTCTGGTAAATCCAGTTTACGATGATATTTACAACTTTACAAACGAAGGTGTAGCTGTCGTGATGAAAGATGATTTGTACGGATATCTCAAAGATAACGGGGAACTCATTATTCCCTGTCAGTATGAGGATGCTTTCGATGCCTTTCTGATAGAAGAAGAACTCTTCGCTATAGTGATAAATCAAGGGAAGTCAGGACTTATCAATTTAAAGACCGGGAACTCCAGTATTCCTGTACAATATACGCAGTTGGAAGAATTATACCGTGGACTCTTTAATGCAAATACGAATGGATTCTATACACTCTTAAATTTTAAAAATGAACAGATTATCCCAGGGCAAAGCGATTTTCCTTACGAATTTCAATATCCTGATCTGGTTTTAAAAAAGGAAAAGGGTTCTGCGCTTAGACATTATTATACCTTACCCGGTATTTACATGGGAGCCTATCCGGAAGATGTATTGCGCAATATTTCAGATGGTTATTATTGGGTAGAACCCAATAAATTTCATAAAAAAATCAGCGTGTTGAATCCGGAAGGTGCCGTTTTCAAAGATGAAATTGACCGGATTATTGTATTGGATAATTACAACAGTATAGCTTATCTCAAAAATAAAGCCTGGTATATCTACGATATCCGGCATCAGGTGATACGTCTGGGAGGCGAGGGAGTCGAAAGGATAGGGATTGACTCCTTAAACAATTATATGCCGGATGTATTTATCGTGACAAATCAGGGTGCTAATGGTCTTTATGATGCCTTACAAGACAGATGGCTGATACCCCTGTCTGTTGAAAATACGAAGATCGAACATTGCCATATGGAATTCCTGCGGATTACGCAGGGGACACACATGCGATATT
Source organism: Sphingobacterium spiritivorum (assembly GCF_016725325.1). Classification (NCBI taxonomy): domain Bacteria; kingdom Pseudomonadati; phylum Bacteroidota; class Sphingobacteriia; order Sphingobacteriales; family Sphingobacteriaceae; genus Sphingobacterium; species Sphingobacterium spiritivorum. The sequence goes on from NZ_CP068083.1 coordinate 4,030,054, forward strand.
ATGATTATAAAACTGGGATAATGAGCCAGTTGTACGATTATGTGTGTGAAGCGATAGATTATCAAACTCAATTTTTATGTCTTTTTGCAGGAGATACTATGTGGACGCTGGATTACGATCGTCAGATCAAAGAAGTCGGCAACGATCAGATGGGAGAGTTACATGAGAATAATCATGCGTTGAGAGGAAATGATCAGCGTTATTTTCTGGATTACTACCGGAGCTGGACACAACTTATAGGTGAAGGTTACGAATCTTACTTTGATCAGGAAACTCTTTATCTGAAAGCAAGTCGCTTTGCCCGATCTGCTGATATGGAAAATGCGATCAGACTATATACATTGGGTGCTGAACAGGGGAGTGCCCGTATGATGTTTGAACTGGGAAGTATCTATACAATGGATGAACAATTCGAAAACATTCCATTAGGTGTCACATATTATGAGCAGGCTGCTATGGAAGATTTTCCGGCAGCATGGAATGATATCGGCTATCTGTATCAGAATGGAATAGGCTACCCCAAAGATATGGAGAGAGCTATGGTGGCTTACCAAAAGGCAGCTGAGCTTGGGAACGGATTAGCTCTGGCCAATCTGGGAGATCTCTATTTTTATGGTCATGTAGAGCTGGATTATGATCGGGCACTGGACTATTACAGAAAAGCAGAAAAGAAGCGGCATCCTAGAGTAGAGAATATGGCAGAGATCTACTATCAAAAGAAAGACTATACAAACCTGTTGCGTTACCTTAGAAAAGATTATGGAGATACCTTTTCTGCTATCTACTATGGCATTCTATATGATTATGGGTACGGAGTGAAGCAAAATGCGAAAAAATCTGTTGAAAATTATGAGAAGGCAATGTCTCAGGGGCAGTATTTCTACGGCTTGGAAAGATTATTATACTATTACAAAAATGATCCGGCCTATGCTGATCCTGAAAAATTTAAACATTGGATAGCATATGCAAAAGAATACGATATGGAAGTAAGTGAAGAATATAAATAAGTAAAAGATGGTCAGAAGAATAATAGGAATAGCAGCACTTATCATGAATATGTGGTCTGCCTATGGACAGGAGTTAAACGTAAATATTATACAGGAAAATAAAAAGATAGTTGCTGAAGGAGACTGTTATACCCTGCGGAAATTGCCGTTTACTTTTCAGGTAGAGGTATCCGGTACAGATGCTTTCCTGATAGGAGCAACGACTGATGATGATGTCTACAGATCTGCAATTGGTGAAGCTGATCTGGAGGTTGAATGGTTTGAGAACACAGGTATGGCGGAAGGGCGTTTTAATGCAGAACAGTCTCTGTTTATAAGTAATGATGCGCCTAGCTACTGGTATTTTACAGCAGCAGATGATCATCGTTTTGATCGTAATCCAAAAGGAACTCTGGATCATTGGACTGCGAGCAGAACTGTTGCCAAAATAGATCTGCTGGCTCTGGATAAACAAGTATCTTTGAAAGATATAGAAACACCGCTTTATCTAATTTTTTATACAACTACTTATGATAAAGATTATAATGTAGTAGATAAAAAGATCTTGTATAAGGCGGAGCTGGTATGGGAATAGTCAGATAAGAGAAATAGATGGGAATATTAGATATGTTTGCAGCGAATAAAAAAGAAATATATATAGAAGGAGAGCAGCTGTATTTCCTGGAATACGGGAATATGGAACAGGTAGATCTGAGCAAACTCAAATATGCTTATGCAGAAGTGCTAGGCGGAGATCCTTATCTCTTTTTATTCGATCACCGGCAATGTTATATATCAGGGCTTTTGAACGGTTTTGATACGGTATACCGCCAACTCTCCTTACGTTTTGGTTTTGATGATACGGTATTCTATAAGGTGACCGGACAAACAAACGATATAAAGAAACGGATCTGGCTGAAAAAATATTCCCGTAATTACAGCATTCTGCAAGGAGATGTTGCAGATTATACAGATGGTTTTGAGGTGATGACATCAGCTCCTCACTTTGTGTCCTGGGATACATCGTATGATGAATTGGAAACTTTGAATGTAGGGCATATTGAAAAATCGGACTACGATATTAAAGTATTTGTATTTGATTATCCGGTACGTATAGGTAACATGGTTGTGGAAGGTCTGGAAGCCTATTATGATAATGAACGTACAGATATTGCGGTACAGCATTATATATGTGCATTGTACAACGAGGCACATACTGATATGAGTTATTACGAAATCAAAGCAGAGTGGATGCAACATATTCCTATAGATATAGATGCCTGTGGCTATGAACGTGACGACCAGAAGTACCTTACCTTTGATATAGAGGATGTATGGCTATCCATCTCTTACACTTATGATACAGAAGAGGGCTATGATGATGGCAGCACATCATTGAGTATACAGAACAACAGATCTTACCCGGATTTGCTGGATCATCCGGATTACACAGATGATCACTTGCATATGGACGCGTATATTAAATTGGGTATAGCCAGTGAGATCGTTGAGGACTACCGTAAAAATATAAATGTATTTGCATTGCCTTCTTTAATCAGGAAAACACTTGGTAACAAAAGTGGAATCTGGTTGGATAAGAATAATGGTAAAATAGGGTTTGCTGGTGAAGAAATGTGTCTGATCTATGATATACATGATATAAAACGGATCTGCTTTTATAACCTGTTGCCTGCCAAAGGTCCGGGATATGCGAGCTTTGAGGTTCAGCTAAAAGATAAGGAACATACAGATACAGTTTTCTACGGAGATTGTTATGCCTTTGACAGCTATGCCGGTCAGCTGCGTGAAGTTTTCGGACTGGACGTTTACATCCCTGAAGCAGACTACAACTGCTAAGTTGTAGTCTGCTTTTGTTGTTCCGTTTCTCATGCTGAGTTTGAATAAAAACTAATTTGATAGCTTGTAGTCAGGTATTTTTATTGAAAATCGTCAAAATCGGACCGCGAAAAAATGCATCTCTTCCTAAGATTTTACCAAACAGGTTGCGATATTATTTTCGTGAGATATTCATTATCCAATTGGTTGTATTTGGTAATGACTTCTTTTCTTAAAGGTGCAGAGAGTATGTTTCTTACATCTGGCAGCGGTTAAGAAGATGCCATATCTAATTCTCTCTAAGATCAACTTCAAACATCAAACATTTCGACTTTCCATTCATTATTTCCAATACGACAGCATACTCCGCCTATATTCAATATACTCCTTCGGAATACTTTGAAAGGGTTCCATTACAAATGTGAATGATTTTTGACTTGTCCAAACCCATGTATCATCCTTCAATACGGAGTCAGATGAACGTATGTTCCAGTCGGGAATATTGATCATTCCAAATTCGTGCGTCACCGTATCAAAATAAATTCCCGCTTCAGCAAGTACTTTCGGATCAGTGTAACTGCCTTTCAATGCAGCGTTCAATTGTTGCTTATCGTCTATTAGAACTATCTTTTCTATAGTCAGACCATTAATATTTGTCTTTCTATCATCCGTCCCGAATTCTACGATTTTCCTTAATTCATTTGCTACCCTCAGGCTGTCATCCGGTAATATAATAATTGAAAAAAGATCTTCCTGTAGAATTTCAAAAGTTTTGTCAACAGGATTAATTGTAATGCTCACTTTTCGACTGACAATACTAGCATCTTCCATTCCGATAATGGAAGCAATTGCAAAAAACAAAATATTTATTGGATTCATACGAGTGAAATTATTTGGAATTCTATAATTTTTTTACTGTGTTCAACTGTTACTCTTTTACCAAAAACCAGCCGTAGGCAACGCATAGAAATACCTGTCGGCAGAAGTCTGCCAGGGTGCCTGATGAAAAAACCAGCATTTTTCGATTTTCTCGAATGCCTTGCTCAGGTCGCGTTCTCCCCATTGATAACCTACTTTGTAATCAATCCCATCAACAGTTATTGTTCCAAAGATCGTCGGGTAGGATGAACCTGACACACCGTTGGTGTATTGGATTGCCTTCTCCAACTTCACCACTGTACCTGTCGGAAAACTCATTATCTCTTTGATATCACCAATGCTTTTTCGTTCATCAACATACCGCCATTGAGGATGCATGCTGTCTAATAGACTATATGGATAATCGCTGTTGTCGTTAGTCGGAATTTTGTCTTTAAATAGTATCGTTTCCTTATTCATCGTGACCGTCTTACCCACCCATTCTTTGTACGGTTCGTACTTATTAAGGCTTGTGGATTTTGTCTTCACCGTAGCGTATATGATAAAGATAAGAAGCCCAATACTTCCAACGATAACGAATGCGATTATACCCATTATTTGTTTCGTTTTCATATTATTTTTTGTCCGTGATATAGATTTCCATCTTGCCGTCCACAGCTTTCATATTGATCATGTAGCCAGCCTGTTCAGTGATCGTGGTTGCAGTGCCATCGGATTCAAAGTCTGTGCTATTCAGTTCCTCTTTTGGCTTATGCGTTTTGTTCATCTGCATAGATTTGGCGATATAATATGTGTCACCTTCCACTTTGACAACCTTGAACCAGCCAAAACCTATATCCGAAGCGATACGATCTCCAGATTCCTTAAAAACTTCATAGTGTCCAAAGTAAATGTTTCCCGCTACAGGAACTTGCTCCATAGCCACATATTCAGCCGATTTTGGTAGGGGAGGCTTTACTTCCTGATAGATAATCAGCGCAAAAGTGGTTATGACAAGCATGATAAATATCCAACCTAGAATTGTGAGTTTGAATATAAAGAGTGGCTTTGGAGCCTGGACAATTTTTTGATTAGCAAATGATTTCATTTCAGGTGTCCAGGATCGATGTGCAATCTTCTTTTGTGTTACTTTATCATAGAATTCTCCAAATGCTTTCTTGGAATGTACCGAAAAAATGGCGGTTCTGGTCAATTGTCTGAAAACAACTAGTACCATTGGGTTTCCAAGGTTCTTTGGATTTTGTAACTTATCATTTTCGTAAGATCCCTGTTCTATTTTAGTGATTACAAAAAACATATTTCTTCTTTTTGTTTGTTGGTATATAAGGGTTTATCAATTTTATTTGGATCAATTTTGTCTAAAGATGGACATCTTCTACATTCGATTAATCCTGCTGCTTTGGCCACAAGTGCAGTATTGGCCTTAATGCTGTTTTTTGAAATGGAGATGGCGGTTTCATTTGTTTTTCGGTACAGTATCAGTTTTTAAAAATATGATTATCATATCTGCCAACTTCATCCTTTTTATGGTTCTACTATTTTAAGCAGTAACGTACGTCCCTCTACACAGATAAGGTCTTTTTCCTCTCTCTCGTCCAATGGAACTAGGTAAAGCTTTCGGCCTTCTTTATTGAAGAGATAGCGGTAATTGTAACTCTGATCCAACTTGAAAATAGCAAATGAAGGCTGTTTCCCATCCTTTAACTGCAATGACAATATGCGATCGGTTGGATTCATATGAAATGTACCTGCCTGCTTTCCATTGACAGAAAAACAATTCCCATCAAATGACAAGGTATCGTTGTTTTCAATATCTGCATAACGATGTTCCATGGGATGAAATTCCTGTTTCAATATCCAGTCATATTTGTCAAAAGGTTTTGCTTCATTCACAACTGATTTTTGAGCTATCTCGTTCTCTATCTGTGCGAGTAAAGGCCATACATCCGATGAAAGAAGTTTATCGCCGGCATGCCACCAGTAGATTTTTCCGGGTAGCATTTTCCTATGCATAAATGTTTGTTCAGGCGCAGTCTCTTCAAAATAAATAAACTGATAATAACTGCTATCATTATCCCGGATGGTCATTTCATAATAATCTTCTTCCCGAAAATCTTTCAGCACAAAGGAATTTTTTCTCGACGGTCCGAGGAACACATCCAGCGAAGTGAAGCTGTAGGAAGGATTATTGCTGTCCAGATTGCGGAATGTTTGGGGCTCACCATTTGCCAGCACAAAAGCTCTTATCTTTTTAAAAATCGAAGGCGTGAAGATAGATGACACATGGATAAAATCCTCTTCATTCATTACTTTTTCTACATTGCTGATAATCGTTTTCAGCCCGTTTAGCGTGCCTTCAAAATATTTTTCTTCCTTGAATTTTGGGATAAACTGTTCATCAATGATTTTTTTGGTAGCTGCGTTACTCAAAACCTTTTCTATGCCATATCCGTTTTCGATACGAATCCGGCGTAGTTTTTTGGAGATCGCAATCACAATACCATTATTTTTGTCCAAATTTCCCGATGCGTAACCTGTCAATTGCTGACGCACATAATTGTCAAAATTTTCTTTAGTGGTATGTCGATCATCAATGGTTACAATAACTATATCGGCAACTTCCTTTTTCCAATATTGAGCTATATTACTGTCCAATTGCCGAATCTCACCTGCAGTGAAAATCTTTTCATTGTCAAAAATGCGTTGCCTCTTTATTACAAATTCCTGTTGGATAGGATTAGTCTGTCCAAAGGAATTAGATGCTAAAGAGCAGTACACCAATATGATGAAAATATTACGCATGTAGTTTAGCATTTGTTTAAGACAGTCGTGGTCTGTTTTCATGGTTTTAAGTCCTTTTTAACTATGAAAACAGACTGCAATCCTATTTGCGTCGCGGTGGGAGTCAAAAGTTCAATTTCTTGTCCATTTTCCCAAATTTGTTGCTTCAATGCTCCGCTCTCATCTTGTTGCCCGGATACATAGACATTCCCCTCTACAACCTGTGTAGAAAAAGCGTATGTATGTCCGCTATTCGAGTGCTGAATGGGAAGTAGCTCATTGTTTTTAAACACTCGGGGGACGTAATTACTTCCTACCTGTTCGTAGCCCGTGGCATACACATCCCCATTCTCTACTGTGACACTAAGTCCACGGATAACGGATTTCCCAGATATCAGATTGGTTGGGACACCGTTTTTCCATAATTTCATACTTCGGTCTCCGGTGGCATCTGCATAACCTACTACATACACATCCGAATTGTCCACCCATATGCTTTTAGCATATGTCGTTATTCCCGCTTTGGAAAGCACCTTTTCTACACCGTTTTTCCAATATTTAGATACAATTCCTCCTTGTTGATTTTCATAACCCACCACATAAACATCGCTTCCGGACACAAATATGTCTTCCAATCGAGTGTTGATGTTACTGTTGCCAATTTGGGTTATTACTCCATTCTTCCAAATGACTGCCTGACGTTTGGCATTTTCAGCTGATGGCACATAATGTCCCGCCACATATACATCGTTCCCGGAAACAAAAACAGCTTGCGCCACTGCACTTTTTGAAGCTGGGGTATGGAGTTCATGCAATTGACCATTCTTCCATAGTACTGCTTTAACGGGGGTGTAAGAATAATCCTCAACCTCGACTGTTGCCCCGATGATATAGACATCTTCACCCGATACATAAATATCCGATGCGATAGCCGATTCTCCTGATATAGAGGGAAGCTGTACAATTTGCTTATTTTTCATATACATAGCACGAGTTTCATCCTGCAGCATCTGTATTCCGGCACCGTGTACATAGAATGACAGGGTGTCATACTCAGGTTTGTCATTATCTTTACTACAGGATACAAACAGCAAAACAATGCTTGATGCGAATAAAAAAATTCTTCTCATAACAATTATATTAGTTGTCAATAAAATCAAAAATCGGTATAACCGGAAAATAAAACCTGTTTAATCCTTTACATAGCATCTACATGATTTTTTGCTGTATATACAAAGTATCTACACGTAACAAAAACAATTGAAAATCATTGGATTACCTTGTCTGTAGATAAGGTGTTTTAACAGCGAACAATTGGGATATAGCCTGCTTTTTTCATTATTTTGTTTCTAATTGTAGATATAAATAAGTGTAAAAATGAGAGTTGCCCTGTATCACATTATAATATTCTTGCTCTGTTCTTCCGCAAAAGCACAACATATCGAGTCCTCCACAAAGAAGATATTGGATGAGTTCGATGAATATCAATTACAAAATCGATCATCGGAGGCTAGTAAATTGTTGCATTCCAGCATAAATATTACCGAAAAACCAGCTGATCTTGCCTATCTGTATGCTTACCAGAGTGGCATCTATGTTTCTATGGACAGTTTGCTTTTAGCCAAGAAGCTTGCTGACTTGAGTATGAAAAATGCTCAAAAAGCTAAAAGTAAGACAGCATTGGCGGTTGCTTATCGTGCCAAAGCTTTTCTAAATAACAGGATGGACATGCCGGATGCGGTGGTGAGAGATGCCCTGGAAGGTTTAAAACAGGTTGAAAACACAGATGAAGACCTTGCTACCAAATATCATCTGAACTATTTGTTGTATGGGGCTTACAGTAAATGGGATGATAGTGATAAAATGGAGCATTATATCCGAAGAGCCCGTTATTATGCCGTAAAAGCAAAAAACATCAACCTGCAGGTCAATATCAGCAATGGAATTTCAAGCATGTATCTCACGCGGTATAAAAAGGAGAAAAATAAAGACTTACTTGATAGTAGTTTTTATTATCTGAATAATTCGTTTGAACAGCAAAAGCTAAATCCTGAAAAAGTGAGTGGAAATACTTTTGTAATTACCTGCATAAATATCGCAAATTATTATCTGGATTTTTCAACGGAACAACTTTCTACCCGCGAACAAAAAGCCTATGAATACCTTGGGCTTGTTGAAGAAAAATTGGTGAACAAAAAAGCCACATCTGAAAAATGGATGAACGTTTTCGGAATTAAGAGTGGTTTCGCTAAAAAGCAGGGAAATTTTACACTTGCAGAGAAATATCTCCTGCAAGGTCTGAGCCAATTGATGAATGCCAATGGTAATTTTTTTAGATTGGAGTACGCCGTCAATAAAGATCTTGCAGAACTCGCTGGTAGAAGGAACGATCTAAAAGTGGCGTTAACTTATCAGCAAAGAGCAGAAGATTTATTAAAGAAATCCTTCAACGAGCAACAGCTTTTCAATGCACAAAAGCTGGAAGTCCAATATGAAACTACAAAGAAAGACCAAGAACTGAAACTATCAAAACAACGGGAAGATTTCCGCCGCAAGCAAAACTACCTTTATGGAGGTATAGCCTTTGCATTACTTATTGGGCTGATATTCATGTTCATTTCCTACCACTTCAAGCTTCGGTATTCCATAGAACGGGAGAAAAAGTTAGCACAGGAAAAGGAGGATGCTGAACTGCAAGCACAGATGCTGTTGAAATTAGAGCATGAAGAGCAGGCACGTTTAAAGGCAGAACAGGAATTATTAGACATCCGAAAGCAGCAATTGGAAAAGGAAGCTCTGGCTAATTCGTTGATTATTGACCGTAAAAACGAAACGTTCAAACAGATACAGGAAAAAATAAGAACAGGAGAATCCAGACTTATCCAAAAACTGATCAAAGAAGAAATGCTGATACAGACGGACTTTGAAGAAATTAAAATGCAGGTACAGGAGCTCCATCCTGATTTCTTCAACAAGTTAAGTGATAAAGCGGTACAGAAATTAACCCCACTGGATCTGAAATACTGTACCTATTTTTATCTCAAAATGACCACTAAGCAGATTGCACAAGTGCTGCATATAGAACCACAGAGCGTAAGGATGTTCAAGTACCGATTGAAGAAGAAATTTGGATTGGGACAAGAAGATGACCTGGAAGCCTTTTTAGGCGAATAGCATTTGCTGATCTGTATTGAATTAAATCTTTTGCCAGAAAAATGAGAAAGTCTCTTAATATGTAGTCTGCGAATGCCTATTTTTGAATTTAACTTTTGTAGATGACATATTTTGAAGAGCTCGCTACCTTATTAGAGAAAGAACAAAAACACGATAAAGAAGAATATCAACAGCTTTTACAGACCCAGTCCTTAGCCAAACGGAGACAGGCAGGCTTGTGCTGGTATCCGATTATGATTCGTAATGAAGAGATCGGACTTGGAGACTATATTCAGATTATAATCCAGCGGACAGTTAAGGATGAACAGACACATCGGTTCAGATACGGGATGCCTGTTGCTCTGTTCTCTAACCACAATCCTTCAGCAGATCGGATTTCCGGTATCATAGGCTATGTAAACGGAGATGAAATGAAAATTTCTCTACGGGTGGATGAATTACCGGATTGGGTAAGATCGGGAAAACTTGGTGTAGATCTCCTGTTTGATGAAAACAGCTATCAGGAAATGTTTAAGGCATTAAAACGGGCTGATGCTGCCAGGGATGATAAGAGGATGGGGCCACTTATCAATCTGCTGATTGATCAGCAGGTTCATGATTATGATCATGCGGTTTCTGATCAGCAAATCAACTCCATTACAGGATTAAATGAATATCAGTTAAAAGCTGTAAATCAGATAATAGCATCGCCACACCTTACCATTGTACACGGTCCTCCGGGTACAGGTAAAACCACTACTTTGGTTCAGGGTATTAAAGCCCTTCTGCAGAAATATCCGGATCAGATTCTGGTCACAGCACCCAGTAACACAGCCGTAGATTTGCTGACAGAAAAACTTCATGAAACAGGTGTGAAGGTCGTACGCATTGGTAATCCTGTAAAAGTATCCGAACAGCTGCATGAGCTCACCCTGGATGGAAAACTGGAAAGTCATCCTATGCAAAAGGAATTAAAAACAATACGGAAAAAAGCGGATGTTTTTAGAGATATGGCTAAGAAGTATAAACGAAACTTTGGAAAAGCCGAACGTGATCAACGTAAAGCTCTCTTTCAGGAAGCAAAGAATCTCATGAAAGAAGCGGAACAGATTGCGCAATATATCCAGAATGATATTCTGGATCAGGCACAGGTTATTACTGCTACTCTTGTAGGTTCCAACCATTCTGTTATCCAGGACAGAACATATGCAGCCGTATTTATTGATGAAGCCGGACAAGCTCTGGAACCCGCCTGTTGGATTCCTATCTTAAAATCTGACAAGCTTATTCTTGCCGGAGATCATCTTCAGTTGCCTCCGACTATTAAATCTAAAGATTCTTTGGTAAAGGCATTTCAGGAAACACTTATGGAAAAGCTGGTTTATGCCTATCCATCTAATGTGAGTCTGCTGCGGCAACAGTACCGTATGCATCAGGATATTATGCAATATCCATCAGCAGCCCTTTATAATAATACCTTATTTGCAGAACCGTTAATAGCACAACAGGAGCTTATACCGGGAGATAAGGCTTTTCTGTTTATCGATACTGCCGGAGCAGGATTTGATGAATTGCAGGAAGATACGGCCATTTCAAATGCTGAAGAGGCTAATTTCCTGATTCGTCATTTAAAACAATATTTAACAACATTTAAAAGGGATGAACACATAAATCAGTTCCCAAAGATAGGTCTGATTTCCCCTTACAGACAACAGGTAATGTTACTCAAAGAGCTGATAGGGAGTGAAATGTGGGCGGAAACCGCTGTGCCTATCCAAGTGCAAACAATAGATGGTTTTCAGGGACAAGAACGTGATATTATCTATATTTCACTGACACGCAGCAATGCCGAAGGTCAGATCGGATTTCTGAATGAAATACGGCGTATGAATGTAGCGATGACCCGCGCCCGATACAAACTGGTCATTATCGGTGACAGTTCTACAATAGGCCAGCACCCTTTTTATGCCGGTATGATCCAATATGCCGAATCCATAGATTCCTATAAAAGCGTATGGGAATGGATGTAGAACTAACTTGCCACGAGGATAAACACTCTTGGTAAGTTATGTCCCACAACTGCAGTATTCATTTTGCTTAACGAACCAATTTCTCCGTTTTAGTCAGAAAATTTTCAACAGCATCTTTGATATCGATGTTACTTCGGTTAGCCAGTACGATCAGCCACCAGATATTTTCACCCAGTTTATGTTCCAGTTCGGAGGCCGAATTACTTTTTGGCCATCTCTGCTGCTGAGACGTAATATTTCTGCCTACCAAACCAGCATCTGTCAGATAAGCCAATGCATCTTCCTCTATTGTCCATTCACTTCCATGGTTTTGCACTTCCAGATTGTGGTAACTCTTTCTTAGTTCCAAAGAACGTCGAATAATTTCATCAAAATTATTTTCACCCATATTACTAGTTAATTATACTTGTAGATAAACATGTTATTTGCAATATACGGTATATCAGGAGGATGGTATGCCACAGAAATGTCTAATATTTTCTCTCCTGTATCTCAAGTCGTTACATTCTGTTAAATTTGGAAATCTGCGTAGATCAGCGATGATCCTTTTTATTAACATATATCTAAAAAATAATTATATGAAGTTGCTTAAGTTTTCCGGATTATTCTTTAAGTGGGCGCTGGTTGTCGTGCTTATTCTGATTGTTGTGGGTATATTATTTGAACAATATTCGCGTTGGCGGCTTGAAAAAGATATTCGTACCGGCCGTACATTTGAACAGATCAACGGACATGATATTCATTATGTGAAAATGGGTAAGGGAAATTATACCGTAGTTTTCGAGTCTGGTCTGGCGAGCGATCATTTTAACTGGAGAGATGTACAGCAGAAACTGGCAGAGGATTCGGTCGTGACACTGGCATACGACAGAAGTGGCTTTTTCTTAAGCGAAGCCGGAGATACCGCAAAGACCAATACATCTATATCTGATGAACTATATCAACTGCTGGAGAAAACACACTGTCCAAAACCTTATATTGTGGTCGGACATTCTATGGGGGCTATTTACCTGCGTTCATTTATAGATCAACACAGAAAAGATATTGCTGGAATTGTATTTGTAGAAGGGGCTCATCCTTTGCAAATGAAAAAATCCTCTCCAGAAGTGTTGAAGGCTTTTTCTCAACCTCCTCACTGGGCAGTAACCGCAGGAGTGGAAACCGGAATTTTCAGACTTATATTCTCCAAAGCACAGGTGTCTCCTGAAATCCCGATGGATCATCCGTTTCAAACACAGTTTAAAAATTATTTCTACAAATCATACGATGCGGTATTTAAAGAGGCGAAGAATGATGTACTGAATTTTGAAATGGCTGAGCACTCCGGCAAATTCGGAAATATTCCGTTAACCGTAATCATGGGAAATCCGAAAATATGGTCGGGTGCCATTGAAAATGAAAAAGCTAGACAGGATTTTGAAACTCTTGTCAGCGAACTGCATCATGATATGCTTTCCTGGTCTGCAGACAGCCATCTTGTTATCGCACAGAATAGCGGACATATTGTACAGGTGAATGATGCCGATCTCATTGTCCGGGAGATCAGGTCACTTCTGGCAAAGATCAGTACATGGTAATTTAAGGTTGCAAGAATCCTGTCAGGACCTAAGCCGATAAGATTCTTGCATAATCGGGATCACGGTAATATCATTTAACAGCTGGTATCCCCGAGATCAGCAACAGCTTATCGAGTTTTGAGGTTTTAGCTTCAATAATATCAATATTAAAAGTCATGCCTTTGATCTCAAATGAAATAGTCGGAAATTGCATAATCGGAATTTCAATCTGTCTTAATATGGCTGATACCAGAGGAAGAAATACCCCATTGAGCGCGATACTCAGTCCTATACTCAGTGGTTTTAACAAATATTCAGCCCATTTGGCAATACCAAAGTCAATATCCAGTTTAGGAATATTAAGATCTTTGACGGTTAGCAATAGTTTCCCTTTATGAATAACAGGTTTAAAAGTGGCTTTTATAGTTGCTTTTCCATGTGGTCCGAAAGATATTTTAATAAAAGCTTTTTTTAGCGTCAGCTGTGCTAATAATTCAGTGTCAATCTTTCCTTCAATACTGCCGTCTGACTGAATAACAAAAGATCTGGGATTGAATACCTGAGCCAATACATGACCGCTTATGATCTTCCATGAAAATTCATTTTCTTTTTTCAGGGGAAAAGGTATAGCTGCCATTGTTTCTATCGCAGTACTGTCTACTCCTGCAAATACAGTTTCAACAGGCCAGTTAAGTGGAGCATATGTGTCTGGTTGCCGGGCTCCTATACAAGAGTAAGCTGTCACAAAGGATTTTTCAACAACAGGTATAGGTAAGCTCACCGTGACATCTTTAAAGGTCAGTGCGGGTAACTTTATTTTATTGAGAAGTTCTGTATTTAATACCAGAATCAGGATAGGGATAACATACTTTTTCAGACTATCTACATATTTTTTATATTGCTCTTCTTTGATTTCCAGATCTGCTGTCAGTATAGTTGCTGTCAGATAGTTCTGTTTTCCCTCAATAGAGGTATCTATAGTTACATTGGCGGTTACTTTTATATTCAGGCTTATCAGAGAAGTATCCTTTAGTGTCAGTCTAAGATTAATATTGGGGAAATAAGCCTGAAAAGTAGCTTTTGAAACCATATCCAGAATTAAATTCTCTTCATGAGCATCAAGAAACAATTCTTCTTCCAATAGGTCTGCTGACTTAAATTGCTGGAAATCTTCTTTTTTTAATTTGACCCGCTGTGACAGATCGACTGTTGGGGATTCATTAATATCATAGGATACGGCAAGGAATAATTCGGAAGAAATATCTTTACTGCCCGTGAATATATTAGGATAGATTTTTTGATAAACCTGTTTGACAAGTGGATTTAAGGTTTTGTTGTCAGTACCCATTACAATGTTGTAGTTCATAATTCTATGTTTTTACGTTATTGAAAAATCAATTGCAAGTGCGATAATTCGGATTATACCGTCCTCATTATCAAAATTATAGTTTTAGCGCAGTATAAAAGGGGGACAAAGGGGCCACATAGGGGGACATTTTGAATGTTCCTTTTCAAAAAAAATGACTCCGGAGATTGCAGGGTATGAAAATGTATTTTCCTTCAAAGTCAATTAATGCTTATCAGAAACACATAAGAAGCTGATAACGGTCACTTTTTAAGGAAGCAATACTAACGATCTTTATAGTAAGATAATAAACCTGTATAAAACAGGTTATTCAGTAACTGTTTTAAATATAAAGAAGATGAGTACAATGAAAGCCGCAAGATGGCATGCTGCCAAAGATATCAGAGTAGAAGACACAGAAATTCCTGTTACTGGTAAACAACAGGTAAAGATCGCCGTACAATATGCCGGTATATGTGGATCTGATCTGCATGAGTATGTGCATGGTCCGCAATTAATTCCCTCAGAAAAACCATACCCGCTTAACGGACATATAGGTGTCACGACCTTAGGACATGAATTCTCCGGAATTGTAGAAGAAGTAGGAGAAGGGGTAAACCGTGTGAAGAAAGGAGATCGTGTAGTTGTAGAACCAATTTTTAAAAATTTTGACAGTCCGTTTATTGCAAACGGAGAATATAATCTTTCCGAGCCTCTTGGTTTTGTCGGTCTGACTTCTAACGGAGGATTTGCAAAATATACAGTTGTGGAAGATTACATGGTTCATAAAATTCCGGATAGCATGAGCTTCGAACAGGGTGCGCTGGTAGAACCCGCAGCAGTGGCTGTATATGCCGTATTGCAAAGCGGGCTCCGGATGGGGCAGACTGTGTTAGTTTCAGGAGCAGGGCCCATCGGATTACTATGTGTACAGGCAGCTATAGCAGCAGGAGCTGCTAAAGTGATCGTGACGGATATATCTGAAAAGCGACTAGAGAAAGCAAAAGATATCGGCGCGACGACCATAATCCATGCTGCTGATCAGGATATTCCTGCTCAGATTCGACGTATTACAGAAATTGGAGCAGATGTGTTTTTGGACGCTGCGGGAGTGCAGGCTTCTTTTTCGACCGGGATTGCCAGTCTGCGAAATGGTGGAACGGCTGTATTGGTAGCGCTGTTTGGAAAACCGGTAGAGTACAGTGCCTATGATCAGGTGGTCAGAGAGATTACTATAAAAGGAATCATTGCCTATCGCAATATATTTCCTCAGGTCATCGCGATGATTGATAGCGGACGTATGCCGGTAGAAAAGTTGGTGACAAGCAAAATCGGATTGGATGAAATTGTTTCAAAAGGTTTTGAGGCTTTAGTCTCCAATCCGTCTGAAGTGAAAATTCTGGTAGAGATAAAGTAATTTGAATGCAGTCGGGTACAATTAAAGGTGCTTGCGGAATCTTGCAATAAGTTGATGTGAAAACCGTAAGAAAAAGCTGTATATTTGTTTAGAATGAATCTACATACAACCTTTATCAAGTAAAAATGAAAAAACTAATTGCTTTAGTATTAATAGCCCTTACATCGGGAATCGTTGTAAATGCCCAGCAAAAACCTGTTCGTGAGCCTTTGCCTGCTGATGTACAAGTTCGAATTGCGGTACAGGCTGCACCTACAGAATTCAGAGAAGGAGCCAAGGTATATGGCTACGACAAAGATGGTAAGTTTACAGTCCTTCGGGAAGGTTCCAACGGATATATCTGTCTGGCTCCGGATTACAAATTGCCTTTGCTTTACGCTTATGCTTACCCTGAAAGTCTTGAGCCTTTTATGGCCAGAGGACGGGCGCTGATTGCAGAAGGAAAAAGAAAAGAGCGGGATAAGATCAGAGAAGAAGAGTTTAAAGCGGGCAAACTGGTCATACCTCAGCAACCTACGATGTTGTACGCATATTGGGGTTCATTAGACAAGCTGGATAAAGAAACCGGAGAAATGACAGATGCTAAGCGCAGATATGTATTGTATGTGCCTTATGCTAAAGCTGCAGATCTTGGACTGGCGACTAAGCCCACAGTTCCCGGTATTCCATGGTTAATGGATGAAGGAAGTTATAAAGCTCACATTATGATCAACCCGGCTGATATGGGACATTCGCACGGTCATTAAGATAAGTCTTCTGATATAAAAAATGCTGCAGTTCATTAAAGACTGCAGCATTTTTTTATGTTAAATGGATTCCTTTTTCATGACATGTTTGGTCTTCAATGCCTGTTCCTTTACAGCAGGAGGTACTTTGCTGTCTTGTAGCAAGACGTCACAGGTACGGAAGATCGCTTCACGCTGATAGGACAGTGGAAACCAACTCATGGCTTCCAGAGCTGTTATACGCAAAGTTTCAGATTCGGATGCATCTTCAATTACTTTCAGAACTGCAGGTACCACACGATGATAACGGTAAAGTCTTAAGGTTGTAATTTCAGCCAGACGCTCTTTCTCCGCCGTATTCTTATCCAGAATAGTGGCCTGCATCTTATCGACCTTACTTTGGTTATAATCAATATCTTTGATCAATTGTGCACTTAAAGCGGATGCATTATTGATTCCTTTATTCTGACTTACCTGATTGTTGATTTCGGTTTTGAGCAATTCCGGATTAAAGAAAGTCATATTTGTACGAAGACGATAGTTGATGCGTTCAGAATGTGGATCGCTGACATAAAAGGCAATCAGATCTTTGGCAAAATCATCACCTCCGAATTCCCCAAGGTCATACACCGCCATTCTTCGGATAAATTCATACGAATCCTGACGTGCAGCATGTAAGACCGAAAAGTAGGCTTCATTCTCATACTTTCTTAATAAAGCAAAGGCCTGCATACGGGTAGTTTCAAAAGGAGAACTGAAATAAATAGATTTCAACAGCGCTGACATTTCTGCTTCAGGAAGCTGTTTTTGTAAGTATACCAATGCCAGAGATTGCAGGTCAGCATCCTGCTCTTTAAGCAGATTTTTCCAATAAGTTGCTTTTGCTACGGTACTAATAGCCTCATTGATCTCTTTGCTTCTGGAGGAGGTAAAATGAAAAGTAGGATCTCCAAGAATATGAGTCTCCAGATAAGCGATATGTTTAAACCAGTTTCCTATGCGTACTCCGTGTTGCAGCGTTCCCATAAGTTCAGCAGGCCAAAGATCCTGTAATACTCCAACGCTGTTAGCGATAGCGGCTATATTTTTATTATTGGAGAAGGGATAATAACCTGCCAGATAATTGTCGAGATGAAATGAGCCTGTAAGACAGGAATTGAGATAGACCAGCGGAGCCTGAATACCGGCATCCCGGATATCCCAGATCTGTACATCCAGATTATCATTAAACACGGAGTCAGAATCAATAACAGCCTGCTCAAATGCATCGTTCATCCATTTATCAGAAACCCCAAGAGATGTTTTGAATCCTTCCTTAACCTTTTCCACATCTCTGCCATCTTCTTTAGCAGATCTGACCTTTGAGCGAAGGTACCTTCCGACATTTTCCATCGAAGGCTGTGGATTGGAAGCAAGGGGATAGCCATTGATCAATTGCAGGGTAGGAGTACCGTGGCCTGTCATAAATGCAAAGTCCAGTCCTTCGCGTTTCAGTTCGCGTAACAGATTGAACTTCATAAAATCCGCATTACGGAAGTTTAGAAACTTGATAGAATTACCGGGAAGATAGAGCGATGGAAACTGTGACTTCAAAGCCAGTACATCTCCCGAGAAGGAATTTAGAGAATTTGAATTATAACCATGACCTGTAGAAGCAATCATATCATTGAGCGGGTTGCTGACTTTACGCAACTTCACGAGTTTTTGCAGATAAGCCTTAATTTTATCTGTCGGATTCTCGCCTTTTTCAACAGGAGGCTTTATTCGGGCTGAATAAATATCCATTTCAATATATTGCGGAGAAGTAGCATCCAGACTGTAATAAAAATAATTGCTACGTTCACTTGCGGTATCTTGTTTTATGAAGTTGAGTTTCAGATCCAGATCATCATAATATCTGTCAGAAGGAACAGAAGATTTGTCCCAACGGATTTTCTGATTCATTTTGAATGCCGAAGTCAGATATTGTGCATCCCTAATCATCACCACAGGGATATTTCCGACAAGTACAGTGCCTTCCAGTGGTTGCTTAGTCTTACGGAGTTGTTGCAGCTGCTCCCGTATCTGCTCCGGTTTTTCCCAGTTGTGAGCAATAATATAAGTGCCTAATCCATCTTGTTCTACAGATTGGCGATAAGCCATTAATTCAGGTTTAAGCGCATTGAACGTCTTCTGGTCAACGACTATGGCAAAACTGGTTTTGGAGGAAACGGAAGGTTTGATTATCTCTTGTCCGTAACTACTTGCCACCAGTGACAGGCAGGTTAGGGAAAGAAGTGTTTTTCTCAATCTTATCATGTTTATTCTTTCTAATGTTTTTATTCTGTTATTAAAGACTTATCAATCCGACAGACAATTGAGTCAGATAGCGGTTATCTCCTTTGCGGATATCTCCTTGATCACCCATAGCACTCATTAGCCAGCCACTGGCTTTGATATATAGCTGATTGCTCTTCTTTCCGAATGCTCCAAAGGTATATTTGACATTCGCCGAGTTTGTCCATGTATTGACGCTATAAAACTGATGTGCCGGGATAAAAACGTTTTTCGCCACAAAGTTAGTGGAATATGATTTATCTGTGTAAAGCAATGCATCGCTTAGCAACAAGTCATATGCAGAACTCAATTGGAAGGCAAATCCTTTTCTGTTTTCTTTTGCATACGTCTTGTCAAAACTCACGGCAAGATTCAGTTTATCTACGATCTGTTTGTTTTGCGGGTTGGCATATCGGTTGTCCAGACTATGATAGCTTACCGCAGTTTTGAGCCACCAATCAGTAAGCCCTGCAGGGCTGTCATGGCTAATCAGGTAGGAAAGTGTACTTTTATTCCGAAGCATGGTACTCATTACGCTTGAATATACCGTTTCATACGCTTTGGTATCCGCATTTTGAATCTGATGATATTCGGTGTTTTCCATATCTTTCAGCAACCACTCCAATGCGACCTGATGCGCATATTTTCCTTTTTTCCAATCCAAATAGGAAGAGGCCTGATATTCCTGATAGCGATGTTTCCCCGCTTGTTGTATATATGTTGTTCCGTCTATAGCATCTTCGTATCCACTACGATATCCGGCAGTAGTTGACCATTTTATATGATCAGTGTTAAACACATAATCAACAGCGCCACCAAAAGAATGACCTCTGTAAGTTCTGTTATATCCGGCAGTCATAATATAAGGTGTGCTCATCTGGTATTCTCCGGCACCCAGTAATCTGTATAAATAATGCTGCTGAAAATTCCCTATAGTTCTTATTTCGACTTCCTCCTTATAGAAACTATAGATACCAGTCAGTCCAAGCAGTTGGTTTTCCGATAGCTTATAAGTCAGTGCC
Source organism: Sphingobacterium spiritivorum (assembly GCF_016725325.1). Lineage (NCBI taxonomy): Bacteria > Pseudomonadati > Bacteroidota > Sphingobacteriia > Sphingobacteriales > Sphingobacteriaceae > Sphingobacterium > Sphingobacterium spiritivorum. Next base: position 4,050,100 of record NZ_CP068083.1, read on the forward strand.
GGTGATAAATTTAATGTACTGGAATTATCGAGAGACCTGGGATCTTTTTGGCGGGCTCCGGTTTTTAAATTGTACTGTACATCCAAACCTGCATTCATACGATCATCAGCAAATCCCGGTGAGGCAATTTTCAAACGAAGATCATAATGTTGCTTTTTCCAGTCCCCGGAAAGAGAATCCATCAGCTGATACGGATTATCACGATAGGGATCCGTATGTGCTGTCATGTTCATTTGTTTATCTTTCGTCGTCCGGAAATCAAATTGACCATAATATGTCCATTCTTTAAGCCGTTGATAACGTGAAGTGCTGAAGTTGATGCCCTGGCTTTCCTTTGCTGAAAAGGGATATCTGAGATCACCGGCCTGATAATAGGCTCCAAGCTGTGTTTCCCCTTCGACTGGGAGTATAGTGTAACGGAGAAGTGCTGCATTGGGACTTTTGCTCAATGCATCCTTAGCTTTAAAATAATCATATGCAGGCACAGTCTGTGCGGTCGCCATTTGTCCCGTTACGATGAGGACACAAAGGCTTGCGAATAGGTTCTTTTTCATATTACTGTGCTATTGTTTTGGGAGTGGGGTTATCATTTACTATAAAATCTGTAGAAGAGTTATTGCTATCCATCAAAACAGCTCTGTTATTGATTCTGCTTTTTACTTTACGGATTACAGACTTACCAGAATAAGTTGATCCGACGAAAGTCAATCCGGCATCTACTGTTTCCGGAATTCTCTTTTTATCAATTGTAATGGTCGAATTGCCTACACAGTCTATTCCATCCAATATCGCTTTTACAGGTACCTGCAGATAGCGGGTAGTTCCGCTGACATTGGGTTCTGTAAGGGTCTGATAACTGGCGACCTGACTGTCTCTAAACAGAATAAGTCCGGCTCCGTTTATACCTATATTCCAGTCAAATCCTGCTGTTGTGTTCGCAAACTGGTGGATCATATTCGGTACATCCGGGTTGTCGGTGTCGCGTGTATTGGTCCCGGTAGGGTTAAAATATGTTTCGAAATCAGCAATACCTTTCCCCAGATTGGCAGGTGAATTAGGATTGCCATTGGGGTCTGTCTTATGGTTTATCGCTGTGATGGCGATGACCACAGATTCGCCCGGTCTGACCAGATGTTCTGTACCATTGCCCGGTATCATCCAGGCCTGTGCAATATATACATTGTTTTTATCCGGCAGAAAACCATATACAGAAGATGAAGCCGATTTGGTATTTCCGATAACCAGACTGTCTGCATACAGATCTCCGGTACTGTTATTATAGATTTCGATAAAACCATCATAGAGGTAATTTGTGCCGGAAGGAGTTTTGGAGCCCGCATAATAGAACTCTTTGATAACAAATCCTCCCGCCTGACTGCCGACTAAACGAATTGCACTGTTAGCCGATTCGGTGATACGAAGTGTGGGGATGCTTCCATTACAGAAGATTTCTTCACGTATTCCGACCAGTTGTTCTGCCTCTTCTGCTTTAACCTGCTTACTTGCTGTGACTGTATATACACCTGGTGTAATACCTTTTGCTGACACACGTCCCTGAGCATCAGAGACAAATTCCTGCGTCGCCCCTGTAATAGTATTTTTAAGATTGATTTTGACACTATCCGCAAGTTGTTTACTATACTCTTCGGGATACTGAATTGTAAAACTGTAATCTACTGTTGTATAGGCATAGTAATCTTTACGACAGGCGGTAAAGATGCTGAATACCGCTAAAAGGATTAATATACTTTTAGTTTTCATGCGTTTATATGTTGTTTTCTGATCATCTGCTTGAGATGAGAAACCTGTTATGTGTGGAGTGGATACGCTTGTTTTCATGTCGTATTAGAATTTGATGGAAATTTCCGTTCCGTAAAACATTGGGATATTGCGCTTACTGTATTCCTGCGGATAACGGGAGCTTGCTTCCAAAGGTCTATGATTAAATACATTGTTCGCATAGAAAGAAAAGCCCATGTTATTAGCAAACTCTTTAGTCAGTTTGACATTAAATAACCAAAGTGGTTTCCAGCTTTCACTTTTGAAATATCCGTCATTCAGGCTGAGATAGATATCTCTGTCTGCTTCAGTAATAGCATTGCGTTCTGCTTCTGTAAAGTTGATGATCTGTGGAGTACTGCCGGCCTGGCCAACGGGTATGTAACCTGTAGGAATGCTGGAATAGTTGACAAATTTATGCTGATCCTTCCATATGGTCTGTGCTGAGGCTGAAATAATAAAACGCAGTTCAGGAATATTATGGACGGCCCTTAATGTCGTTACAAAACGCTGTTGCTCCATTCCTCTGGCTTCAAATACACCTATACGGGTTGGGGTTTGACTGGCTACATTCTGCAACAGAATATATGGAGTATTACTCATTGATTTTGTAGAAAGATAGGCTCCGTTCAATACAAAAGAAGTACGGATGTTATCAAACCTTCCGAAGTCAAAATCAAACTCTATACCTTTATTCAGGATGTCATTATTGTTACTTGGAGAACTGTATGTCGCTACAAATGTTGAAGTGGTTACGTCTGGACTCAGGATCGGTTTGCTTCCCGCCGGAGCAGATTGTACCGTATAGATAGGTATGCCAACAAACTGGACACTATTGAGATTGGTATTCATCTCATATCCGTTTTTTGTCTGTTCGTAATATCCGTTTACTGAAAAACGTCTTTTCCCGCTGAAAAAGTCCAGACCTATTTCTTTTTTGCTGGTTTTTGTCATTTTCAAATCCGGATTAGAGGTGTCAAAAACACGTGTAGTAACAAGAGCAAGAGCTTCAGCAGGGTTTTCCTTATAATGGTTGAGACTGAAAGCGTCATAATAGGCCCGGTCCGGGTATAGGTAAAGCAGAGTTGGTGATTTGGCAGTAATACCATAGCCTCCCCGTAAGGTCAGATTTTTAATAATTTCAAAAGAAGCATTGATTCTGGGGGACAAAGCCGATAAGGTATTATTGGTAAAAGGTTGTACCTGATCCCAGCGCAAACCGGCCTGTATATGCAGATTGCGATCTGCGATCTGCATAGAATAACGGTCTTCCAGATATAATCCCATTTGGTGAAGAACAGGAATATCTTTAAATGCCCGTGGTCTGAAACCGAAAGGATCGGAGGTGCGGTAAGGATTGTTAGGATCAACAGTTCTTCCTGTGCCATAGTTTGCATCCAGACGATAATCTCCACCTAACAGGATACGGTGTGTACCAGATCCTGTCTTGAAATAGAAGTCATCCGACAATTTGGCAAAAATATTCAATGGCTTTCCTTCTATCCACATCTGATTGAGAAAAGTAGAAGGCAGATAACTGACCTCTTGTGTAATATCTTCGGTAGCCTGACTTACTGCTGAAACACTCAGAGTCTGTAATCTTTGTTGATAACCTTTCTGAAAGGCATAGTTGGCTGAAAGTGTATAGTTAATGTTTCTTGCAAAACGCTGATCCAGCTTCCATTTACCGGTAGTTGCGAATTCGTAATTATAGTTTTGTGCTTTATTGATGACCTGCTCTGCCTGGTAATCCGGGTCTACTTTCGTATCATCCAGATTGGTGCCAAAAGAAAAAGTAGTATTTGTGTATATGGGGCGGTCTTGTCCGAAGGTATTGCTGTATTGAGCCGTTCCTTTCATACGTTCATATGCAGAGTAGGCAGTGATCTGCTTATCATAGGCTTTTGTAAAGTCGAGATCTACAAAGAGATTACCTTTACGCTCCCCCAGATCAAAACCCTGTCCGGCCCAGAATTGGGTGAGTTTGGGATTGATGCGTGCTTTTACCTGCAAAGGTTCTTTCCCTGCTTTGGTGGTGACCAGTACTGCTCCGGAGGTCAGATCACCATACTCTACTGACGGTATACCCCGAATGACTTCTACGGATTCAATATTGTCGGCAGAGAGCTGTCGCATGTCGGTTCCCATTCCGCTGGAAGTCGAAAAAGCCGCTAATACACCTGATGTTACGGTGTTCATGGCTTGCAGATTGGCATTGTTAGACAGCGGTGCGCCGTTGATAATTACCGAAGTTCCCAAAGAGCTTGTATTCTGTCCCGAATAAGCCCGGTCACCTGTGTACTGACGTATACTTGTTTTGTTGACATTTGTAAAATCAGGATTGGTTACCACAGCTCCCGGCAGGAGCTGGAGTACTTCACCCAGATGTGTTGCCTGCATATGTTCGATCGCCTTACGGGAGATAACCGTAGATGTGGCCCCATCTTTACGTTGTTCTTTGGCGATGACGACAACATCCTTAAGGGTAATGCTGTTTTCTTTTAGTAAAAACTGAAGTGGATCAGAAGGTAATGAGATTTGTTCCTCTACTTCGAGCATACCTAAAAATTGAACCTGAATGGTGTATTTGCCATTAGGTATTTTAGAGAAACTGAAATTTCCGGAAGCATCGGTCTTGGTGAATAAACCGAGTTCAAGAATCTGGACTGTAGCGCCGGGCAATGGACTACGGTCTTTAAATTGTCCGACATGACCCCTGAGGTTTTGTTGATTACTGGTCTGTGTCTTTTTTTGCTGTTGTCCGCCAGCCTGTTGAGCTTCAAGCGGGAGGACAAACAGGCTATTAAAAGACAGCAGCGTAGAAAAAAGTAGTAGTTTTTTCATATGGGCTGATGAATCAGGATGTAAGTTAATAGTGAGTGCCTGTTGTTGCACATGTTGGTTGATGTTTCGGCAAATATAAGCATAATTGCCATTTATTTAGAAATAATCTAAATAAAATACGATGTAAAAACGACTATGACATTTTTGTGATGAATAGGAGAGATGTCTATAAGAAGTTGATAGAGTTTATAAGGTTTGAATAGATAAAGTCAGAGAGGTTGATAAGGTTGATAAAGTTTATAAGGCTAGAAGAGGACAAAATTGGAGAGAGATACAACGACCTGTATTCGTGTTGCTATTTTAATTCTCTCCTTTTAGAGGAGATTTGCCCGAAGGCCAGAAAGGTTGATAAAGTTTATAAGGTTTGAATAGATAAAGTCAGATAGAGACAATGACTCCTGTATTCGTGTTGCTATTACAATTCTCTCCTTTTAGAGGAGAGATGCCCGAAGGGCAGAGAGGTTGATATTACAAGCTGAGAACCTCTTCCTGACCTTTCCGACATGTCGGAACAGGTTCTACTTAAAAAAGGAAAGGGGACTGGAATGATACGAAAAAAGGCTGTCCAAATTTTTAGGACAGCCTTTTTATTACATATGTTAATCTTAGGATTTACTTTTTATGGAAGCGCATTACTGCAATGTCTCCCATAATCAGATGCAGGGTATTATCCTGAATATCGTAGTTCGTAATTGTTTCTAAAGTTTTGAAATACACAGACTCACCACTTCCCTGACAGGCCATCTTTGTCGATGCTACAGGACCAAAATGAAGGTTAGCTCCCTCTATTTTAATGGTAGTATTGTAGTTGTTGCAACTGCTATTGCCATTTGCCTTTTTATTTGCCGTATCAAATGTGATAGTCGGTTTTTTATTAGGATATAATCCGTCAAATGCAATGCGTGGTCCGGAAATATAATCCAGCTCCCAGGTTCCGTTCAGTGCCTGCTCTTTGGACGAACTTCCTTCTTTTACTTCCTGAAATTTCGCTAACGGTGCCATGCGCGCTTTGTTTAAAGACAGAATACCATCTTTTAGGGTATAATTATCTGCAGTTGTAAATACACGACCTAATCCCTGTTCGATATCCATATCAGGACAAGCCATCATTGTGGACATGCCTTGCGAAAAGCTGATACGGTTATTGGCAGATAGGGTAAAGCTACCACCTATACCATTACATCCTCCACTTGCACTGTAACGTTTTTCACTGGCATCCAATTGCAGAAAAGGTTCTTTACCATTGACTTTATCTGCCACAGGCTTTCCGTTTAATTCAATCAGTTTCCATTTTTTTCCGGTAATCTCTTCAGATGATGAAGTTTCTGTTTTGTCCATTGTTTTGCCACCTTTCTGGAATAGCCCACAGCTACTCAAACTCATTGAGATAGCAATTATGCTCATTACTATTGTACTTTTCATGTTAAAGTATTTATTGTATAAAATATTTTTTCACTCCATCTGTTGCATTTATTGCTACAGATATCTGTAATTCTGTTCCATCTATTCAAAAAGGATGCCATTATCCTATTCAGGAGAAATAATTTTCCCTTCTGTTTTATATTTCTTTCGAATGAGACTTGTGGTCAGATAATTAGTCAACTATATTGTGTTAACAATCCATTTAACTTTTTTGTTTTAATCATAAAAGTATGGAATGCACATACCTTAGCTTCCTGAATCATATATTATACAAAATCTTCTCTATAAGGAGCAAAGGAATCAATAAGTTCTCCTGCTTCGAGACATTCACATCCGTGCAGCGCATTGGATGGTACCACACATGCATCACCTTTATTCAGGATTTTTTCTTCACCGTCAATACTATATTTAAATGAACCTTCGCTTACAAAAGAGGTCTGCACATGCGGATGCCGGTGTAAAGTTCCTATAGCACCTTTTTCAAACTTAACTTTGACAAGCATCAGCTCTTCAATATAGCCAAAGACTTTGCGTTTGACACCCTGTCCGAGATCTTCCCATTCTGTATTGCTGTCAAATTGAAAATAGTGTGATTGCTGTTCCATCTTGAAATTCTTGATTTAATATACTGCAGCAAATATAAGTATTGCATGATTAGAGTTGAATACATAGGTAAGTTGGTCTGGGTTAATTTTCAAGACTAGTTTCCACTCATTTTTAAGCTAATGAGAACTAATTCTTTATTCATGTTAAATTCAAATTTTGTTAACATTGGGGATATACTGGATAATTAACTTTGGCTACAGATGAAATTAAAATTAATCGTTTGGATTTTCTCAGTGGTCTTTTTTGCTTCTTGTCAGAACAGAGATAAAACCATCAAAATGAAAGGGTCTGATACAGAGGTAAATCTGGCTGTAATGCTAGCGGAGCGTTATTCAGAAAAAGATAAAGACTTCCATATTGCTATTTCCGGAGGAGGATCCGGTCTTGGGATAGCATCATTAATGAACAGACAGGCCGATATCGCTAATTCTTCCCGCCCGTTGACTGAAGAAGAGGAAGAGTTGTTCCGATCCAAGAAGATTGTGCTGCGAACCCTTACTTTTGCTGAAGATGCTACTGCATTTGTCGTACACAAGGATTTTCCAGTAGATGAGATAGATTTAGCAACGTTGGCTAAGATCATGAGTGGAGAGATGAAGGATTGGAAAGAGCTTACTGGTGAGAGCTTACCTATCAATATCTACGGAAGACAAAGTAGCTCGGGAACCTATTCGTTTATCAAAAAGAAACTCAAAATTTCATTTAGTCCGAATGCGAAAGAAATGACGGGTAATGCACAGATTATAGAAGGAATCAAAGTGGACCGTTCAGGAATAGGATACGTAGGAGCCGGATATATTTCTCAGGAGAGCGATGCCGCACAGCCCGTGAAGATCCTTAAAATCAAAAAAACACTACATGAACCAGCGGTTTCTCCACTGGACAAAGAAGCAATCAATACACGTCAATACTACTTTCAGCGTCCGCTATACCAGTTTGTTCTGGAAGAGTCATGGGAAAAGGTAAAGCCTTTTATCGATTTTGAAAAAAGCGGAGACGGACAGGCTATCATCCGTTCGTCCGGATATTACATTATAGAATAACGTTAAAATATGAGGTTTAAGAAAAGACTATTAATAGATCATTTGTTTAAGATCATCTTCAAATCTACAGGTTTTTTAGTGTTAGCACTTTTAGGCGGGATTTTCTTTATGTTGATTTATAATGCATTTGCCTTTTTTGCAGATGTCAAACCGTTGGATTTTATTACGGGAATGGAGTGGAATCCTACAGCAAACGATCCTGCCTATGGAATCCTGCCTCTCATTGTCAGCACTTCACTGGTCTCTTTTGGAGCGATGGCGATAGCCATTCCGCTCGGGATCTGCACAGCGGCCTTTATTTCTGAATATGCGAGTGAGCGGGTAAAAAATATTTTAAAGCCAACTATCGAAATGCTGGCTGCTATTCCCTCGGTAGTTATAGGTTTTCTCGGTATTGTCGTGTTGGGACCGGAGATTGCTTCACTGGCCGGCCTGTCTAACGGTTTAAATGCACTGAATGGAGCTATTTTGCTGGCTATAATGGCATTACCAACTATTATTACAGTGTCTGAGGATGCGATACATGCCATTCCTAAGACATATAAAGAGGCTAGCTATGCGATGGGAGCAAATAAATGGCAGACATTATTGAAAATCACTATTCCTGCGGCAGCACCGGGAATTATAGCAGCTGTGATGCTGGGAGTTGGAAGAGCCATAGGCGAGACGATGACCGTACTTATGGCAACAGGTAATGCTTCTTCATTTCCAACAGGATTCTTTGATTCGATGAAAACAATTACTGCAACTATTGCCATAGAAATGGGTGAGGTTCCTTATCAGACGACTCATTATTTTGGCCTTTTTGCTATTGCCACAGTTTTGTTTTTTATGACAATGATTGCCAATCTGGTTGGAGAGTTTTTTATTAACCGATTTAGAAAATATCATGGGGTTTAAATTAAAAAGGCTGACACCAATTATCGAATGGGGGACACTTCTCGGAAGTACATTACTGGTCTGTCTTTTTCTGGTCATTATTCTTTGGGAAATAGCGTCTAAAGGCGCGAGTGTAATATCCTGGGATTTTATCAGTACACTTCCGAAGGAGGCCATGACAAAAGGAGGGATACTGTCACCTATTGTTGGTACAGTATTACTAACACTTATAACAGCATTATTTGCTATACCCTTTGGCATTTGCTGTGCTATTTATCTGAATGAGTATGCACAGGATAATGTATTGACTCGTCTTATACGGGCAGCTATCCGTAACCTTTCTGGTGTACCTTCCATTATTTACGGTCTGTTCGGGCTTGCGTTATTTGTGCAGGCATTAAATATGGGAACTTCTCTGATGGCTGCAGGTCTCACATTGGGACTGCTGTCTTTACCTTATATTATTACTACTACGGAAGAGGCTTTGATGCGTATACCTCAAAGTACAAGAGAAGGTGCTTTAGGAGTAGGAGCAACTCAGTTTGAGTGTATAAAAGATGTGGTACTGCCTTCAGCGATGCCGGGAATACTTACAGGAGTAGTCCTTACGCTTTCGCGTGCAGCAGGAGAAACGGCACCGATACTGTTTACAGGAGCCGCTTTTTACATAAACGGAACGAACGGGTATATGAATCAGGAATTCATGGCTTTACCCTACCATTTATATATGTTGTCTACACAACATCAGGCTATTGAAGAAGTCAGACCTATTGCCTACGGAACAGCTTTGATACTGGTGGTGGTGGTTTTCCTTATGAATCTTACAGCATTCTATATCCGATATAAATACAGAAAAAATGATTAATAAACTAGCTGCTAACAACCTCAACCTGAGCTTTGGTAATAAACAGATTCTGAAGAATATTAATGTGGATTTTCCTGCCAATAAAGTTACTGCTCTGATTGGCCCTTCGGGTTGTGGCAAGAGTACATTACTTCGTAGTTTTAACAGAATGCACGACTTGTCTCCGGATGCCCATATTGAAGGCAAACTATTGCTGGACGGACAGGATATTTACAACAGAGATATGCCCGTGACGGAAGTCAGGAAACGTATTGGTATGGTTTTTCAAAAAGCAAATCCATTTCCGAAAAGTATATATGAGAATATTGCCTATGGTCTCAAGATCAATAACCTGCCTTATGATAAATCGGTAATACAACGTACGTTAGAAGAAGCTTTTTTATGGGAAGAGGTTAAGGATGATCTGAAAAAGCCTGCTGCCAGACTTTCCGGCGGACAGCAGCAGCGTCTGTGTATAGCCCGCACAGTGGCTCTGCGACCTGAAGTTATTCTGATGGACGAACCTTGTTCTGCGCTGGACCCGGTGAGTACGCTTAAGATAGAAGAATTGATACTTAAACTGAAAGAGGATTATACGATTGTCATTGTCACACACAATATGCAACAGGCTCAGCGTGTAGCAGATAAGACTGTATTTATGTATCTGGGCGAAGTAAAAGAAGAGGGACCTACGGATCAACTGTTCAATGATCCTAACCATGAGATTACGAAAAATTATATTAAAGGTAAATTCGGATAGTTAGGAGTAATCTGTTTTCATACTATGTTTTTTTCTGTTTCTATCCATATCTGTTAAACAGACATGGAACTTCTCCCGGATAATCTGTTATCCGACATACTAGATTTTAACCGTTCTAAAGTAATCCTTCTTGTAGGGATAATGAATTGTAAATCGTATTTTTAGACCTTACTAACTTCTAAGGCCTCCCGTATTGGGGATACCTGACTATGAATATACAAGCAATACTGATAGATGAGTGTGCAGCATAGACCTTTAGATCTTGTTGAATATCCCTTGAACACCGGAGTGGAGTCGGATTTTGATTATATATATCTGACTTATTTTGCTCCACTGTGCTACTTTGCTTCTAAGTTTGTGGATGATCAGGCAGTGGATATTGTGAATAGTTTATTTGCTAAACTATGGACAAATGAAATCGTCCTTAATAATGCTGCTCACGCACAATCTTTTTTGTATTTATCTGCCAAAAATGCCTGTCTTGATTACATAAAAACCAGTGGGAGAGCCAAAGAAAGAGACGCAGAATTTAGTTATTTATACCAACTTTCTGAAGAAGACTTACAATTAGAGGTTGTATACGTGGAATATATGGCCGAAATCTATCGTGAAATTAATAATCTACCAGTCCAGTGCAGTAAAATTATTAAGCTGAGTTATCTTGATGGAGTGAAGAATGAAAAAATAGCAGAACAACTTAATATCAGTGTACAGACCGTAAAGAATCAAAAGTCCAAAGGCCTTAAAATATTGAGAAAACTATTTATCAATCATCCGGATAAGTATCTCTTTTTCCTTTTTCTGTTTAAATTGTAATTTTTTTTTCATGGGGGAGTAGTACGATAGGAGAAGTGCGTCGTATTAACAGTGAAGATGGAAAATCAGTATAGAATAATATATTTACTAACCGGTAAAAGGAAAGGAATTCTCAGTGAGGAGGAACTTGTGGAGCTGGAAGAATGGATCAGTAATGAGGGATCAAACCGGCTCTTTGCTGAACGACTTGCAGATCAGAATAACCGGGAAGAAAGCCTAAATAAACTGCAGTATTTTGCAGACTATCAGTCTTTATCACAATTTAAACATTCACATCAGCATCTTAAACCTGCACTTCGCAAATCTTTTCTCAAAAATCTTCCTTCCCATTACTGGGCTGCAGCTGTATTATTTATTTTTTGTAGTGCAATAGCTCTGTACTTTACGATCAGTTCCCAGCCTGTTCAGCAGGAAGATCAATTGACCAGAGCCGGCAAAGATATTTCTCCCGGAAAAGATCAGGCTATATTACAATTAGCCGATGGAAAGCATATAGCATTGGAAGAGCTGAAGAATGGTGAATCATTGGATATTAATGGTTTACGTATTTTGAAATCAGCAGATGGTGAGATTTCATACAGCTCCTCTTCTGCCGTGTCGGATGTGCAGCCTACCAATCGCATAGTGACGCCCAGAGGCGGGCAGTACAAAGTCAGGCTTTCTGATGGTACCAGGGTGTGGTTAGGTGCCGAATCCGAATTAGAGTATGCTGTTCAGTTTGGATCAGAGAAGCGTGAAGTAAAATTATCAGGAGAAGCTTTCTTTGAGGTGACACATGTTCAAAATAAACAAAATGAAAATATTCCTTTTCAGGTCAGGATGTCATCACAGACTATTGAGGTATTGGGAACTTCTTTTAACGTAGCAGCCTATCCTCAGGACCGTACAAATCGCACCACTTTAGTAAACGGTAAAATCAGAATTAATACCGCTTATAGTTCTAATATCTTACGACCAGGTCAACAGGCACTGGTTTCTAAAGATGGAAAGAGTATTCAGGTTTACGAAGTAGATGTATCAAATATGGATGAATGGAAAAATAAGAGCTTCAGATTTGAGGAAGAATCCATTCAGGAAATTATGAATAAGGTAGCCCGTTGGTATGATGTAGATGTCGTATACGAGGGCAAGATAACGGAAGAACTATTTTCAGGAGTCGTCTCTAAATATGAGAATCCCGCCAAAGTACTTAAGTTATTGGAATTGACCGGAAAAGTTAAATTCAGAATAGAAGGAAGGAGGATTATCGTTATGGCTTAGATATTTACCCATAGACCGATAATTAAAGATACAGAGCATTGCTCGCAACAATGCCCTGTAGATAATTGTCAGGTTATTCGCTTTTTATTGAACAATTACTATTACTTATAACCCTATACCAAATTTATGAAAATAAAGAACTATAAGAAGGCCTTTATGCGTATTAATCTTATTTTTATTTTTCTGCTTTCTTGTATTGTGAGTGCTTATTCTTCAGTGAGTTATGCGCAGAAGGTTAACCTCCATACAAAAAATGCCTCCATCAGAGAGGTTTTCGAATCTATTCGAAAGCAGACATCCTATAATTTTATTTATTCGAAACGTCTCCTGGAAAAATCCAGACCAGTGACTGTAAATCTGAATAATGTAAGCGTAAAAGACGCACTTGAAGCCTGTTTTGAGGGACAGCCTATTTCCTACAAACTACAGGGCGAAAATATTGTAATCAGCACCAAAACCAACGATCCAACTTCCGGAATAAATACCGGATTACAGCAAAATATCAGTGGAAGAGTGCGTCTTAAAGGTGAAAACGGAACCTTGTACGCTCCTGGTGTAAGCATCCGCGTCAAAGGAAAAGATGCCGCTACGTCGACTGATGCTAACGGGCATTTTTCGATAAGTGCTGCAATCGGCGATGTACTGAGTATTTCTTTTGTAGGTTATATTTCACGGGAGATCACTATAAGAGATGCCTCGGGTATTGAGGTGACACTGGAAGAACAGGTCAACGAGTTGGATGCTGTAGTCATTACGGGTTACACCACTCAGGAAAAAAGATCTATTACCGGAGCGATGTCCTCGATTAAAAAGGAATCTATTGAAAATGTTCCGGTGCAGTCCTTTGATCGGGCCATGCAAGGGCAGGTTTCTGGTGTCAATGTAATGGCAGCAAACGGAGTTCCCGGAGGACCGGTAAGGATTAATATCCGTGGTACCGGATCTATTACAGCCGGAAACGAGCCTTTGATTATTGTCGATGGGGTTCAACTCAATACTTCTACTTCTTCAGGACAGACCGCAAGTAACCCTTTGGCTTTTTTGAATAATAATGATATTGAGTCCATAGAAGTACTTAAAGACGGAGCTGCTGCATCTATATATGGAGCTCAGGCCGCAAACGGGGTTGTGCTGGTTACGACAAAAGCCGGAAAGGCCGGGAAAACCAAAGTAAACCTCAATTATTATAACGGTATTACCAGCCCAATGCCGGAGATGAAAATGCTGAATACACAGCAGTTTTTTCAATCCAGATTGGAATCGCGTAACAATCGTTATCCGACACGTACACCTGAACGAAACAGAGCAGATATCCTGACAGGGATGGGCTTTCCTGCTGATATGACTGACGAAGAGATTGCTGCATTGCCTACATACAACTGGCAGGAAGCAGCTTTCAGAACCGGTCATACCAATAATGCAGACCTTTCTATCAGCGGAGGAAATGATAAAACCACATTTTTCCTTTCCGGATCTTACAATAAGACGGATGGAAATGTGGTGTCTATAGACTTTGAGCGGGCAACGGCTAAATTGGGATTAACCCATAAGTTAACCGATAGGTTATCGCTTGCCACAAACATTAACCTGAGTACAATTACCCAAAACGGTACTTCAGGAAGTAATGGTTCTACAGGAGCATATGCAGCACCGCAATACAGTGCGCCGATGATTTTGCCATTTATTCCGGTTTACAATGCAGATGGAAGCTACAATGCGCCGATCGATGGCTTTCCGGGTTCTTCTAACCGTAATCCTATACAGGAAAGTGTAGTAGGTACATTGCAAAGCCGTACAAAAGCCCTTGTATCTAATTTTTCTGCTACTTATCAGATCAACAGTAAACTAAGCTTCAAATCATTCTACGGTATAGATTATCGTATTATCGATGATGAACGCTATGTAGATCCGCGTACCCGAAGTGGAGCGGCTTCTCAGGGATCCCTGACAATTGGTAAAAGACAGAACAGTAATTTTCTTACAAACCAGACCTTAAACTATAAAACAACATTTGCTGAAGACCACAATCTTTCTGCTTTATTAGGTGCGGAGTACAGATATGACAACAGAGAAATTTCTTCTGTTACAGGAACTGGTTTTACAACTTATCAGTTCAGATCATTACAGTCTGCAGCTATCATTACTGCTGGTACAGGTAGCTGGACTGGCTTCAAAAGAGCCGGTGTATTCGGACAGGTTAACTATGATTTTCAGAAAAAATATCTGTTAAGTGCTGTTCTGCGTTATGACGGATCATCCCGTTTTGGTAAAAACAATAAATTTGGATGGTTTCCAGCGATTTCTGCAGGATGGAACATGTCAGAAGAAGCCTTCCTGAAAGATCAGGAATGGATCAATCAGCTGAAACTAAGAGTAGGATATGGTGAAACCGGTAATGATGCTATCGGCAATTTTGACTCCCGTGCTTTGTATGGAAGTTCTAGTTCATCCAACTATAATCAGGAGCCGGGGATTTATCCTTCTGGTATAGAAAATGCCCTGTTGAAGTGGGAGCGTAATGTGACTACTAATATTGGTGTGGATTATGCCTTTTTCAATAATAGAGTACAGGGCTCCGTTGAAGTGTTCAGAAGGTTAAGTAAAGACTTGTTGCTGGATAAGCCTCTTCCTTACCTCAGTGGATTCTCAAATGTAACCAGTAATGTGGGAAAACTTAAGAATGAAGGTATAGAGTTTGAGATCCGTACGCGAAATATTCAATCCGATGATTTCTCCTGGTCTACTAATTTTAATATCTCTTTCCTGCGCAACCGTGTATTGGGACTATTAGGAGATGATAAGGTCTTACCTGGAAATCAGTCTGTACGTGTAGGTTATGCATTAGGTACCAATGTGACTTATCAGTATGCAGGTGTCAATTCAGCTACAGGCAGACCAATGTGGTATGATGCTAATGGTGAAATTACTTATCAGCCTTCAGCACCGAATGATTACAAAATATTTGGGAATCAGTTAAGTGATTTCTATGGTGGGTTCACCAATACATTCCAATACAAAGGCTTCTCGCTTAATGTGTTTTTCCATTACGATTATGGTCGTGAGTTAAGTAACAGTGGTATGAATTCGAAATGGTATGCCAATGGAGGAGACTACAGAAATACATTGGAATGGATCTTTAATAACAGATGGACTACGCCAGGTCAGTTGACAACAGTACCTCGTCCTTTTGACGGAAATGCGGAGACCAATGGTATGTCTCAGGTATCCAGCAGCAGCCGTTATCTGGAGGATGCATCTTTTATACGCCTTAAAAATGTATCCCTGTCTTATCAGTTACCTAAATCCTGGACCAGCCGTCTGAAATTGTCTGATGTAAAAGTGTATGCACAGGGAGAGAATCTGGCGACATGGACTAAATGGACAGGCTATGATCCGGAATTGATTATTGATTCAGGAGATTTCAGTTCTACTCAGGGAGCTATACCACAGACACGCGCATATACATTAGGAGTACAGATCGGGTTTTAATCTTAAATGAAAATGAAAAAAATAACATATATAATACTTTTGGCCACTTCGATGTGGGCGACTTCATGTGAGAAGATGCTGGAAGTGGATCCTCGTCAATCCATAGATGCCTCTACAGCACTCACCAGTCCTGAAGCCATCACTGCAGCCACAAACGGAGTATATGCAAAATTAAGGGAAGTAAGTCTGTATGGGCGTGATCTGATTGCGATACCTGAATTGCTGGCGGACAATGCTATCAATACCGGAGCAGGAAACCGCCTGATCAGAGAGTCAAATAATGAGATAGGAGCACATATTACAAACTGGCAGCAGTCCTATTACGGGATCAACCAGATCAATCTGATTCTGGATGCATTGGAAAATATAGAACTGGAAGCAAATTTTAAAAATAATATCAAAGGCCAGAATCTGTTTCTCAGAGCTTTATTGTATCACAATCTCTTACGTGTATATGCGTATGATCCCACAGCTATTGTATCTGCATCAGATAGAGGAGGCGTGCCGATAGTGCTGAAGGGTGTACTTGAGGTGGATCAGATCGCGTTTGCTTCGCGCAATACGATTCAAGAAGGATACAAACAGGTGTATCAGGATCTGACAGATGCTTCTACACTGATTGCAGAAAGC
The DNA here is from genome assembly GCF_016725325.1 of Sphingobacterium spiritivorum. Taxonomy (NCBI): domain Bacteria; kingdom Pseudomonadati; phylum Bacteroidota; class Sphingobacteriia; order Sphingobacteriales; family Sphingobacteriaceae; genus Sphingobacterium; species Sphingobacterium spiritivorum. The sequence continues at coordinate 4,066,472 of NZ_CP068083.1, forward strand.
AACAACAGTAAAGCTCCGGCTTTTGCATCACGGGGAGCAGTAGCTGCACTTTTCAGTCGTGTAGCATTATATAACGGTGATTATGAGAAAGCTGTTGCAGAAGCTGATAAAGCGATGGCCAGCGGAGTGGCGACATTTCCGGCTAATGCTCAGCTGATCAGCTCATGGCGGAGTGAAAAACACCCTGAATCATTCTTTGAAATTGCTTTTACCACAGCAGATAACCTGGGTAGTAATGAGTCCCTTAGAGCCACATTTATGACAAGAACTACGGTTACATCTAATGCTACCGCTTCTTTCGGAAATGTAGTGGTTAGTGATGATCTGTATGCGAAATACAGCGCTAGTGATACGAGAAGAGGATTGATAATGAAAGGATTGGGCGCAAATGCCAGCAGAAATGAAATGACTAAATTTGCCAGCAAAAACGGAGTAGCTAACCTGGACAATGTACCCGTAATCCGTTATGCAGAAGTCCTGTTGAATAAGGCAGAAGCGCTGGCTAATCTGGGTAAAGACAGCGATGCAAGAACAGCTCTCAATCGCATACGTACACGTGCAAATCTTGCTGAATTATCGCTGTCAGGCACAGCATTGATGGATGAGATTATCTTACAAAGACGATTAGAACTGGCTTTTGAGGGACATCGTTTCTTTGATATCAAAAGACGCGGAAAAGATATCATCAAAGATGCCGGAAATGTAATGTTTAATGATTTCAGAATTCTGGGTAGACTTCCTATACGCGAAATTGAGATCAACCCTAATCTTGTTCAGAACCCAGGCTACTAATTATTAAAAATAAAAACATGAAAACATATATAGGTTTATTGGCGGTGTTGATCAGTGTATTGTTCACCTCATGCTTTAAAGATCATGAAGAGGATTTTTACCTTCCTGATTTCAGAATTGAGTTTCAGGATGCGGTAATGAATACCAATAGTCCCGGATTATCTTATCCGATTCTGAAAGAACTTCGGAGCAAGGCTGGCCTTCAGAAATATCAGGTCAACCTGATAGGAGGACTGAAAGATACGGATCAGATTGTAAAAGTTCGTATCAGACCTGAAAGTACAGCAAAGGCAAATGAGCATTATAAACTTCCGAAAGGAAGTGAACTTGTCATCCCGGCAAATAGTGCTTTCGGATATTTTGAAGTGGAGATACCCGAATTGACCAATACTACAGCTGTCAGTCTGATCTTTGATCTGGAATCCAATGATCAGCTGAAGGTAAGTGCAAATTACAGCACTCTGGGACTGACTATCCGTAAATAATAATTACCTTTAATCATTCAACGCCCTCTTTAATACACAAAGAGGGCGTTTTTAATAAAATATACGATGTTAAGCAAAGTGATAAGAAGAAATGTTCTGACGTTGGCACTGGCCTGTACAGCATTAAGTGGATACAGCCAGGAAAAACTGACCGGACTTCAGGAAGAACCGCATATATTTTTTGAAGACAATACAACTACCATTAAATGGGTGGACAAAGGTCTATATCGGCATGTCAGCTCCTCGAACAGAAAAGAGTTTGATAAGCAAATTAAACTGTTCTCTCAAAAGCTGGATGTAGATCTGAAGGATGTATTACAGCAAAAGGAAAATACGAGAAGGGACGAATCGGCTTTTTTAGAACAATACAGTGATGTCCAGCATTTTGCTGCTATCAGCGACCTGCACGGCCAGCATGATTTATTCGTTCGCTTATTGCAGCAGCATAATATTATAGACAAAAAGGGAAACTGGACCTATGGAGATGGTCATCTCGTGATTGTAGGAGATATTATGGACAGAGGAGATAAGGTCACTGAAAGTCTCTGGTTATTAGTGAAACTGGAAAAACAAGCCCTCTCAAAGGGAGGTAGGGTACATTATGTGATTGGCAATCATGAACTCATGGTATTTGACAATGATCTTCGCTACATCAATCAAAAGTATAAAGAAGTGGCCTCTCTTTTTGGAATAGGATATGATCAGTTTTTCAGTAAAGATAGTTTCTTTGGCAAGTGGCTGAAGCAGAAACCAGTAATCATTGGTATTAATAATATCCTGTTTACACATGGAGGAATTTCTCCGGAATTTGTAGAAAAGGGGCTGACAGCTTCGCGTACAAATAAGCTGTTTACGGATAGTATCTTTACAAGGTCCAAGACAGTATATCGTCAGAATAAAGAACTGGAGTTTCTGACGCGCTCAAAAGGTCCGCTTTGGTACAGAGGATATTTTACAGATTCCACTTTTAATGCACAAACGCTGAATTTTATTCTGCACGGATTGAAAAAAGACCACATAATTGTAGGTCATACCTCGCATCCGACTATTGTAAACTTGTATGACAACAGGATATTTGGAGTCGATTCAAGTATAAAAAATGGCAAGAACGGAGAAATACTGTTGTATGAAAAAGGTATATTTTACCGTGGACTGTTAAACGGAAAAAAAGAAAAATTCTAACAAAGAGTATAAAATAAAAAAAGATAGTTCAAAAAAGGTGCTGTCATACTGAAACTCATATTGCCCTCAGGCATTTGGTTCAGTATGACAGCATTTTTAATTTAATAGCTGATGTTCTGATCGGGATGTAAGCAGGTGTTAGCTATTCATACCTTTGAGTAGCGTATTTACCAATTCATCTTCCCGCAAAGGTTTGCTCAATACTCCGTCAAAGGTATACATATTGTGGCTTCTGTGATCATCTTCCAGCAGCATATTTTCTGAAGTGAAGGCAAAGACCTTTATGTGTTCTGTAGTTTTGCTTTCTTTAAGATTGTTCAGAATATCCCATCCGCTTATTTCGGGCATTAACAAATCAGTAATAACCACATCAACCGCGTTTTGCTGTAGAAAACGTAATCCTTCAGCTGCATTCTCAAATGTGTGGACATTGTTCTTATCTTTAAAGAACTGCTTCAGATACAGGATATTAATACGACTATCGTCGATAAGTACAATATTGAGGTTATCGGGAAGATCATTAACGGTATAAGGACCTGAATTCTTTTGCAATAATAATTCCTTTTCAAACGGAATTTTAAGACTGAAAGTAGTACCTGTACCCAGTGTACTTTCGAAAGAGATGTCCCCGTTTAATTGTTCGGTCAGTAATTTGGAAATATACAATCCAAGACCAAAACCTCCGACTTTATTCTGAGAATCAGTCATATAATATTTACGGAACACAAAATTCTTATTTTTATCTGCTATGCCTATTCCCGAATCCGATACCTCAATATGTAAGGTTGGTTTATTGCCGGATTTGTGTATACGGGCATGTACTGTTACATGTCCTTTTTTTGTGTATTTGATCGCATTTGTGATCAGGTTAGACGTAATCTGCTTGATACGGAATGCATTACTGTATATTTTTAGTTTGGGATCTATATCGATTACATTTGTAAAGGCCAGCCCTTTTGTTTGCGCCTGATAACTGTGCAGGCTAACCAGATCGTGTAACATTTCATATGGGGAAAAGTAGTCATACTTAATGTTAAGCGAACCAACTTCCAGTTTGCTAAGGCTCAAAATATCATTGATAGTACTGTTTATCAATGTTATTTCATAATTAGCTGAATTGATCAACTCCTGATTAACCTTATTACTTCCCGTATTTTTGTTCATAAGATCTATCACGCCCAGCAAAGAGTTGATAGGGGCCCGTATTTCATGGCTTATGCTGGCCAGCACACTTGTTTTCTCTTCAGCAATTTTAGCAACGTATTCTTTCTCCTGATAAAGTCTCTTTTCATAAGAAACTACCTTAAACTGGTAGTAAATGATAAAAATGATCATAAACAGCATAATACATAAGGCTATGATAAGTTGAGTGCCGAAATGCTGTGCGTTTTTTTGATATTGTGCAAAGTTCATAGCCTCCGCATTGCGATTGGTTGCTAATTCTATATCCCTGAGACGATTTATGCCTATCTTAAGTTTATTCAGGAGAGTATGATTAGATTGTATTAGTTCCCTTTCCTTTTGACGGAGTTTGCTAAATACCAGCCGCAGGTTATTCATGTTACTGCTGTATATCTTGTCATTTTGCAAGATCGTATTCTGGATGTGCTGCTGTATTAATCCTATCTTATTGATATTGAATTTCTGATCTACAGTATTGGAAACTATAGTGTCATTTTTAGTATTGAATATTCTTTTAAATAAACTTTCCTTTTTTTTGACAACCGTATCCTGCTTTACCAGATTTCTGACAGTATCCTGTAAGGTATTACTGATAAAAGTATCAGCAATAGTAAGTGATGGTCTGTACCTGTAATTTTCTTTTGGATTATTTAATAACTCTAAAGAGTCCTTTGCAAAGAAGACCAACTGATCTACATCTCTTTTGAGACTGGCAAATTCCATGGCTACAGCACCTTTCTCTTTTACATTTTTAATGCTTTTTTGAAGCGGATTATTTTCAATAGGAAGGGTAGAGAGTGAATCCACAAAAAATTTGATGGTATCAAGTTTCTTTTTGTACGACTGATAAGTTTCTGCTTTAAAATCTACCGTATACAGCCGAAACAGATTGTCAGCCTCACTAAAAGTTGAAAACAATCCGTACAGGGCAGAAGATTGTGTATTGCCGGATGCATAAGCAGCGTTAAGCTTAGCTTCAATTCGTCTGTACTGTCCATACTGATAAATAAATATGGCACTCAGAAATATAAAAGACAGTACGATACTGACGATGAGTACCGTACGTAGATAGAAAGCATTTTTTTTGGCGTTAGTCACAGTTGATTATCATTTAAACACAAAAGTACGTAATAGCATTTTATAATTACTAATAAGAATACCGGATAAAAATATAGTTGATTTTATTGCGCGTACTAGTGGAGTTCTATGGTAGAATTTTGATGTACTAATTACGATTATACTGTTTATATAGTATAGCAATGTGGTAAATTCATTTATATTAAAGCAAACTTAAATATATAACGTCATGGTAAGTTAAAATGCTACAATCAATCTTTTAATGTTATGCCGATTTTTTATTTTTGAAGAAGAATGAAATAATATTAATCTGTGTCTTTCAGATTGCTACCAATAAATATTTCATTTTTCTCATCAGAAGATAGTGATAAGAACCTTTCATACTGCTTAAGCACATCACTGATTATTTCATTTCTGGTAAAATATTGAATATCATACCCCATTCTGTTATCTCCAAAGTAAGTCATCGGTATATGTGTTTTTTTATCCTGAATTTCAGGAGCATTTTCCTCCTGCATCAGAAAATCCGAGATTGTTTTTGTCTGATTCTTTACACCATACCTGAAGTTGTTCATGGCATCATGTTTAATTTCTATTTCTACTGTTACAGGTGTATGTTCATGATAATTGACATGAGCCAGAATATCTTTCTCTTTGAATTCTCTTGCAAGTTCTTCAAATGCAGATTTAACGGTTGTGCGCAAATATTCATCAATGGTCTTCCGGTCTTTATAGGATATTATTCTATCGAGGCGTTCTTTCCAATATTCTCCGGACCAGCTGTTCGTCGAGTGCGAGTACGAACGTGAATAATAGTTTACATCAATGACGAGTCCTTTCAACAGACTGTAACAGAACAGAAGCATAATAATAGAAAATGGAAGCGCCGTAATCAGAGTCATGGTTTGCAGAGACTCCAGACCACCCGCATTGAGCAGTACAAGAGCAAGTATACCCAGTAATGCTCCCCAGAAAACAAGTTGCCATTTTGGCGATTTTACAGCATTATTAGATGAAATATTATTCATCACAAAGATGCCTGAATCTGCAGAGGTAACGAAAAATATAAAAATAATAAACAGAGTAAGTATGCTGGTGACCATTTCAAAAGGAAAGTATCCAAGAAATTTGAATAGCAATACATCAGCATTGGTCACCAGTGCACTTAGTGCACCGCTTGCTTCATGCTGATCGATCCATATTGCACTGTTCCCAAAGATTGTCATCCAAAGAAAATTGAAGAAAGTGGGTAATACCAGTACTGCTCCAATAAACTCACGGATCGTTCTTCCTTTAGATATCTTAGCAATAAAAAGGCCTACATATGGCGACCAGGAAATCCACCAGGCCCAATACAGAATCGTCCAGTTGAAAAACCACTGCTGATGCTCCGGTTCATAAGCATGTGTGTTGAAAGTCAGGCTGAAGAATGAATTGATATAGTAACCCAGACCTTCTGAAAACGTACCTAACAAAAAAGTTGTCGGACCAAAGATCAGCACAAAAAGCATGAGCAACAGAGCCGTTATAATATTAAGCTGGCTCAAAAATTTAACGCCTTTGTTGACCCCGGATGTAGCAGACAGAATCGATATCGTCATAATCACAACAACGATAATAATCTGGTATATAAAATTACTTTCCGGAATAACGCCTATATTGACGAGTCCGGCACAGAGCTGTACCACACCAAAACCTAATGTTGTGGTAATTCCGAAAAAAGTACTGCAGAGTGCAAACATATCAATGACGTCACCTGCACGACCTTGTATTTTATCCTTAAGAATGGGGTAGAAGCAGCTTCGGAGAGATAATGGAAGTTTATAGCGATAAGTGAAGTAAGCAAGAGATAGTCCGACAACAGCATAAATGGCCCATGCATGAATACCCCAGTGGAAAAAAGTATACAACTGAGCATCCTTAGCTCTTTGTATGGGATCGGTGCCCAGTACATTGGTGTCGGAATAATGTGACATCGGTTCTGCTACGCTGAAGTACATCAGTCCAATACCCATTCCCGCTGCAAAAAGCATGGAAATCCAGGAGAAAAAAGAAAATTCGGGTTTGGAATCATTAGAACCCAATTTAACATTACCATACTTACTGAAAACCAGAAAAAGCAAAAACAAAACAAAGATGGTAACGACAAGAACGTAAACCCAATTGAGGTTTTCAAATAGAAAAGTTTTGACCAGATTAAGGTAATAATCTGCTGCTGATGGAAATACGCTGGAAACTAAAGTAATACCCAGAATAAAGAATAAACTGGGAAAAACTATACCTGAAACAAAAGTGCTTTTACGCTTTAAGATTTTTATAAAACTCATTAAAGTTAGAGATTTTGTGATTTGAAAAAATAAAATTTGGGACTGCAAAGGTACTAAAAATTAATTTTACACACTTTTGGAGCCTTTTTGGGATGGTTAGATAGTTGGTTTGTAATTGTTTACATAAAGGTGGTGCAGTTGCTCAGGGAGAGGCTTAAAATCTGCGGATAACATCATAAAACATTCAGAAAAGCTTGGTTAAAAAGTATAAATGGCTCTTTCAAAAAGAACCATTTATACCCATACTACATTATATCAAGCCCGCTCTTTAAAGCGTACTTATTTTTCAAAAGGAGGACGCAGCCTTGATAATAAAATTAGTGACTTCTTCTGCTTTGGAAGCCAGAGATGCATGACTTGCGTCAAGGTGTATAATTTCCCGCGGGCGGATACGGTCTGCCATTTCCTGCTGTGTCTGCGGAGGTATCATATGATCCTCATCCGATACCTGATACCAGCTTGGCTTAGTACGCCATGCGGGATCCCCTGCAGGCTCTTCAAAACAGGTCGCATGAATAGGCCGTTGGGCAAGAGACAGCACCAAAGCCTCATCATCATCCAGATCGGCACAGAAGTGACGATGGTATTCATCATATTTTATCCATAAGAAACCTTTACTGTCCGGATATATGCTTGCGGCTCCTGCAGGAGATTCATGTCGTGAAAATATCCGGGAAAGGCTTTCTCCTGCCTCTGGTGCAAATGCCGCAATGTATACCAGACCGATTACTTTCTGGTTATTTCCGGCTCCTGAAATAACTGATCCGCCATAGGAATGTCCAACAAGCAGGACTTTTCCTTCCTGTGCATTGATCAGATCGCTTGTACGTTCGATATCATGGGTCAGAGAGGTCAATGGGTTCTGCGCGCTTCTTACTTGATAACCGGCTTTTACTAAACGAGGGATAACATGTTGCCAATGAGAACCATCTCCCCAGGCACCATGTACTAAAATAATTGTGAGATCTTTCTTTTCCATTTTTGAAATTTTAGTTTACAATTTTAGTGTTCAATGTGTTAGATGTCAACAGATTAGTCTAAATATTGTTTGCTGGTATTTATTATTTTTTTTAAATAAGATAAATAATTTGCTTCCATATTGTTTTTGAGATCCGGCAGATATGGGTACTTAAAAAACTGGTTAACTAACTGTCTGTCATGTTTTAAAAAGATCCTGTTTATGTAGTATCCGAATTAGTTTATTTTGTTTATTGTTTTAAATAAGATAGTACGTAGTGTTGCTAATTCATTTTCACTAAGGGGTTGTAGCGGACTTCTAAGATATCCTGCATCAATACCCATCAGATGAAGTCCGGCTTTGATCGTGCGGGGAAGGCCTTTCTCGACAATGAATTTGAGAAGTTCGGCTTGTTGATAATACAGACGTTGTGCTTCCGGCAGATTATTCTGACCGACAGCCTGATAAAGTTCTTTTGTCAGATCGGGAATCAGATTGGAGGCTGCTGTACACCATCCTGTTGCCCCAGCTGTAAATGCTGCTAAAGCCAATGGATTAGAACCATTGTAAAAAGCGACATCCTTTCCAAAAGTCTGGTACAGCTGATGCATACGCTGTACATCACCTGTACTTTCTTTTATCATCGTTACATTCGGAATTTGCAAAAGTCTGATCAGTAAAGACGGCGACATATCTATTCCGCCTGTTGCTGGATTATTATACGCCATGATCGGAATAGATATCGCATCCGCGACGGTTTTATAATGTCGGAATATTTCGTCATCTGTTAGTTTCCAGTAGCTCATCGGAATAATCATTACCGCATCTGCACCAGCCTTTTCTGCAAATTTTGCATGATAAACAGTTCTTTCCGTTGTCAGATTGGATACGCCTGCCAGTACAGGAATACGGCCTGCGACTTGTTCTGTTGTAGCGAGAATAATGGCTTCCTTTTCGGCATCTGTGAGATAAGGCAATACACCGGTGCTTCCCAATGGAGCAATTGCATTGGAACCTGTAACAACCAGTCGTTCAACTAATATTTTGAATAATTGAAGATCAACTTTTTCCTGTTGATCAAAGGGGGTAATAGGATAAGATACTATACCTTTAAATAGATTCTGATTCATATTGTATAAAATGAGTAAAGAGAAAAGAGCCCTCCGCAGAGGGCATGATTAAATAAGACAAATAGAGTTAATGTTAGAGATCGCGGCCTTCTTCTTCGCGTAGAGCGACTCCCAGATTCTGAAGTTGAGGTGCATTTTCACAGGCAATGTATTTGGCAGGTTCGGTATCGCTCAGATTCTGATGTCTGTGCCAGGCCCAGGAAGGAATATAGACCGCATCACCGGCTTTCCATTCCACGCGTTCATCTTCCACTTCTGTATAACCTGCGCCTTCCAGTACATACAGTACAGTCTCGTAGGTATGACGATGTCTGTTCGTCAGTTGACCCGGCAATAATCCGCCTATAGTCATACTTACATTTTTACTGGGCAGATCAACAAAAAAAACAGGATGTTTGCGTTCAGTGGAAAACTGATTATGTACACCTGCATTTTCTACATTTTGATGAATGAGCTTTGCTGGTTTGATAAACGTCGGACGTGCAAAGGTTTGATGAAAATCTTTTGAACTGAATTGTTTTTCTTCTGTTTTCATATTAAACATATTAAGTTGTGTATTTGCATTATTGCATTTCAAAATTATAGTATATTTGGACTGTCTTACTGGTTCAGTTTTTACATAATTTAATAGTCCAGATGATTCGTCCTTGGAATTTAGAAATGCAGTTGGATTTTCAGGCAGAGAAGTCTGTTTATCTGCAGATCGCAGATGCGATCATTGAAGCTATTCGTAGCGGGAGGCTTAAAAAGGGAGAAGCTCTGCCAGGTACAAGAGCTTTGTCAGAACATATAGGGGTAAATCGTAATACAGTAGTAGAGGCTGTGAACGTACTTCAAAATGAAGGCTGGATTATTACGAAAGAACGTGCAGGTACCTTTGTGGCTGATAATCTTCCATTTCGCCCTGAAAATATTTCACATTCAGGTACCGCTGTCAAAATAAATACTGAACCGACTCCTGTGTACAGTATTTGCTTTGATGACGGATATCCGGATGCACGGATTGCTCCCGTCAAAGAGCTGGCCAGAGCATACCGGCAGATTTTTAATCAAAAAGCCAGATGGCAGATGATGGGCTATACCAATGCACTGGGGGATGAATCGTTCAGGGCCGCAATTGCCAGAATGTTAAACCATCATCGGGGCATGAAGATCGACGTACCTCATATATGTATTACCCGGGGAAGTCAGATGGCTTTATATCTGGCTGCTCAGAGTCTGATACAGCAGGGCGATTATGTATTAGTCGAAGATCCGGGATATCATCCTGCATGGGAAGCTTTTGAACATGCAGGCGCAAAGCTATTACCTGTACGGGTGGATCAGGACGGAATGATTATAGCAGATATTATCCGGCATTTGCAGAGTGGCAAATCTATAAAAGCAATCTACACCACACCTCATCATCAGTACCCCACTACCGTTACGCTTAGTCTGTCCCGACGTGTAGAACTTATACGGCTGTCTAATGAGTATGGATTTACAATCATAGAGGATGATTATGATAATGAATTTCACTTTGGGCATCGCCCCATTTTGCCACTGTCCAGTTACAATGAAATTCAAAATTATATCTACATCGGGACGATGAGTAAAGTCGTTGCGCCCGCATTGCGTATCGGATATCTGGTAAGTAAAGCATCTTATATTCAACAAATAGGTGCTTTACGTAAAATCATAGATGTACAAGGCGATAATATTATGGAACAGGCTGTTCTTCAGCTGATAGAAGACGGAACGATTAAGAAACATCTTAAAAAGATGACACTGTATTACCGGAATAAAAGAGATAACTGTTTCAGATTACTCAATCAATATATGAAAGATAAGGCTGACTATTATTTGCCGGACGGCGGACTGGCATTTTGGATAGTCCCCAGACAGCAGGAGCGTGTCAGATATCTGGAAGAAAGATTGAAAGAAAAAGGTATCCGCATATCAGGTCCGGAACAATATAATCTTGGACAAGATACGCAGGGATTACGCCTGAGCTATGGAGCGCTGTCTGAAGCGCAGCTGGAAGAAGGGATCCAAGTCATAGCAGACTTGCTTTAGCCAGACACGGATGTATTGATATCATGTTTGTTACATATTGAATGCGGCAGTATAATTTTGTATTTTAGAATATCTATTTACCAAACTAAAACCTTTACCATGAAACAAATCCCTGTTTTTTTGACTGTCATGTTATTATTCCTGCTATGCAAGCCGGGTGTTCATGCACAACAGAAATTGTCATACAGTAATGATAAAATTAAAACCGGAGCCGAACAAACGGAGAAATATGTGGGCTATTTAAAAGGAAAACGGGTTGCAATATTGGGAAACCAATCTTCTATTATTGGAAAAACCCATCTGGTGGACAGTCTTCTTGCACTCAAAATAAACATTGTAAAAATATTTGGTCCCGAACATGGTTTCCGGGGTAATGCAAGTAACGGGACAGAAGTATCGGATGAATTGGATGCAAAGACAGGCATACGCATCATATCCCTGTATGGTAACAAAAGAAAACCATCTGCAAAAGATCTGACTGATGTAGATGTATTAATTTTTGATGTACAGGACATGGGTGTACGCTTCTACACGAATATTAACACTTTAAGAGATATTATGGAGTCCTGTGCGGATAACGGGAAAGAACTAATGATTCTGGATCGTCCGAATCCAAATGCCTACCTGATTGATGGACCCATTCTGGATATGAAGCACAAATCAGGAATAGCACAATTTCCGGTGCCGATAGCACATGGTATGACTATAGCTGAGTTTGCACAGATGATTAACGGAGAGAAATGGATGAAAGCAAAAGATTCGTGTAAACTCAAGATTATTCCGGTGTCTAATTATAACCACAGTATGCTGTATAAACTCCCCGTCAATCCGTCACCTAATCTGAATACAGAAGAGAGTATATTACTATATCCAAGTACCTGTTTATTTGAAGGCACTAAACTCAATCATGGAAGAGGCACTGATTATCCTTTTACGGTTATAGGAAGTCCTGCATATAAAGGCATCTATTCATTTTCATTTACCCCGGTGAGCAAGAAAGGGATGAGCGAATCTCCTCTGTTTATGAATCAGGTATGTTATGGTCTGGATTTGCGTAAAGTGGATCTGGCTAAACTGGTTGCAAGTAAAAAATTAAATCTGGATTGGATGAAAGAACTCTATCAAAAATCTCCTGAAAAGGCAGCATTTTTTGATCGAAGCTTTTCTGCACAGATCGGAAATATTGAAACACTTGCCGGAGTAAGCGATTTTCGTAAACAAATCGAATCCGGAGCAAGCGATCAGGAAATTCGTAAAAGCTGGGAACCCGGACTTACAAATTATAAAAAAATGCGTAAGAAATATGTGATTTATAAGGACTAAATTGTTGTTAACCTTACTAAAAACGGCCTGAGCTCATACGAACTCAGGCCGTTTTTAGTAAGGATTGTCTTTACTCCATATATTCTGGAAATGCTTTGTAAGTAGGATTAATAGGGGGGCAGCCAGCGTATATTGGTATCTCTGCCAATAGTAGCAGGAGTGCCAGAAGGTTTGATTAACCGGCGTCTGTTAGAAAAAGTTAAGTGTAACCTGTATCTGTTGGAAAATTAAGTTTAACCAGCGTGTGTTGGCGTCCCCGCCAACAGATAACCTTATAAATTCCTTGAAAACTGGTTCTTGTTTGAAATTTATGGCAGAAACAAATGGTAGTTTATACAGGGTGATTGAAAAGGTTTGGTTAATAGATGTATATTAACAAGTTAAGTTTAACCAGCGTCTGTTGGCGTCCCCGCCAACAGCATAAAAAAAATAGGCAGTATCCTTATTTAGATACTGCCTCTCTATTATTATTTTAATATTATGCTGTTATTTCTGATCCGCAAAATAAGCTGTGATATACTTTTTATCCGCCTGAATCTGCTCTTTCATAATTTCAATAGTTTCAAATCTTTCATCGTGCCTTACAAAATGAAGGAATGTTACTTTTAATGTTTTTCCGTAGATATCTTCATTGAAATCAAACAAAGAAACCTCAATATTTCGGGTCATCCCGTCTACAGTAGGGCGGGTTCCGATGTATCCCATTCCTTTTGCTTTTCGGAAAGGAACTTTCTCGATATATTGTCCCGTAAGCACTTCTTCAATTTTGTCGAATATCTCAACCTCTACCGCATAGATTCCGTAGGCCGGAATTAGCTTATGCTTTTCATGCACATGCAGATTCGCTGTCGGGAACCCAATGGTACGTCCGATCTGGTCTCCCCGAATTACTGTTCCTGTCAATTCGAACGGATAGCCCAGGTACTGATTAGCCGTGTCAATATTTCCCTTGATCAGAGACTCGCGGATCCGTGTTGAAGATACCGCTACATCGTTAATATCCTGTTCGGGGATCTGCTCTACCGTATAATCAAAGATTTCTGCAAAGTGCTCCAGATCGACTAATGACCCTTTGCGGTCTTTACCGAAATGATGATCATAGCCGATCACTATTTTTTTAGTTCCCAGTTTTCCTATTAACACATTACTGATATATTCTTCGGGAGTCTGATTCGAGAAATCGCGGGTAAAAGGAGTGAGGATCAGGTGATCTATGCCGGCATTGGCCAGATGACACACCTTTTCTTCAATATCATTGATCAGTCTGAGACTGTCATCATCGGGATTGATAATCAGACGGGGATGCGGAAAGAAAGTTAGCAGAACAGTCTCTCCGTTTATTTTCTTTGCAGATTCTTTCAGATGACTCAAAATCTTTTGATGACCTATATGTACGCCGTCAAATGTTCCAATGGTCACTACAGCACAATCCAAAGGTTCAAAGTCGTCTAAATTTCTGTATATTTTCATTAGTTATTAAACTTGTGATGCCGCAAAATTAGAAACTATTCTCGGGTAAAGCTGCAATCAATTGTTTGTTTTCCGTTAAATTTTTTGTGATTTTATCACTTCAATCAGATTTTCGAGATTCCAGGCGTTATCTACGTGATAATTACCACTTTTAGTACGACGCAGTTCACTCAAATGAGAGCCGTTGTTTAGTAATTTTCCAAAATCATGAGCTATAGAGCGAATGTAAGTTCCTTTTGAGCATGAAATTCGAAAGTAAACATGGGGAAGTTCTATTTTTTCAATGGCAAAACTATTAATCGTCACTTTGCGGGATTTCAGTTCTACTTCCTCACCACGGCGGGCTTTTTCGTAAACCCGTTCGCCGTTGATTTTAATAGCTGAATGTGCAGGCGGAAATTGGTTGATCTCACCTTCGAAAGAACGTGCTGTATCAAAGATCATCTCTTCGGTGATAGCACTGATATCAAATCGCTGATCAATTTCTGTTTCCAGATCATAGGATGGGGTAGTGGCACCTAAGGTGATAATACCGGTATATTCTTTATCTTCAGCCTGGAAGGAATCGATCTGTTTGGTCATTTTTCCTGTACACACGATCAGGAGACCTGTTGCCAGCGGATCGAGTGTCCCGGCATGTCCGACTTTTAATTTAAGCGGTTTGAGTGTATTGCGGATCTTTCCTACCACATCAAAACTTGTCCATGTAAGAGGTTTGTCAATTAATAACATTTGCCCTTCAGCAAAATGGAAAGTATGGGAATTCTCAATAATAGGATCTTCCATTAGATGATTTGTAGGCTGTGACCTGTCAATAACATGATAAGGATAATCATGCCAATAATAATTCTGTACCAACCAAAAGCTTTAAAACCATATTTAGTCAGAATTCCGATAAAAGATTTTATTGCAATAATTGCTACAATAAACCCGATAACATTACCGATAATCAGAAGATTGATCTCTTCTCCTGTAAATGTATTACCTTCTTTAAAGAATTTCAGCAGTTTGACTGCTGATGCACCAAACATCATCGGCAAAGCCAGAAAGAAAGAAAATTCTGCTGCAGCCTTACGGGTTAATTTTTGTGTCATACCTCCGACAATCGTGCTCGCAGAGCGTGATGTACCGGGTATTAAAGCCAGACATTGGTAAAGACCAATCTTGAATGCCTGCGCATAAGAGATGTCATCTGAATCGTCCGTAGTAGGTTTATTGAACCATTTGTCTACAAACAATAAGATAATCCCACCTACAACTAGCATTACTGCAACCATTAGCGGGCTCTCCAGCCACTGATCGATATAATCGTTCAGTAATAGTCCTAGTATAGATGCCGGAATCGCAGCTACTACAAGTTTGTAATAGAAGGTCAGCGATTTGAAAAAACGTTTGTAATACAGAACCAGTACGGATAAAATGGTTCCCAGTTGAATAACGATGGTGAAGAGTTTGACAAAAGGCGTCGGCTCAATGCCCATCAGTGCCGTTGCAATAATCATATGCCCCGTTGAGGAAACGGGTAAAAATTCTGTCAGGCCTTCGATAATGGCCAGGACGATAACTTGAATTAAATTCATGCCTGTATTATACGTTCTTGTTCTTAGGTCTATACAATATGGCTACAAAACCTATTGCGAACCCTAATACAACAACAATGGGAGCTAATGTAATTTTAGTGAAACTATAGATGTCTGAAGTTCCGGACATCAGAAAAAATCCAATAATAACGATTGCTACACTTGCAGCAAACAGCTGATAATTAATCTTTCCAAAAACAAAACCTCCTTTATAATTTCCTGCTTTTGCAGTAGAAGATTTTGTCGTTTTATTCGTTTGAGCCATAAGGATAATTAGAATTAACGGTATAGACTGTGTGATTTAGCTTTTAGATACTTGGTGACAGCAAAGTAAGTACTTAATCCTGAAATCAGTATTCCTAAGATAATGACCACAAGGAAAATCGCACCAAACTCATACCAGTTGCGCAGGAATACCAGTTCCGGAATTTGCTTTTGCGAAAACTGCAGTGTAAACAGGAGCAGAAGAATAGCGATCAGTGAACCTAAGAGTCCGTGAACAATTCCGTATATGATATATGGCTTACGGATAAAGTTTTTGGTTGCACCGATAAGCTGCATACTTTTGATCAGAAAACGTTGCGAATAGATCGCCAGACGAATGGTGTTATTGATCAGGGCTACAGCAATAATAAGCAGGATGACAGTAAAGGCAAGTACAACGATACTGATTACTTTAATGTTTTTATTGACCATATCGATCAGGGATTCCTGATAAACCACCTCTTTGACTTTGCTGTTGTTAGACACTTTTTTGATAAAAGTCTGTATACTGTCTGTATTGGCGTATTGTTCTTTCAGATATACATCAATAGAAGGCAGCAACGGGTTATGTCCTAGAAATTCTACGAAATCTTCACCAAGATCCTCTTTCAGGTTCTTAGCAGCCAATTCTTTACTGATATATTCCGTACGTAATACGTAAGGATCTTTTTCAATATCTTTTTGCATAGAAAGTACGTCACCCTCTGTCGTTGCATCATTCACAATAACATTGAGGACGATATTCTCTTTTACATATTTGGAAAGATTTCGTGCATGAACAAGAATAAGACCTAAAAGTCCTGTCATTAACAGCACCAGTGCAATACTGATAACTGTAGAGACATATACTGATTTCGTTTTTTTCTTGGTCGTGCTTAACTCGTATCCTGACATAAGCAATTAAATTATTTGTTTGCGAAAGTAAGGAATTGCGCTGATTTTACGAATATTTATTGCAATTACTTCCTTTTTGTATGATTATTATTACTGATATTCTCCTGTTATGCCGGCCTGCGGTAAATGCTGCCAACACAATCATTAACTTCTAATATCCTCAAATATTGTTTAAACTACAAATCTTTTATTATATAGGACTAAAATCGTAATTTCGCATTTCTTAAATATTTCCTTATTTATCAAATGGAGTACAATCATAAAGCATTAGAGAAGAAGTGGCAAAGATTTTGGGCTGATCATCACACCTTCAGATCGGCAGATTCTCAGGACAAACCCAAGTATTATGTACTGGATATGTTTCCTTATCCGTCAGGTGCGGGACTGCACGTAGGACATCCGCTTGGATATATAGCTTCCGATATTTTTTCAAGATATAAGCGTTCAAAAGGGTTTAATGTTTTGCATCCTATGGGGTACGATTCCTTTGGACTTCCGGCAGAACAGTATGCTATCCAGACAGGACAACATCCGGCGATCACCACAGAAGCGAATATCAACCGATACCGGGAGCAAATGGATAATATTGGGTTCTCTTATGACTGGAGTCGTGAGATCCGTACTTCAGAACCGGATTATTACAAATGGACGCAATGGATCTTTATGCAATTGTTTAACTCCTGGTATAACAATGATTTGGATAAAGCTGTGTCTATAGATACATTAGTTCAGCATTTCGAAAATGTCGGTTCAAAAGGCATCAATTCGGTGTGTGATGAAGATATCCTTGAATTTACAGCAGATGAATGGAAAGGATTTGACGAAGAGAAGCAACAGCGTGAATTATTAAAATACCGTATCGCTTATCTGCGCGAAAGCACAGTTAACTGGTGTGCTGCTCTGGGAACGGTATTGGCCAATGATGAGGTGATCAATGGGGTTTCTGAGCGTGGAGGCTATCCTGTAGAACAAAAGAAAATGATGCAATGGTCTATGCGTATCACAGCATATGCTGACCGCCTGCTTCGCGGACTGGACACCATAGACTGGCCGGAGCCTTTGGTAGAAATGCAGCGTAACTGGATTGGTAAGTCAGTAGGTGCTTCTGTCAGATTTCCGTTGCCACAGTTAGATAACTATATTGAAGTCTTTACAACACGTGTGGACACTATTTTTGGTGTTTCTTTCGTAGTGTTGGCTCCTGAACATGAATTAGTAACAGCTTTAACAACTCCGGATCAGGAATCCGAGGTAAAAGCATATATAGATAAGACGAATAAAAAGTCTGAACTGGATCGTATGGCGGATACAAAGACCGTATCCGGAGCATTTACCGGTTCCTATGCCAAACATCCGATTACAGGACAAGATGTACAGATCTGGATTGCTGATTATGTACTGGCCAGCTATGGCACCGGAGCTGTAATGGCTGTACCATCCGGAGATCAGCGGGATTATGTGTTCGCTAAACATTTTAATCTTCCGATTATTCCGATATCAGATACACAGCAGATAGAAGAAGAAGCGGATCCGAATAAAAATGGACGCTATATCAATTCCGGCTTTATTAATGGCCTGAATTATCAGGAAGCTGTTCCGGCATTGATCTCCAAACTGGAAGAACTTAAACTTGGAAAAGCCAAGATTAATTTCCGTATGCGGGACGCTATATTCGGTCGTCAGCGTTATTGGGGTGAGCCGGTTCCGGTATATTTCAAAAACGGACTTCCGTATCTCATTAAAGAAGAAGAACTGCCTTTGCTTCTTCCTGAAGTAGATAAATATCTGCCAACTGAAACCGGTGAACCTCCTTTAGGAAGAGCCGAAGATTGGAAATATGAAGATCAGTATGAGTATGAGTTAAGTACAATGCCGGGTTGGGCAGGTTCCAGCTGGTATTGGTTCCGTTATATGGACCCGCAAAATGCAGATGCCTTTGCTTCCGAAGAGGCGGTGGCTTACTGGAAAGCTGTAGATTTATATATAGGTGGATCAGAGCATGCTACGGGTCATTTGCTGTACTCACGCTTCTGGAATAAATTCTTAAAAGACATAGGTTGTCACAATGAGGAAGAACCCTTCAAGAAGCTGATCAATCAAGGGATGATTCAGGGGAGATCCAATTTTGTATATCGTATTCTGGATGAAGAAGGAAGAGGTACGAATCAGTTTGTATCCTACGGTTTAAAAGAGCAGTATAAAACAATCGCATTGCATGTGGATGTAAATATTGTCGTAAATGATATGCTGAATCTGGAAAAATTCAGACAGTTCAGACCTGATTTTGCTGATGCCGAATTCATTCTTGAAAACGGAAAGTATCACTGTGGTGCAGAAGTAGAGAAAATGTCTAAATCTAAATTCAACGTAGTGAATCCGGATGACATTATCGATACCTATGGCGCAGATACACTTCGCTTGTACGAAATGTTCCTTGGGCCACTTGAACAAGCTAAGCCATGGAATACAAATGGTATTGAAGGCGTATATAAATTCCTGAAAAAAGTATGGCGTCTGTTTCACAATGCAGAAGGAAACTTCCAAGTATCGGATGAAACACCTGTAAAAGCAGAATATAAAGCATTACATAAAATCATCCGGAAAGTAGAAGATGATATCGAACGTTTTTCGTTTAATACATCGGTATCTGCATTTATGATCTGTGTGAATGAGCTTACAGAACTAAGATGTAATAAACGTGCTATTCTGGAACAGTTAATTATCGTATTACAGCCATATGCACCACACATAGCAGAGGAATTATGGTCATTGTCTGGCCATGAAGCCGGCAGTATATCTTATGCTCCGTACCCTGTGTTCAATCCGGAATATCTTGTAGAATCCGAATTTGCGTATCCGGTATCTGTAAACGGGAAGATGAAGCTTAATCTTCCTCTTGCATTGGATCTGGAAGCCAAAGCAGTAGAAGAGATTGTATTGAACAATGCTGATGTACAAAAATATCTGGATGGAAAGCCTGTAAAGAAGATCATCTTTGTAAAAGGGAAGATCATTAATATTGTCGTTTAATAAATCTCATCTGTGAACTGTCGTACAGCTTTGTATAACAGCTAATCAGATCTATATTATCGTCCGCTACTCAAAAAGGTAGCGGACTTTTTTTTGTACTCAAAAAGTTGTGTTAAACATGTCTTTGTACAGGCAGAATTACACTGACCTTAACAGTACTAAAAATGTGTATAAGTTTATTCTCTAGACCCCACCTGCTATCTGTCGCTGTCTCCTTTAAGTTTTCAAAAACAAGTGTTCTTCCGGAGATAAAATACAACTAAAACGGATAAGCTAAGTAGAATTAAAAGTTACAATGTGTTACTGTTACACTATTGATATTTTTAGATATTTATCTCTTTTATTTCGTTTACAGATATATTCGCCGGACTTGTTTCACAGGGTTCAAAGATTGAAATTCTGACCCTAAATTAATTGGTTAAACATCGTTTTTGATAATATTTAACTAATTTTTATGACTTTTTATCAACTAAATTTTTGTGATAGTATATGTTTCTTATTCTCGGGGTATTTGTGTTTTTTTTATTTTAGTTTAATAAAGCATTAATTTTAGAGATACATATTGTTGTTACAATTTATGTATTTTTAACTCGTTGATTGTCAGTGTTTTGTTACAAAGACTAGTTGTACTTTGTACACTTTGCTTGGATATGTCAAATCACTTTTTGTAAATTAGACTTAACCAAAATATAAACCTGTTATCCCTTTTTTATTTCGTAACAGGCCAATTGTAAATTTAGTAAACTAAAATCTACTGCCTATGATTAGATAAAGTATAACCTATTGTACTCTAATTGAGTATGTCGCCTAACATAAACAATCAATATAAACAATCTTATCACTTATTATGAAACAACTTAAACAGTTTGATGGAAGAATTAAGCCGTCCTTCCATTTTTCACTCAAGAAATCCTTCTGGATGGCTAGTGCCACAGTATTGCTTGTCAATACGGCATTTGCCCGAATTTCTAATACTGAAAACACACATTATGAGAAAATTTTACTGAGCGAAAATCCTCAACAGGAATTCCTGATTAAAGGAAAGGTACAGGATGCTGCTACAAAATCAGCACTATCTGGTGTTACCCTGAAAATACTGGGGAAAGCTACAGCTACTTCAACTGATGAAAATGGTTCATTTGAACTGAAAGTAAGTGCCAACGACATTATCGAATTCTCTTATATAGGATATAAGAAGACCGAATATAAAGTCTCCGGGCCGGCCAGCAATCTGCTTATTGACCTGACTGATGAGACCGGATCACTGGAAGAAGTCGTTGTTACAGGTTATTCTACACAGCGTAAGAAGGATCTGACGGGTTCTGTTGCTGTCGTGGATGTCAATCAATTAAAGACACAACCCGTAGCAAGTGCCGTAGAAGCACTTCAGGGGCGGGCAACAGGGGTACAGATCGTGACAGACGGTGCTCCGGGATCTACTCCGCAGATCAAGATCCGTGGATTCAGTACGATTAATAACAACGAGCCTCTCTATGTTATTGACGGTGTGCCTTTTGAAGGAAAATTGAGCTGGTTAAATCAAAATGATATCGAATCGATGCAGGTATTGAAAGATGCTTCCGCAGCTTCTATATACGGTGCCCGTGCTAATAACGGGGTTATTATTATCACAACAAAAAGTGGGAAATCCGGAAAAGCGCAAATCAATCTCGATGCTTATTATGGTGTACAGGTGCCAAACAGCTCTAGATTTCCAAAAATGATTACTCCTCAGCAGGAACTGGATATTGAAAATCGCCTGACCGGAAATAGTAATACCTTACCTGATTATTTAGTAGCCGGCTCTAAAACCGGACATGATATTACACAGGCGGATATTGATATGGCCAAATACAATTATCGCGCTAAATCCAGAGCGGACTTTTACCAGATTACCAAAGCCAACAAAGAAGGTACAAACTGGTTTAAAGAGCTTTCTCAAAATGCACCTACCCAATCGTATCAGTTGAGTGCGGCAGGAGGTACAGATGATGCTAAATATGCAATGTCTGCCGGCTATCTGGGACAAAAAGGTACAATTATACATACCGGATTTGATAAGTTTAATGTTCGTGCGAATACCAGTTTCTCTGCGTTGAACAAAAAGCTTCGTTTCGGAGAGAATTTACAATACAGTTTTACAGAAGGATATGGAATCGGGGTTAATACCAATACGGCCGGTGATTATATCGGTGAGGGGAGCGCGTTAGGATTTGCATACCGTATACATAATATTATTCCTGTCTATGATGAGGGCGGTAATTTTGCCGGATCACTGGGCGGAAAATATGGTAACGGTGAAAATCCTGTGGCTATAGCTTACCGAGCAAAGGATAACAAAAATAAGAATAACTTCTTCTTTGGAAATGCCTTTACGGAATATGACATCATTGATGGCCTTACTTTACGTACAAACTTTGGTTTGAAATATGAAAATTATAATGGCGTATCTTACAGATATCCTAATCCGGAATTTACGGAAGGTAATTTCAGTAATTCTATAAGTGAGTATTTTGGATTTACAACAGAATGGACCTGGACCAATACCTTAAACTACAGAAAAACTTTCGGTGATCACAATCTGAATATTCTTGCCGGTACGGAAGCTATTCAAAACAGATACAGACAGCTGGATGGAAGTGGTCGTGATCTGTTTACCATGAGCAGTCTGGATTATCTGTACTTAGGTGCTGCTTCCGGACAATCCAGTACAAGTGAAGGAACCGTAGGATCTATGTTCTCCCTTTTTGGTAAAGTAGATTACTCTTTCAAGGATCGTTATATCCTGAGTGCGACTATCCGTCGTGACGGATCATCCAACTTTGGTTCAGCCAATAAGTATGGGGTATTTCCGGGAGTAAGTGGTGCATGGCGTGTATCTGAAGAAGAATTTCTGAAAGGTACTAGCTGGTTGTCCGATCTGAAATTGAGAGCTGGGTATGGTGTAACCGGTAATCAGCGTATCCCGTCTGATCAGTATTTCAGAAGATTTGAATCCGCAGTCAACTCGTCTTCATATCCTATCAACGGAACCGTGCTGACAGGTATGTGGTTAAGTGACTACGATAATTCAAATGTAAAATGGGAGCAGGTTTCTGCATTAAACCTGGGTATTGACTTCTCTATTCTCAATGGAGATTTAGATGGGTCATTTGACTGGTACAATAAGAAAACAACAGATATGCTTTATCGTTTGCCGTTACCTGCAATTGCAGTAGGTCGCGCTAATTCACCGTATGTCAATGTGGGGGAAATGCAGAATAAAGGTATAGAGTTCTCCTTAAATTACCACTATGGCAAACGTCAGCAGAGACCATTTACATTAGATCTGTCCGCAAATATTTCCCGTAATATTAATAAAGTCGTTTCATTGGCACCGTCTATTTCGCAGGATATTTACGGAAGTTTCAGAAGTATGGAAACTTCTCTCCTGAAAGCCGGAGAGCCATTGGGTTCATTCTTTGGTTATAAAGTGATCGGTATCTATCAAAGCGCCAGCGATGTAGCAAGTTCGCCATCATATGAACTGGCCAGAGCCGGTGGTCTGAAATATGAGGATATCAACGGAGATGGAAAGATCGATGCCAGCGACCGTACGGTTATCGGTAGTCCGCATCCGGATTTTGTATATTCCTTTAACATCAGTGGGGCATACAAGAATTTTGATTTCATGATGTACTTCTATGGTTCACAGGGAAATCAAAACTATGAAGCAACGCGTTACTTTACTGATTTTGGTGTATTCAAAGGACAGAAAAGTGTTCGTGTACTGGATGAGTGGAGTCCTACAAATACTTCAAGTATGATTCCTTCCCAAGGAGGAAGTGACGTTTCTTCACTGGAGTATGCATCATCGAGCTATTATATTCAGGATGCGAGTTTCTTAAAATTGAAAAATCTGCAAATCGGATATAGTCTTCCAACAGAAAAAATATTTAAATCAACTAGTGGGGTTCGCAAACTGAGAGTCTATTTCGGTGTGACCAATCTGTTTACTATTACCAAATATGAAGGATTAGATCCGGAAGTTTCGGCCACACCTTCAGATTATCCTGCATTTGGGGTGGACTTTGGAGTTTATCCGCAATCCCGTCAGTATATGTTAGGACTCAGTTTAGGTTTTTAAGATGGAATAGTTGAATAATTAAAAATGAAGAAGATGAAAAAGAGAAATATAATAACTACAATATTGGGCGCATCTATTCTGATGATGTCGTCTTGCGGTAAAGATTTTTTAGAAAAAGCACCACAGGGTAAGTTGACAGATGAAGAAGTCGCTAATAAAGATGGGGTAGAGCAGGTATTGCTGGGAACTTATGGTATTCTGAATGGTAATGTGAGTGGCACCTGGGGTAATTACTCTTCTGCGCCAAGTCAATGGCTGTTTGGCGAAGTCGCCTCAGATAATGCGCATAAAGGATCTACATCTACAGATCAGCCTAATATGAATCTGATCGAATCTTATATCTCCAACAGTGCCAATGATAATCTCAGTCAGATGTGGCAGGTGTATTACGAAGGTGTTCTTCGCGCAAATAATACCCTTAAATTACTGAGACTGGATCAGGAGGGCGCAAAAACAATCGGTGCAGACCGTGCGAAGACCATTGAAGGCGAAGCTCGTATGTTACGTGCGCACTATTACTTCTTTCTGTGGAGAGTATTTAAGAATATTCCTTATGTAAGCGAAGCAACGACTACAGACGAAGCAAAGACCGTCCCGAATAATACAGATGTGCTTCCTATGATTATTGATGATCTTAAATTTGCTGTAGATAATCTGCCGCTGACCAAGATCAATGGAGAGACAGGACGGATGGATCAGAATATTGCTAAAGCCTATTTGGGAAAAGTATACCTGTATCAGAAAAAGTATGGCGAAGCTTTAGTTTTGTTTAAAGATGTGATCGGAAGCAAAGACATCACCGTCATGCCATTTCAAAATAACTTTGATGTAACTACAGAAGATGGTCCGGAAACCTTGCTGGTATCCAAACATGCCATTAATCCGGACGGCAGTGGCGATAATGCTAATGTCGGAGATATGCTTAGCGGTCTGAACGGAAATAATCCGGTAGGATGCTGTGGATTTTATCAACCTACGATTGACCTGGTAAATGCTTATAAAGTCGATACGGATGGATTGCCATTGCTGGATAATTCTTATCGTACTATTCCTTATGTCTCTGATCTTAATAACGAAGCAGGCTATACGCTGAATGTAGCCTTGAGATTCGATCCGCGACTGGACTATACCGTAGGACGCCGGGGTGTTCAATATCTGGATTATGGTGTTATGCCGGGTGCTGCCTGGGTACGCGATCAGCCCTATGCCGGACCTTTTGTAGGAATTAAAACAATGATTCCGCAAAGTCAGTTTGGGAAATTTGCTGCAGCAGATCGCTATCTGACCGCACTGGATGTCAATATTATTCGTCTGGCGGATGTTATTCTGATGGCTGCCGAATGTCAGGTAGAATTGAATGATCTGGATGCTGCAGTGAAACTCGTGAATTCCATCCGTATCAGAGCCTCCAAATTGCCTCCGAAATTGACCGCAGACGGTGTGCCGGCAGCAGTATATGAAGTAAAACCTTATCCATCTTTTCCAGATCAGGAATATGCACGTAAAGCTGTCCGTTTCGAAAGACGTCTGGAACTTGCAATGGAGGGGCATCGGTTTTATGACCTGGTCAGATGGGGACAGGCTAAACAGGTTATAGAAAGTTACTCTGCATTTGAAGGTGGATTCCTGTCTGCGTTTAAAGGTTTGATTTTCAATAGCAGAAATGAGTACTTCCCGATTCCTCAGGATGAAATCGATAAGAGTAACGGTACATTGAAGCAAAATGAAGGATATTAATCTGTAACGAAATCTGTTGAGAGACGGGCTGCTCAAACAGCAGCTCGTTTTTCTTAAATTGTTCCCTTCTATCAGCAATCAGATGGATTGTAAGCGCTTCTTTACAGTTAGTGTACTCTGTACATGAAGGTTTTTATGATCTTTTTTGTATGTTTATCGCAATGAAATTATATCTCTTTAGCTTCTTTGTTTCAGTACTGGTCTATATAATGCCTGCTAAAGGGCAGATATCCAGTGATCTTCAACAGAAGTTTAATCAGGCAGAAGGGCTTAAAAAACACTTTTACGGTTTTTCACTTTATGATGCAGACAGTTCAAGATTTTTATTCGGAATTAATGAGGAAAAACATTTTATGCCTGCTTCCAATACGAAGATATTTACACTTTTGGCAGCAATCCATACATTACCGGATTCCATTCCGGGACTTCAATATATAGAGAAAGGGGATTCACTGATCTTTTGGGGTACGGGCGATCCTACTTTTTTGCATAACAGATTGGATAGTCACAAGGTGTATAATTTTTTAAAAAACAGTGGTAAGCATCTTTATTATGTGCCCACAGCATCTAAAGAACCCTTCTATAGAAACGGCTGGTCAGTAGAAGACTATGATGAATATTATCAGCCAGAGATCAGCACATTTCCTGTTTACGGCAATGTCGTCACCTTCAGAGCCAGAGAAAGAGGGTCGTTGAGAGCTACACCGGATTATTTTCAGAAAGATGTGCAGGTAAAAGATGATGAACGGAGCAGAGGTAAATTTAAACTAACCCGTGCCTTTGATAAAAATATCTTTTATATGTCCGATATCGACGTGAAAAGAGGGTATGTTAATGAAAAGCCTTTTAAATATTCGGATAGTCTGTTTTTGAAATTGCTGGTGGACACCCTAAAGAAGGAAGTAAAAATGATTGCTTATGAAAAGCCCTCAGACGTAAAGACAGTATATTCCAACAGTAGAAATAAGATGTTGCGTGAAATGATGTTGCCTAGTGATAATTTCATGGCAGAACAGTTTCAGATGATGAGCTCGCTTGTCAGATACGGCGAATTTGATACTAACAGATTGCGGGAGTGGATGCAGCAGGAATACTATAAATACTTTACGGATAAAGTAGATCTGAAGGATGGAAGTGGTCTCTCTGTGTATAATCTGGTCACCCCGAGAAGTATAGCGGAGTTACTGGTTGTATTGCAAAAAGATATTCCGGATCCGGCGGTATTGCACAAACTCTTTCCGACAGGTGGGGTAGATGGTACGATCCGATCAGCTTATAAACTGGATAGAGGAGAACCTTTTGTGTGGGCAAAGACAGGCACGCTTAATTCGGTGCATTGTCAGAGTGGATATCTGATCACACGGTCAGGACGTAAACTTATATTTTCATTCCTGAATAATAATTTTGTGACTTCTGCGAGTACAGTACGTAGAGAGATGGTCAATATTGTGACGTACATACGTCAGAATTATTAACATGGAGACACTAATATTTTTTAAATAAACGTTGTATATTCGGAGTTTAAAGACCCTTTATGATAGCTGTTGAAAAGAACAACAAGAAAACAATACGTGCCTGGTCTATGTATGACTGGGCGAATTCAGCTTACAACCTGGTTATTACCTCTACAATATTCCCGGTCTATTACACCACGATCACCAATACAAAGGAACATGGAGATACAGTAACTTTCTTTGGAATCGAAGTGGTGAACACAGCATTGTCCAATTTTGCATTGGCCTTTGCCTATCTTTTCATGGCTGTATCCTTACCTTTTATTACTTCTTTTGCAGACGCTACAGGTCGCAAGAAGATGCTGATGAAGCTTTTCACGTACATAGGCGGAGCAGCTTGTATGGGACTTTACTTCTTTAAGCTGGAAACGCTGGAAATGAGCATTATATTCTTTGCTCTGGCCGCAATGGGTTATATCGGTGGTGTCGCATTTAATAACTCTTATCTTCCGCTGATTGCGACTGTAGATCAGCAGGACAGAGTCAGTGCACAAGGATTTGCCTACGGCTATGTAGGTTGTGTATTGTTGCAGATTATCTGTTTTGTTTTTGTCTTGAAGCCGGAATGGTTTGGGATTACGGATCTTTCATTTCCAGCGCGATTATCCTTTTTCCTTGTAGGTCTTTGGTGGGTAGGTTTTGCCCAAATCCCGTTCAGGGTATTACCTTCTAATTCGGCTATGTCAGGTACCAAAGGGCTTCCTATGATACGGACAGTTAAAGAAGAATTTTTGAAAGTGTGGCATCGTATTTCACAGATAGAAGGTATCAAACGGTTTTTGCCGGCTTACTTTTTTTATGCAATAGGTGTACAGACCATTATGATTGTGGCTGCAGCCTTTGGTGAAAAAGTACTTCATCTGGGGGCGCCTAAGTTGATTGGTACCATACTCTTAATTCAGTTAGTCGCCATTGCAGGAGCTTATCTGATGTCCGCATTGGCAAGCCGGATCGGCAATATATCAGTGCTTATTATGGTTGTCGTTATCTGGGTAGCTATTTGTATCGGAGCGTATTTTCTGACCAATGAGATCCAATTCTATATTATGGCGGTACTTGTCGGATTGGTGATGGGAGGTATACAATCGCTTTCCCGGTCTACTTATTCTAAATTGCTGCCTCAGAACATTGAAGATACGACCGCTTTTTTCAGCTTTTATGATGTCACCGAAAAACTGGCTATTGTTGTCGGCTTATTCTCTTTTGGTCTTATAGAGCAACTGACACATAATATCAGATATTCGGCATTATTTTTATCTTTATTTTTTGTAATTGGATTGTTACTGCTCTTCCGGGTATTAAAATTCAATAAAGTCTAATTTTAAGTTTTTGAAAAATTCACATATGAGAGTAGAGCTGTTTGTGCCGTGTTTTGTAGATCAGATGTACCCTGAAACAGCTTTCAATACGATAAAATTATTAGAGCGGGTAGGATGTGAAGTCAGTTATAATCCCGAACAGACCTGTTGCGGGCAACCAGCATACAATGCGGGTTTTTGGGATGAAGCTAAAGAAATCGGCCATAAATTTTTAAATGATTTTAGTGAGGAGCATTATATCGTTGCGCCTTCCGCCTCTTGTGTAGGTATGGTCAAAAACGGCTACGATGACTTATTTACAAATTCTGTAGAGCATAACCGTTGCAGGAATGTACAACGTAACGTATTTGAGATAAGCGAATTTCTGATTCACATTGCAAAGCGGGATTATTTTGGTGCCGAATTAGTCGGGACAGCAGTCTATCATGATTCCTGTGCGGCTTTACGGGAATGTAAAATTAAAGAAGAGCCCCGGCAGCTATTGTCCAAAGTTGGCGGACTCGAACTGATCCCGATGAAGGATCAGGAAACATGTTGCGGATTCGGAGGAACATTTGCGGTCAAGTTTGAAGGAATTTCTTCCGCTATGGCAGAGCAGAAAGTACAACATGCACTGGATGTAGAGGCAGACTATATTATTTCTACCGATGCCTCATGTCTGCTTCATCTGCAGGCATACATTGATAAACATCAACTTCCTGTACGAACAATTCACCTTGTGGATGTCCTGACATCCGGATGGGCAAATATTTAACTATCAATAATCAATAATAAAACTTACTATGAATTCTAGAAGAGATTTTCTGAAAAATTTAGGACTTGCTACTGCAGGTGTCGCTTTAGCACCAAACTTGGATTTGTTTGCTGCCAAAAAGCCTTGGTTTGAAATTTCCTTAGCGGAATGGTCATTACATAAGACTCTTTTTAAAGGAGATCTTAAAAACATAGATTTCCCTGAATTTGCGGTTAAAAAATTTGGAATACATGCAGTAGAATATGTAAACCAGTTCTTTAAAGATAAAGCAAAAGATATGACATATCTGAAAGATCTGAATCAGCGTGCTAAAGATAATGGTGTGCGTAACGTTCTGATCATGATCGACGGTGAAGGATATCTGGGAGATGAAGATACTGCAAAACGTAAAGAAGCTGTAGAAAATCATTACAAATGGGTGGATGCTGCTGCATTCCTGGGTTGTCATGCTATTCGTGTAAATGCTGCCGGTAAAGGTACTCCGGAGGAAGTCAAAGGAAGAGTAGTAGAGAGTCTGAGTACACTTGCTGATTATGGAAAAAAATCTAATATCAGTGTGATTGTAGAAAATCACGGTGGTATCTCTTCTCATGGAGACTGGTTGTCAGGAGTCCTGAAAGCAGTAGGAAAGAAAAATTGTGGAAGTCTCCCTGATCTGGGTAATTTTTATGAGTATGACCGTTACCAGGGAGTGACTGATCTGATGCCATATGCACATGGTGTTAGTGCCAAATCTCATGATTTTGATGCCGACGGAAATGAAACACAGATTGATTACGCTCGGATGATGAAAATTGTGAAAGATGCAAAATTTAAAGGTTTCGTAGGTATCGAATACGAAGGAGATAAACACAGTGAGATTGACGGTGTATTATTAACTAAAAAATTATTGCAAAAATTCCAATAGTATCTGTTATATAGATGCTTAAATTTATTATATGAAGTATTGGTTTGTATCTGTCTGTTTGGGAATAGGGATATTGACTGTCCAGCATGCGCAAGCTCAAAAGCCTTCCGCTAAGGCTATGCAGGTCTGGCAGGACTCTTTGCTGAGTATCGGGAACAGGGTGTTTCAAAATCCTTCAGAACCCGAACGGATAGATGCCAACTTCAAATTTGTGAAGACGCTGGTCTCCGCATTAAAGGAAAAGAATTCGTTTGATTTTGGATTTGATCAGCTTAAAATGATCGCTGTCCTGAATTCTCCTGATAATAAATTTCGTATATTCTCCTGGAATGTACCTCTCAATGATGGTTCTTATCTCTATTACGGGAGTATTCAACTCAAAACCGGAAATGGAGAATTATCTTTGATTCCGCTACTGGATAAAACATTTGAGATTCAGCAGGCGGATCAGGCAGTTGTATCTTCTGCCAACTGGTATGGAGCTCAATATTATGAGATCATCCAAAATGCTGATCACTACCTTTTATTAGGCTGGAAAGGCCATAACCGTCTGTTTACACAAAAAGTTATTGAGGTACTGAGCCTCAAAGGCAAAGAAGCTACATTCGGAAAGAAAATGTTTTCAGATCAGCCTCAGATTTCCAGAAAAATATTCAATTATACCAGACAGGCCAGTATGCTGCTTCGCTATGATGCCGCAAAAAAGAGAATTGTATTTGATCATTTAGTGCCTGCAGATAAAAGTCTGGAAGGAAAATATCAGTATTACGGGCCGGATCTGACGTATGATGCCTATGAGATTGTTCCTGCGAAGTTGTTTTTCAAATCAAATATTGAATTTATCAATCCTGTAAGGGGAGATGAAGATCAATATCTCAACCCTGCGCGGAAAAAAATTGAGAAGAAAAGTGGTTTCAATGCCAATTGAAACAAAAATATTTCTTTAATAAGCTGTATCAATTCAAAAAGTT
This sequence comes from Sphingobacterium spiritivorum, assembly GCF_016725325.1. NCBI lineage: Bacteria > Pseudomonadati > Bacteroidota > Sphingobacteriia > Sphingobacteriales > Sphingobacteriaceae > Sphingobacterium > Sphingobacterium spiritivorum. Next base: position 4,097,549 of record NZ_CP068083.1, read on the forward strand.
TGTTTTCTTTGTAGCATTGTTTGTTAAAACAACGATTGATGATTTCCTTCAGCAGGCAATTATAACCATGTAAAATCTATAAAATATCATATGACAGAAGAAAGAGATGGAGTATTGGTCTCGCACCTGGCAAAACAGGGAGTTGATGACAAAATGGTAATGGGACACCCGGCAGGACTATTTGTCCTCTTCTTTACAGAAATGTGGGAACGTTTCAGTTATTACGGGATGCGGGCATTATTGACCGTGTTTTTAGTGAGTGAGATTGCCAAAGGTGGATGGGGCTGGAGCAATGAAGAAGCCATGAAGCTGTATGGTCTTTACACGGGACTGGTCTATCTGACACCTTTACTCGGAGGGATTATTGCTGATAAGCTGACAGGTTATAAAAAAGCAATTCTGATAGGTGCTCTGATCATGACGCTGGGACATGCCTCTATGGCTCTCGAAGGATTTTCAGGTAATTTCTTCTATTTAGGGCTAATTCTGATGATTCTCGGTAATGGTATGTTTAAACCGAACATTTCTTCCATGGTGGGTAAGTTATACCCGGATTCCAGTTCTAAAAAAGATGCTGCATATACTATTTTTTATATGGGGATCAATGCAGGTGCATTTTTAGGTATGTTGCTTTGTGGATATATTGGGGAGAAAGTGGGATGGCACTATGGCTTTGGATTAGCGGGTGTATTTATGTTTTTCGGTATGCTTCAGTTTTATTTCGGACAGCGAATCTTTGGTATTATCGGAGAGAGCCCGAAAGTATTAAAAGCTGACCATGATAAAAGAGTGGCTGCAAATGAAGAACAGGATGAAGTTATCCCTGCAAATGTAGTTCGTGACCGTCTGTTTGTGGTCGCTGCACTAATGATTGCCAGTATTGTATTCTTTTTTGCATTTGAGCAGGCTGGTGGTTCTATGACTATCTTTGCTAAAGACTATACACAGCGTGTACTGGATGGAGGTATGGCTTCTGCATTTAAATGGGTAGATGCGGCATTGACGATATTTCCAATGCTGATCGTTACGTTGGTATTAGGAAGCTTAGCAGCCAAAATCTATAAAAAATATCCGTTGACTATTATTTTTACAGCGGTCTCATTTGCTGTGATCTGGGTATTGGGTGTCTGGAAAGTACACCGTGAATTTACCTCTTTCGGTACTGAAGTTACGGTATCCTGGTTTCAGATTCTAAACTCTTTCTTTATCGTTACGTTAGCTTCTTCATTTAGTAAGCTATGGGAAAAAGTGTGGAATCCTTCAGGACCTGTGAAATTTGCGCTGGGGCTGATTTTAGTAGGAATTGGCTTTGCGGCCTTGTCATACGGTAGTATGTCTATTCCTTCCGGAGCAAAGACAGCTTCTGTAAGTATGATCTGGCTGGTATTGGCCTATTTCTTCCATACAACAGGAGAGCTGTGTCTGTCGCCTGTGGGATTGTCGTATGTGAGTAAGCTTTCTCCTAAGAAATTTTTAGGTTTATTATTCGGATTCTGGTTTTGTGCTTCAGCTATTGCCAATTTTCTTGGCGGATTTATGGGAGCCTATATCGATAAGATCACAGAGACACATTCGATGTCTTATTTCTTTATGATTTTCACCCTTATTCCTTTTGCTACAGCCTTGATATTGATCCTGCTAAATCCGGTATTAAAGCGGATGATGCACGGAATTCATTAACAATAAGTTATTTACATAAAAAAGCATCCTTAGGGATGCTTTTTTTGTATTAAGACCATTTGGCAATAAGATAAATTTATAACTTTGTAGCTATTGTTAAGTTAAAATTTTATATGAATGATCAGAATCGTGCCGTTTCAGGCACGCTTGAAAAAGACGGTATAGATGGATCAACAGTGTTGGGACATCCATCCGGATTATTAGTTCTTTTCTTTACAGAAATGTGGGAGAGATTCTCGTATTACGGGATGCGCGTATTGTTGATTCAGTTTCTAACTTCTGCGGTTATATTCGGAAGTCCTTTTTCCGGATGGGGCTGGACAGCTGAACAGGCAGGGGCCTTGTACGGAACTTACGCTATGCTGGTATATCTGACTCCTATTCTGGGAGGTATCATTGCGGATAAATACATTGGTTCACGTAAAGCAGTTATTATAGGTGCAGCTGTCATGACCCTGGGGCATGCGGCGATGGCATTTGATAATTCTTATATGTTTTTTGCCGGTTTGGCCTGTCTGATTATCGGTACAGGTTTTTTCAAACCGAATATGCCTTCTATTCTGGGAGAGATGTACAAGCACTTACCGGAGAAAAAAGATGGTGCATATACTATTTTCTACATGGGAGTAAATGCCGGAGCATTCTTTGGTATGATGCTATGTGGTTACTTAGCCGAAAAAGTAGGCTGGCACTGGGGATTTGGACTGGCAGGTATCTTTATGTTCCTCGGTACCATTCAGTTCTGGGCTGCAAAACCACTAATGGGTAACCTGGGGGTATTGGATAAGTCGGCTAAAGAAGATGCTGAAAAGAAAGCGAAGGAGAGCGAAGAAGAAAGTAAACGCAATCCGTACACTACCTTTGACATGGTGTTAATCGGCTTTATTACCGTTGTAGGTTTTATGTATGCATTCAACGATCCGCTTTCCAAAAACGGGGTTGTAGATATTTTTGAATTTATTGATACTTCTTATCTGAGAGGACAATACCTGATGATATTTATAGCACTTATTGCTTTTATTTATCTGATCGTATCCCGTATTCTGCGCTATGGCAAGATCGTGCGTGACAGAATGTTTGCCGTTATCTTGCTTGCTTTCTTCCTGATCTTCTTCTTTATGAGTTTCGAGCAGGGAGCTACATCTCTGGTACTGGTAGCGCGTGATCATATTGACAGACAGCTTTCAGGCAATAGTCTGTTAATCTTCAATATTGTAAATGCCTTATTTACAATTGTACCGTTGACCATTATCTCATGGGTGTTGATTCTGCTGGCAAAAGCAACCTGGAAAAAAATAGCTCCTTCCAATATTATTTTGTTGATTTGTTTTGTGTTGATCTGGGGTGCAGCTATCTGGATGCTGACCAATGAATTTACAGCCAAAACTTCAGAGATAACTGTTTCCTGGTTCTCTACACTTAACTCTTTCTTCATTATTGCATTAGCATCTTCTGTATCTAAAATCTGGGAATCCAAATTCAATCCTTCTGCTGCATTTAAATATGGCTTCGGATTGGTACTGGTAGCGATCGGATTTTTAATATTGGGATTAGGTTCATTGGGCATCAGCGAGCATGTGAAGATATCGATGATCTTTCTGGTATTGACTTATTTGTTCCATACATTAGGCGAGTTGTTTATTTCTCCGGTAGGGTTATCTTATGTTTCTAAGTTAGTTCCTGCACGTATGCTGGCCTTTATGTTTGGGGTATGGTATCTGGCGATAGCGATTGCTCAGAAACTGGCTGCTATTCTGGGAGGTCAGGTGGAGATTATCAAAGAGAATTACTCATTGAGTCACTTCTTCTTCCTGTTCACTATTATTCCGGCTGCAGCAGGACTACTGGTGATGTTGCTTAATCCGCTGATTAAACGACTTATGCACGGCGTAAAATAAAAAATCTAAAGGCTTTCCTTATCCGGGAAAGCTTTTTTTAATATATCATAATACAAAATGGAGGAATATAAACAACAAACGTTAGCCGAAATTCAGAATTTTGAAGGAAAGTACCCTAAGCAACTTTGGTACTTATTCCTGGTGGAGATGTGGGAGCGCTTCTGTTTTTACGGGATGCGTGGCGTTTTGGCAATCTTTATGGTCGATCAGTTATTTCTGACAGATAAAGAGGCAAATCTTAAGTATGGAGCTATTCAGGCTTTCGTTTACGCTTTTACTTTTATAGGAGGGATCTTTGCAGACCGGATTCTTGGTTTCAAACGTTCTCTGATTTTCGGAGCGATACTGATGATCGCCGGCAACGCATTAATTGCGGTTTCTCCGCATGATTTCTTTTATCTGGGGATAGTACTTACTATTATCGGAACAGGATTTTTCAAACCGAATATTTCTTCTATGGTAGGAGAGCTATACAAAGAGGGAGATCCGAGAAGAGATGCCGGGTTCGGAATTTTTTATTCCGGAATCAATGTCGGAGCACTTTTGGGTGGTGCATTGTGTGTGTGGCTTGGTAAAGAACATTCCTGGAATCTGGCTTTTATGGCAGCCGCAATTGTCATGGTAATCGGACTCTTTATCTTTTTACTTACTAAAAAATATTTGGGACCAATAGGTGCGAGTCCTATTGAACACCTTCCTAAAGCAAAGAAAACGGTGCAGGAAGTATTGGTGTACATTGGTGCATTAGCCTGTATTCCATTAATCTTTATCATGATCCATAATACCGGATATACTGACATGTTTATGTATATTATCGGTCCGTTGGCACTGATTTATTTCTTTTATCAGATGCTGGTTGAAAAGGAGAAAAAGGCACGTCAGCAGCTTCTGGCAGCTTTGATTCTGATCATGTTCTCCATCCTGTTTTTCGCTATTTTTGAACAGGCAGGAGGGTCATTAGCCTTATTTGCAAATAACAATTTACATCGTGACCTTCTGTTTTTCAGCATAGATCCTAATATGGTGAATAACGGCGCAAATTCTCTTTTCGTAATTGCTTTCAGCCCGTTATTAGGTCTGGTATGGTTAGCGATGTCTAAGAAGAAGGTTGAACCGAATACTGTTGTAAAGTTCGGGCTTGGCTTCTTATTACTGGGAGTCGCTTATTATATTTTCTTTGCGACCCGCTTCTTTGCTGATGCCAGCGGAAAAACTTCTCTGGGCGTATTTACTTTGGCCTATCTTGCCGTTACTTTAGGAGAGTTGTGTCTGTCTCCGATAGGGTTGTCTATGGTTACCAAATTATCTCCTAAACGCCTTGGGGGGATGATGATGGGGTTGTGGTTTTTGGCAAGTGCCTACGGACAGTATCTTGCCGGATTGTTAGGAGCGGGTATGACAGCTCCGGATGAAAAAGCATCTTTAATGGATAAACTTCTGGCGTATACGGATGGCTATAAACAACTTGGGATCTATGCTCTTGGAGCAGGTGTACTTCTGATAGTCATCTCTCCCTTAGTCAAAAAGCTGATGAATGGCGTAAAATAGTGTATTTCATTTACAAATGAAGGAAACGGATCTAGGTAATAATAGATCCGTTTTTTTATTTAACCTATCTTGTATACAGATAGGTTCTTTCAGTCAGTAATGAGTAACTGTCACGCTTTTGAAAATACAGTAATCACCTTTCCCTGTTGTCCCGCATAGGATAAAAGCATAATTGGAGGGGTATTATATTCGTCATTCTTTAGGGATAATTACTACCTTTACGTCAATTTATTTTATGCAACAGACAGATAGCTTAGTCATCATTCCGACCTATAATGAGAAAGAAAATATTGAGAAGATCATTCGTAAAGTCTTTTCTTTAGCCATTGCATTTGACATTCTGATCGTAGATGACGGATCTCCGGACGGAACGGCTGACATTGTGCGAAAATTACAGCAGGAATTTCCGCATCATCTGCATATGGAAGAGCGGAAAGGTAAATTAGGTCTGGGAACAGCTTATATTCATGGATTTAAATGGGGACTGGGACGTCACTATGAATTTATATTTGAGATGGACGCAGATTTCAGTCATAATCCTAATGACTTACTCAAACTGAGACAATGTTGTATGGATGGAGCAGACATGTCTATCGGATCCCGCTATGTGAAGGGAGTGAATGTCGTCAACTGGCCGATGAGCAGGGTGCTGATGTCTTATTTTGCTTCCGTCTATGTCCGGTTTATAACAGGCATAACGATTCAGGATGCAACAGCAGGATTTGTTTGTTTTCGCCGCCGGGTACTTGAAAAGATTCCGTTGGATAAAATTAAGTTTGTCGGATATGCTTTTCAGATAGAAATGAAATTCACAGCATTGCAATACGGATTTAATGTAGTAGAAGTGCCTATTATTTTTACCGACAGAACGGAAGGAACTTCTAAGATGAGTACAAAAATCTTCAGAGAAGCCTTTTTTGGTGTGATTCAGCTAAAAATAGCCAGTTGGTTCAAAAAATATAATTAGAAATAGCACGTAAAGTTATATATTGTACATATGAACGAATACCTTGACCCCAATCCTGAACATCTGAATCCTGCGGATCGTGATCTGGAGCGTGTGCTCAGACCCCAGACGTTTGAAGATTTCACAGGTCAGGAAAAAATACTTGAAAATCTGTCAATCTTTGTCAGAGCTGCCAAATTACGGGGAGAGGCATTAGATCATGTGTTATTACATGGCCCTCCGGGATTAGGAAAGACGACATTATCCAATATTATTGCCAATGAGATGGGAGTGGGCATCAAGATCACTTCAGGCCCGGTATTAGATAAACCAGGTGATCTGGCTGGTCTGCTAACCAATCTGGAAGAAGGTGATATTCTGTTTATCGATGAGATACATCGTCTCAGTCCGCTGGTAGAAGAATATCTGTATTCAGCTATGGAGGATTTTAAAATCGATATTATGCTGGAAACGGGGCCTAATGCACGTTCGGTGCAGATATCGCTGAATCCGTTTACCCTGGTAGGCGCTACTACACGTTCGGGGTTGCTGACTGCTCCTTTAAGGGCTCGCTTCGGGATCAATTCAAGGTTACAATATTACGACGCAAAATTGCTGACAACTATTGTGTTGCGTTCAGCCACGATTCTTAATACGCCTATTTCAGATGAAGGAGCATATGAAATCGCACGCCGTAGCCGTGGTACTCCACGTATAGCCAATGCGCTGCTGCGCCGTACACGCGATTTTGCACAGATTAAAGGAAACGGTTCCATAGATCGTGCGATAGCACAATATGCACTGAATGCCTTAAATGTTGATGAAAATGGGTTAGATGAGATGGATAACCGGATTCTGACAACGATCATAGATAAATTTAAAGGCGGACCGGTAGGACTGAAGACGATCGCTACCGCAGTGGGAGAAGATGAGGGGACGATAGAAGAAGTATATGAACCATTCCTGATTCAGGAAGGATATCTGATGCGTACTTCCAGAGGAAGAGAATGTACGGAAGCGGCATTTAAACATTTGGGACGTATCCATCATTCAAGAGGTAATACATTATTTTAGATTTGCACATACACACTCTATACCATATGAAAGGACATATCATATTCCTGCTTACGATTATTTTTTGTGCTCCTGTTGCCAGCTTCGCACAGCTGGATTGTCCTCCTGTAATCGGAGGAGCAAAGAAAGCTAACGATAAATTTCACATTACTGCCGGTGCAGGACCAACTGTGCTGTACGGCGACCTGCCAAAATCCGGTATGTCTGTTGCATTTTACCTAAAAGCAGATTACCGTATTTATAAAGGTATTCTAGTCGGACTGGAAGGACAGATAGGATCTTTGAAAGCTGCTGCTACAGCAGATACGTTAAATAAAAGAAGGGTTAATAACGGTTATTATGCAGGATTTGTAAATGTCACTGTTTTTCCATTTCAGTTTTCAGATAAAAGGCTTTCTGCATATTCAGCTCCTACAGAGATTCTGTTGAACTCTTTCTATCTGGGAGTGGGATTCGGGGGAATTCAAAGCGATTTTAAAGAGTTGATAGAAGCGGATGGTACTGTCTCTAATAATCAGGGAAAAACCACGAATACATTTTTATTTCCCGTTGCAAATGCCGGTTTTGCTATACCTGTAAACAAGTACAACTTCAACAACCGTACAGGAAGATACTTCAGCGTGGTTTTAAATGCTCAGTTCTCCATGGGACAAAATGATGCTCTGGATGGTTTCGTACCTGTACAATCCCAGCATAACGATATGTATACCTTCTATTCAGCAGGTGTCAGATATTCTTTCTGATACGAGACAGAATCTTTCTTCCTCTGGATTGTATAGAGGGAGGTCCGTCTTTGAGAAAGTATTCAATCTGAGCAACAAGCTCTTCTTTAACCCAGCTATGTTTGTTGCTCAGATAATATAAAATTTCAAAACAATTGGCCACTACAGCTACTGCCTTATCAGGAGTAATCATCCAGTTGAAAATTGTTTCTATAATGATTTCCTCCTGATCCGAATTCAGCAGGATATTACTTTTCTTATCTAAAATACAGATTATAATATTTCCAAAAATACGCTGACTGCCTTCGATACGAACTTCATTCAGCCGGCTAATTATGTCCGTGTGCAGGAGTTGTAGTTGAAGTCGCTCTGCCTTCAGATATTTTTCCAGTAACCAGGAGGCATGTAAAGGGAGATTGCTTTCATAATGATCAAAACAAAGATTAAATAACGCTCTGCTATCGATATTTCCGGATTGGACAGGAGAAAGATGCTCCTGTTTGTTCCTTTTCAATACATCCAGAAATCGTTTTATTTGTTTTTGAAGCTCTATATTATCCTTCTCTGACATGGCTAAAAGAATTTTTCATTGAAATTTACCAAAAATAATTCTTTAGTAGCACGTGTCAGTGCCGTATAGAGCCATCGTAGAAATTCCGTTGTTAGCATATCATCATTCATATACCCCTGATCGACAAACACGGCTTCCCATTGTCCGCCTTGTGCTTTATGGCAGGTGATCGCATAGGCAAACTTGATCTGTAAGGCATTATAGTAAGGATCTTTTTTGATAGCTTCCATACGGTCTTTTTTGGAGAAGATATCTTCGTAATCCCTGGCTATTGCTTCATAAAGTTGCTGTTGCTGTTCATAAGGCAGGTTCGGAGAGTCCGAATACAGACTATCCAGAATAACCCGGCAGGTAACAGGATCCTCTTCTTCACTGGCTGAAAATTCCAGGGTAACATCTGCGAAACGAAATCCGTGCTGCTCATGGATGTTTCCGACTTTTCTGACTTCGGCCATATCTCCATTGGCTATAAATCCGGAGTTATTCTGTTCGTTATTCTCTGTAAGCCAGTAGTAATTATTTCGGACGACCATGATCAGATCACCTCCGGTCAGCTCTTCATCACGGAATAGAATCCGGTTTCGTATATTCTGATTATACAGATTTGCAGATTTATTGGACCTGCATACAACCAAGGTGTTTTCCAGACCAAATTTATCGTAAGCATAATGCAGGCCTTCCACTAATTTTTCGCCTGTCATCTGAAAAATGTCGCCGAATCCTTTCGTAATGAACTGCGGAAAAGGGTAGTCATTTTTTTCTTCTTCTATTTTGATCTCCTGTCTTATTTTGGTGGCATTAAACAGAATGCCTGATGATTTTGCCTGCCTTACTACATCTGTAAGCTCAAAACCAAAAGTATGAAGATAAAATTCATCCCGGAGATATTCCGCATCCAAAGCAGGGCTCTGCAACAAACCTACGGGAGGAAGCTGAGCGGTATCTCCTACAAATAGCAGGCTGCAGTTTTTGCCTGCCTGTACATAGCGGATCAGATCATGAAGCAGACTTTTAGAAAATATATTGACAGATTCGTTGGATATCATAGATGCTTCATCTACAATAAATAAAGTGTCTTCATGTAAATTTTCTGCCAACCCAAAATCCATATTGAAGGCAATGGATGTCTTTTTGCGGTAGATCTTTTTGTGTATGGTAAATGCTTTTCTCCCCGAATAATAACTCATGACTTTAGCTGCCCGTCCCGTAGGAGCCAGTAACACGCTTTTCTTACGAAGCTGAGGAAGTGTTTTTACAACGGAACTGATAATGGCTGTTTTACCTGTACCTGCATAACCTCTCAGAATAAAGACCTGTTGACGGTCAAAAGTACTCAGAAATTCATCCAACAGCGAAAATGCTGTTTTTTGCTGTGGAGTAGGTGGCCAATGAAAATTTTGTATCAGTAAATCTTGGATATGCACAATCAAAGTTATCTAAAAGGTTTGTCATATCAATTGTAAAAGCTAATTTTGTTAGATATAGTAATCTATACCGTTTCGAAAGGTAGCTTTGCACATGAATTATACTTCAGATCAATTTAATATTCAATATTTGCCCCATTATACACTTCTGGTCAAAACCGGATTTCATACGGATACTATTCTTGTGTCGGATGAAAAAGGAACTGTTCAGGTGATGATGGAATATGAAAGTGAACAGCCGGAACCCTCAGCTTTACAATTGCTGAGTCTGCCCTTTGTCCGGGTAAAGATAGTAGTACCCCACCAGAGTCTTGTATTTGTTCCTAACGAACTGTTTAAGGAGGAAGCACTGGAAGATTATACTCAATTTCTGATGGATGAGCAACAGGGAAATACCCTTCATCAGAAATTGAATCTGGGTGGAGTTACCGCAGTATATCAGTTTGATGCCATCCTGTACAACCGCTGGAAGTCACTTTTCCCGGAAGCACAGTTTATACCGGAATTTCAGGTGATATTGGATCAGGCTCAACAACATATTCCCTTACAGGGCGAGGTGATTGGTGTACATTTTGGAGATCAGGTGGCAGATATATTTGTATTTCTCAACGGACAATTTCAGTTGTATAACACATTTGAAGTATATAGCGTTGAAGATCTGACGTATTACCTCTTACGTATTTTCAGTAGTTTTCATATTAAAGATAAAGTACAAAAACTATTGATATCCGGAGAAATACCGGAAGAGGATTATCGGGAGAGGCTGGCTCAGCTTGCAGAAAGAGTAGAAACATTGACTGCAAAGATCAAAATCAGTTCATCCGATGAACAGGTACAACAGCAGCTGCAGGGGTTAAACACATTATTCGAATATTAGTATGAGAATTATCGGGGGCGCATGGGGAGGTATCCGCCTGAATCCACCAAACAATCTTCCTGTCCGGCCTACTACAGATATTGCAAAGGAAGCGTTGTTTAATATTTTACAGAATCGTCTCGATTTTGACGAAATCGAATGTCTGGATTTATTTGCAGGTACAGGCAATATCAGCTTTGAGCTGGCTTCCAGAGGTGCGCTGTCCGTACAATCTGTAGATCTGCACTTCAAATGTGTACAATATATTCAGGATACAGCCAAAAAGATGAAAATGGAAACCATACAGGCAAAGCGTGCTGATGTTTTTAAATTTATCACTTCCTGCAAAAAACAATTTGATATTATCTTTGCAGATCCTCCATATGATATACCACAGTTACCTCAACTTCCACATTTGATTATTGAGGGTAATCTATTGAAAGATAATGGGTTGTTGGTTGTGGAGTTTCCTTCCACACGCCGACTCGATGATTCACCATATCTGCTGGAAATACGCAAATATGGTTACTCATCTTTTGGATTTTATAGTAAACAAAAACCGGAATAAGTATGAAAGTAGCTGTTTTTCCAGGATCTTTTGATCCCGTTACTTTAGCGCATCAGGATATTGTACTGCGTGCGTTGGAATTGTTTGACAGGATTATTGTAGCAGTAGGCACCAATAGTACCAAGCAGGGGCTGTTGTCTACTGATGACCGTGTGGCTATACTTCAAGAGGTGTTTGCAGAGGTCAGCGATCGGGTAGAAGTAACGACTTACAAAGGTCTTACAGTCGATTACTGCAAGCAGGTAGGGGCGAACTATATTTTACGCGGTCTGCGCAACACCAATGACTTTGAGTTTGAATATGCTATTGCCCAGAATAACAAGCACCTTGCCGCGGAAATTGATACTATATTTCTGATGAGTACAAGTGGTCTGGGACATATATCCTCTACTATTGTTCGTGATGTAACGCTTCACAAAGGAGATATCAGCTCGATGGTACCAGCCGCAGTTATTGCGTATATGGAAAACAAGAGCAGATAGTCTGCTCTTTAGCCGAATGGTTTTAAGATCGGGTGATCTTGACTTTTTTATTCTTCATCTTCGTTACCTGAGACTGTTTCATGGCAAAGGCAGCTTTTGACCTCCTTATAGCGACATAAGCCATTGTTTCTTTGACTTCTATGATTCCTACATCGTCTTTTTCTATTTCCGGAATTTTAAGCAGATAACCCACAATATCAATCTTATTTATTTTATCCTTTTTACCTGCATTTATATGCAAGGTCATGAAAGGAGAATTGTGAGGCATAGGGTGATCTTCTGTGACAATCTCTTCTTCCATTTCTTGCGGAAGATAAGCGTAGTTTTCGTCAGTTGTCAGGATCACATATACATTTCCGGCAGCTTTCATACGTGCGGTACGGCCGTTACGATGTACAAAAGCATCTTCTTTATAAGGAAGCTGATAATGAATAATAGAATCAATCTCCGGAATATCCAGACCTCTGGCTGCCAGATCTGTAGTGATCAGAATCTGTGAAGTGCCATTTCTGAATTTCAGAAGCGTGAGTTCTCTGTCAGCCTGCTCCATTCCTCCGTGAAAAGCGTCATGGATCAGCTCGCGGTCCATCAGCAGTTCTGAAATATGATCTACTGCGTCTCTGTGATTGCAGAAGATAAGCATACGTTTATTACCGATCTGACAAATCAGGTTAAACAATGTTCTCAATTTTTCCTTCGGTCTGCAGATTACCTTTTTTATGGTCAGATCCGGAGCCGCATCACTGTTGTCCAGATAGTCGATAGTAATTGCATCGGAGATACCTGTGAAAGATGGAATCTCTTCCATTTGTGTTGCAGATGTGAGTATACGCTGTTTCAGCACAGGAAGTTGTTCAATGATAAAGGACATATCCTCCTGAAATCCAAATTCCAGTGACTTGTCAAATTCATCCAGAATCAGGCCGTGCAACTGTGCTGTATCCAGGTTTTCATTGCGTAAATGATAGGCTATACGTCCTGGTGTACCGATGATGATATCCGGAGCGTGTTTGAGTGCTGTACGCTCTTCACGGGTTGAATGGCCACCATAACAACAGACTACACGTTTACCATGAAACACTTTTTTGGAGACCGATTCAATTTGCTGAGCAAGTTCACGTGTAGGAGCTAAAACAAGACATTGCGGACCTTTTTTAGTCGTATCAAAGGAATAAGAAGCAGCAAGCAGAAATGCCAGTGTTTTACCGGTTCCGGTAGGGGACAATAAAATAATATCCTGTTTTAATTTTAAGGAATTTACAACCTCACTTTGCATCTCATTTAAGGATGAGATGTTCATTCTACTTAATATCGCTTCAATCTGCATGTAACAAAAATACTGATAAAATAGCGATTTACAGGGCTGAAAAGACAATAATGTCAGGAATATGTCTGAAATCTGTTAAAACTATGTTAAAGCCTTCGTGTAATTTGGACAATAAGGTCAAATCGGGGTATATTTGGTCTTTCATAATTTAGGTTAATAATTGGTTAGTATAGGTCTTCAATCTCCCCGGTTGGAGACCTATCTTTTTATATATTGATCAGATACCAGATTTTGGATTAGCTTCCCCGTCATCCATTCCGATAGCGCATTATTTAATACATCATATTGAGCCATTAGTAATTGGTTCTTTGCGGCTTTGTAAGCCGAGATATCTGCTTTTCCATATTCATACTTCACTTTGGTGGTTTCATATGCTTTACCGGCATATCCTGATGCTTCCTCTAATGTTGCTTCCAGTTCTGCAAATTGCTGTTGTTTTCTGGATTGATTTTGCAATTCATTTTTTAACTCTGTTTCCTTTTTTGTAACGACTTCCTGTTGCTGAAGAATATCAATATTCTTTCTGGTTCTTAATCGTTTCGCATCTCCTTTGGAAAAGATAGGTATGGATAGATTCAGTCCGAGATACTGACTCCTGTTATCTTTCAGCTGGCTCCCGAATCTGAATGATGTATCAAAGATCTGATCGATAGCGGTAGCATAAAATGTACCGTAAGAATAATTTAATCTCACTGAGGGTAGATATTGATGCAGAAGTTGCCTGTATTCCTGTTGTAGTTTTAGCTGTGTTAACTGTTCTTTTACGACAGAAGGGTTATTCTCCAATATAGCCGATCCGACAGAATGATCATATGAAGAAGTATCTTGTATAAGAATCATATGAGTTGCAGAAATATCATCTTTATTAATCAACTGAGCCAATATGGCTTTCTTATTCTGCTCATCCTGTTCGGCTTGTTTCAACAGTTTTTGCTCTTGTGTATAGATGACTTGTATATCATAGATATCGCTTTCTGGTTTGGCACCGTCTGCCACTTCCTTTTCAATACGATCCAGTTGTTCTTTGGAATTGCTGAGCTGATTCGTAATGACTTTTTTTAATTCCTGGGCGGCTAATGCCTCTGTATAACGCTGAATCAGTAAGGATGCAAATTCCTGATCAATTACTGCCTTGTCTGCCTGTGCGATAGCTGTTTGTAGCCTGCTTATGCGGGACTTATTTAAGTCCTCAAAGTTGAAAAGGTTAATTCCGGCATCTACGGAAATATTATCCGATTGTATATTGGCACTTTCCCGAGCATTAGTTTGCGGGTTGATGGTAGAACCAAAATTATAGAAATGGTTGATCCGGGCAGAAATATCGGGCAGAAAACGGGATGCCGTATGTATTTCGGCTGAACGGAATGCTTTTATCTGAAGGTTCTGGATCTTTACATCCAGGTGGTTCTCCATACCCAGCACCATACACTCCTGTAGTGTATAAAGCTGCTGGGTGTTCCCCCATAAAGGGAAGCCCAGCATCATTAATACTAAACAAACAATACTTTTATTCATATTTCAATACATTCAGGATATCCAGTCGTGTAGCTCTGTAAGCTTTGGACAAGACAACGGTTAAGGTAAGGATCAGCATAAGGACGATAGCTATAAGAAAGGTCTGCCAGCTGATGGCAATGCGATAGGCAAAATTGTTCAGCCAGGTATTGATAAAATAATAGCTTGGCAAGAGTGCAAGTATAAATCCGACTCCGGATATCCAGATATACTGGCGGGTCAGAAACAGGAGCAGATCTTTGGTCTCTGCACCCATTACTTTACGTATGGCGATTTCTTTAAATCTTCTTTCAATAGAGTAGGAGGCCAACGCAAATAATCCGAATAATGCGATCAGAATAACGACAATGTTCATCACAGCAAACAGATTTCTTTGTTTAACAACATTTTCATATGTACGTGCAAATCGTTTATCTACAAACTCGTAGCTGAATGGATGCAGATCATCGACATTGGTTTTCCAGTATTTTTCAATCTCCGAGATTGTCTTTTCCATATGTTCAGGACTTATTTTGACTGAAATATTAGTAATATTTCCTTCCATCCACGGAAAAGCCTTTAAATGAAAAAATGTCATCGCTTCTATTTTTTGTTGAAGACCTTTGAGGTTAAAGTCATTGACTATACCAATTACTTTAAAGGTTTTTCCCATAAAACGGACTTCTTTACCGACTATATCTTTTTCCTTGAGCATATCTGCTGCTGTCTGATTGAGCATAACAGATCCGGTAGAATCTGAGCCCAGATTTTTATCAAAAGACCGCCCGCTAATCGTATTTATCTTTAACATTTCGAGGTAACCGAAATCCAGAGCCATATTTTGTCCCTGTATAGAGATGTCTTTATATTCCAGACTGGAACTTGAATTGGCTCCTCCTCCCAGAGTGAAGGAACTGATATTGACGTCCTGTACGTCCTTTATTTTTAACAATTGCTGCTTTATCCTTTCATAGTTATTGAACTTTTGATTTTCAGGATACTGTTTTATAAATGATATAGTCAGTACCTGATCGCTGTTGAAGCCCAGATCTTTGTCTATCATATAATTCACTTGTTTGTGTACCATTAACCCGGATATTAAGAAGAAGGTGGCTATGGTAAATTGCAGACTTAGAATACCATTTCTGAACCAGGTACCGGATTTACTTCTCGAATAGTTTCCTTTAAGTACTTTTAATACGTCAAATTTAGCTACGTAGATGGCCGGAATCAGACCTGCAAAGATCAACAGGATCAGAAATAGCAACAACATATGAGGAAAGAAATCCAGAAGGTTGAGCGTCATCGTCTTATCTAGCAGAGAATTATAGGACGGCAAAAGCACTTCCGTAATTCCCGCAGCGAGAATAATACTAATGACAGAAGTAATGCAGGTTTCGAAAAGAAACTGCAGTATGATATGTTTTTTGTCAGCACCTACTACTTTACGCACGCCAATTTCTTTTGCACGCTTGATCGCATATGCCACAGTCATATTGACATAATTAAAGATCGAGAGGAGGAGTACCAAAATGGAAATACCAACATTGATTTTCAGGAAAAGAAGATTTCCACTTCCTTCCGGAAAACCTGTTCTTTTTGATATCAGTCTGCTTTCTGACAGTGATTGCAGCGATACTGTAATTGAACCATACTTGGTTAGAAACTCTTTTAAAGAAATACCGGCTTCCTTCGCATACTTGACAGCCCGCTCATTCAGGTAGATCTCATCAATCTGTTTTTTGACCAGATCTCTTTTTGCCGAATCCTTAAGTTTCAGCAATACTGTAAACTCAAAATCCCCCCAGGAATCAGCTTTTCTTTTGATATCTTTCTCCATGGCTGTATAAACTGCATTTGGCGAAATAGATGATTTTCCGGGGATACGATATACAGCAGTAACCACGTAACTTTCATTATTATCTGTAGTGATAATCTGATCAATGGGATTGGCTGTACCAAATAATCGTTTTGCTTCAGATTCTTCTAAAGCCATCGTATTTTGCGAAGAGGAAAACTGGCTGACAGATCCTTTTATAATTTCAAAAGGGAAAAACTCAAAAAATGAACCTTGCGTATTTATAGTTCTGGTCAATATTTCCGTTTTACCATTGACCTTAAAGTATTGATCAAAGTAATAGGCTCTGTATTGGCAGTAGCTTTCTATTTCATTTGATTTTTCCATGAGGATGGGGACAAGAGGGCCGGGACTGCTGTTCCACATCATATCTTCACTGATTCTGGTCATGACCTCAAAGACCTTATCTTTCTCCGGATTCCACTTATTGTAGGCATGTTCATCATTCCAGTACAGGAGGGACAGGATTACTCCAGTCACTCCGAGTGTGAGACCGATAAGCGTCAGAATCGTGAATACCTTATTGTGTGTGGCATTGTAAATAAATATTTTAAACCAGTTTTTTATCATAATCGAGCATATTTTAGTTTGGTAAATACTTGAACAGGCGTCTTATCTGGTAAAAATATCGACTGTCTTCTGATTGATTTTTTCACTCAGAATCTCACCGTCTTTCATAGTGATGATCTTCTGAGAAAAAGCAGCATCATGAGCAGAGTGTGTCACCATGAGTATGGTTGCTCCTCCGGCGTGTAAGCGCGTCAGCAATTCCATTACCTCATTTCCGTTGCTGCTGTCCAGATTTCCTGTGGGCTCATCAGCAAGGATAATCTTGGGATTATTGATCAAAGCCCGGGCTACAGCCACACGCTGTTGCTGTCCTCCTGAAAGTTGCTGTGGATGATGTTGCAGCCGGTGTGAAATATTGAGTTTTTCAGCGATCTCATGGATACGATGCTTACGCTCTGCAGTTGGTACTTTATTATAGATCAATGGAAGTTCAATGTTGTCAAAAACACTTAATTCATCAATCAGATTAAAATTTTGAAAAATAAAACCAATGTTAGCTTTGCGTACTTTTGATCTTCCCGATTCAGAGAGCTTTGCAATTTCTTCACCCAGCAAATGATAACTTCCGCTGCTGATGTTATCGAGCAGACCAACAATATTCAATAAAGTGGATTTACCACAGCCAGAAGGTCCCATAATGGAAATAAATTCACCTTCATTAATTGTCAGATTAATATTATGGAGTGCCTTGGTCTGTATTTCTTCAGTCGTAAATACCTTGGATAAGTCTTTAATGTGTATCATGTTGATATGTATTAATTTAGATTTAATTGTTGTATGTTTTTATAATCATCATAGCCTGAGGTAATAATCTGGTCACCCTCTTTGAGCCCGGAGATAACTTCATAATAATAAGGATTCTCTCTTCCTAGTTCTATCGGACGTCTGGTTGCTTTATTTCCCTCTACGACAAATATCCATTTCCCCTGACTGACATTATTAAAAGTGCCTTTAGGAATGACAAGTTTTTTTTCTTTTCCGGACAATATAAGCTTGACACCGAAGGACAATCCCTGTTGAAGTCCATCGGGTTGTTTATCTGTAAAGTCCAGTTCTAATTTAAACTGACCATTCTTGACTTCCGGAAGAATCTTTGAAACGCGTACCGGGATAGATTTTCCTTTCATCTCGATATTTCCGGTCTGACCTGAATTGATTTTTTCCAGATAGAATTCGTCAATCATGGCCGTGAGTTTATATCCTTTCATAACATCTACTTTACCTATACTTGTACCGGCCTGATAAGTCTGGCCGAGTACAGCATCGAAAGAACTGAGACGGCCGCTAACAGGGGCTAAGACCAGAAAATTCTTCTTATTTTGTCTTAGGGTTTCTAAACTCTTGTGCATGGCCTGTAAAGCCTGATTGATCTGAGCGATTTGCAACTGATTAATTTCTTTTTCTCTGGATATGTTTTTTTGAATCAGATTTTTTCGTTCTTCCTGATATCTGTGTTTCTCCTGTGTTTGTTCCCATTCGTTTTTTGCTAATACTTTATTTGAATAAAGCTTCTGATTCATATCATATTGCAGTTTGGTATCATTATAATCATGATCAATAGTGATAAGTTCTTTCGAAAGCTCCAGTTCCTGATTTCGCAATGATAGCTTTTGTACATTGAGATTATTCATTTGTTCAATAATAGCGGTCTCCTGCGACAGAAAATTGAATTCTGTATTCGGGTTGTACAGTCTCGCCAATGGCATCCCCTGAGTTACCATCGCACCGTTTTCTATGTATAACTCCTGTACAGCTCCTCCCTCAACAATGTTGATTAACATCGCGTGTAGCGGATCCACCTGCGCCTGAAATACAACAAAGTCTTCAAAACTATCATACTTAACTGCTTTTATCTGTATTTCATCCTTTTTTATATTCAAAGATGAAGGCCGTGTAGCGAGGTAGATACCAATAGCTATAATCACTAAAAAACCTAAAATTGATAGGGCAATGTATTGTTTTTTTCTATTTTTACGAGGGATTGCTATATCCATTATTCTTGAATTATGTTGTTGTTAATGCTGCAATAATATCTGTGCCATCTGCTTAATTTAAATGTAATTAGTTGATTGTCAGTTGTAATTTTTAATGTTATAGGTTTGAGTGTTCGGTTTTGGACACTTGTTTGTCCGGTAGTGAACAATTAGCTGTGTGAAATGAAAAAAGTTGAAGCTTCTGTTTTAGTGGTTGATGATCAGGAGGAGGTATTGATCGCCTCCAGACTGTTACTGAAACGATATTTTGAAAAGGTAAATGTATTGTATGATCCCAGGCAGTTACTGGATAAAATCCGGGATTGTGAAGCCGATGTCGTCTTGCTGGATATGAACTACCGAATGGGGTATGAAAACGGAAGGGAAGGAATCTACAGGCTAAAAGAAGTGCAGGAACATTTCCCGCAAGTCAGAATCATACTGATGACTTCCTTTGCCAATGTGGAAACAGCTGTAGAGGGTATTAAGTTGGGATCGATAGATTATGTGCTGAAGCCATGGGATAATGAAAAGCTGATAGATATAGTGAAATCTGCTGTACAACAGCTGCGTAAAGCTAAAAAGATTGCTGCTCCGTCAGCACCAGTATTTTTTCAGGGGAATTCACCTGAGATTCTAAAAGTATATCAAATGGCAGAACGGGTTGCAAAGACAGATGCTACCGTACTGATACAGGGAGAGAACGGAACAGGAAAATATGTATTGGCGGAGTATATTCATAAACAATCTGCCAGAAGAGATCATCCTTTTGTACATGTGGATCTGGGTTCGTTGAATGAAAATCTGTTTGAAAGTGAATTGTTCGGTTATGCAAAGGGAGCATTTACTGATGCAGGTAAGGATACGGCCGGTAGATTTGAACAAGCCGATGGTGGCACTGTCTTTCTGGATGAGATTGGTAATATTCCGCTGCATCTGCAGTCAAAATTATTGCAGGTCATACAAAGTAAAAGTGTAACCCGATTGGGGGAATCCAAAGTAAGACAGCTGGATGTGCGCATTATCACTGCAACAAATATCGACCTGGAATCGGCAGTAAAGGAAAAAGTTTTTCGGGAAGATCTGTATTATCGTATACATACCGTATCGCTGTATCTGCCGGCATTGCGGGAACGGAGCGAAGATATACCGGATATGCTGCAGTTCTTTTTGAAGCATATGACCGAAAAATATGATATGGAGATGTTGCATATCGGGGACACTACGCTGAGACAATTGGAACAATATGAATGGAGGGGTAATATACGGGAACTTCAGAATCGGATAGAGCGTGCGGTGATATTAGCAGATCAGCAGGAGCTTACTCTTGAACATATGGGATTTGAAGGAGCTCTGGCTTTAGTGAAAAGTAAAGAAGAAACGACTATAAGCGATGTCGAGCGTAATTTGATAATTGACAGCTTACACAAATACGCAGGAAATATCAGTAAAGCTGCTCATGAACTCGGCGTCTCAAGAGGAGCCTTGTATCGTAAATTAGAAAAATATAGTATCCCAAATCCAAATGTATGAGTACGAATAAGCTGGTTATCGGGATAGTGATCCGTACATTCATATTAGCCATACTCATTGCCGTGGCTATATATTGCGGTTTCCATAGCCTGTGGTATGTACTGGCAAGTATAGCTATTTTTTTGCTGATCCTTGTTTTTGAGACCCGGGTTTTTATCAAACGCTATTACAGTAAGTTTGATAGTATTGTACAAGCCATGCTGTATGATGATTACGCTTTGAGTTTTGATGAACAAAAAGAAAATGTAGTGCTGAATCAGCTTATCCAATTGTATGAGAAGAATAAAAAGGCCTCATTTGATCTTCATTCACAGGCATTTATTTATGAGCATTTACTTAATAGTCTGGAGTCAGGGGTTTTGATTTTGAAGAAAAGTACAGACAGTTGGACGGTACTGAATATGAATGAATACCTGCGCAAGTATTTTGGTATACCCGGGATTACATACTGGCATCAGTTTAAATCTTTTGTACCCCAATTTTATGAGGCTATAGAAGATAAGAACTTTGCAGAATATAAGTCTACTATAGATATTCAGATCAATAAAGAAGAAAAGCAGACTTTCGTTATTCAGACATCGGTGAGCAAAGTAGCGGATCAGCAATATTACATCATTTTACTGGATTCTATACAGCGTGTCATAGATTCTACAGAAAATGAAGCCTGGTTGTCTATTATGAAAGTGATAGCACATGAATTGATGAATTCACTGACTCCGATACATTCGCTGGCTGGAAACGTCAGTGAGATCCTGGAACAGGAATCTCTTAGTGCAGAAGATAAAGAAGATGTACAGATGAGTGTGGATACCATTCTCAACAGAAGCTATCATCTGCAAAAATTTGTGGAACGCTACAGACGTCTGACTATGTTGCCTACACCTCAGCCTGAATGGATAGCTGTAGATACGCTGATACGAAATTGCCTGCGAGGATATATGGGAATACTACAGCAGAAGGGAATCAATTTGCATTATGAAGACGTCCACGATATCCGCATATTTGCAGACGCAATTCAGATGGAGCAGGTAATGATCAATCTCTTTACGAATAGCATGTATGCAGTAGAAAGTCAGGATATTAAGGATATATGGGTACGGGTTTACAGTTTGAATACACGTACTTATATAGAATTTTCGGATTCCGGCAGAATAATTGATCCTGAAATTGTACCCCGCATATTTCTCCCCTTTTATACAACCCGAAAAGATGGAGGCGGTATAGGACTCACATTATCCAAAAGTATTGTCGAAGCCCATGGAGGATATTTGTTTTATCAGGTCAAGGCTGATCGTAATACATTTGTCCTTGCTTTGCCTGTAACAGAGAAATAAATTTAACAAAGTCCCAAAAGTAATGTGTACATTGAAATAGAAATTTTTCCAAAGAATTTTTAGCATAAAGCAATTAAATGGCCGTATTAGCACAGCATATAAAGTCTTATTTTGGCATCGTATCGGATGTTGAAATCGAAAAAATAAGTACTCTTTTTCAAAAAGAACGCTTAAGGAAGGATGATTTTTTTGTCCAGAAAGGACAGCGGGTTAATAAGCTCTCTTTTATTGAGTCAGGTATGCTGCGGATCTTTGTTCATACCGACAAAAAAGAAGTTACACAATGGATTTCAACCGCTGGTTCTTTTGTAACAGACCTGACGGGGTTTATGTATGATGATGTTTCCCGGTGGAATATTCAGGCTCTTTCAGACACGGTGCTGTATTCCATAAGCAAAGAAGATTATAAAAAAGCCGGCACTATGCTTTCCAAATGGAATGAATTTGAAAAAACGTTTATAGTAAAATGTTTTACAAAGATGGAAGAAAGAATATTCTGCCATTTGTCTATGAGCAGTGAAGAGCGTTATCATTATTTCTTCGAGCACAACAAAGAGCTTTTTAATCAGGTTCCATTGCAGTATATCGCATCCATGTTAGGAATGACGCCAGAAACATTCAGCCGCATCAGAAAAAAATAGGGATGACAAATTCTTGATTTTTATCAAGAGCAATCTGCCGCAGCTAACGGATCTTTGTTGTATTATTTGGAAATATAATCATGGCTAAAGAAATCATTACACATATTCGTATACAGGCCACACCACTAAAGATCTGGTCCGTTTTTACGAATTTTGTACAGTATCCGGAGTGGAATCCTTTTATAAAATCGCTGGATGGTGACGTCCGGGTCGGGAAAAAAATACGTGTACACATACAACCGCCGGACTCCGGAAGTATGATCTTCAAACCTAAAGTTTTAGCTTATGAGGAAAACAAAAAGCTGAGTTGGATAGGCAGGCTTTTAATACCGGGATTATTCGATGGGGAGCATGCATTTGAACTGATTGACAATGGAGATGGTACGACCACCTTTGTACAAAGTGAGATTTTCAAAGGTTTACTTGTTCCGTTATTTCAAAAAACACTGGATAACAATACCAGACGAGGATTTGAACGAATGAATCTAAAGTTGAAAGAGATTTGCGAAAACGAAAATAAATAGCATAAAAAAGGTCTTCTTTAGCATAAAGAAGACCTTTTTATTATCTTTTGTTGTGTTATACGGAGAAACTTTCCCCACAGGCACAAGTCCTGCTGGCATTAGGATTATGAAATTCAAATCCTTTACCGTTTAGACCGTCTGAATAATCAAGTTCGGTACCAGCCAGATACAAATACGATTTAATATCCAGACAGATTTTTATCCCTTTATCTTCAGAGAACTGGTCTCCTTTTTTTTCTTCGTTATCAAAATTGAGTTTGTATGAAAGACCTGAGCAACCTCCACTCTCTACGGCAACCCTAACAAAATAACTGTCGTCGTACTGTTCCGTCTTCATAATGGATTGGATACGTTCTTTCGCTTTATCTGTAATGGTGATCATGCTTTCCATGTTTTCTGCTTTTCTTACAAATTACGCTATTTTTTTGAAAATAAGCAATCTGTTGTCTGTTAGTATTTTGTCAAAAATCAATCCAAAAGTCCATCCTTGTACAGTTGCCATACAGGGGACTGCTCCCGGATCTGTCTGACCACAGTACGGAGTTTTGTAACCGTTTCTTTTATTTCCTCTTCGGTTGTAAATCTGCTCAGGCTAAATCGCAGGCTGCAAAAAGCTTCCTCATCGCTGCGATGCATAGCTTTGAGTACATGTGAAGGATCCCGGTCGCCTGATACACAGGCCGAGCCTGCAGATAGGGCGATATCATTTAGCCTGCTCATGATCTCAGTAGCTTTGGTATGCTTGAATGTAATATTAGAAGTATTGGCAATACGGGAGACTGCTGAAGCTATAACTTCCGTATCCGGTACTTCTTTAAGGACCGTACTCTCCAACAAATTTCTTAAGCCTGATATCTTTTGTTGATGCGTGAAATCAGAAACGGCCAGCTCGAGGGCTTTACCCATTCCAACGATCGCTGGAACATTATAGGTTCCGCCACGAAATCCATTTTCCTGTTTACCTCCGTGTATCAGCGTCTCTATTTGTGTTGGCTTCGATTTTCTGCGGATATATAAGGCGCCTACACCTTTGGGGCCATGAAACTTGTGCGCACTGAAACAAAGAATGTCGATCATACTGTTTTCCAGATTAAGGGGCACTTTGCCTACGTACTGAGTCGCATCACAAAAAAACAACGTATTCTTCTCTTTGGTAATTGAGGCAATTTCATCTATGGGATGAATAACACCACTTTCATTATTAGCAGCCATTAAAGCTACTAAAATGGTATCCGGCCGGATCAGATCTTTCAATACGGTTATATCAATCATACCATTGCTGTCTGTAGGGACAAACGTTATCTCTGCACCCTTTTTCTGCAGATATTCACAGCATGTCAGCACCGCTTTATGTTCGGTAGCTGAAGTAATAATATGTTTTCCTTTGCCTGAGTAGAGTGAAAATACACCTTTTATAACGGTATTGATGGCTTCTGTAGCCCCTGAATTGAAGAAAATTTCCTTCTCACTGGCATGAAGACTATTCGCAATCTGCTGTCTGGCTTTTACTACTGCTG
The DNA here is from genome assembly GCF_016725325.1 of Sphingobacterium spiritivorum. NCBI lineage: Bacteria > Pseudomonadati > Bacteroidota > Sphingobacteriia > Sphingobacteriales > Sphingobacteriaceae > Sphingobacterium > Sphingobacterium spiritivorum. The sequence continues at coordinate 4,122,089 of NZ_CP068083.1, forward strand.
CAGAAGCAACCCTGCCTGATTTATGTTGTATACTCGATGCATTTCCGTAGGATTCTGTGAGGTAGGGTATCATTTCTTCCAATACATCCGGGTGGAGTGCTGTAGTAGCATTATTATCTAAATAAATCATAGAAATGAATGTTAAAGACTCTTAAAAATTAAAGAAAATACAGTGCAAAAAATCAATTCTTCCTACCTTTGGAATGAAAAATCAAATATATTCAAATTTTAACAATTGTATGGAAACAGTAAATATTAGCAGATTTGAAGGTGGATTAGAAAAACTGATAGATGTTGTCATTGTCAGTATACCAAGTATTGCGGTAGGTCTGGGAATATTATTCTTTGGCCGGTATCTGATCAAATTTCTGATCAATATCATGAACAAGCGTTTTGAAAGACGCAATATAGATGTATCTATACGGGCATTTATATCCAGCATGTTAAAATTTGTCCTGTATGCTTTGCTTATTCTTACTGCAGCCAGCACAATGGGTATTCAGACTACATCTTTTATCGCTGCATTATCCGCTTTTGGTCTGGCTGTAGGTATGGCACTGCAGGGAAGTCTTTCTAATTTTGCAGGAGGAGTATTGATCTTAATGTTCAGACCATTTGAAGTAGGAGATTATGTCTCCAGTGCCAATGGTTCTGCAGGTACTGTGGAGCGCATAGATTTGCTCTATACTACTTTAATCGGTGCCGATGGAATACGGATGTTTAGTCCGAATGGTACACTGGCCAATTCTGTAATAAAAAACTATACTAAGATTGTCAACAGAAGATTGGAATATGTGATCGGTATATCTTACGATGCAAATATTAAAACGGCTAAGGATATTATTCTGGAAGTACTCAAATCAGATGACCGTATTCTGGAAACGCCCGCTCCTGAGATCTTTGTGAGTGAGTTGGCTGACAGTTCTGTCAACCTCACTATTCGTGCATGGGCAAAGAAAGAAAATTTCTGGCCGGCAAATAATGAAAATCAGGAACTCATTAAGAATGCACTGGATAAACATGGAATCAGTATTCCTTTTCCACAGACGGAGCTTCATATTGTAAATGATAAGCTGACGATGACGACTAATCCAAAGCGCGAGTCGTAATAAAATAGCGATAAGCTAAAATAGCTTGTTGAAATTTAGTCAATTTGGTTGGATCTTTCTTACTCAATTTTGGAAGAATCACCTTATTGATCTTTGCCAATAGTCTGAAAATAGATTTACGCATAGTACAAAAGTATATATCAGGACCGTATTACAGACGGTCCTTTTTTATTTAAAAGGATTCTACGAAACTTTTGTTTGCCGGTTTTGTTTTTTGATATAAATTATACTATATGGATTTATATTCTGGATTACCTTTTTGGATAATAAAAAATGCTCTTTACGATTACAATAAACCCCTTCAGGAAAACTTAAAAATAGATGTTGCCATTATTGGATCTGGAATTACAGGATCACTGGTCGCTCATGAATTGTGCGAGGCTGGAATTAAGTGTGCGATTTTTGATAAAAGAACCGTTGCTACGGGGAGTACAGCCGCCAGCACTGCGCAGTTGCAATATGAGATAGATGTGCCTTTGAGCCAAATGATCAAGGATGTAGGTGAAAAGAAAGCTGTACAGGCTTACCAATCCAGTTTGCAATCCATCACTGATCTGGAGAATGTTTTGCAACAGCTAAAGGTAAAAGCAGACTTCAAGCGGGTTTCTACCGTATTTCTGGCCAGTAACAGAAAAGGCCGGAGAATGATTGGGGAAGAGTATGAAACCCGCAGTAAATATGGTTTGCCGGTATCTTATCTGGATGAAGAGCAGCTCATGAAGACATACGGAATTGAAGGATTTGGAGCGCTTTATAATGATCAGTCTGCCCAGATGGATGCGTATGCAGCTGCGACTGGCATATTAAATTATCATTACAGCAAAAAAGAACTGGATATCTATAGTCCGGTAGAGATTGTCCGGTATGAGGAGAAGAAGGGAGGGTATGACCTGAAAACTAAAGACGGATTTGTTATTTCCTGTAAATATGTAATTATTGCTGCGGGATTTGAGGCCGGGCAATTTTTACCAAAAGAGGTGATGCATCTTAACTCTACTTATGCATTAGTAACTAACCCTATTGAAGAAGAACAGTTCTGGAAGGAAAAGAGTCTGATATGGGAAACGAAGTCTCCCTATTTTTATATGCGGTCTACTGCAGACAACCGGATTATGATGGGAGGGGAGGATGAACCGTTTCGTAATCCGAAGGTGCGGGATTTGTTGCTGCGTAAGAAAGTCCGGAAACTATCCTACAAACTAAAGAAAATGTTTCCTGAAATTAAGTTTGAAGTCAGCATGGCCTGGTGTGGTACATTTTCTTCGACAAAAGACGGATTACCTTTTATCGGTGCATGGCCGGGTAAGAAAAGGATGCTGTATGCATTAGGATACGGAGGTAATGGTATTACTTTCAGTATGATTGCTGCTCAGATTATCCGAAATACGTTAGAAGGGAAAAAAGATGACAGATCGGATACCTTTGGTTTTGAAAGACTCTCTTAATAAATAAAAAAGAAAAGGAACGCAAAGTTCCTTTTCTTTTTTAAAGTAAGTTTGGATAATCACTGATTATGCCGTCCACTTTTAATCTTTTCAGACGTTTAATCTCCTCTTTTGTATTAGCTGTCCAGGGAATCACCTTTATGCCTTTGGCATGGCAATCCGCAACAAATTCCTTTGTAACAAGCGTATAGTTCGGACTGATGATAAAAGGAGTAAAACCCAAATCGTTGATTAACTCATCAACAGACTGTTTATTCTTGCCGTCTATCAGATAGGAAGATTTCAGTTGCGGATACATCTTATGGAGATATTGTATAGTACGTTTATCAAATGATTGGATAATCGTTCTGGAACCTATGCCTTTGTTCATAATTACTTCTACCATCAGATCTACAAAAGTAGAAGGTTGCGGATGCAGGATATTATCACCTTTCGGAGAGCTCTTGGTTTCGATATTATAAAACATCGGGCTTTTTCGGTACAATTTGGCCTGGGCTTCTGCTGCATCTATAAGTTCGGATAGTAATGGAATATGCGTTTTCAGCTTTAACTGGTCCGGAAAATCGCTGTACGGCTTAGAACCTGTATCGTAAGTTTTGAGTTCGTTATAATCAAATTTATAGATTTTCAGATCCTTTTTGTCAGCAGGGATATCTCTTCCATCTGCATAGCGGATATATTTGGGATTTAAATAGTCATCATGTGTAACAACTACTTTTTTGTCTGCTGTGATGTGACAATCCATCTCTAGAGTTGTAATATGAGGCATATTTTCAATGGTCATCTTCATCGCCTCAATGGTATTCTCCGGATATAAGCCCCTGCCACCTCTGTGTGCTTCTGCAGAGAAATCAGGAAATTTGTCGTTCACCAGTTGATTTTTTTTGTTTAACATACTACAAGATGAAAATCCTAAAGTTAAAGCCAGTCCACCCAATGCAAAAGAATAAAATTTCATGTTCATCTATTTTATACAAAAATAGTCTTTCTTAATTTAATACTAGATAAAGTCCTACAGCTAGCAAACTGCCGATCACCGGACCGATCACCGGTACCCAGGCATAACCTGCATCAAAGCCTGCTTTGTTTTTGATCGGAAGAAGAGCATGCATGATACGCGGGCCGAGGTCACGAGCCGGATTGATCGCATATCCGGTAGTACCGCCCAGTGCCAGACCGATGACCCAGACGACAAAGGCTACCGGCAATGCTCCGATAGAACCAAGTCCTACAGGGGAGTTATCTGGTAATTTAGCATCTGTAAAGTGAAAGATCGTAAATATCAGCACAAAAGTACCCACAATCTCGCTGATTAGATTGACCGGAATATTACGGATAGCAGGAGCTGTGCAAAATACAGCCTGTTTTGCTCCGGCATCTTCTGTCGCATCAAAATGGTCTTTGTACATCAGCCAGACCAGAAATGCTCCTGACATAGCTCCCGCAAACTGTGCTGCAATATATTCCATACCTGCAGCAAAAGTCATCTTTCCCAGAGCCATATTTGCTACAGTAACAGCAGGACTAAGGTGTGCTCCGCTATAAGGACCGGCTATAACTACTCCACAAAAGACCGCCAGTCCCCATGCTGTAGTTATGACGATCCATCCTGAATTGTTTCCTTTTGTTTTGTTTAATACTACATTCGCCACAACGCCTCCTCCGAGAAGGATCAATACTGCTGTTCCTATAAGTTCAGCTACAAATGGTGTCATAATTTTATATGATTTGGTTTATAAAGGTTATCATTATTTGTTTTCCGCCCAATAGACCGTTGCATTTACAGCACGGTGCCACTCCTCCAGTAGCTCTTTGGTTTTAGTTTTCTTATTGGGCTCAAATTTTTTATTTTCTTTCCATTGTTTTGAGATTTCTTCAATGTCTTTCCAGAATCCCACTGCAAGACCTGCCAGATAAGCGGCTCCCAATGCCGTTGTTTCCGTAATTTCAGGGCGTACCGTAGTCGAACTCAGAATGTCAGATTGAAATTGCATCAGCAGATTATTTTGCGTAGCACCTCCGTCAACACGTAACTCTTTGATCTTTAAACCTGCATCTGATTCCATAGCTCGTAAAATATCTACGGTCTGAAAAGCAATGCTTTCTAACGCTGCTCTGGCAATATGGGCTGCATTTGCTCCTCTGGAGAGCCCGACAATAGTTCCTCTTGCATCAGGATTCCATATAGGTGCACCCAGACCTGCAAATGCAGGTACTAAATATACCCCATTAGAATCTTCAACAGAGGCAGCAAGCTTTTCTACATCAGCAGATTTTTTGATAATACCCAGTTCGTCACGCAGCCACTGCACAATCGCACCGCCTATGAAAATACTTCCTTCCAGTGCGTAAGTTACTTCTTTTCCAATCTGCCATGCGACTGTAGTAACCAGCTTATTCTTCGAAATAACAGGCTTCTTGCCAATATTCATCAGCATAAAGCAGCCTGTACCATATGTGTTTTTCACCATACCTTTGGCTGTACACATCTGTCCGAACAATGCCGCCTGCTGATCACCTGCAATACCTGCGATAGGGATTTGATGAGAGAGTATTTCATTAGAAGTTTCGGCATAGATTTCAGAAGAGCTTTTGACTTCCGGAAGAATAGACTTCGGAATATCAAAAATGTCCAGTAATTCATCATCCCAAGCCATCGTCTGAATATTGAAGATCATCGTCCGGGAAGCATTGGTGACGTCCGTAACATGTGTTTCTCCGTTGGTAAGATTCCAGATCAGCCAGGTATCAATTGTCCCAAACGCAAGTTCACCTTTTTCTGCTTTTTTACGGGCACCTTTTACATTATCCAGTATCCAGTTGATCTTTGAAGCTGAAAAATAAGCATCGATCAGTAAGCCGGTTTTTTTCTGGATCAGCGGTCCATGTCCTTTATCACTGATAGAACGGCAATATTCTGCTGTTCTTCTGTCTTGCCATACAATAGCATTATAGATAGGAACCCCCGTTTTTCTATCCCATATTACTGTTGTTTCACGCTGATTAGTGATTCCGATTCCTTTTATTTTTGAAGAATTGATCTTCGATTTGGTAAGGGCCTCTGTAAGTACTGAAAACTGTGTAGACCAGATGTCCTGAGGATCATGTTCTACCCATCCTGATTGCGGGTAATGTTGTTTAAATTCTCGCTGAGCTATACCTTCAATCTCCCCCGATTGATTAAAAATGATAGCTCTGGAACTGGTTGTTCCCTGATCTAATGCAACGATATATTCCTTATTTTGCATGGTTTATTATGGTTATATGTACAATTTAATTTATAATATAGTTTTTCACTAACTGTCTGTAATTTTCAAGCTGCTCATTGATCCAAGGCTCATCTTTTCCCAGCGTTTGGGCCATCAATTTAGCAACCTGAGGAGCCATATCCAAAGACGCTTTTGCATCGAGAAATAATATCCGCATACGTCTGGCCAGTACATCTTCTACATTCCTTGCCATTTCGTGACGTACAGCCCATACCACCTCCGCTGCAATATGTTCAAATTTGGGGTGCAAGACAGCTGCCAGTTCCGGAGAACTTGCCGCCAAAGCACGTATACCCTCTGCGTCGCTGCCATAAAATTTCCAGTGGCCCTGTTCTTCATTTTGAGCATAGCCATGTATTTTCAGGGTTTTTGTCATACAGGCTTTTGGTTCTAAAGCTGCGACTTTGATCGCCAGATTAATGGTTTCTTCTGCCATTTTACGATACGTAGTCCATTTTCCTCCTGTAATAGTGACCAGTCCCGAAGCATTACTGATGAGTTTATGATCCCGGGATATTTCTTTTGTACTGTTGACATCGTCACCCTGTGGAGCGGCCAAAGGTCTCAATCCGGCAAATACACTTAATATATCCGAGCGGGTAGGAGCATGCTCCATATAATTGTAAGCCGTATCTAATATAAATTTAATCTCTTCTTCCAATGGGCGTGGTTCGATCTGATGCTGATCCAAAGGCGTATCCGTAGTTCCCAGTAGTACATGTCCATGCCAAGGCACGCCAAATAATACACGGCCATCGCTCGTTTCGGGAATCATAAGTGCATCCGATTTACCGAGAAACTTTTTATCAACGACAATATGTGTTCCCTGGCTGGGTCTGACCAGATTTTTGTGTTTTGGCTCTTCCAGTTTCAGGATATCATCGACGAATATTCCCGTTGCATTTATAATGGATTTTGCCTGAATAGTATGCGACTGCCCAGTTTCCTGATCGACAAACGTCAATCCGCTTACTTTCGCTGCCTGATTTTTATCAATATGGATCACATCAGCATAGTTGATGATCGTAGCGCCGTACTCGGCTGCGGTTTGCCCCAGATTGAGGGCAAGACGTGCATCGTCAAACTGACCGTCAAAATATTGTATCCCACCCTGAAGTGAAGAAGCTTTGACAGTAGGTAATTTAGAGAGTACTTCGTTTTTATTCAGATATACGGACTTCCCTATACGCAGGCTGCCTGCCATCCAGTCGTATAGTTTTAAACCGATCAGGTATTTTAATTTACTAAACCACGAATAGCAAGGAATAATAAAACTTTGTATTCGCGCTACATGTGGAGCATTTCTAAAAATAAGCCCTCTTTCGTGCAGAGCCGAATAAACCAATTTGACATCACCGTTAGCCAGATAGCGTACGCCTCCATGCACCAATTTAGTACTGCGGCTGGACGTGGCTTTCGCAAAATCATATTTTTCTAATAAGATTGTTTTATAACCTCTGGAGGCTGCATCTGCTGCAATCCCTAGACCGGTAGCTCCGCCACCGATAATGGCAATATCCCATTGTTGGGTTTGATAAAGGTTGTTTATTCCTTCATTTCTGTCAAATTTCATATAGAATTGATTTTACAATATATAACAGTTGTTGTGATCTCCTGTTTGTACGATCCTGAAACAAACATAATAAATAATCAAACGAAACTAAAAGAAAACAAACGAAATTATTGTTAAATTTTTATTTCTCTCCTAAATGAAAAGTTTTTACCTTAGTGAAATTTGAATTAAAACCTATTATGAATAGCGTTGAAAGACACCATTTAATCTTAGAAAAACTTAAACAGATTGGTAATATTACGGTTTCCGAACTTTGTGAAGAACTAGGGGTTTCGACCGTTACTATTCGAAAGGATCTAAAATTTTTAGAAGACAGTTCGCTGTTATTTCGGGTTCACGGTGGTGCTACCCGGCAAAATCCGTATACCACAGATCGTCCTGTTTTCGAAAAGGAAAAATTACATACACTCGAGAAATCGAAAATAGGTAAAACGGCTGCTTCATTTGTAGAACCCAATGATTCTATTATCATTGCTTCAGGGACGACTATGCAGGCCATGGCAAAAGAAATCGAACCTCAGGGACTGCTTACTGTGGTAACATCTGCTTTGAATGTGGCACAGCAGCTTATCCAGCATCAGAATGTAGAAATTATACAGCTTGGAGGCACCATGAGAAAAACTTCAATGTCGGTTACAGGCGCTTATGCTGAAACGATTTTAAAGGACTTCTTTTGTTCTAAACTTTTTCTTGGTGTCGATGGAATTGATATGGATTTCGGTATTACCACTACCAATGCGCAGGAAGCTCGGCTGAACCGGGTTATGATGGAATCGGCTCAAAAGGTAATCGTATTGGTGGATTCCAGTAAGTTTGGCCGTAAGAGCTTTGGTAAAATAGCGGAGATCAACCAAATCGATATTCTGATAACAGATAATTATGTTAATCCCCGTTATGTAGAAAAACTGGAATCTTTGGGGATTAAAGTTATTGTCGTTTAATATGTCTGCTATCTAATACCATAAAAATTTTACATATGATTTTGAGATTGCTAAAATGTATGTAAGATTATTTTAATATCTTTAGAAATTGGAGTTGCCTGATAACAACTCCATTTTTATGAGAGTATAATCAATACCTAAAACTTACATTCAACAATATGAAAAAACAAGAAAATTCAAGACGTGAGTTTCTCAAAAAGTCAATTATAGGAGCTGCTGCTTTTACAATTGTGCCACGTTTTGTTTTAGGAGGACAAGGTTATCTTGCACCAAGTGATCACCTGACCAAAGGTGTCATTGGCGTGGGATCAATGGGACGCGGACATTTTGCTTATGCCGGTACAAAAACCGTCGCTATCTGTGATGTTGATACCCGTCATTTGGCTATCGCTCAGAAAACATTAGGCGGTGGTGTACGTGAATACCACGATTTCAGAGAGCTGATTAAATCTCCCGAAGTGGATATTGTCCATATTGCCACCCCTCCGCATTGGCACGGATTGATGGCTGTAGAAGCTGCCCGCGCCGGAAAAGATATATGGTGTGAAAAACCAATGACCAGAACTATAGGTGAGGGGCAGAAGGTTAAAGAAGCTGTAAAACAGCACGGTAATATATTTCGTCTAAATACCTGGTTTAGGTTTGAAGACAATTTCTACGGCATGCAGGTGCCTGTCAGAAAGATCAAAAAACTGGTTGATACCGGAATGTTGGGATGGCCACTTAAAGTGACCATCAGTAAACATACTGGTTTTGACTGGAAGTTCTTCTGGATTGGTAAGCAGAATTTGCCTGTGGAACAAGTACCTGCAGAACTGGATTATGATATGTGGTTAGGGCCTGCACCGTACAAGCCTTACAGTACACATCGTACTCACCTCACATTCCGCGGATACTGGGATTATGATGGAGGAGGTCTGGGCGATATGGGGCAACACTATCTGGATCCTGTCCAGTATTTCTTAGGAAAAGATGAAGAAAGTCCGGTGTCAGTTGAAGTAGATGCTCCGCAACAACACAATGATGCAGTAGGTACCTGGAGACGTATTACCTATACCTATGCTGATGGTTGTCAGATTATATTAGACGGAGAGGGCAAAGACGAGGGATTAGCTTATATTGAAGGACCTAAGGGTAAATTATATAAAGGATTTGTGTCGGATATTCCGGATCTGGAAAGAAAACTTTCGCAATATCCGGAACCTGCACCACAGATTACAAACTTCCTGGAGTCTGTGAGAACAAGACAGAAATTTGCGCTGAATGAAGAGAATGGATATCGTTCATGTACATTAGTCAATCTTGGGCTGATTGCATTGAGACTCAACCGTTCGTTGAAATTCGATTCTGACAAACAGGTGTTTATTAATGATGAAGGCGCTAATCGTTTGATCCATCAACCGATGAGAGGTCCGTGGACTATTTAATTTACATTCCAACAGCACAAACCAATGAAAAAAACATTTAATATATTATCTGCACTCTTGATTTTACAAGTAGCTGCACATGCTCAATTGCCTTCCAACAGGACAACTGCTACCAAAATAGCGGATGTACTTGCACAACAGCCTGCAGAGGAAAAGGCAAAATTTCTGGCTGCCATGAAAGAGTTGGAAAATTTCTCCTCTGATGACATAGCTGAGCTCTTATCCAAGCTCCAGCCTCAGGGTGGAAACAATGCTACAATTGAATTTGCAAGTAACTCTTATTCTTTTTACGTGATGCAATCCGGAATGGAAGCTAAACGCGAAACATTTGCAAAAGGATTAATTGCAGCTCTGGATAAATTAACGGACAAAGACAATAAAGGATATGTAATCAAATTATTGCAACAGTCAGGTAAAAATGAAGCCGTAGCTCCGTTAACAGCTTATCTGAAAGATGATTATCTGGTAGGGAAAGCTTCCCGTGCACTGGTCGCTATTAATACAGATGATGCACGTAAAGCTTTATTAACATCGTTGACAGATGCGGATTCAGAAACTAAGAAGATCGCTATTGTCACTGCTCTGGGAGATCTCAGATCGGCTGATGCAGAAGCAAAAATTATTGAACTTATTCAGTCAACTTCAGCTCCTAAATTTCAAAAAGCAGCTTTCACAGCACTTAGCAAAATTGGCGGCGAGAAATCAGCATCTGTATTTGCAACTCAGCTGGCAATCGTAAAATATCAATACGAGCCAAATGATATCACTGGACTGGCGGTTGATTATGCGGAAACACTCTTGAAGAATAAGAAATCTGCACAGGCTGAAAAGTTTGCTGCAGCATTATTTGCAGGAGCAGGAGTGAATAATGCACCTGAAACAAAAATTGCAGCGTTAAGCATCCTTACAAATATCAATGCTTCCAAGCAGAAAAAAGCTTTATTATCTGCAGCGACCAGTGAAGATGCTGCATACCGTAATGTAGCTCTGCAACTGCTGGGGGAATATGGAAACAGTGGAGATACCAAAAAACTGATCGCAGCCTTAAAAAGTGCTACACCGGGAGTTCAGGAAAGTATCCTGGATTTTCTGGCGCAAAAAGGATCTGCTTCAGACGTGTCTGCTCTTCAGAAAATTGTTCTTAACAATACTACAGGTGACGCCCGTATTTCCGGACTGGAGGCACTTGATGCACTATCCAGAAATAATGTAACACCACTGCTGATCAGTCAGCTTAAAGATGCAGATGAGGCACTGACAGGCGCTATCCAAAAACTGATTCTGGCCTCAAAAGAAGCAAAAGCTATTGATATTGTAAATGAATCGTTAGCAACAGCGGATAGCAAGACACAGATAGCATTATTAGGCATTCTGGCAAAAAGACCGAATGCTAAATCATCAAAAGCAGTCCTGCCGTTAGCAAAGAGCACGGATGAGAAGGTTCGCATGGCAGCCTATCAGGCATTACCTACAGTTGCTTCGGAAGATGATCTGAATGATTTGTATGCTTTATACTCAACGGCAAATAAAAATGAAGTTACATACTTGCAAAAGGCAACAATCAATGCGATTCAGTCCAGCAAAGATAAAGATGCTATAACAGCAAAATTAGCATCTAATGTGACCGTTTCAGCATCACCTTCAGCGGGTATGTATTTCCCTGTATTTGCAGGATTGGGAGGCACAGAGTCTTTAAATGCTGTTAAGAATTTCACAGACGCAGGTATTCCTGAAGTAAAAACACAGGCCATCTCTGCATTAGCATCATGGAAATCTGCGGAAGCACTTCCGGCTCTTGTTGCACTTTCCAGAACGGAAAAAGCAGAAGGCAACTTTGATAATATCTTCAAAGGACTGATTCGTCTGGTGAACAGTTCTTCTCTGACTCCGGATCAGAAAACACTGCATCTTAAAGATGCCTTTGCTATTGCACGTACAGATGCACAACGTAATCAGGTGCTAAGTTCGCTTCAGGGAGCGGGTACTTATCAGGCTATGATCTTTGCAAGCAAGCAGATGGTCAATCCGGCTTTAGCCGGAGCTGCATCCAATACTGCTATGAATATCGCATTTGATCATAAAGAATATGTAGGAGAAGATGTTCGGAACATATTGAATAAAGTTATCGGTAATCTGTCCGGAAGTGAAAGCTCCTATCTGAAAGAAGCAGTACTTCGTCAGTTAGCTGAAATGCCGAATAAAGAAGGGTTTGTATCTGTATTCAACGGAAATGATCTGAGTGGCTGGAAAGGTCTTGTCGCAGATCCGATCAAACGCAGTAAAATGGACGCTAAAACATTGGCTGCTGAGCAAAAGAAAGCGGACGAAAAAATGCGTGCAGGATGGCAGGCTAATAAAGGAGAACTGATCTTCAACGGAAAAGGAGATAACATCGCTACGATCAAACAATACGGAGATATAGAGATGCTGGTGGACTGGAAGTTAGATAAGGATGGTAAAGAAGGAGATGCCGGTGTTTACCTGAGAGGCACTCCGCAAGTACAAATCTGGGATATATCACGTACCAATGTGGGAGCACAGGTCGGTTCCGGAGGTCTGTATAACAACCAAAAAAATGCAAAAGATCCATTAGTCGTAGCGGATAACCCACTTGGAGAATGGAACACTTTTAAAATAAAAATGGTAGATGATAAAGTGACTGTATATCTGAATGGGGTACTGGTGACTGACAATGTACCTTTGGAAAACTATTGGGATCGTAATCAATCTTTATTCCCTACAGAGCAGATCGAATTGCAGGCACATGGTACTAAAGTATATTACCGTGATATCTTTATTAAAGAATTGCCTAGAAAGCAGGTTTCTGAACTTACCACACAGGAGAAGAGTGAAGGATTTGATATGTTGTTCGATGGTACAAATCTGGACAAATGGATTCCTTCCGATGGATACGGTATCAATGAAGAAGGTTATCTGGTTGTTTACCCAAATGCCAAATTTGGAGGTAACCTGTATACCAAAGATGAATACAGCGATGTTGTCTATCGATTTGAATTTAAACTGACTCCCGGAGCGAATAATGGAGTAGGTCTACGTGCGCCGGTAGAAGGAGATGCAGCTTATGCAGGTATGGAAATTCAGATTCTGGATAATGATGCTGACGTCTACAAAAGTTTAAAACCTTACCAGTATCATGGATCCGTATACGGTGTCATTACGGCTAAAAGAGGTGCATTGAAACCGGTAGGAGAATGGAATACGGAAGAAATCCGCTTACAGGGAAATAAAATCAAGGTAACGGTCAACGGAACGGTCATTCTTGAAGGTGATATTGCTGAAGCGTCTAAAAATGGTACGCTTGATGGTAAGAACCACCCGGGATTGCAACGTAAATCCGGACATATTGCTTTCTTAGGACACGGATCAGAAGTGTTTTTCCGTAATATCAGAGTGAAAAAATTGTAATTGAAACTTTTTCAGCGACACATAAAAGTCCGTCTTTCGTAAGAATGACGGACTTTTTTTATTTATAAAATTTTGAGTATCAGTTGGTATTTTACTAACTATATGGAATGGCTGTATCTCTGCTAAAGCACAAGTACCGTTACACTAATGCTTGCGCTAGTGATGGGTTTCTGTGTGGAATTGAAACATGCTACAGCGTCAGTTGCTGTCCACATCAATTGTATGGAATGGTTTTGTAGTAACACGTTAACCTCTATTTCAGAGAGGATTGTATTTGCAGTACTGCAACATTTCCCTTACTTCCTGTAAGGTAGATTTTATTCCCGGATTTTGATTTTCCGATTACATTAAAACTTGAATCAGCAATTTTAGTCCAGGTATTTCCTCCATCATGAGATACGTCTGTTCCTGAAGTTCCTGTTGCAAATAGTGTCTGCTTATTCACATATACAACCGAAGATCTGAACCCGGAAACAGGTTTTGCTGGTGCTTTCCAGTTTTTTCCACCGTCAGAGGTCAGCAATATGTTATTTTGGTTTTCTTTATCCTGAGCGTAATCACCACCTGCAACGACACCTGTCATATGATCAATAAAAGCTATAGAAAAAACACCAGTCGTATTTTTACCCTGTATAATGGGACAAGCATACTGTTCCCAATGTTGACCATAATCTCCGGAAAAATAAATATGGGATACTGATCCGCCTGTTGCGATCCATACTTTACCATTCGGCTGGGTACAGATCGTGCTTCCGCTGGCAGCAAAGCTGGCTTCTCCGGGTTTTATCAAATACTTGAGATGAGCAGATATATCATTCCAGCTCTTTCCTTGATCGGAGGAATACAATAATTGAAGTTTGCCATCAATAGGATCTCCAAATGCGATTCCTCTTTTCGTATCCCAAAAATCCATTCCATCCAAAAAGATGTCCGGATGAGTATTCTCATATGTACGTAACCAGTTTTTTCCACCATCACGGGTACGCAATATCACTGCAGGAGAACCGGCATTAACAATAACCGCCTCTTTCGCATTAAAAGCCTGGATATCTCTGAAATCGTATGATTCGAATCCTGCCGGATTGACCCAATCCCAGGATTTTCCGCCATCTAAAGATCTTCCGACAGTTCCATTACTGCCACTAATCCAGAGAATCTGGTCCGATACTACAGCTAATCCTCTAAAACTGCTTTTTACATCCTGAACTAAAGGAATAATACTGTATTGCTTGTTCTGAGCAAATAAGAGAGTAGGAAATACGAATAATAAGAAGAGGAGCTTTTTCATACACATCCGAATTAACGCAGTTCCTGCATCAAACTGTCAAATTCTGCCCGAAGTTGCTGCAGTTGTTCTTCTAATACAAGAACCCTGTTTTCAAGTTCCTTTACCTGACTCTGCTGCCCTCCATTGCTTACAGGCTCATCATAATCTTCCTCATTTACTTCACCTAACAGATGCACATAGCGAACTTCTTTCTGTCCGGGGCGTTTAGGTAATTGCTTCACATATTCTATTTCGCCTTCACTGAGCTTATTCAGATGTTCCTGCACATCCTCCAGTCCCTCAAATTCATGCAACCGGCCCGAATTACTATTGATCTCTCCGGCAGTGAGTGGTCCTCTCAAAATTAATAAGCACAGTACAGCCAGATCGGAAGGAATCAAAGGGAACTGAATCGCGAGATTGTGCTTATATTTAGTTACTCTGCTGCCACCGCCAACAACTGTGGAAACTAATCCTCTCTTTTTCAAAGCATCTAATGCTGCAATAATAGTCGGTTCATCATAACTAACCACTGGTTTGCGGGAGGTTTTTTGATTACATGCAGTCTGTAATCCATTGAGTGTCATAGGATAATATTCAGGTGTGGTTTTGGATTTTTCCAGTAAAGAACCCAAGACCCTTAGTTCTTCTGCAGATAATTGAGGTAAAGATTTATTTTCCATGAAGTTAAGTTAAAATCTGACGCAGGTCAGTCTGTAAATATGTTAAATTTTATTAGTAAATCCAATATTTCAATAGGATTTCGAGGCAGGCGTGCCGCAACATTTTTGTATCTTCGTCATCAAATAGAAAACTTTGTTTTGCTTAAAATAGCTTTTCATAACGCTTATATTCATCCGCTGAGGGAAGGCCACCGGTTTCCTATGCTGAAGTATGAATTGATTCCCATGCAGTTGATACATGAAGGGCTTGTATCTGGGGATAGTTTTTTTGAACCTGAATTGGTTTCAAAAGAAATTGCCTGTCTCGCACATGACAAATCTTATGTACAGGATCTTTTCGAGCTTACACTGGATACACGTATGATCAGGAGAATCGGGTTTCCATTGACAGATAGTCTTATTCAGCGCGAACGGCTTATTGTTGATGGTACTATCCGTACTGCGCTTTTGGCCATGCAGTATGGGGTTGCCTTTAATGTAGCCGGGGGTACACATCACGCTGGTTATGCATATGGTGAAGGATTTTGTTTGTTGAATGATCAGGCTGTAGCAGCAGCATATTTACTCGCCGAAAAGAAATCACGTAAAATATTGATCATTGATCTTGATGTACATCAGGGAAACGGAACAGCCAATATATTTAGAGGTAATAAAGATGTATTTACATTTTCCATGCATGGAGCAAAGAATTTTCCATTTATAAAAGAACAATCTCATCTCGATATTAGTTTGGAAGACGGGATTACAGATGAAGATTATTTGTCGCAGCTAGGAACAGTATTACCGGATCTGTTTCAGAAAGTTGAACCTGATTTTGTATTTTATCAGGCAGGAGTTGATGTTTTGGCTACAGATAAGCTAGGTAAACTGAAGCTTTCACCGGAAGGATGTAAAGAACGGGACTATATCGTCCTTTCTTTATGCAAGCAATTTAATGTACCCGTTCAGATCAGTATGGGAGGCGGATATTCCGAACATATCCGGGATATAGTAAATGCCCACATACAGACATACAGAACAGCAATAGAGCTGTATAATTTTTAAAAATAGAATCGCAATATATGTTTTTTCACCAAGATGCCACTTTCGAAAAATTATCTATTCACCGCGTAGGAAATAAAGCGCAGGATGAATTTTATATTCTTTCTGATGAGCCCGTTAATCTGGGCGAAGATGAAGTGATGCCGCAGTTGCTGATGCAGTATTTTCTGTCTCCGTTCGCTAAGCTGAATGAGGTTCATCGTTTTTTTCATCCTAATGAAGAACTGGAACTCAATGAGGTATATCATTTTACAAAGCAGTTTTTTGAGGATAAACTACCTTTTCACGAACTTTCTCAGCAAGTCAGCAAGCATTTGTATGAGGTGTCAGGTCATCCCAAGATTAAAGCGGGTGAAGTGTATGTTGTTCACTTGAAAAATGTACAGATGGAAGGAGAAGACCATCAGGCAATAGGTATCTTTAAATCCGAAAATAAGGAAACATACCTTAAAGTATACCCCGAACAGGGAGCATTTAAGCTGGATTATGAAGCAGAGGCCATCAATATCAACAAGTTGGACAAAGGTGTGTTGATAATCGATGTGGAGGAAGACGAAGGTTACAAGGTATTGGTTGTGGATCAGACAAACAAACAGCAGGAAGCAGTGTATTGGAAAGATGAATTTCTGAAACTTCGAATCCGTAACGATAACTTTAATCAAACAGGAAACTACCTGAAAGTGTATAAAAATTTTGTAAATGAAAAACTGGAAGATGTATTTGAAATGGAGAAGGCAGATAAAATAGATCTGCTGAACCGTTCGATGAATTATTTTAAGGAAAAGGAAGAGTTTGTACAGGAAGAATTTGAAGAACAGGTATTAGGAAATCCTCAGGCGATTTCTCTGTTTAAAGAATATCGTGGAGAATTTGAAGACGAATTTGAGACTCCTTTTCAGAGTAATTTTGATATTGCGGACAAGGCCGTTAAGAAAATGGAAGCTTCTTACAAAAGTGTATTGAAACTCGATAAGAATTTTCATATTTATGTTCATGGAAAGAGAGAATATTTGGAAAAAGGTTTTGATGAAGAGAAAGGAATGAACTACTATAAAGTTTATTTCGAAAACGAAAGCTAATAATGAAAAGCCAGCTGAAAAGATCCGGAATTGTATCGCTGATATTGATTGTTCTGATTGTAGTGTTTACGCTATGGCAGAGCAATACACGTGCTGTAGAAATGATCTTTTCAAGAGGATTGTATCCGGTATTTTCCTTTATTCCGGGCACTTTTTTCGGATATATACCTTTTAGCATCGGAGATATTTTTTATTGTACAGCGATCGGTTTCCTAGCGTTTATGTCTGTACAGACAGTCTGTTTATTATTCAAAAGGAAATTTTATCCTGCTTTGCTCCGTTTTTCAAAGCTCATCAATCTGGGATTGGTTTTATATGTCTTTTTTTATCTAAGCTGGGGAATGAACTATTACAGACAGTCTGTCTCCCGCAATGCAGATATACGTGTCGACAGTCTGAAACTGGCGGATTACCTGGAAGTACTGGATCGCTTTATCGATACAACCAACACGCTTCGGGAAAACGTCAATCCGAAAGTATGGAAAGGAAAAGGGCAGCAAATAGAGGAAGATATGGTTGCAACAGTACAGAATGATACCACATTCCGGTCCTTCTTATCCGTGTCCAATGTACGCGCGAAATCTCCGCTAAACAGCCAACTGGTTTCGTACGTAGGTGTATCGGGATACTTTAATCCTTTTACGCATGAAGCGCATGTTAATACAGCTATGCCAGAAGTTGCCAAACCATTTACTTATGTACACGAACTGGCTCATCAGCAGGGGATAGGTTTTGAAGATGAAGCTAATTTTATTGCTTTTGTGCGCTTGCAGCATCATCCAAATGAATTTTACAGATACTCAGCCTATTTACAATGCGTGACATATATGCTCCGTGAGCTTCGTGGTATAGACAGGGGGGTATTTGAATCATACCGTAACAGATTATCAGAGAAGATCGAAAGTGACCTCGAGGAAGAGCGTGTTTTCTGGAAAACATACATGAGCTGGATCAACGATCTCACGGCCTTGTTTTACAATCAGTATCTGCAACACAACAATCAGGCTGAAGGGATAGCGAGATACAACCGGATGACGCGTCTTGTACTCGCCTATGAACTCCAAAAGAAAGGATGCAGATAGCAAATAACCAGTGCTTTGAACTGTTTAATCATAAAAACGCTTCAAGCGGGGAGCCTGAAGCGTTTCGTTACTAACCAATTATTAACCTAAACTTATGAAAAGTACAGATATAACGCCAGGCGCTGGAAGGATAGTATAATTCATGCGTTATTTTAAGGTTTTTTAACAGTTTCCTGGCGTACTTATAGTATCAAAACTGCATGCTAAAGAAGAAGTAACTAATAAATCAGACTAAGAGAGCATGATAAATCAAAAATATTTTTACATTTATTTTCAATATGTATAAAGTAAAAGGGTGTGTCGATCGTCATTTGATCTATGGACTACACTCATACCTTACAAATGTCTGATAAACAATCTTCTTCACTTCCGGAGGTCGTTCGTAACTATGGCGCCCAATTGCTTCGTTTTATAAAGGGAAAAGTGAAGAAAGTGGAAGATGCCGAAGATATTCTGCAGGAAGTCTGGTATCAGACCAGTCGCTTGTCTAATATCGATCAGCTGGAAAATGTGAGTGCATGGTTATATTCTATTACGCGTAATAAGATTACAGATCTGTACCGCAAGAAAAAAACAGATGCCATAGAAGATCATACCTATATGGATGATGAAGGAGAGCTGAAAATCAAAGAGATATTATTAGCTGACGACTCTAATAATGCAGAGCTGAAGATGTTTAAGGAAGTGTTTTGGGAGGAGCTGATGAAAGCGTTGGATGAACTGCCCGAGAAACAAAGAGATGTATTTGTGCTTAATGAAATAGAGGATATGACATTACAACAAATTGCCGATCAGCAGGGAGAAAATATTAAAACGATTATTAGCCGCAAAGGGTATGCGGTAAAACATCTTCGTCTGCGCTTAAATATGCTTTACGAAGAACTTAAATATTAAGAAGATATGAATAACAGATTTAGAAACGAAAAAAAAGGAAAAATTCTTTTTATGATTCCTTTTATTATCGGGATGGTTTTTCTGCTGGTCTGGGTGGTTCAGTTACTTTGGAATACCCTTTTACCTGAAATAATAGGGGTAAAAGCAATCAGTTACTGGCAGGCCTTCGGAATATTGGTCTTATCCAAAATTCTTTTTGGAGGATTCAGGTTTAAAGGAAAAGGGAAGGCCTGTGACCGTTCGCATCTGCGATCAAAACTGGAACAACTTTCACCCGAGGATAAGGAAAAATTTAAGGAAGAATGGAAGCAACGCTTTTCCAGAAGATGGCATGATTGCTAATCTTATGAATTCTATACGATAACTATGAATCCCAAACACCAGCTGTTTGGGATTTTTTATGCCTTTACGAAAAAAATCTAAAAAAGATTAAAGTATAATAACATGTTACCCGTCTTCTATCAAAAGGCCTTTGAATTAAATAATTAAAATAAAAAATCATGAAAAATAAAATTCGGTTTATATTACCAAGATTGATTGGTTTGACACTTTTAGCCGGTTTACTTGCGCTGGTTGTGGGATTAATCTTTAAATTATTGCTGGTAGGTACATTGCTGGCAGGTGCAGGAATGTTTATTGCCTCACGCTTTAAAAAACGTCAGGCAGCTATGATCCGCAATGAAAGAAGAAAAGGTATCGCTCCGGCTTACTACGAAATGAGTGCTTCTGCAATCCGTCCGCAGTATACGGCCACTGACCGCCCAAACTACGCTATTATCCCCATTCGTTAATTTTAAATAAATATTACAATGTTCTATAAAACTAATAATACATCAGATCATTCCGCAAAGTACGGACATTTCAAGAATAAATTTGAGCAAAAATTCGGCAAATTAAGAGACGAGTTTATGAATGGTGAACATCCTTTTGCCAGTGCATGTTCGGATAGAAAAAATAATATTCCTGCTAATATCTCAGAAAACGAAGAATTCTTTACCCTTCAACTCTATGCAGCAGGTTACCAAAAAGATCGGTTCAAAGTAGCGGTAAAGGATAGTGTGCTTACGGTAAGCTACGATCCTTCTGAAGAAGAGACGCGTGTCACTTACATGTATCAAGAATTTTCGGCAGGTGCTTTCGAACGTTCTTTTCAGTTAAATAATCAGGTTGCTACCTCCAGAATATCTGCAAGTTATGAAGATGGTATTCTGACTGTTATCCTTCCCAAGGATCTGGAAAATATCACACCTCCTCAGGAGATACGAGTAGGTTAATAAACAATAAAGAGGCGGAATTTTCCGCCTCTTTATTGTTCTATACTGATAATTTCTATTTTTCCGGTAGTACCCGGACTTCCTGAATAAATCTGTCCCTGAGGAAGACCTCTTAATCCGCTTGGAGCCATTTTTATTCGACTGTATATATTTCTCAGATCTGAATTTGGATTAACCGAACGACCTCCCGGTTCTACATCTACAAAAAGATAAGCTTTTGCTTTTTTATCCGTCTGTTGTGGCTTTATACTACCTTTATCCAGACTGATCTTTACATTTCCGCCATTTCCGTTAGGAAAAGTTTTGGTTCCGTTAAAGGCATCATCACCTTTTGCGATGATGTATAAAGAGCCTAATTTTTGGATATTGGCCTGTATATCAAAGTTGGTTCCGTTATTTTTTCCATCAGTACCCGATATAGAAGCCTGATTACCGATTTCAGCATATTTCACAACCAAAGTCACATCTTTCTTGCCATAAAACATGAGGGAAGCACGATCTCCCATAATTAATGTGTCGATATGGATAACCATACTGGAATCACGGTTGTTAAAAGTCTTCTTGGCCTTTTTACCGATCTCAAGTTTCGAGATGTGTTCCGTTGACGGTTGCGATTGCGCCTGAACCGTAATCATTACGGCTAAAGAAGCAAATAGTGCAATAATATATTTTTTCATATTGATCAGTGATTAAAAAACTTAAAAACTATAAGTAAGACAATCTATATATGAAAAAGTTTAAAAGTATCATTCAGTTAGATACTTAACAATCAGCTTTGCTGTATTTTCAGAAGCACCCGGAGTCCCTAATTTAGAGGCTAATACCTCATAATTCTCCATTACACTGGCTCTGTGTTCTTTATCATTAATCAGTAAAGCCAGTTCATTGGCAATTTCAAAATCTGTACAGTCTTCCTGAATAAGCTCTATTACCGACAGATAATCATTGATAAGATTTACAAGGGAAATGAATTTTACTTTAATTACCAACCGGGCAATTTTCACACTTAAAGCATTGGCTTTGTATACGACAACCTGAGGTACTTTAAGAATTCCGGTTTCCAATGTTGCCGTTCCGCTTGTTACTACAGCAGCTTCCGAATTGCGCAGAAGATCATAAGTCTGATCAAAAACAACTTTTATAGGAAGGTCCTGAGTGTATTGTTCGTAATAGGCTTTGTCGAAATTTGGCGCACCAGCTATTACAAACTGATGTGCCGGAAAAAGAAAATACAACCTTACCATTTCCGGTAATATGCGTTCTATCTCCATTTTACGGCTTCCGGGAAGCAAAGCGATGATATTACGTTCGTTCAGATCGTTATCTCTTTTGAAATCCGGATTAAAACGATATTTATCTATTGCATCTAAAAGGGGATTTCCAACGTAATCCACTTTCATGTTGAATTTTTTATAAAAGTCTACTTCGAAAGGAAGAATACAAAACATATGGTCTACTACACGACGAATCTTATACACTCTTTTCTGATTCCAGGCCCATATCTTGGGAGAAATGTAATAGCATACTTTGATGCCATGTTTTTTTGCAAACTCGGCTATTTTGAGATTAAAACCAGGGAAATCAATAAGAATAACAGTATCCGGACGATAAGCCAAAAGATCTTTTTTTACTGTTTTCAGATTTCTGGAAATCGTGCTCAGATTTTTGATAACTTCTACAAATCCCATGAATGCCATTTCAGAAGTGTGAATCAGAGCCGATTGACCTGTAGCAGTCTGCATCTGATTTCCGCCGACTATCCGGAATTCAGCCTGACTGTCTTCTTTTTTCAGTGCTTCAATCAAATTTGCACCGTGTAAATCTCCTGAAGTTTCTCCGGCAATAAGGTAGTATCTCATGTAAAACTCGCTTTCCTGATTTGATTTTAAAGATAAGTATTAATACTCTTATGATGCAAAACTGATGAGATTTACATATGTTTTTTTGTATTTTATTGCAAATAGTAAAGGCTGCCAGAAGCAGCCCTTACGAATTAATGCTATATCACATTTGATCAGATCCCCAATTCGACCTGAAACGTAAATCCCCATTTATTATCATCCATCAGATTATTGTAATAACCATCTTTGACCAGATAGTTACCATTCAGTTGAAACTTCAGGCGGTGTGCCTTCATATATTTTGTAAGTCCGGCTTCCAGAATTTCTGTACGTTCCTCTTTTGGGCGAATATCTTTGTGTGGGTCTACAAACGTATATCTTCCTGCGATCTCATAGCCTTTGCTGAATAAATAGCTGATCTGCTGATTTATACCATAGCCTTTGTAAACATATACTTCTTTTCCTTCCAGATCCTGATTGAAAGGATTATCTACATTCCGTTTCATATATTCTACCTGATAGGCAAATCCATTATACTTAAATATTGCATCAGCAAACAATGTAGTCAGATCCTTTGCGTTCTTTACAAATGCACCGGTCTGTCCGCTCAGTCTGGTAGTTTTATTGTTAAAACTATAACCACCTCCTATTGATAATTTAGGCGTTTCTTCTCTTTCCAGATCACCTTCAGAGTAATCGCCTGAGTTTGTAAACTGACCAAACGGGAGGAATTCTACACGTCCCGTATAGGCAAGACCATTGTCTGTCGTATTTACAGCTCTACCTTCTCCGGTGGAGATTTCTGCTTTCAGATTGAAAGGCATGTTGCCGATTTTCTTGGAAAGATTTGCAGAAATACCAAAATCCCGGTCTATTGAAAAGTTTGCATTGACAATGGAACGTTCTGCAAATTGTAACTGACCGGAAGAATTCACCCGCTGACGGTTACCCGGAAGTTTATTCTGACCAAATCCGATATAGAAATCGTCACTGAAATTATAGAAAATCACCGCATCACGAACAATATTCGGAATTCCGGAATCATCAAAATCCTGATCTCCACGCGTGAACGCCAATTGAACAGAGTAACTGATCTTAGGTGTGTAGATATAGCCGTCTACGCGCATGCGCAGCCGTCTGACACGTGCTTCCCACTCATCATTTTTTTCACCATCAAGTGTATTCGTATACTTGACACGATTCTGCATCCGAAACCTGAAATTGGTGTAAAAAAGTGAATCTTTACTCGTGAACTGTATTCCTTTAAAATTTAGAATAGTAGCTCTGTCATCTCGTTCCTGAGCATTTACATGGGTGCATAATAATGCTATCCCAATGGTCAACAAAGCTCTGAATCCTGTTTTTCTCATATTATTTAAGCGGAGGTTAGTAAAAACGTAAATCTATAACAGAGGTTCTTGCTGGCTCAGACAATGGAAACTACCTAATCCCCAGATAATGTCTACTGAATTGATACCGATGACTTTACGGGTAGGAAAACATTCCTGCAAAATAGCTAATGCTTTCTCATCATTGACATCATTAAAAACAGGAACTACGACAACTTCATTCGCAATGTAAAAATTTGCATATGAAGCCGGAAGCCTGGTGTCTTCATGAATGACGGGAGAGGGCATAGGTAAGGTGATAATATTCAGTGGTTCACCGTTTTTCAATCTGAAAGTACGTAATGTCTCCAGATTCTCCTGTAGTAACAGGTAGTTTTCATCTAATGGATTTGATTCCACTACAGTGACTACAGTGTTTTCATTTATGAAACGCGTGATATCGTCAATATGTCCGTCTGTATCATCACCTACAATACCGTCCCCAAGCCATAATACCTGATCCTGACCATAATATTCAAGCAGATATTGCTCGATCTGTTCTTTTGTCAGGTGTGGATTGCGATTCTCATTCAACAGACATGCTGTAGTTGTCAGTACCGTACCGGCACCATTAAATTCTACAGAACCGCCTTCCATTACAATAGGAGGGGTAAAAAGACGGTGCCCGAAGTGTTGAGCAATTTTTGTCGGCACGACGTCATCCAGATCAAAAGGAGGGTATTTACCTCCCCAGGCATTATATCCCCAATCTACTACTGCTTTTTCTACGGAATCCTGGTTCAGTACGAATGCAGGTCCGTGATCGCGGCACCAGGCATCGTTGGTTGGATTAAAATAAAATTCAATATTATCCAGATTTGCTTCTGCATCGTTCAGATGATTCCAGGCAAACTGTTTCATTTCCTCATCAGCCACATTAATCCGTACTTTTTGAGATTCGGCAACAGCTTTGATAAATTGTGAATAGGGAGCATATACCGTTTCCAGTTTACCCGGCCATGATTCTTCTTTATGAGGCCAGCTGAGCCACATCGCTTCTTGCGGTGCCCATTCTGCAGGAAATGAAAAACCCAATGCTTTGGGTGTAGATGATAAATCTATAGTTGAATTCACGATGTTCTATTGTGTTAATAATTTAAGTGTATTTTCGAGATGACCCTGTTGTTTCCAACCGTCGTGTCCCGGTATAACCCAGTTAATCTTTTTATAAGTCTGTTGAATTTTACGGATGGTTTTTGGCCATTCATGGACATTTGCCTCACCTACAAATCCTAAATTTTTGGCTTCACTGCTTTTTATGAGACATCCGCCGTCCAATATTTTTTCTTTTGGAAACCATACTACTACGTTATCTGAAGTATGTCCCTCACCAAAATATTTGATTATGAATTCCTTTCCTCCGATATGAATAGTCTTGTCCAGCTCTACAAGATGTGTCGCTTCCGGTTTATGATCGGCTTTCAGAATAGTATTAGTAGCAGCAGTAGCATATGTCGGTATTCCTTTTTTATTAAAAAAACCAAATCCTCCTGCTCTGTCTTCATGTGAATGTGTTGCATATACTGCAATAACTTCCTGCTGATGCCTGTTGCGTATAGAATCCAGTAACGGTTGGTACTGATCCGGATCCCAGGGTGTATCAAAGAGTATAACACCGTCTTTAGAAAGCATATACAGAGCGTTAGCCGATGTTTTTACGCCACTGTACTCTACATATGTGGTATATATATAGAAGTCTTTCGTCAACTTTTCAATCTTAAGGCCTGGTTCCTGACTAAATCCGGAATGAGTCATTGTAAGCAGTAATAGAATCAGAAGTATGGATTTGCTGAACCTCATTGTTCTGTGTGATTTAATAAATATGAATTTTACAGACTTCTGATTCAGAACAGAAGTCTGTAAAAGTAATGTTAGTCTTCGTCAATGAAGCGCTTTGTAATCGGTTGATAGGAGTCAATTCGTCTGTCACGAAGAAAAGGCCAGTGTTTACGGAAGTAGTCCGATTGATTGAGATCCAGTTCGACAACTTCTACTTCTTCCTGATCATGGGATGCCAGATAAAGCAATTTACCCTGAGCATTGGCCGCAAAGCTGCCTCCCCAGAATTTCATAGCACCATCCTGCTCAAAACCAACCCGGTTTACGCTAACTACAGGTACGCCATTCGCTACCGCATGTGAACGCTGGATTGTTTGCCATGCATTGTATTGGTCGGTGTTTGTCTCTTCATCCTGATCTGTAGCCCATCCGATAGCAGTAGGGTAAAATAAGATCTCTGCACCCATCAATGCTGTAATGCGGGATGCTTCAGGATACCACTGATCCCAACAGATAAGAATACCGATTTTTCCAAATTTGGTAGAAAAAACTTTATATCCCAGATCTCCGGGAGTAAAATAAAACTTTTCGTAGAATGCCGGATCATCCGGAATATGCATTTTGCGGTATTTGCCTAAATAACTTCCATCAGCATCCAGGATGGCTGTTGTATTGTGGTAAAGCCCTTGTGTACGTTTTTCAAAAAGGGACGCAATAATAACCACACCTAATTCTTTAGCCATAACAGATAATGCATCCGTAGAAGGTCCCGGAATAGATTCTGCTAAATCAAAATTATCATAATCTTCAACATCACAGAAATAAAGGGATGTGAAAAGTTCTTGTAAACAAACAATTTGTGCGCCTTTGGCTGCAGCTTCTCTTACTTTAACAATAGCTTTGTCCAGATTGGCCTGTTTGTCTTTTTCACAGGACATCTGTACAATTCCTACTTTAACTTTGCTCATTTCTATTTATCAAAATTGTTAAACATACAAAGATAGCAATATCGATCGGAATATAGGTGTTTGAAATTTTAATTAACTTGTTTACAGTCTCTTAACTTTATTGTGTTCGTGTACTCTTTTAGAATGTGAATGGCCTTAAACAAGAAAGGGTTCCTGAAGTTCAGGAACCCTTTCTTGTTTAAGATAAGGAGATAACGGTTTAGAAACCGCTATCATCCAGCATAAAGGTGTTCTTTTTGGTTTTCCATTTTCCACTTGTGAAATCCGGAAATTCCAATGTCTTATTTCCTGCTTTGATAGATTCTGTTGATAACGGGAATACTGCACTCATTGTTACAGAATCGTATACATCAATAGGAGTCTGGCGTTTTTGTTTTACAGCCTGTATAAATCCGTTAAATACAAACCAGTCCATACCTCCGTGACCGGATCCGTTTGCTACTTCTTCGTATTTTTTCCAGATCGGATGGTCGTATTTTTTTACCCAGTCTGCTGCAGGATCCCATGCATGAGGCTTAGATTGACCTTCGATGTGGATACCATTAGCTACATCCATCCAGATTCCTTTTGTACCCTGTACACGGAATCCTATAGAATAAGGTCTAGGCAAGTGTGTGTCATGTGTCAACAACATTGTTTCTCCATTTGCACACTGTAACATCGTTTGTGTGATGTCACCATTTTTATAATTCAATTTAGCGTTTGGATGACCCGGAGACATTTTTTCTACATAAGCAGCCAATCCTCTTGCTTTACTGGAATAAGAAGTGATATGTGTAAATCTGTTTCCGGCATTGATATCAGCAAAATGCATAATAGGGCCTAATCCGTGAGTAGGGTACAGGTCACCGTCTTGTTCTACATTATATTTGGTTCTCCATTGAGCTTCTGAAATAGCCTTAGGGCCAAATTCAACTCCTTTTCCATAATAGCTTTTGCCATCATTGAAGAGTACTTCTCTTAAATCGTGCTGATAACCACCTTCTAAGTGCAGAATCTCACCGAAAAGACCTTGACGGTGCATATTTAATACTGCTAATACATCACGACGATAAGCCACATTTTCTAATGTCATATAAGGCTTTCCAGTCTGCTCAGACGCTTTTACAACATCCCAGTGATCTTTTACAGTCAGACCGGCTATTACCTCACAACCTACATACAGACCTGCTTTCATCGCATCTATAGCCTGGTTTTTGTGGAATTCCCATGGAGTCGCAATAATAACAGCATCCAGCTTTTCGTTATCCAGCATTTTTTTGTAGGCATCAATTGTTCCTGTGTATTCTTTAGGAAGTTTTGCACCTTTCTTGTCAAATTGCTTGCGACATTGTGTCAACGACTCTTCTTGTGTATCACAAATAGCGACTATCTCTACATCATCTCTATTTAAAGCAATTGCTACATGGTTACGTCCTCTCAGACCTACACCAATAAAAGCTAGTCTTACTTTACCATCCTGAGCAAATAAATCTGTGCTTGACATGATCCCTAAACCAGCTGAGGCAGCAGCTGTAGTTCTAATAAAATTTCTTCTATCCATAACTGTTTGTTAACCGATTAAAGTTTGATATCTTAATTTAATCGAATTTATAATGTGTCAAGGGCGTATTTAAAAGGTTTATAACCACTTCACTCAACAAATATATATATTGATTTCTAAAAACTTTTGTGCAATCGTTTGTTCAATTTCTTAAATTTTATGCAAACGATTGAGTTTAAATTTTTTTATTATTTAGATAATTTATATTGATATTAGCCAAACTAATCAATAATAAACTGCTCATTTTTAATAAACATTATGTCAGATTTGAATTCTGTTAACATAGATAGAAACTTATATATAGCCAATCAATTCGCAATAGACGGAGAAGTATTAGATGTAGCGCCATTTGGCTCCGGGCATATCAATGATACTTTTAAAGTAGTGACTACATCTACAACGAAGTATTTGTTACAGCGCATAAATCATCATATTTTTCAGGATGTAGATGGATTGATGGAGAATATCCGGCTGGTCATAGAACGGTTAAAAGAAGATTATAGAAGTAAAGGACTGGAGAAGTCTGAAATTGATAAAAGAGTACTTACGTTGATCCCTACACGAAATGGCCTGGCTTATTATAACGATGAGGAAGGAGATTACTGGCGTATGTTTATTCTGTTAGATCATACGAAGAGCTATGACGTGGTCGAAACAACAGTGCAGGCTTATGAAGGAGGAAAGGCATTCGGTCATTTTCAAAAACAACTCTCTGATCTGGATGCCAATAAGTTAGTGGAGATACTTCCCAATTTCCATAATGTAGAATTCAGACTTACCAATCTCCGGAATGCTATTTCTTCAGATCAGGTCTCCCGAGTTGGAGAAGTACAGGATTTATTAGATTATATCTTTTCACTGGAAGATAGAATGAAAACTATTCTGGACTGGGGAAAAGCAAATAAATTGCCTCTGCGGATTACTCATAATGACACAAAATTCAATAACGTATTGTTAGATCAGGATGATCAGGCACAATGTGTTATTGATCTGGATACCGTAATGCCCGGCTTTGTAGCCTATGATTTTGGTGATGCCATCCGCACAATTATCAATTCGGGAGCAGAAGATGAAGAAGATCTGAGTAGAGTAACCCTTAATATTCCGCTTTTTGAAGCTTATGCAAATGGATATATGAGTGAAGCAAAGGTCTTTTTAACAGACTATGAAAAGAATTCCTTATTACCGGGAGTATTTTTATTGCCTTATATGCAGGCCGTTCGTTTCCTGACTGATTATCTGGAAGGAGATCATTATTACAAGATTCATTACACAGAGCATAATCTGGTTCGCACGAAATCACAACTTAAACTGGTTAAAGAACTGGAACTGCACGAGGATAAATTAAAAGAAATCTTATCAAGTGCTGTTAATGCCTGAAAAAATAGTAAATTAGAACCCTAAGCATAACAACTACTGTTATGCTTTTTTAATTTTATGACCCAATGAAAAAACTTACAGTAAAATATGTAGAGCAAAAGGAGATCAATACTTACTCAGGTCTGCAGGAAATATTTAAAGGCGCAACTGTTCACCAGATTGCTGAGGCAACGTGGAATAAGGACTATCCTAATCAGCCCGAAGTACATTTTCAGATCGTCTATACTTCCGAATCTATATTTATCCATTATAAGGTTAGAGAAGATTATATCAAAGCCCAGTATATTCGACCCAATGAAGCTGTTTGGGAAGACAGTTGTGTAGAGTTTTTTATCTCATTTGACCAAAAGGTTCACTATTATAATATAGAAATGAATCCGCTCGGTACAGGACTGGTGGGTTATGGTACAGATGATAAAGATTCCCGAAACAGATTGACGGCAGTGCAGATACAGCAGATTAATACCTATACAGAGGTAAGTAGTATAAAAGGGCAAAAGCTATGGAATACTATTCTGGAAATTCCATTTAAGTTGTTTACTTCAGCCGGAACTTTGGTGTCAGCAGATTCACTGAAAGGAAAATCTGTACATGCAAATTTTTATAAATGTGGAGATGGTCTCCCAGCCCCACATTTTGTTTCCTGGAACCGTATTGATTTTCCAACTCCGAATTTTCATTTACCGGAATTTTTCGGAGAGATTAGCTTTGAATAAATACGGACTGAAGCAGCTTATTTGTAAAGAGATTCTTTTTTGAATTTTTTAGCAAGAAGTGCATAGACATGGACTCTGTACTTGTTTTTGTTAGATTTTCCGAGTTTTTCGATGACTTCTGAAATGGCTGCATCTAATTCCGGACTGTCTTTCAAGCCTAATTTTTTGATTAGAAAATTGTTCTTAAGTCTGGCTAATTCTTCTTTGTCTGATGCTGCTACTGTTTCTGCATCAGCTTTGTAAATGGATGGACCAAGGCCTTTTGCAACAGCATGAATCAGCGATTCGTCCAGTCCAAGATTTAGTTTTTTTGCTTCTGCAACATATGCAGCTACTTTTTCATCTAATTTACTCATAACGATTAAAAATTTAGTTGTGATAATCCGATACTTAATTTGCTATAGCAAACTGAATATCAAACATTAGAGAAGAGATAAATGTTTTAAGAAATTTATTTTTGCCGTCAGAGTAGGAAAGAAGTTTAAAATCTTTGATATTTGATGCGAAAATTGTTGCATTTAAAAAATACTATAATTATCTTTGCACCTCAATTGTTGAATATACGTAATCATAGATAAAAAATGAAAAAAGATTTGCATCCATCAAACTACAGATTAGTTGTTTTTAAAGACATGTCAAATGACTACGCTTTTATAACTAAATCTTGTGTAGATACAAAAGAAACAATCCAATGGGAAGACGGAAATGAGTATCCTTTGATTAAGTTAGAGATTTCTCACACTTCACACCCGTTTTATACAGGTAAAATGAAATTGGTTGATACAGCAGGACGTATTGACAAATTCCGTAGCCGTTACAACAAAAAGTAATTGTTGCTTTTACTTAAAAGAGTATTATATTAATCCCGGTAATCTTTATCGGGATTTTTTTGTGTACTTTTATATTTTCTATGGCTGTTGATATTATTCTATTTGATAGAGCTTCCTGGAGAGATCATCTCCTGCCTTTGGTATACACCAGGCCGGTTGGGGACTTGCATATCGGAATATTATCATTAGCAGACAAGTGGGGTAAGATTTTCAACTGTAAGAGCAGTTATTATACTGAGCCGTATCTTGCTGTACGATTTCCGACTTTGATTACAACAGAAGAAGCTGTTGTTTTGAAAGCTAATGTCTGCCCTTCAGAAGCACTCATAGCTGCTATACATCAGCTAAAGGAAGGAGAAATCCTCTATCATAAAGAAGAATGGATTGCATTTCGGATTAAATCAACAGATATTGACAGTATATGGGCCAGAGAGCACTTCGATAATCTGCGTCCTGTAGACTTCCTTTATGATATATCTTATATCCGGTATCCGGAAGATATATTCAGGCATAATAGTGCACAACTTCAATTTGATTATGCATTATTGACGCAAGGCAGAAGCTCGCAGTCTTTGTCCGGTACAAATCAACTGATAGGAGACCGTATATTTATTGAAGAAGGAGTATTTGCAGAATGTTGCTCTTTCAATACAACTGATGGACCTGTTTATCTGGCTAAAGGTGCTGAAATCAGTGAGGGAAGTCATTTGAGAGGGAATGTGGCGATAGGACAACAGGCAAGAGTTAAGATGGGTACCCGGATTTATGGAAATGTATCGATAGGTATTCACAGTACAGTAGGAGGAGAGCTTGGTACACTGGTAATGGGTGCGTATTCCGCCAAAGGTCATGACGGATATCTGGGCTGTGCTGTAATAGGGAATGGATGTAACCTCGGAGCTGGTACCAGTAATTCAAATCTGAAGAATAACTGGAAGCCTGTAAGCATATATGATTATGCGCTGGATAATATCCGTCATACGGGCCTCAGAAAGTGTGGGTTGATTATGGGAGATTATGCAATGAGTGGGATTAACACTTCCTTCAATACGGGTACAGTAGTAGGAGTGGGAGTTCAATATGCAAGACCAGGATATTCTCCTAAATTTATACCTGATTTTAGCTGGTGTACAGATAGCCTAACTGAAGAATATCGCTGGGATAAATTTGAGGAGATGCTCCGTGATATGAAAGAGATGAAAGCAGAACCCTATCATGATGATGAGGTGGAGCTGCTAAAACATGTATATACGTTGACACAAAATAATAGATTAAAATATCAATTCTAAATAAAAATAAATTAACATGCGTAAAAAAATCGTAGCAGGAAATTGGAAAATGAATCTGGACTACCAAAGTGGAGTAAGTTTATTTTCTGAGATTGTAAATATGGTTAAAGATGAAGTGATCGGACAGCAGGAAGTAGTGGTATGCAGCCCTGCGATCCACCTTTACAGTCTGGGTCAACTGGCTCATACAGCTGTAAATGTGTCTGTCGGTGCTCAAAATATTCATCAGGCAGAATCTGGCGCATATACAGGAGAGATTTCTGCTGCTCAGGTGAAATCTGTAGGTGCAGAATACGTTATTTTAGGACATTCTGAAAGAAGAGCTTATTTTGGCGAAACGGATGAGTTATTAGCAGAGAAAGTTAATATTGCTTTAAAACACGGTTTGAAACCTATCTTCTGTATCGGTGAAACTAAAGATGAACGTGAATCGGGTAAATTCTTTGATATTATAAAGACGCAGTTAGAAAAAGGACTTTTTCATTTGTCAGCAGAACAATTCGCACAGGTTGTATTGGCCTATGAGCCTGTATGGGCAATCGGTACAGGACTGACTGCCTCTCCTGAACAAGCACAAGAGGTACATGCTTTTATCCGTGAAACGCTGGCTAATCACTATGATCAGCAGCTTGCAGATGACACGACAATCCTTTACGGAGGAAGCTGTAACCCTTCAAATGCACCGGACTTATTCAGTCAGAAAGATATTGACGGTGGATTGATCGGTGGAGCTTCTTTAAAATCGAGAGATTTTACAGATATCGTTAAAGTATTCAATTCGTAATACAAGATGAAGTACAGCGAAGTAATCTTCACCTGTAATTCCGCAGAGGAATGGCAACAGGATCTTCTTATTGCTGAACTGGCTGAAATAGGCTTCGATACATTCGAAGATACTGAATCAGGATTTGCAGGATATATTCCTTCTGCAAATCTTGATCTCCAGCAACTGGAGACTATTCTGCTGCATGCGCCTGAAGGATTAGATGTTCAGTATGTCATAAATGATCTGGAAGAACAAAACTGGAATAAACTATGGGAAAGCAACTTCAATCCCATAGTTGTAGATGATCAATGCTATGTACGTGCGACATTCCACGAACATAAGGAGCAATATCCGTATGAAATCATTATAGATCCTAAAATGTCTTTCGGAACAGGTCATCATCAGACAACTTCCATGATGCTCTCCTTTATTCTGGAGAATGATTTTCAGGGAAAACAGGTTCTGGATATGGGATGTGGCACCGGAATTTTAGCTATACTTGCTTCATTTCGCGGGGCGACGCATGTTTTTGCTGTCGATTATGATCCCATTTGTATAGATAGTGTTGAAGAAAATAAAATATTGAATAACGTCAGTAATATTGAATCTCAAGTGGGTTCTTATGAAGTGCTGAAAGACCGTTTATTTGATACTATACTGGCTAATATCAATAGAAATATACTTTTAGAGCAATTTGAACAATATGCAGCTTCTTTAAAAGATAAAGGAGAATTGTATATTAGCGGCTTTTATGATGGTGAGGATTTGGCTATTTTGTCTGATAAGGCTAAACAACTGGGATTCTCATTTGTTATGAAGAAAGTGCTGGATGGTTGGTGTTCAGCAAAATTCACTAAAGCATAATTCATAATGCGTATTCATTTTATTGCAATAGGCGGGAGTATCATGCATAATCTGGCTATTTCATTAGCCAATCAGGGGCATCAGATCAGTGGTTCGGACGATCAGATAGTAGAGCCTTCCAGGACGCGTCTTTTGGAAGCGCATTTACTTCCCCAGGAGATAGGCTGGTTTCCGGAGAAGATCAACTCGGATATTGATGCTGTGATATTAGGGATGCATGCCGAAGCTGATAATCCTGAGTTGCTCAAAGCACAGGAACTGGATCTTAAGATCTATTCTTTCCCGGAGTTTGTTTACGAACAAAGTAAACAGAAAACGCGTGTGGTGATCGCAGGATCATATGGTAAAACAACTATTACCAGTATGATTATGCATGTATTGAAAACCTTAGGACGCTCTTTTGATTACCTTGTAGGTGCTCAGTTGGAAGGCTTCGACAGACTGGTGAATCTCACTACGGATAATCCTGTCATTATTATCGAAGGCGATGAATATTATGCGTCAACATTAGATCACAGATCTAAATTTCACCTTTATCATCCGAATATTGCTTTAATAAGTAATGTAGAATGGGATAACTTTAAATCTGTTATTTCACAGGAAGACTATTATGATCAGTTCCGCATATTTATCGATACGATCGTATTAAAAGGGACTTTGGTGTACAACAAAGAGGATAAGGTCTTAA
The DNA here is from genome assembly GCF_016725325.1 of Sphingobacterium spiritivorum. Classification (NCBI taxonomy): domain Bacteria; kingdom Pseudomonadati; phylum Bacteroidota; class Sphingobacteriia; order Sphingobacteriales; family Sphingobacteriaceae; genus Sphingobacterium; species Sphingobacterium spiritivorum. The sequence goes on from NZ_CP068083.1 coordinate 4,156,651, forward strand.
AGTCCCTGGTGGGGGAGACAATGGTTTGTAAAATAAACAGACACGGATATAAATCTCCTGAGTACACCATCAATAAGGGTATAACTTATCTCCATTATGGTGATGAACAAATCCCACTTCAGGTGTTCGGGAAGCATAATTTATCCAATATCGCCGGAGCTTACACCGTTTGTGAATGGCTGGGGGTCAAGAAACAGGAATTTTTTGAAGCTATTAAGAGCTTTAAAAGTTCTATCCGTTACCTGGAATTTGTGGCTGGGCAGGATGGCAGTGTAGTTTATCAGGATTTTGCACATACTCCGGCTAAATTGAGATGGAGCATTCATGCGGTTAAAGAACAGTTTCCTCAAAAAGAACTTGTTGCCGTCATTGAATTGAGTGCTTATGATAGTCTGAATAAGGAATTTTTAGCCAATTACAGGGGTGCAATGGATGAAGCTGATATCCCTGTAGTGTTTATCAATAAAGATTCCTTTAAAGAGAAAAATAAAAATATTGATCATTTAGAGCAAGATATCCGTGATTACTTTGGAAATAACTCCATCAAGGTTGTTTTGGATTTGTCGAATTTAAACTACTTTTTGGAAGATTTTAAGTCGAAGGGCTATAATCTTTTATTTATGAGTTCTGGCAATTACAGCGGGGTTAATATGGTTAGTTTTGCTGATAAATTTTTTAAAAATGATTAATTTGTGTATTTTTTTATCAAATGTTAATATTTTTTAACTAACTTTGGTTATACTATATAAAAACATCACAACACACCCATGAATGCATTAGGAAAAAAAATCAGATTACTTAGACACCAAAAAGGTTGGAGTCAAGAAGATGTAGCGAAAAGATTGGACATCTCAATCCCTGCTTTTTCTAAAATCGAAACTGGTATTACAGATGTAAATCTGTCAAGGTTGAACCAAATCTCTAAACTTTTTAGTTTAAGTGTAGTTCAACTTTTGTCTACCTCAGATTCTGAAGAAGATAAGCAATATGCGAATGAGTTAGCCGATATGAGTAAAAAACTACAAGTAAGAGAAACGGAGGTCATTGAACTGCAAAAGAAAGTGATTGACCTTTATGAGCAATTACATAAAAAACTGTAAGCTTCTCTTACCATGAAAAAAAGAAGGTCGATGTATATCGACCTTTTTCTTTTTCTTTCTGAAGCTATCCGATTCTTTCTGGAAATTTGATGCTTAATAGGTAAAGAGTAATCTACTTAATTAGAAATCTTCATCCTCATCAAAATCATCAAACTCGCCAATTGAATCGATTTCATCAAGATTAAAATCTTCATCAAAGTCGTCATCTGAATCATCCTCAGGTCCGTTGAACGAAAGAATTACGTCATCTTCTAGAACTTCCATTGCTGTCTCTTGCATCATAGTCATGTCCCTTTTTTGCTTTGTTTATTGTTGTTTTTACACAGTAAAATTAGCTAACAAATTCATAACTAAAAACTTTTTTTTAAAATAATTTTAAAATTAATTTACTGAAAAAGAAGCTGTTGTGATTTGTCTGAAGAGCTGTGTTGGATTCAAAAGATTAGCATTGGAGAAAGTGCTATTCCGCAATTTCTCCAATAGTGTTTTCTTCATTGACAATGTCTTTCAGTTGAGGGAGATCCTTTGTACTGTTGATGCCAAAATGATTCATGAATTGGGTACTGGTACCATACAATAATGGTTTTCCGATGGTTTCGGATTTTCCGGTAATCTGAATGAGATTTTTTTCCAGCAAACGCTGAATAGAGTAATCGCAATTGACTCCTCTGATTTGTTCGACTTCTAATTTTGTGATGGGTTGACGATAGGCTATAATAGCTAAAGTTTCCAGAGCCGACTGACTTAATTTTTTCTTCTCTTTATGAGATTGCAACTGATTAACCGATTCATGATAAATGGGTTTGGTCAGAAACTGATAAGCGTTATTAATAAGTTTTAATTCGAGAATATAATCTTCTTGTTGATATTTTGTTTTGATACGATCAACCAGATCAGATATTTCATCCTTCGATATGCTGATAGCTAAAGCATCTTCCACCACTTGTTTTAACTCATTAAGTGTGATGCCTTCTTCAGAAGCAAATACAATAGCTTCTATATGGAGTAATACGTCCTTCACTATACTTTTTATTTTTTAATAATTGATTACCTGTTCTTCCATATGCTCAGGTAAATCTCTGAATTGGTAGGTCTGCGTTCTCAATTGAGGTTCAAAACCTGCTTCACGAATAGCATCCTGAATGGATTTGGATGTAAAGCGGTGAGGAGCACCAGCTGCAGAAACTACATTTTCTTCAATCATAATAGAACCGAAATCATTCGCTCCGGCGTGAAGACACAATTCTGCCGTACGTTTACCGACAGTCAGCCAGGAAGCCTGTATGTTTTTGATATTGGGAAGCATGATACGGCTAAGTGCAATCATACGGATGTATTCTTCACCTGTCACATCATTTGTGATTCCCCTCAATCGTTTCAGAAGGGTACCATCATCCTGAAAAGGCCATGGAATAAAGGCAATAAAGCCATATGCATCCTGAGGTTTTTCAGATTGAACTTCGCGTATCCAAACCAAATGTTCAAAACGCTCTTCTATGGTTTCAATATGTCCAAACATCATAGTGGCAGATGTTGGCAGATTAAGCTGATGCGCGGCTCTCATGACATCCAGCCATTCTTTACCTCCGCACTTACCTTTAGAAATCAGCCTTCTGACACGGTCATTTAATATTTCAGCTCCGGCACCTGGTAGAGAATCCAGTCCGGATTCTTTGAGATGTCTCAGTACATCAATGTGAGTCATTCCTTCCAGTTTTGCAATATGTGCAATTTCGGGAGGACCCAACGAATGAAGTTTCAGCGTCGGATATAATTCTTTAAGTTTTTTAAAAATGTCAGCATAGAAAGCCAGACCTAGGTCAGGATGGTGGCCTCCCTGTAATAAGAGTTGATCACCTCCGTATTTGAAGGTTTCCTCTATCTTTTGCTTATAGGTTTCTATATCTGTGATGTAGCTTTCGTCATGTCCCGGTCGTCTGAAAAAATTACAAAATTTGCAATTGGCAATACAGACATTAGTTGTGTTGACATTACGGTCTATCTGCCAGGTCACTTTCCCATGCGGAACCTGTACTTTGCGGCATTCATTAGCTACGTAAGTCAGGTCTGCAGTAGCAGCATGATGATATAAATAGATGCCTTCTTCCTTGGAAAGGAATTCAAAATTTAAGGCACGTTCTAATAAACTGTTAATATTCATGTCTTACAAAGATACGTACCTTTTACTTAAAATAGGGCGTATGTGTTAAGTTTTATAAACGGAAAATCTCAGTAGAAAATCCCATCTGTCAGGCGATAATCTCGCTTTTTTCAACAGCGTTTTTTTTCTTTAAAACATAGGTTTTCAGGAATACGAATGTCAGTAAAGCTCCTATACTGGCCATCCCTGCACCAACCAGAGAAGGATAATTATAAGCTAATCCCATTGTAATCGGAATAGCGCCGAAAAATGCTCCGAAAGTGTTGCCTATATTAAAAGCTGCCTGTCCGGCTGCAGCTGCAAAAGTCTCTGCTCCTTTAGCATTATTGATGAGCATCATTTGCAGACATGGTCCTATTGTAAAAGATATCATACCGGTAATAAAGGCCATGACATATGCGAGCCAGTCTATATGGGAAACAAAGAACAGGATAACGAGGCAGACGGCCATAGCTGCAAAACTGGCCATAGAGGCTTTGGTTGGCAAGATACTGTCGGCCAGTTTTCCTCCAAGCAGATTTCCGAAAAACATTCCAAGACCTACTAATACCATAATGTAGGGAACTCGGTCCGGGTCAAGTCCGGATACTTTTGTCACCAAAGGCGCAATGTAGCTGATCCATGCAAATAAACCTCCTGTACCGATAGAGATAATCGCAATAATGAGCCAGGAGTACCATTTTTTGAAATACGATATCTGACTGAGTATATTACTGTCTTTATTTGCTTTAAGCCTTGGCAGCCACATGCTCAGCGTCAGAAACGTCAATAAACCAAGACTACTGATAATAGCATAGGTTATCCGCCATGAAAAATGATGCCCTATGTATGTGCCAATAGGTACACCGGCCAGATTAGCGATAGTCATTCCTGTGAACATCACAGATATCGCCTGTGCTTCCTTACCTTTTTTTGCCAGATTAGCCGCGACTACCGAACCTACTCCAAAAAATGCTCCGTGTGGCAGTCCGGATATAAAGCGGGTCAGCAACAGTGTGTTGTAATCCGGAGAGATTGCAAACAGACCGTTGAAAATAAAGAACAACAGCATTAAAAATAATAATACACTCTTTGGAGAATACTTAGAACTGAAAGCCACTAATGTAGGGGCGCCTACCACTACGCCTAAGGCATAGAAAGCAATAAGATTAGCAGCTACAGGTATGTCTATTTTCAGATCTTTAGCTATATCAGGAAGGATTCCCATCATTGTGAATTCTGTCATCCCGATTGCCAGACCACCGAATGCTAAAGCTATAAGTCCTTTGTTCATTTTATATCGTAATCATGTGAGGGGGCAAAGGTACACTCCTTCAGGATGTTTTTTGTCATAAATTTATTGAAATATTGTTTAAACACTAAATTGTATTTCTGTATAAGGCTGAAAAAATAGATTGTTCATTATATAAAAAGCCTTAACTTTAGACGTTGTATGAATGATGATTCGCCAAAAAAATTTGACCGTACGGTTGCCATCCTGATTCAGTTGCAATCTAAAAGAGTTGTAAAGGCACAGGAGCTTGCGGACCGCTTTAATGTGAGTTTACGAACGATCTATCGTGACATCAGAACATTGGAAGCCTCCGGGGTGCCTATTTTTGGAGAAGCCGGCACAGGATATTCTTTGATGGAAGGTTATCGTCTTCCACCGGTTATGTTTACCCGAGAAGAGGCGACCAGTTTTGTGGCAGCAGAAAAATTAATGCAGCAATATGTAGATCAGGGTATACAGGAGCATTTTTCGTCAGCAATAATCAAAATAAAGGCAGTACTCAAGTCCATGGAAAAGGACCTGCTATCTAATCTGGAATCTCAGGTGCTTATACAATCCAACAGCAAAAATCTGAATACATTAGTACCCAATGCATTGTCGGTGCTTTTTGAAAGCATTTCACGAAAGAAAAAGGTCAGAATGCATTATCAGACTATTGAAAACGAACATCCGGAAACCAGAGTTATAGAGCCTGTGGGTATATTCCATGAGAATAAATTCTGGTATATGATTGCCTATTGTTATCTCCGCAAGGCGTACAGACAATTCAGAACAGATCGTATTCAGCGATTAGAAGCTCTGGAAGATGCATTTGATATAGAGCATCCTGCTATTAGCGAGTTTTTGCATAAAAGACAGGATGTGGAAAAGCGGAAAGTTGTCATTTTAATGGATGCAAAGATTGCTAAATATTTAGTCTGGCAGCGAGATGCTTACGGCTTTATATCCGAAGAAAGAGTAGAAGGAGGAAAGGTAAGACTGACTTTTATGACAGCTTATATGTGTGAAGATTTTGCCCGATGGTTTATGATGTTTGCAGACGTAGCCGAGATTGAAGAACCTCCCGAATTAAAAGTTAGAGTACATGAACTAACCTTTAAAGCAATGGAAAACCTGACGCAGCTCAATGAAAACATACACAACGAATTACTTTAACACTTTTATCGAGGCAGCCGAAGATTGCCCGGTCAAAAGCGGCACAATTCCTTCGCAAAGAGGAAATAAACCAACTGTTGCTCAGCAGCAACTTGATCTTATTCGCACCCATCCTTACACCTATACTTCGGATGATGTACTTTACTGGTTATATGCAGATAAAAATGGCTTTGAAAGGAGTGATTTTTCTGCGAGAACAGATTTTTTCAGCAAAGGGCAGGCATGTATGCGTGCTTCCCCATTGGCAAAAGTCTTTGGATGGGGTATACATTTTGATGAATCTGGAAAAATGGCGGTATACGGAATAGAAACACAAGCTTACAAAGAACTGTCAGAGGATACTGCATTACAGCATACACGTGCTATGCGGAGTAAAAGGGCTTAACCTGGTTATTTGAGGAGCATTACCTCTTTTATCTGAATAATTTCTTTCAGCAAAGGTTTTTTACCATCGGCCAGTAAATGTTCATGCAGAGGAGAGGGAACAAATAACTTGAAATTCTTACGGTCTACTTTCACATTAAATATGCATCCGTGCGTGATATGCTTATCATCTACCACCAGAGAAAGATCGGTCACTACCTGAGAAGCGAGTCCTGCCTGATTGATCAGCTTTAAGAATTGTTCCATGATTTTTTTACAAACATAAGTTTTTTCAATAATATTTTAGGGCTAATTTTGCTTAGCTACTTATGCTTACTATGGTTTTGTCTTAAAACAATTTGGAAACCCAACGCAAAATAATTCATTTGGATATGGATGCATTTTATGCTTCTGTAGAGCAACGGGACTTTCCTGCATTGCGGGGAAAGCCGCTTGCAGTTGGCGGATCTCCGGATGGGCGGGGAGTCGTGGCGACCGCAAGTTATGAAGCCAGAAAATACGGTGTTAAATCTGCTATGCCCTCCCGACAGGCGCTACAGTTATGTCCCGAACTGATCTTTACACATCCCCGCTTTGATGTATATAAAGAAGTATCACAACAGATCAGACAAATTTTTCTTCGGTATACGGATTTAATCGAGCCGCTTTCTCTGGATGAAGCTTATCTGGACGTAACGGAAGATAAACAAGGTATAGGATCCGCCATAGATATAGCCAAACAGATCAAAAAGGAGATTCAGGAAGAGCTAAACCTGACAGTATCCGCTGGTGTGTCGGTCAATAAATTTGTCGCTAAAATAGCTTCCGATATGAATAAACCGGATGGACTGACGTTTATAGGACCTTCAAAAGTGGTAGTCTTTATGGAACGTTTGCCTATTGAAAAATTCTTTGGTGTTGGTAAAGTAACGGCCTCAAAGATGAAAAAGTTGGGAATACACACAGGCGCAGATATGAAACAGTGGACGGAAGAAGCTCTGCTCAGACATTTTGGTAAAACAGGTAAGTTTTTCTACAATATTGTTCGTGGTATTGACAATCGACCGGTACAGCCTAACAGGCAAACAAAATCTATAAGTGTGGAAGATACCTTTGCTCAGGATATTGCAGATATACAGTTTCTGGAAGATATTCTGAAAGAGTTGTCTGCACGTCTTGTTAAACGATTGAATGCAAAAGAGCTCACAGGTAAGACTGTTACCTTAAAAGTTAAATTTTCTGATTTTACCCAGGCGACACGTAGCATGACATTTTTAAAGGCTGTGACAGGTGAGGAGGCACTCTATCAGATCGCTGCTGAGCTTCTGAATAAAGTCTCACTGATTGAAATGAAAGTGCGCTTACTGGGAGTAGGAGTATCCAATTTTACAGGTGAAGATCCAGACCAGCAGCTAAACAGACAGTTAACACTGTTTTAAAATGCGGTATGCACTTGCTGAAAACAGAGGTACAGAATAAAGGTAAGTTTACGACCTTGCTTATGTATCTGTATTAGTTTAATTTGTATCTGTATTAGTTTAATTCCGGTGATTGTGGAAAATTAGCGACATGAGCATATTTCTGACCCATACTGATCAGTGCCTGTTTCCACAAATCCTCTCCATCGGTAATAAATGTGAGATCTTTATTGAATTTATTATCTACAGCCCAGCTGTTTTCTTTAATCTCGCGATCCAGCTGATAAGGACTCCATCCGGAATATCCGATAAAAAATTTCACTTCATCAGATGTTATTTTTTCTTCTTTCGCTAATTTAAGTACCAATTCTATATCTCCACCCCAATATACATCATCAATGATATGCTCACCACTGAGCAGCAGATCGTATGCTTTGTGAATAAAAAATAAAGCTTCACATTCCACAGGGCCTCCCAGATAAATCGGAAAGTCAGCTTCCCGTTCTACATCCTGAAATACATCAGACAACATAAGTTGGGTGCGTTGATTTAATATGAAACCAACTGTTCCGTTGCTCTCATTATGATCCGCTAATAAGATGACAGATCGTTTAAAATTCTGATCAAGCATAAAGGGTTCGGAAACCAATAGACTACCTTTCTGCGGTTGTAGTTCATTAAACATAGCTTTATCTCCTTTCTTTGTGATAAATATAGTAATTAAGAGAAATATATGTCTTGAAAAAATCAATAAATACATTAAGGAGATAAAAAAGGAGCACTTTTTTAGTAAGTTTGCACATAGACAACTATTCCTATCATGTCAATAATACATAAAGATATAGCAGCGATACGGGTGGATTATACGCTGAATGAATTGTCAGAAGATCAGGTTAATGCAGATCCTCTTGCACAATTTGAAAAATGGTTTAATGAAGCGCTACATGCTGAAGTAATGGAGCCAAATGCCATGTCATTAGCGACTGTTTCTGCAGAAGGTTTTCCTTCTTCCAGAATTGTATTGCTGAAAGATCTGAAGGATAACGGATTTAGTTTTTTTACTAATTATCAGAGCCGTAAGGGAAATGAAGTAGTAGAAAATTGTCATGTTGCACTTTTATTCTTTTGGCCTGAGCTCCAAAGGCAGGTCAGAATTGAAGGTTTAATAGAAAAACTTCCTTCATCAGATTCTGACGAATATTTTGCATCCAGACCGAAAGGCAGTCAAATTGGAGCCGTTGCTTCTCCGCAGAGTAAAACGATTCCCAACAGAGCTTATCTGGAAAGTAAGGTGGATGAGTTGAACAGTCAGTATGCTGACCAGGATGCTGTGGACAGACCACAACACTGGGGTGGATATCTGGTGCGCCCTGTAGCTGTTGAATTCTGGCAGGGAAGAAGCAGCAGACTGCATGACCGATTGTTGTATAGTAAAGTTTCCGATTCCTGGAAAATTACACGTTTAGCTCCTTAAAAATGACCTTTGAAGATATTAAAGCATTGCTGATACGCCAGTTTGACGGAGCAGTAATTGTAAAAGAACAGGCTACAGGTCTGCAACCAGCCTTATATATTATGCCCGAAAATCTGATTGAAGTATGTCAGTTTCTTCGGGATTGTTCAGATACGTATTTTGATTTTCTATCTAATATTACAGCAGTAGATGATTTTCCTGCGGATACCTTTACTGTCGTTTATCATTTAGCCTCTATTCCGCATCAACTTCAGCTGACTCTGAAGACAGAATTGACGGCAAGCCGGGATCTGGAAATTCTGCCTTCTCTGCCTTCGGTATCTGCAGTTTGGAAAACAGCTGAATGGCATGAGCGTGAAGCATTCGATCTGATGGGAATATTTTTTACAGATCATCCAGATCTCCGAAGAATTTTGCTTCCTGATGACTGGGAAGGATTTCCATTACGCAAAGATTACCAGGATCCCGAGCAGTATCATGGTATTAATATCAATTAACTCTCTCTTTTGATTCAATGACAAACGACGTATATAATCAGGCATTTACAAATTATCAAAACAGGATAGCAGCTATCGGTTCTCAGGAGATGGTAATCAATATGGGACCTCAACACCCTTCCACCCACGGTGTGTTGCGACTCGAACTGATCACTGACGGAGAAATTGTTAAAGATATTATCCCTCATCTGGGTTATTTGCATCGTTGTTTTGACAAACATGCTGAATCTATCAATTATACCAAAACTATACCTTTTACAGATCGTCTGGATTATCTGGCTTCTATGAATAACAGCCATGCATATGTAATGGGGGTAGAACGTATGCTGGGACTGGATACTAGAATTCCTAAGCGTGTAGAGTATATACGTGTGTTGGTTTGCGAGTTAAACCGTATTGCCTCACATCTTATAGCAATAGGTACCTATGGTATTGATATAGGTGCATTTACACCGTTTATGTGGTGTTTTCGGGATCGCGAACATATTATGAATATGCTGGAGTGGGCTTCAGGTTCACGCATGTTGTATAATTATATCTGGATAGGAGGGCTCTTTTATGATCTTCCTGTGGGATTCGAAGAGCGTTGCACTGAATTCGTAGAGTATTTCAAGCCTAAATTGACCGAGCTGGATGAGTTATTAACTCAAAATCAGATCTTTATTTCAAGAACTGCTAATATCGGGGCTCTTCCGGCTGATGTAGCCATTAATTATGGATGTTCCGGACCAATGTTGCGGGCTTCAGGTATAAAGTGGGATTTGAGGAGAGCTGACGGATATTCTGTATATCCTGAATTAGAATTTGATATTCCCGTCGGGAAGGGAGAAATGGGACAATTAGGAGATTGCTGGGATCGGTATAAGGTGAGAGTGGATGAGATAAAAGAATCGGTACATATTGTTAAACAGTGTCTGGAGCGTCTTCAAAAAGATTTTCCGCGTACAACAGATTTTGATCCCCGTGCATTAGTTCCCAAGAAAGTGAATATAAAAGCACAGGATTATTATGTAAGGGCCGAAAACCCCAAAGGTGAATTAGGGTTCTATTTTGTGGCGCAGGATAAATCTGATATTCCCAAACGTGTTAAATCAAGAGGACCCAGTTTTAATAATTTGTCCGTATTACCTGAATTAGGGAAGGGAGTATTGATTGCGGATTTGATTGCGATCTTAGGGTCAATTGATATTGTGCTTGGAGAAGTCGATAGATAATTGAAACATGCAAAAAAATGCAAAAATATTTTGTGTTTAGTGTTTCAACACTTATATTTGTAGTCTCATAATTTAAGTTTATAATTGGTTAATAGAAAGTTCGCAACCGCTCGGTTTGCGGACTTTTTTATTTTATACAAACCAAATAGCAGACATTGTCTTGTTATAGATCACATGCCTAAAATCAGCGATAGGATTTCAAGAGCTTCATCTGATAGCAATAGTTTCCTTTGAAAGAGTTAAGACACAGTGGTAAAATCAAATTATAAGCACAAAAAAAATGAGATATCTGTTTACAGATACCTCATCTCCGTTTGTTTGTTAATATTAAGTATTAAAAGTGGAATTGTACGCCGATTGTAGGTGCTAAAGAATTTGCATCCAAACCGAATGTATTTGTTTTCACTTTTGTATCTGTCGCAATGTTTTCGACCTGACCATGATTATAGTACAAACCTCTTACTTTAAATTCGATTCCGATTTTAGAAGTAGGGAAGTATGCAAAACCTGGTGCTACTTCAACTCCGTAATTTGTAGTTTTGTTTGTTTTTACATCATCTACTTTTTGATTACCCCATGCCATTGGAACTGTTAACTGTCCGAAGAACTTAACTGGTCCTTCACCCAGGTAATAACGTCCGTATGGAGCAACTTTGAAAGCATCATTTACATTTTCAGTTGTTGTTTCTGATTTGTTGTATTCATAACCAATTCCTGTACCTATTGCGAAGTTGTCACTTACGAAATAACCTACTTGTGGCATAATAGAAAAGCTGCTGCTTTTGATATCTGTATCTTGAATTTTTGAAGTAGAGAAGCCAACCTGACCTCCAACAATGAATTTACCTTTTTCTGTTTGTGCGTTAGCTGCAAATGTTAAAGCTGTAATGGCAGTTAATGTTAAGAATAATTTTTTCATGTTTACAAATTTTTAATTGTATTTTACTTATTAATAAACGATCTATTTGTGTTTACTTTCTGACCGTTTCATACTAATAGTCAATGTTTGTGCCATTCCCAACGTGCCAGTTTTTAAAAAATTGCTTTATATAGTTGTTTTTGTCTTATTTGTCTGGTAGTCAGCCTTATATTTTTTATTAATAAATTTTTAATGATTTCTTAATGGGAGAAGTTCAGTGTTTCAAAAGTATGACATTTTGACCATTTTGATAGAAATGTCAGTTTTATGGAAATCTTGTCAGTGAATTGAGGAATGTTTAAACAAGCTGCAGGTGCTCAAGTATAAAGGTTCTGCGTTCATCAAGCGATACTTTGGGAACATCAATCAAGTGATATCCATATTTCTCATAGGTCTGTTTCATATAATAATAGGTCTGCTCGGCTTCGTCCCAGGATTGTTTTCTTTCATCATCCTGTTCAAAGATATCTTTCCAGGGTGGTAAAATAAATACGTTACGATTATAGCGGTAATGTTTGGCAGCGTTCTCCATTTGAATGGGGATTGCATCACCAAGCATTTCTAAATAACACAATGTATCGGGTATTCCCCGATCAAACAGTGTAATTTGATTATAATACTGACTGTTGAAGTGGAGGAAATCTCGTACAGAGTAATCAAACATCAATTTTGCATACGCTTGGTATTCAGCCCATGGAAGCGCCAGTCCTTTGCATTGAATCTGCTCTTTAATAATCTGGCGGGCTACTTCAGCTACTATTCGTACATCGTTTTTAAGCGTCTCTATTAAGGTAGTCTTTCCAACGCCCGGACCACCTGTAATGATGTAAAAATTATTTCTTTCAAAGGTATTCATATAAGTTTTGCTTCTTTAATAAAAGGGAGTGTTCTCTTTGATAATTTGCTCAGTGTAAACTGTATCCGGATTAGTGTTAAAAATGTTTGATTCGTATTTTATGGGAGATATACAGTTGCCAAATGGGATGGGAATTATCTGGCTATTTATCGGTTTTAATCCGTATAACAAATTGTATTTCAAAAATAATAAAAAACAGAAAATGAAGAACATAGCTATTATCATGATTATGTCAGATATAGGATGATTAAACAATCGATTGCATAAATTGTGTGCTTGTCAGTTTAAAGAGTTTTCGTTAATATTGTGATAGAGCCAATATAAACGCAAGTACTATGAGAAAACGAAGTTTCCTGAAAGTGTGCTTAATGCTGGGATTGTTATCTGTCAGCCAGTTACACGCACAAGATAAAACTCCTTCCTGGGCACAAAAAGCCAATGATGACAAAGAAAACCGAATGAAATGGTGGACACATGATCGCTTCGGATTGTTTATTCACTGGGGATTGTATGCTGTGCCGGCCCGTCATGAATGGATTCAGCAGATGGAACAAATAAGTACGGAGAAATATAAGGATAAATATTTCAATCTGTTTGATCCGGATCTTTATAATCCAAAGGAATGGGCTGCCTATGCTAAGAAAGCCGGGATGAAGTATGTAGTGATAACGGCAAAACACCACGAAGGATTCAGTTTATGGGATACAAAGGTAAGTGATTACAAAGCACCCAATACACCCGCTAAACAGGATTTGCTAAAACCATTTGTTGAGGCTTGTCGTGCCGAAGGATTGAAGATAGGGTTTTATTATTCTGTCATTGACTGGCATCATCCTGATTTTACAATTGATGGCACACACGCTTTGCGCAACAATCAGGAAGCTAGAAAAAGTAACGCTAACCGGAATATGGATAACTACCGCAAGTTTCTGAAAGATCAGGTGCGTGAGTTACTTACAGACTATGGTAAAATTGATATGCTGTTTTGGGATTTCTCTTATCCCGGAAAAGACGGTAAGGGACATAATGACTGGGATAGTGAAGGACTTGTTAAGCTGGCCAGAGAACTTCAGCCTCAAATCATTATGAACGACAGGCTTGATCTGATGGATAAAGACTGGGGATGGGATTATAAGACACCGGAGCAGTTTATGCCTAATAAATGGCCGGAGCATAATGGAAAGAAAGTGGCCTGGGAGACATGTCAGACATTTTCGGGGTCATGGGGATATCACAGAGATGAGAATACCTGGAAAAGCACAAATCAGCTTATTGCCATGCTGATCGAGGTGGTGAGCAAAGGTGGAAATCTGCTTTTGAATGTAGGGCCTACAGCGCGAGGGTATTTTGATGACAGAGCGACAAACCGACTGGAAGAAATGGGGCAATGGATGAAATACAACAGCAAATCTATATACGGCTGTACAGCAGCTCCTGAAGGATTCCAGAAGCCGGATAATACTTTTCTGACCTATAATCCTGAAACTAAGCGAATGTATATTCATTTGTTGCAGTGGCCTTTTAAAACGTTATATCTGCCTGGATTCAAGGATAAAGTTAAATATGCTCAGTTCCTGCACGATAATTCGGAGATTAAATATACTTCACGAAGTAGTGCCGCAGCCGGAGAACATATGGCTATAACTGCAGGAGAGGGGGACCTTATTATGGATCTTCCGGTTGTGAAGCCTAATGTAGAAATACCTGTAATCGAACTTATATTGAATGACTGATAATTTCGGGGCGAAAGCCCCGTTTTTATTTTGCACATTTTGAATGATAAAAGGAAACTTATAATTTTATACGGATTACTAATTTTAAATATATGATAAAAAAGACCGCCATCGCCCTATTACTCAGTCTGCCTGTACTGGCCTCTGCTCAAAGTAATACGTATTCGATCATTGGAAAGATCGAAAAACCAAAAGAAAAATCTCAGATATATCTTTCTATCCGCAATGCAAAAATGCAGGTACTGGATTCAGTAGATGTCAAAGACGGAGCATTCCAGTTTCAGGGTACGGTAGACGGACCTACTGCAGTGTATCTGATATACGATCATGAACACGAAGGACGTAAAAAAAATGGTGCTCCCTCTGATGCGCTTTCTATTTATGTTGATAAGGGACAAACAACAGTCAATATCACCGATTCCATCAAAAATGCAGTTGTTAAGGGAACGGCTATTCAGGACCAATACAGTCAATATGCGCAGTTGCTCAAAACGGTTAACAGTGAAATGAACCGTGTAAGTAAAACGTTTAGAAATTCCACTGAAGAACAGCAGAAAGATACGGCATACTCAAATGTCCTGCGTGATGAATATATGAAATATGCGAATGAAAAAAGCGCATTACAGGAGGATTATGTAAAGAATAATCCGGCATCATATTTTAGTTTGCAGGCTATTCAGGATATATCTTATCAGGATTTTGACGTAGTAAAATTAGAAGGACTTTATAATAAACTCACTGCTGAAATAAAAAACACAGCTGCCGGCCAGTCATTTGCGCAACAGATCGCTGCAGCTAAAGCAACTGCTATTGGTTCATCTGCTCCGGATTTCACACAGAATGATGTGAATGATAAACCTGTAAAACTCTCTGATTTTAAAGGTAAGTATGTGTTATTGGATTTTTGGGCTTCCTGGTGCGGGCCGTGCCGTGCTGAAAATCCGAATGTGGTAGCAGCCTTCCAGAAATATAAAGACAAAAATTTTACCGTACTCGGAGTTTCCCTGGATCAACCGGGTAAAAAAGAAAACTGGTTACAAGCAATTGAAAAGGATCAGTTGACATGGACACACGTCAGCGATTTACAATTTTGGAATAATGCAGCTGCTAAATTGTATGGTATACGGTCTATTCCTCAAAATTACCTGATCGGTCCGGACGGAAAGATTCTGGCAAGTAATCTTAGAGGAGAAGAGTTGCATAAGAAATTAGAAGAATTATTAAAATAGATGTCTTCAGAATTTCTATACATAAAAGAGGGAATCTTATTCAGATTCCCTCTTTTATTTTAACTATGCAGGCTACTTCAGAGAAGAGGCGGGCAGCGGTACAAATTCCGTTTCTCCGGGTACTTTTGGAAATTTCTGATCTTTCCAGTCGTGTTTCGCCTGTTCGATCAGCTCTCTGTCCGAACTCACAAAATTCCAGTGAATATACCTTTGTTCAGGAAAGGCTTCTCCGCCAAAAATGTATACAGTTGTATTTTCTCCTATCTCAAATTCGCATAACTTAGAATCTTTTGCAATCAAGATGTGTTTAGGTGAATAGGTATTTCCTTCACTTTTGATTTCACCTTCCAGAATATAAAGTCCGCTTTCCCCAAAAAGATCATTTCCTATACTCAGTTTTGCTGCTTTTGTACTTTTTATTTCAATAAAATATAAGGGACTATGCACCGGCACAGGAGATTTTTTTCCGAATGCCTCACCGGCGATCAGTTTTATCTGTACACCATCTTGTTCCCATGCCGGGATCTCCGTTGCTTCTACATGTGTAAATGTAGGTTCAGATTCTTCCAGTTCTTTTGGAAGTGCTACCCATATCTGTAGGCCATGCAGATGCTTGTCCGTGTGGCGAAGATATTCTGGTGTACGTTCAGAATGTACTACACCTTTTCCTGCTGTCATCCAGTTAACAGCTCCTGGTTGTATCTCTACAGCAGACCCTATACTGTCTCTGTGAAAAATAGACCCTTCAAACAGGTAGGTTAAAGTAGATAAACCGATATGCGGATGAGGAGGTACATCCAGATTTTGGTAATCTTTCAATGCCGCCGGCCCCATATGATCGATGAATACGAAAGGTCCGACCGCCCGCTTCTGTGTAAAAGGGAGCAGTCTTCCCACCATAAAATTGCCGATGTCAGCGGCTCTTTCTTCAATTATTAATCCAATGTTTGACATAGTTAAAATTAATCTAATGATTTGCTCTGGTCTATTACTATTCTTTTCCATTCGGGATGTCGCTTAATATAAGCTACAACCAGCGGACATAAGGGGTTTAGTTTTTTTCCACTTTGCTCTATTGCATCCAGCGTCTTTTCTATTACTGCAGTAGAAGCTCCGTTTCCCTGCAGAGCAGGTTCCACTTCAGTATGCAAAAGTGTGATCATAACTGGATTTTCACGATAGGTGATAAAAGCCTTGCTGCCATCAATTGTTATTTCGTACTGATGATCCGTTTCATTTTTCACCAAAGGGATTGTTAAAAATTCTTCTTTCATAATATCTCGTTTTGATTTTAATAAAAATGGGGGACAATGCGGAATATTTAATCTTCCAGATATCCGAATTTGCCTTTGTTATAATCATCAAAAGCTTCCATTATTTCTTCACGTGTATTCATAACAAATGGTCCATGTGCAAATATTGGCTCATCGATAGGCTGACCACTCAATACCAATACAATTGCATCCTCAGTAGCTTCAACATCAAATTCTTCCCCATTGTTTTCGAAGAGTACAAAATTATCGGTGTCTACTGCTGTGTTATTTACAGTAACAGCTCCTTCAATAACCAATACCGCTGTATTATAATGTGAAGGGAATGAAAAATGCGCTTTTCCACCTTTCGTAAGGTGAGCATTCATCAGATTAACCGGCGTAAATGTCGTCGCCGGCCCGTTATGACCTTCGTATGTTCCCGCTATCACCTCTACATAACTCTTTTCATTGTTCAGAGGGACGCGTGTCATGTCTGCATTTGTTATTGCCTGATACTTCGGACTGGATTTTTTGTCAGTCGAAGGTAGATTGACCCACAGTTGTACCATTTGAAATTCTCCGCCACTTTTACTGAACGATTCTTCATGGTATTCTTTGTGCAATATACCAGACGCAGCTGTCATCCACTGTACATCTCCCGCATCAATAACACCACCACCACCGCTGCTGTCGTGATGCGCGACACGACCTTTATAAGCTATAGTCACGGTTTCAAATCCTTTGTGCGGATGTACACCCACGCCTTTTAGTTTGTCAGAAGGCGGAAATATATAAGGGGCGTTGTAATCCAAAAGAAGAAAAGGACTCATGCGTTGCATGCTTAGTGGGGCAATACCCGGAATGAAGTTGTGCACCCGAAAGCCGTCTCCTACAAAGTGTGCTCCCTGAGGGGCTATCACAGTTTCTATTGTTCTTGTACTCATATCATTAAATATTAAAGTAGTATAGTACAAAAGTACCCCTGTCAAAGCGGTCTGGCATTGATGTAAGATAAGAAATAATCAGTAAATTTCAGTTATGTCTGAATACCTGAAGATAATATTATAGTTTTTCCAGTTCTAACAGCGCTAAGTATGGGTCTCCTTCCAATCCGAGCAATCTTGCAAAGGCAGGTTCTGTTTTAATGCCCTGCTTTTTCAATTCAATAATTTTTTCTCGGAATTGATCATCGTGTTTCTCCAATAAGTGGTATTCAATGATCAGATGCCTGTAAGCATACTGTGTGGTGGTGGGGACGTTTTGACCAAAAATTTCAAACTCAAAGCCACCCAGTTTAAAATTACAAATCACAGAAGGCTCGTTATAAATTACTTTCTCCCGCATGTTGAAGTCTTCTTCTTCTGCAAACTCTTTGAAAAGCAACTCCTGAAAACTGTGAAAATCCTGTACCTCACAAATAATATCCAGATCGCTTGAGTCAATGTTGATTGCTAGGGGATAAGTTCCTGCCAGGATTGGATGGTATACAGCCAACAGGTCAAATATCCCATGTTTTTGCAGCAGTTGATATATTTGTTGCTGTACAACATTCCCTTTTTGGAGATAATGTATACTTGTAAAGTTCAAGACCTATCCGGCTATTTAACAGGGTAGAACATATGATAATAATTTCCTCCGATAAAAGGTCTTTGCTTGCCCAACTGAAATCCTATTCGTTCATACAGGCGTTGTGCATTAGGATTGGACAGATCAACCAGTAAACCTACCTTATCAAAGTGCTGTTGTTTCGCATAGTCTATAATGTATCTGATCAATGCACTTCCTACACCTTTTCCTTGCTGATCCGGAGCTACAGCGACTGTATCCAGATAGAGTTCGCCACCTTCTGTTTCTTTTTCAAAGTTAATTTGTTGCTTGTAGTGTTGAGTTACTGCAGTAATTACCGGGGCACGAAGTTCGTCCAGTCTGTCTCCGTCATAGGCTGTTACAGATCCTGCTATTTTACCATTTTCATCTATAGCGACAAAAGTATTGGTATAACTATATTGATTGTTGGTATCCTGAAAGAATCCGGTAAGAAATTCAATGGCCTGTTGCTGATCGCGGTTTCCGATAAATTTGTAAATAATATCTTCCATTGCTAAAAGCATTAAAACCGGAACGGCTAGATCTGAAGGTTGAGCGGGTCTGATATACATATGTATTAAATTTTTTGTAACTGACTATATTTTCAAGTATACGAAATTTTTCAGGATTGGCCCGGATAGTGACCAGTGCAATAAAGGAACTATTGGTTGGAAAAATACTAAAAGGAGTTTTATCGGGATCAGGAAATTCCAAACGGAGCAGAATACCTGACTAACCCATACACTTGCTCCAAAGCTGCTTCCTGTAATTCGAGGGCCATGAAATTTTCAGAAGGAACATCAAACGGAGGCTTTATGTTCCAGTTAATCGCAGGCGCAAAACCAAAACGCATATAATATGCAGGATCTCCAAGTACCATAACAGAGCGGAAACCCATTTCTCTGGCTATGGACAGCCCTTCATTGATTAGCCGTTGCCCGATTTTCATATTCTGAAATTCAGGCAATACCGCAACAGGAGCTAGTGCCAGACTTTCGGTAGCATTTTCTTTATTTTCAATAGTAATTTTTGTAAACATCACATGACCAATTACCTCTGCATTGTAAACAGCTACCAGAGATAGTTTAGGCACATAAGCATCACTTAATCGCAATGCATCCACCAGTTTTGCTTCATCTTCCTGTTTAAAGGCCGTAACATTCACATGAAATACTTCAGCCATATCCGGCTCTTCTTCCTTTCTAATAATAAGATCCTTAATACCTATTATATGTCTGTCTTCCATTTATTTTCGTATTCTGTAAGCGGTCAGGAGTAAATATAGTATATATTCCTGAACAGTCTGTATCCGTATTACAGTCAACGCTATAAAAAAACAGAGCTGTTCCGTTTCCGGAAAGCTCTGTCAAAATACAAGATTGGGAAAAAATTACCAGCCTCCTCCGAGGGCTTTATAAATGTTCAATTGAATAAGTATATTTTCTTTTCGGCTTTCAATTTTATCTATGCTGGCTTCAAGTGCTGATTTTTGAGCACTTAATATATCCAGATAAGTTGCACGACCCGCTATAAACAGGTCATTTGATACCTGTGCTGCTTCATTCAGGACGTCAACCTGTTTGCTAAGCATATCTTGTCTTTCACGTGCATAGTCCTGAACTTCCAGCTGGCTGTAAAGTTCCTGCCAGGCTTTAAGAACAGTCTTTTCGTACTGATAGAATTGGATACCATAGTTAGCTTTATACTGGTCATACGTTGCATGGAGAGCTGTACGATTCAGGATAGGGCCCGATAATCCTCCGATAAGACTGTAAGCCAGTGAGGAAGATGATAGCAACTTTTCAATACGGAAGGAGTTGACACCCAACTGAGGAGCGAGTACCAGTGACGGATAGAGATTAGCTTTAGCGGCATCGGTTTCCAATCCTGCAGCAATCAGCTGTAAACCAGCCTGTCTGATATCCGGTCGCGAAGCCAGTAACTGATCGGCATGCTCTGGTCTGATATTGGAAAATACAGGACTATTATGAGCGGTCAAAGGTGTACGGATAATGTCACCATTAAAACGTCCGATAAGGTAATTGATCTCATTTTCGATCTCCCGGATTTGTTGAAGACCTTTTTTCTCTCTGGCCTTCGCCTGTAGTAATGCTGCCTGAAACTGGCTGACACTAAGTGAATTCGCTGTTCCGGCCTTTTTCATGACTTCCATAATCTCCAGACTTTTGGACTGAAGTTTTATATTTTCCTGAATAGCAATCTGCTCAGCATCCAGAGCTACCAGATCATAATATCGCGTAGCAATGGAAGTGACTAATTCAGACTGAACCAGCTTCCTGCCTTCATAGCTTGCCAAATACTCGTGTAGAGCTGCATTTTTCAGATTACGTAATTTACCCCAGATATCCAGTTCCCAAACCGAACGTATACCTATAAAATAATCCGGAACAGGATTCGGAATTACTTTCTTTCCGGAAATATTATCGGAAAGATTCTGATCAAATATCCCTGTACCATCTATTGTGTAATCTCCAAACCGGCTTAAACTTCCTTCGATAGCGGCATCTACCTGAGGGAGTTGCTCCCCCTTACGTAAACGTAATTTTGACTTGCTGAATTCGATACGTTCCAAAGCTTCACCAAGGTCTGGACTGCGTACAAGAGCAGTGTCAATAAGCTGTCTCAGGTTTTCATCTTTGAAAAAGGTATTCCAATGTAAATTATGAATAAATGCACTGTCTATTGCCGCGGTATCCGTAACTGGTATTTTGGATGGAATATAACTGTCTCTTACATCAGAACGAACCTTACACGCTGAAAACAGGACTAATATCAGAACTATTCCGGCCACAGGTTCGACTATTTTTCTGCCTGTCTTTTTTCTGTCTTTTTTACCATCCGCATTAAATAATACATACAATCCAGGAATGATCAGAACTCCGAATATAGTACCGATAAGCATTCCGCCCAGTGCAGCCAGTCCGATAGAGCGATTACCTAATGCACCTGCACCTGACGCCATCGCCAACGGCACCAGACCTGCTGCAAAAGCAAAGGAAGTCATCAGAATAGGACGAAGACGCATAACAGCGGCTTCAATAGCAGCTTCTATAACGGAAAATCCTTGCTTATGTTTAATCACCGCATATTCAATAATCAAAATAGCATTTTTACCCAACAATCCGATAAGCATGACTAAGGCTACCTGTGCGTAAATATTATTATCCAGCCCAAATACTTTAAGGAAAAGAAACGCACCGAATATTCCGGCAGGCAGTGAGAATAATACAGGTAATGGTAACAGGAAACTTTCGTATTGTGCACACAGAAGTAAGTATACAAACAGAAGACAGATACCAAAGATATAAACGGCCTGATTACCGGAAGCTTTCTGCTCTTTGGTCATACCTGACCATTCAAAAGTATAACCCGCAGGCAGTTTTTCCTTAGCTACACGTTCTATTGCGCTAATCACTTGCCCGGAGCTGTACCCGTCTGCAGGATCTCCGTTGAGCATGGCTGAGGCAAACATATTGTACCGTGTAATTTGTTCAGGACCATATACTCTTTCCATACGCATAAATGCAGAGAAAGGAACCATTTCACCTTTATCATTTTTAACAAACAGTTTGAGAACATCTTCCGGCTTTTGACGATACATCGCATCAGCCTGTACCATTACTTTATACATCTGTCCGTAACGAATAAAATTGGTCGCATAGAAACTTCCCATCAAAGTCTGAAGAGTGTTCATGGAGTTCTCCACCGATATACCCTTTTTTGCGGCCAGATCATAATCTATATGAAGCATGTATTGAGGGAAATTCGTTTCGAAAGATGTAATTACATTACCTACTTCCGGTGTATTCTTCAGATCCTCCATAAATGTTTCGAGGATTTTTGAAAAGGCTGTCAGATCATCTTTACCGGAACGATCCAGTACACGAAGCTCAAAACCGGATGAGTTTCCGAATCCCGGAACTGTAGGAGGAGGGAAGAACTCAATTTGTGCATCCTTGATGTGCTTTGTTTTTGTTTTAAGCTCTTCTATTATCTGCCATACGTTCTGTTCCCGATCTGACCAGCTGGTCAGGTTGATCATCCCCATTCCGTAGGATGAGCCTGATACTTCATTCACGAGACTATAACCAGATAATGTAGAAACCGTTTCTACTGGTTTCAACTCTCTGCTAACCCGGTCAATTTCATTCATCACAGCTTCTGTACGATCTACAGTTGCTCCCGGAGGAGTCGTGACATTGACATAGATCATACCCTGATCTTCTGTCGGGATAAATCCTCCCGGAAGAATACTGCTCATTCCCCAGGTAGCGACAAATGATATGATAAGCAGTCCGGTGGTGATGACCCGTCTGCTGGCTATAGTGCGGACGATAACGGCATATTTTCCGGAAGTGTTGTTGTACCATTTATTAAACCCATTGAAAAAACGGTTTAAAAGGTTGTTTTTCTTTTCTTTTCCGTGAGGGGATTTGAGCATAAGGGCACAGAGTGCAGGAGTCAGCGTCAGGGCATTGATTCCTGAAATTACAATAGCAGATGCCAGTGTTAATGAAAACTGACGGTAGAATATACCGACCGGCCCGGAAAGAAATGCTACCGGTATAAATACAGCAGACATCACCAGTGTAATCGCTATAATCGCTGAACCTACTTCTTTCATTGCTGCAAAGGTGGCTTCACGGGGAGTCAGAGATTCATCATCTTCCATCTTGGCATATACCGCTTCTACCACTACTATCGCATTATCGACTACGATACCAATGGCAAGTACGAGTGCAAACAGGGTAAGGAGATTGATCGAAAAGCCCAGCATCTGCATAAAGAACAAGGCACCAATAAGACAAACCGGAACTGCCAGAGCAGGAATAAGAGTAGACCTGAAGTCCTGAAGGAAAATAAATACAACCAGGAAAACAAGTAAAAATGCTTCTATTAAGGTTGTAATAACACTGCTGATAGACGCATCCAGGAATCTGGAAACATCATACCCCATTGTGTACGTCATGCCGGGAGGAAAACTGCTTTCCTTTAGTTCGGCCATCCGTTTCTTTACATTATTGATGACATCCTGGGCATTAGATCCGGGAAGCTGTTTCATCATGATAGATGCAGAAGGGCGTCCGTCTGTTTTAGAAACCATTTCGTAATCCAGAGATCCGAATTCCAATGAAGCAATGTCTTTGATACGAAGGACAGATCCATCCGCATTAGCCCTGATCGGAATATTTTCGTATTCAGATGCCTCCGTAAATTTTCCGGTATAGCGCAATACATATTGCTGCATATTGACTACTTTATCGGATCCGATACCTGTTTGTCCCGGAGCAGCTTCTATATTTTGGGAGCGTAAGGATTGGATGACTTCATCTG
Source organism: Sphingobacterium spiritivorum (assembly GCF_016725325.1). NCBI lineage: Bacteria > Pseudomonadati > Bacteroidota > Sphingobacteriia > Sphingobacteriales > Sphingobacteriaceae > Sphingobacterium > Sphingobacterium spiritivorum. The sequence continues at coordinate 4,180,238 of NZ_CP068083.1, forward strand.
TACTGATATTATAAGCCGCCAGCCGGTCGGGTTTGAGCCAGATACGCATCGCATAATCGCGCATACCCATAATCTGTGCAAAACCTACACCTTCAATACGCTTCAGCTCTTTTAAAATGTTGATATCCGTGAAGTTATAGATAAATCTTTCGTCTGCATTTTTATCCTCACTGAAGATATTGAGGTACATCAGCATACTGTTGACTTCTTTCTCTGTAGTTACCCCTGCTTTAATAACTTCTTCCGGTAACTCATCCAATACCGTAGTCACACGGTTTTGCACATTTACTGCGGCAATATCAGGATCTGTACCCACTTTAAAAAAGATCTGAATCAATGTATTTCCATTGTTGGTACTGACTGTAGACATAGACGTCATACCTGCCACACCGTTAATGGCTTTTTCCAGAGGTATAGCTACAGCATTCGTACTTACTTCTGCATTGGCTCCGGTATAATTGGCTGTGACCACGACAGAAGGTGGTACAATATCCGGAAACTGGGTGACGGGTAAGGTAAACAGGGATAATAATCCCAATAAGGTAATAAATACCGATATGACCAGTGATAATATGGGTCGCTTAATGAATATATCAAACATCTGTACAGCTATTATTGAGGGTTATGCGCTAATTTGCTTTGTTCTTCGGAGATAAGTTGTGGCTGAATGATACTTCCGTCTTTCAGACCTTGTGTACCTTCATATACAACCTGTTGATCCTGATCTAATCCGGAATTGACCACATAATAATGTCCGATGCGCGGACCGGGAATAAAAGAGGTCATTTTGATGATATTGTCCTTGCCAACAGTGTAGACAAAAGTTCGGTCCTGAATTTCAAATACGGCCTTTTGATGAACGGCTATTATATTATCCATCCGGATAGGAAAGTTGATATTTCCGGATGCACCATGACGAAGCGTCTTATTCGGATTCGAAAATTTTGCACGTAGTGAAATTGTTCCGGTTTCATTATTAAATTCTGTTTCAGCCAGTTCTGCTACTCCTGATAAAGGATAGATTTCGCCATTCGCTAATGTTAACTGAACAGGAGTTTTGAATGTATTACTGCTGCTGGTGTCTGCTGCCATAGATAAAAATTGTTGTTCAGTAATGTCGAAATAGGCATATACCTGTTTATTGTCTGAGATAGTGGTCAGCAGAGATCCCTCTGTAAGTAAAGACCCTTCTCTGAGTAATATACGGTCTATGTTTCCATCAAAAGGTGCACGAATTGAACATTGACTGAGTTTTGTTTTGGCAAATTGCACTAAAGATTTTGCTTCATCTATCTTGGATTCAGCTGCCTGAAGTTTTGCTTTTGCCAGATCCATTTCAGTTTTGGAAATAATATTTTTTTGCAATAAGATTCGTGTCTGATCGGCTTCAAGACTTGCTTTTTTAGCATCAGCAATAGCATTATTGAGCATGGCATTAGCCTTTGCTAATTCCGTGCGAAATTCTTCTGCGTTGAGGGTGAATAATATTTGACCTTTGCGGACAAAATCACCTTCATCCACATATATTTTTTCCAGAAAACCATTAAGGCGGGAGCGTAACTCTACATTTTTGACAGCTTGTATATCTGTTACATAATCTTGTGTAATAGTAGTATCCAGACGGATTACAGTTGTCGTTGGGATAACAGAGATTTCATCTTTTGATGATTCAGATGACTGGGATTCCTGGCAGGAATAAAGCACAATTGCCAGAGATGAAAAAATAAGGGAACGGATGAAATTTGGTTTCATATCTTAAAAAAATGTTTAAATGAAGCAGTATAGCTAAAAACACATGAAGGAGCAGGTGTCTGCAATACGTACCTCGGTAAATATGTTTAGATAAAAAGGATACAGATTCGAATCAAAGGCTGTTGCCGGAACTAAATGAAAAATCTAAATCCGAAACAAAGTTTGATTATAAATTAGGAAAGAAGTGGGAAACGAGATTGGTCTAGAATGGTTTCAATCTAAAAAGATATTGATAATAACCCAATTGAAGGGGAATTATCTTATTAATACGTTTTGATATTGGGGCACGGAGCGTATCCGTTTTCAAAACTCTCGGCAGGTAGAAGACGATCAGAAGAATGGGTAGAATCGCATTTGCTTGATTCGCTGTCCTGTATTCATCGTATTGAAAATCAGAAATTTCCTGTTCGTTGTCTGACGGTAGATCCAGAAGGTCATCCAGAATAATATTGACCAATGTAACTCCTGAGTGGATATCATTGTCAACTTTGTCCAAAACACAAGTTTCATGATATGCAATTGCATTCATGTAAAAGAAGAGCATCAGCAAACCTAATAACTGTTTAGACATCTTTACAAAGATATCAAAAGGAGGGTCAATTCGCATAATTGCCCCCTTTTTGTTACAAAATTATGTCATACTTTCATTGTCTGAGGTTTAAGTCTTAATAAAGTTGTCTTTTTCAGTTTTTGTTTTTGAAATCAGATTCAATGCTGCGGTCTTTAGCAGCATACAGCCCAAAGATCAGCATCAGTAAGACTGTTATAATCAAAAAATAGAAAGAAGCGTTCCATATACGGGTGATATCATAAAGTTTACCAAATACCGGAGGTCCGAATGCGGCAATAAGATAACCTATTGACTGTGACATGCCGGAAATTTGGATGGCCGTATGAGCGTGTTCTGTTCGCAGAGAAAAAAACAACATGGACAAGCTAAAAGATAGTCCGTTTGCTAATCCGAAGAGTACGACTGCCGGATAGATAAATTTTAAACGGAAAACGATGATCAGTATAAGTCCCGCTAACATGGAAAAGCTTAGAATCCAGATTAATAAGCCTTGCTGTTTCATCTTGCTTGCTATAACCGGACCCAGAAATGTCACCGGAAGCATAGCTAACTGAAAGTAGAATAGTACCCAGCCGGCAGTATCGGTGTCCATTCCATAATCCATCAGAACAGCAGGTAACCAGGCTGCTATCGAATAGTACATCAGCGATTGTAATCCCATGAATATACTGATATTCCATGCCTGTCTGGATTTAAAAATAGCAATTTTATGATTTTCAGAAGATGTCGCCACGGTTGGTTTTCCGGAAGCATTGACATTGAAAAGCTGTGGCAACCAGATCATAAGCGTGAGCGCCGCCGGAATAATCCATATTCCCAAAGAACCTTGCCATCCGGATTGCGTCCAGCGACCGATACTAATACTCAGACCGGCAGCGAGAGCTGCAGAAAGATTCATAGCTACGGAGTATATGCCAGTCATTACACCCACCTTCTCCGGAAAATTTTTCTTGATAAAAGCCGGCATTAATACATTGGAGACACATATACCTATACCTACAAGAGCTGAGCCGGTAAATAACCAAAGATTATTTCCTGATATTCTTGCCCACAACCCGACGATCAATACGAGTAGACTGATGAGAATAAGTTTTTCCATCTTATATTTTATCGCAAATTGACCTATTGCGCTGGATAGTCCGGCAAATACAGCCAGAGGAACTGCTGTTAATAATCCGGCTTCAATATTTGACAAGTGAAGAACGTTAATGATTTCATTCATGACAGGACCTACTGCTGAGAGAGGAGAACGTAGATTGGTTGCCACAAATATGACTCCTAAGAAAGACAAAATCCGCAGGTAAGGATTTCTGATTTCAAAGCGTATCCGTGATCTTTTTTTTGAGGATGTGATTAATTCTGATTGCATAATACAAATGTAAAATGGTTATTTTAATTAAATTTGCCAATAATTACATCTATAACGACATAAGTGGATATTTCATTAAGCAATGAATTACTGGATTCGATAGGTAAAGAATCCTATGTATGGTTTGATAACAACTGGGTACATGCGCACGCTGTGCATGGCCATCGTGTGGCTCAATTTGTATACGTGGAGAAAGGATTTCAATATCTGGAAGCAGGAGGGAAGATTCATCTGTTACCTCAGAATCATGCTGCATGGATTCCACCAAACATGTTGCACAAGACTTCTACAGATGCTTCTCATGTTCAATTGCGGACCATTTTTTATCGGATGGATGATATCCCGGAGTTTTATAATGAGTTACGTATATTTCAGGTTCCACCAGTATTGAAGGAAATGATTCGTTATGCAGAAAAATGGAATAAGATTTCAGATTATTGTGTAGAGGAAGACACATTTTTGAAAGCGATATTATTGGAAATGCCCAATTTTTGGAAGCATTCGTTATCCTTGCACATTCCCGCTCCGAAGGATAGTAGACTCATCTGCGTCTGCGCATATATTCATGGTCATCTTGCCGGTAACTGGACTGTAGCAGAAGTCGCAGAGCGGCACTACCTTTCTCTACGTTCTCTCCAGCGTATATTCAAGTCCGAAACGGGAATTACCCTCGCCAAATATATTCAGATGGTACGTGTAATAAAAAGCGTAGAACTATTGGGTACAGGAAGATATACCGTATCTCAGGTCGCCAACAGGGTCGGCTACAAAAGTGTTCAGGCTTTCAGTGACAGTTTTTGTATAATTATTAAAGAGAGACCACATACTTTTTTGATTTAAAATTGAAATTGCGGAGTTGCTTTTTTTGTACTTTTGATCTCAGTATATTAAATAATACATATATGAAAAGTTATCTGTTTTTATTGCTTGCTATTGCTTTTGAGATTGTTGCAACCACTTTTCTAAAAAAATCAGAACAATTCACCCAGCTGAAACCTTCCATTATAACAGTACTTGGATATCTGGCTGCCTTTTACTTTTTAAGTATGACCCTCCGTAGCATTCCTGTCGGAATTGCCTATGCCATATGGTCCGGTGTAGGCATTGTACTGATTACTATAGTAGGAATAGTTCTTTTCAAGCAGACTCCTGATCTTCCGGCTGTCATCGGATTAACGTTGATTATAGCAGGCGTGATCGTGATCAATGTGTTTTCAAAAATGTCAGCACATTAAGTATTATGGAATTAAAGGAGATTGTAAATGAGATCTATCCACTTCCCGAAAGTGCTATGCTTCTGCTTCAGGAAGTTGTGACGGAAATTTCTCATCCCAAAGGGTATACGCTGATGGAGGCTGAGAAAGTAGAAGATACACTTTATTTTATAAGGAAAGGAATAGCCCGGGCTTATGCTTATCTGGAGAACACAGAAATGACATTTTGGTTTGGAGTAGAAGGAAGTGCTCTGATCTCTATGCGGAGTTATATTGAACACAAAAGCGGATATGAGTATATCGAACTTCTGGAAGATTGTATTTTATACCAGTTTAAAACCAGTGATTTACAGCGATTATATGAAAATAACATTCATATAGCAAACTGGGGACGAAAATTTGCCGAGCAGGAACTGATAAAGACAGAAACGCGAATGATAAACCGTGAATTTAAAACAGCTGCCGAACGCTATCAGGATCTGATAGATTATTATCCTCATCTGTTGCAACGTGTGCAGCTTGGATATATCGCTTCATTTCTTGGTATCACACAGGTTAGCCTGAGCCGGATAAGAGCAGATAAACGTTAACTTTTTGAAAAGGGGCCGGCATCGTGTCGTAACCGACCCTTTTATACTATAGATATATCAAACAAACCACCCTAAATGTTATATATACCTCATCTGTTTAATGAGAAGATACCGCTTTAAGTCCTATAATTGACCCGACTAAAGTAGTAATAAACAAAAGTCTCATAAATGTAGCCGGTTCTTTAAATACCAGAATACCTACTAAAACGGTTCCTACAGCACCGATACCAGTCCATACAGCATAAGCTGTCCCTAACGGAAGTGTCTGAGTCGCACGGATCAACAAATACATACTGATCAGTAAACACGCAAAAAAGCCGCCATACCAAAGGTATGTTTCATTACCTGATGTTTCTTTTGCCTTTCCCAGACAGAAAGTAAATCCAACTTCAAAAAGTCCCCCGAGAATTAAAATAACCCAATTCATAATATTTTTATTTTATCTATGGCACAAAGGTCTGCTTTAAGAAGGACTAAAAATTTTACAAATGTTAAAAAATGGAATCAGTATTTATTTTATTCCTGCTTTGAAAGTTTATAATACAGAATACCTGTCCATAACTGTTTTCAGATAAGATTTACACTCCTCATTTATCGGATTTATCGATGCTTGCCAAAATATTTCGATTTTGACGATTTTATTGTCATAAGTGAATGTTAGGTCGCTGTTTTATTCTTAATTTCTTATCTTTAGGCAAATTTTTGAGGAAGTTGATAATCCAATAACCTCTTAAAGTATTAAATCAGAAAATTAACATATTTCTAATAGATAACCATGTCGAATACATCAAAAATTATCTACACCAAAACAGACGAAGCTCCTTTACTTGCTACGTATTCCTTTTTACCAATTGTTCAGGCTTTCGCTTCCTCCGCAAATATTGATGTGGAATTGAGAGATATCTCCCTGGCAGGACGTATTCTTGCTAACTTTCCGGAGTATTTAAAAGAAGATCAGAAGATTGCAGATGCATTAGCTGAATTGGGCGCGTTAGCAACTACTCCTGAAGCTAATATTATCAAATTGCCGAATATTTCTGCTTCTATTCCTCAGTTGAAGGGAGCTATTGCAGAATTACAAAAAGCGGGTTATGCAATTCCAAACTATCCGGATGATGCAAACAATGACGAAGAAAAATCTATCAAAGCTAAATATGCCAAAGTATTAGGATCTGCCGTAAATCCGGTATTAAGAGAGGGAAACTCGGATCGCCGTGCACCAAAAGCAGTAAAAAACTATGCAAAAGCTAATCCGCATAGCATGGGAACGTGGTCTAAAGATTCAAAGACAAAGGTTGCTTCTATGAGTGAAGGTGATTTTTACGGGTCAGAGCAATCTATAACTGTTGAGAATGCTACTCAGTTCAAAATCGAATTTGCAGATGCTAATGGTCAGGTCACAGAATTGAAAGGATTGTCTCCGCTTAAAGCAGGAGAGGTAATCGATTCATCTGTACTGAGTGTGAATGCACTGAAAAAGTTCGTAGCTGCTACTATTGAAGAAGCTAAGGCTGCAGGTGTATTACTGTCAGCTCACCTGAAAGCGACGATGATGAAAGTATCTGATCCTATCATTTTCGGTGCTATTGTAGAAGTATATTTTAAAGACGTATTTGCAAAGTATGCTGATTTATTTCAGGAACTTGGTATTAATAAAAATAATGGTCTTGGCGAAGTGTATGCCAAAATCTCCGGAAATGCAAAAGAGGCTGAAGTAAAAGCTGCTATTGACGCTGCTATTGCTAACGGTCCGGCATTAGCTATGGTTAACTCGGATAAAGGTATCACGAATCTTCATGTTCCTTCAGATGTTATCGTTGACGCTTCTATGCCGGCTATGATCCGTACTTCAGGTCAGATGTGGAATGCCGAAGGTAAACAACAGGATACTATTGCAATTATTCCGGATCGTTCGTATGCAGGAGTCTACGAAGCGACTATTGAAGATTGTAAAGCAAATGGTGCCTTAGATCCTAAAACAATGGGTTCAGTGCCGAATGTTGGATTAATGGCTCAGAAAGCGGAAGAATACGGATCTCATGATAAAACATTTCAGGCTGCAGCTGCAGGTACTATCCGTGTCACAGATGCAGAAGGTAAAGTGCTTATGGAGCAAAAGGTAGATGAAGGAGATATTTTCCGTATGTGTCAGACAAAAGATGCACCTATTCAGGACTGGGTTAAACTAGCCGTAAACCGTGCACGTCTTTCTGAAACTCCTGCTATCTTCTGGTTAGATAAAAACAGAGCGCACGACAGAGAAATCATTAAGAAAGTGGAGAAATACCTTCCTGATTTTGATACTAAAGGATTGGATATTCAGATTTTAAGCCCTATAGAAGCGACTAAACTTTCACTGGAGCGTATCCGTAAAGGGTTAGATACTATTTCTGTTACAGGCAACGTATTACGTGATTATCTGACAGATTTATTCCCAATTCTGGAAGTAGGTACATCTGCGAAAATGCTTTCTATTGTCCCTCTAATGAATGGTGGCGGTTTGTTTGAAACAGGTGCTGGAGGTTCCGCTCCTAAGCATGTTGAACAGTTTCAGGAAGAAGGATACCTGCGTTGGGATTCATTAGGTGAATTCTTAGCTTTAGGCGCTTCTTTAGAACACTTATCACAAACACAGGATAATGCAAAAGCATTGATCCTCGCTGAAACACTGGATGAAGCAACTGAGAAATTCCTGGCGAATGATAAATCCCCTGCACGCAGAGTGGGACAGATTGACAACCGTGGTTCTCATTTTTACCTGACCCTGTATTGGGCACAGGCATTAGCAGCGCAGACAAAGGATGCAGAATTGGCTGCTAAATTTGCTCCATTAGCTCAGCAGTTAACAGAGAATGAATCAAAAATCAATGAAGAATTGATCGGAGCACAGGGTAAACCTCAGGATATTGGAGGTTACTACTTCCCGAACGATGAGCTGGCTTCAAAAGCTATGCGTCCTTCAGCGACATTAAACAGTGCGATTGCATCTTTGTAATCCTATACTGTTATAACGAAAAAGACCATTCAAAAAATGAATGGTCTTTTTTATGAAATTATCTTCTAATAAAGAAGTGAAATTTTAAAGATTTTATCCTTTTCTCAGGTATTTAGTCAGAATAACAATTGTCTGACCTTCTACTTTACCTTCTATCTGGCCGGTATTATCAGCAACCAGTCTGATATTTTTTACAACGGTACCTAATTTTGCACTTAAAGAAGAACCTTTTACATCTAATGTTTTGATCAGCACAACGGTATCACCTTCATACAATCGTGTTCCATTGGAGTCCTGATGAAATTCGACATGACTGTCTGCCTCATGGTCTCCGGTTTTTTTGGCCCATTCCAGATTTTCATCGTCCAGATACAGAATTTCCAGATTATCTGATGCCCAGCTTTCATTACGAAGTCTGCTCAGCATACGCCAGGCCATAACCTGTACCGGTGGATACTCTGACCACATCGTCTCTGACAATACTTTCCAATGATCCGGATCTAAGCTTTCATTTTTTTCAATTTGTGATAAACATACCTGACATACAAGTATGCTGTTATCTGTATTCGCATTAGATGCAGGAGGCACTTCATATACACTTAGGTTTTCTGTGCCATTGCACAGTTCACATCTGTTGCCTGATCTTTCAATAAGTTGTTGTTCTAATGTCATTCCTAATATTTAAATCCCTAAAATTAATCAATTTTAAGGGATTAATAAATTAATTTGAGGGTATAACTTCATTCTTGTACAGATATGGCAGAGATTTTGTATAATTGAATCAACTTTAATTATGTAAGTATATGAAATGGCAAGGCGGTCGTCAAAGCGATAATTTTCAAGACAGAAGAGGTATGTCCGGTGGACAGAAATTTGCAATTGGTGGTATCGGCGGTGTGATTATTCTGGTCATCGGTTTTCTGATGGGTGGTGATCCGGGACAATTGATGGAACAACTGCAAAATGCCAATGTGGGCGCGCCACAGACGGAGCAGGGAGAAGTACAGCTTACAGAAGAGGAAAAACAACTTACTGCATTTTCCCGAACGGTATTAGCGAGTACGGAGGATGTATGGACAAAAGTATTTAAAGATAACGGATTGACTTACCAGACAGCTGATCTGGTTGTATATACAGGTGGTACACAAACTGAAGGTTGTGGTGTAGGGAAAGCTTCCTACGGACCTTTTTACTGCCCGGGCGATCATAATGTATACCTTGATCTTAGTTTTAATCAGGAGTTGCAGCAAAAATTTGGCGCTAAGGGGGAGTTTGCTTTAGCGTATGTAATAGCACATGAAGTAGGACATCATATCCAGAATCTGGTAGGTACATTAAATAAGACAAACCAAATGCGTCAGCAGATGAGTGAAGCTGAATACAATAAAGTCAGTGTAATGACAGAGCTGCAGGCTGATTTCTATGCAGGCGTATGGGCGCACTATGTCAATCAGTTATCAGATATCAAGATCGATTACAATGATATATTAGACGGAATGCAGGCTGCAGAGGCAGTTGGAGACGATAAACTTCAGGAGCAGGCGCAAGGCTATGCCGTTCCCGAGTCATTCACGCATGGCACTTCCGAGCAGCGGGCCCGTTGGTTTAAGAAGGGATATGATACAGGTGATATGAAAGCCGGAGACACTTTTTCGGATAGAAGTCTGAGATAGTTTTACTGTACCAAAAGGTTACAACCTCTGATATCACTCTGGTCAAATCTTCCTAATACTTCAAAAGAACCATCAGGGTAAATTTTTCCTAAATCCTGCGTAGCTATAAAAGAGCAGGAATACACATTGGCTAAGTCAATGACATTGATGGCTCCTGTGCGGCTGTTGTCGATTAATGTCAGCGGATCATTCGTATCTCTGATCAGTATCTTCATCCAGTTCGGATGCTGAAAGATGCCTTCACCAAAGGAATATCCCTGTGAGAGCAATTCGGTCATCCCGTACTCGGAATGGATGGCGGGCACATTAAATCCGTCACGAAGCAGTTCATGCACTTCCTCCCGTATCATTTCTTTGCGTTTTCCTTTCATGCCACCTGTTTCCATAATGATCAGTTCGGGAAAATCAATTTCATATGTTTCGACAAAATCCAGAAGGGCGTAGGTCACGCCAAATAAAATGGTTTTTGTGTTTTTTTGTTTCAGCTTTTGCAAAGCCGTGAATAAATCCGAATGATTATACAGAAAATACCCGGATTCAGATTGTTCACTTGTTTTGATCAGATCATCCACCATATAGATGAGTGAAGATCCCGAACGTTCCAGGTAAGAGGGCAGTAAAGCCAGAATTGCTATTTCCCTGACATCACCGTAGAATTGTTCAAAAGCTTTTCTGAAAGAGCTTTCATACAGTTTTTTATCAGCGACAAGATGCTTACTGGTTATCATTCCGGTTGTTCCTGAACTGCTAAAAGTTACCTGAGCAACAGATCCGGCAGCAATGATCTCCTGAGATTTGAAAAGTTCTATAGGAAGAAAAGGAATCTGCGTATAGTGCGAAATGTTGTCAGTATCAATATGTAGATAATCCACATACTGCTTATACGTCAGACAGTGATCATATTGGTATCGGAATATGCTTAAGCAGTTGTCATTAAATTGCTTATCGGACTGTATCTCAAATATCTGTTGCGTATCCATCTTCTATATTGAAATGCAAATATAAGCATATCTTTTCTGATCACTTCCACAGATACAGGAGTTTTGGGATGACAATAATGTCAACTTAGCACTTATAGTAGGATAGGGGGCTATATAAGCTTAGCGATGACAGGAAAGTAAAATAGCTGTTAATTTGCTTGTATACAGCGATTAACAGCTATTTTTATAGTGCAGATGTAATTTTATCCTATAACATACCACCGTCTACCGGTATAACCTGTCCGGTTACATAAGCAGATAAATCAGAAGCTAAGAAAAGACATACATTTGCCACTTCTTCAGGATCTCCGGAGCGTTTCAACGGAATTCCGGCTTCCCAACCTGCAACGACTTTAGGATCCAGTATATCGGTCATTTCAGTACGGATAAAACCCGGAGCTACCACATTTGCACGGATATTACGTGATCCCAATTCTTTGGCTACTGATTTGGAAAAACCAATAATTCCTGCTTTCGATGCCGCATAATTTGCCTGTCCGGCATTTCCCTGTACACCTACTACAGAAGACATATTGATAAATGAACCTTTTCTGTTCTTCATCATAACTTTTGAAGCAGCTTTAGTCACATTGAAGATAGACTTAAGATTCACGTTGATAACATCATCCCAGTTTTCCTCTGTCATACGCATTAAAAGACCGTCTTTGGTAATTCCTGCATTATTTACCACGATGTCCACTGTTCCGAAGTCTGCTACGATATCGTTAATCAGTTTATCTGCTTCTTCAAATTTTGAAGCATCAGAGCGGTATCCTTTGACCTGAGTTCCAAAAGCCTGCAACTCTTGTTCCAGTGCCTGTCCTTTTTCAACTGATGACAAATATGTAAACGCTACATTTGCTCCATTTTGTGCAAAAACTTCTGCAATCTTTCTGCCGATACCTTTGGATGCACCTGTTACAAGCGCCGTTTTTCCTTCCAATAATTTCATACCTTATTTAATAATGCTATTTACAATTTAACAGATAAACAGCAAAAATGTTAAAATCCGATTATATTACCAATTTTTTAAGAAAAGAAAATAAAAGAAACGCTCTGAATCACGGGTATTTGTCAATCTCAAAAAAGAAAAGGGCTGTTTTTGATAAAAATGTAGTTTAATGAAAGAAATTTGACAAAACCATTGGTAATAAACCAAATTGAATAGTAAATTTGCAACAATCACAGAGACATGGGTAAAAGCAAAAAAAATTACGAAGACGTAGACGTCGTATTAATAGGCGCCGGTATCATGAGCGCTACTTTGGGTACATTGATCAATGAATTAAACCCACATGTTAAGATTGAAATGTTTGAGCGATTGGATCTGGTCGCCGCTGAAAGTTCAGACGCCTGGAATAATGCAGGTACAGGACATTCGGCATTATGCGAACTGAACTATACCCCTCAGAAGGCGGATGGTTCCGTCGATATAAAGAAAGCTATCAGTATTGCTGAATCCTTTGAAATTTCAAAACAATTCTGGACATACCTTGTCGAAAAAGGAATTATCAAAGATCCGGAAGGATTTATTCGCAGTATACCGCATATGAGTTGTGTTTTTGGAGAGCGTAACGTGGAATTCTTGAAAACACGTCATGCTACGATGATAGAAAATACATTATTCAAAGGAATGGAGTATTCTGAAGATCCGGAAGTATTGAAAGAATGGATACCTTTGGTGATGGAGGGACGTCCCGAAGGAGATAAAGTAGCAGCTACCAAAATGGATATCGGTACAGATGTGAATTTTGGATCGCTGACAAGAGATCTGATTGATCATCTGGTTACAAAAGATAACTTCTCTCTGAAGCTGGAGCATGAAGTGAAAGATATCGATCGTGAAGGTGATGGCCGATGGGAAATAGAAGTAAAAGATATCAAAACCGGAAAGAAAAGAGATTTAAAAGCGCAGTTTGTTTTTATAGGGGCAGGTGGACATTCATTATTACTCCTTGAAAAATCAGGCATTCCGGAAGCCAAAGGTTACGGAGGATTTCCGGTCGGCGGACAATGGTTGCGATGCACAAATGAAGAAGTAATTGCTAAGCACCATGCTAAAGTTTATGGCAAAGCATCTGTAGGCGCACCACCAATGTCTGTTCCTCATTTGGATACACGATACATTGATGGCAAGCAGGCCTTACTGTTTGGTCCCTATGCCGGGTTTTCGACCAAATTTCTGAAAAAAGGATCTTTCTTCGATTTGCCGGCGTCGATCAAACTCAGCAACATCCGTCCTATGCTTGCAGCAGGATGGGATAATATGGATCTTACCAAATACCTGATTACTGAAGTAATGAAGAGTCCGAAAGATAAGCTGGAATCTCTGAAAGAGTATATGCCGAATGCAAAACAGGAGGATTGGGCTCTGGAAGTTGCAGGACAACGTGTGCAGGTTATCAAAAAAGATAAGAAGCACGGAGGAGTACTGGAGTTCGGAACTGAAGTTGTGGCAAGTGCTGACGGATCATTAGCGGCCTTATTGGGTGCTTCACCCGGAGCTTCTACTTCGGTTAAGATCATGGTTGAATTACTGAAAAAATGTTTTCCTGACCGTGCAAAAACGCAGGAATACCGAGATAAATTAAGAGAAATGATCCCGACATGGGGACAATCTCTGGCAGCTGATCCGGCGCTTTGTGAAACGACACGTGCGCGTACACAGAAAGCGCTGAAATTAGATTAGTCTTAAATAATACTTATGGGGTGCTTTAGGCAGCAGGACACTGGTTTTGTTGTTATGAAACAGGCTGAGATTATACCCAATATTACAGACGGACTATTCCTCGTCCGTCTGTAATATATACCTGATCCGGATAATGCCGGCGTAGGGATTTAATTTCGTTTATATTTGTTTTAAAATTTAGCCAGATCCATAGGTGCGTATATTATCATTACACACTTTTAAATGGAAGTATCATCTATTATTCAGCACCTTTGGCAACAGGTTCTGGAAACATCATGGTTGCAATGGTTAGGTGTATCCGCAGGAGTTACACAAGTCATGTTATCCAAAAACAATAAAGTCTCTAATTATTTATTTGGTATTATTAGCGTTATAGTGACCATGATAGTACTCTATGAGGCTAAACTTTATGCAGAGATTGCTCTTAATATGTATTACCTTATTATGAGTATATATGGTTGGTGGTATTGGATTTCAAATAAAGAGGCTGCTCAGAAACCCATTACATCCTGTTCAGGAAAGGATTGGGGCATCGTTATTTTAATAGTAGGGACGGCATTTGCTATTTTCTATTATTTTTTGACTCGTCACACAGATTCAGATGTGCCTTTGTGGGATGCTTGGGTGTCCGCTACAGCCTGGGCTGGAATGTGGTTGCTCGCCAAACGTAAACTTGAAAATTGGATATTGTTGAATATCAGTAATCTGTTCGCGATTCCTTTGCTTTATCATAAAGGTCTGCTGCTTTATGCTATACTTACCCTTTATTTATTTACAGTTGCATTTTTTGGTTATTTCAACTGGAAAAAAATGATGAAGCAACGCGAGCTATCTATAGCACAGGAGGATAAAAAGATTTGATATCTACGGCTCCGTTTCCAACAAATTCCATGAGATGAAATTACAGCTCTTATAATATGCAGATTACGAAAGATCAGAAGAATATACTTGAATCGCAGATTCATGCTGCCATAGTACAGCAGCAATTGACAACGGCACAGCTGGAACTGGCTTATCAGGAAAAATGGTTTAAAATATGGGTTCCTGAGGAACTGGATGGAGCAGGTCTGAATTTATCAGAAGGTGTACGTTTCCTTCGGGACCTTGCCTATATTGATGGTAGTCTCGCCTGGACAGTAACCTTATGTTCGGGAGCGAATCTATTTGTTGGTTTTATAGATAAGGAAAAAGGAAAATCTGTTTTTGCAGATCCAAAAGTGTGCTTTGGTGGAAGTGGTATGCTATCCGGAAGGGCTTATAAGACCGAAGGTGGATACCTCGTTTCCGGTGAATGGAAATATGCTACCGGTTCTCCGCATTTAACTCATTTTACAGCAAATGTACCCCTATTCGAAGGAGATTCCGTGTGCATAGATGAAAAGGGACAGGCTTGTTTTATTACCATCTTTGCAGATCACACAGATGTGGAGTTGATAAGAGACTGGGATACATTCGGTTTGGAAAGTACGGCAAGCCATAGTTTTAAATTAGAAAATGTTTTTATTGCGGATAATCAGGTTTATTCTTTGGTGCCTGAAAAAGCGACCTTAACCGCTCCTTTATATCAATACCCTTTTATGCCATTTGCTGCATTGACCCTTTTAGCAAATTATATGGGCATGTTTGAGCGTTTTTTGGATCTGGCCGTGGATCTGTTTAAGCATAAATCCAAAAAATCCGTATGGCAGGAGCAATTTGGCGTCTCAGTAAAGGATCATTTGGATCACACTGTATCTCTTTATGATAAGATGCAACAAGAAATATGGGGGGATATGGATCTTTCCTGGAGTAAACTTATTGATGGAGAAGATAATGCAATATGCTATAAACGTATTGAAACTCAAAGTAGAGAAATGGTATCCTTTATTCGTAATAAAGTGACTGAATTTTTTCCTTATTGCGGTATTATTGCTGCTCAGCGGGAATCAGAATTGAATATTGTATTCCGGAATATTTTTACCGCTTCGCAGCATAGTTTGCTTCTAAAGGCAGATTAGAGATTTTAGAATTATTAGTTATTCTGTTGACTTTACTAAAAGTAAGAACCTTTCTCCCGATTATATCGGGATCTCTCCTTGAAAAGGAGAGAGGAAAAGAGAGTTTTCTCTTCGTTTTATTGAAGCTGTTCCAGAATATAGGATGGTTGAGAAGATGGTTTGTAATAAATGTAATAACCTGTTTTCTTGAGAAGGAGAGAGGAAGATCAGCACAATGAGTAACTATAAAAAGAGCTGTTTTAGGATATAAAACAGCTCTTTTTCTTATATGGATTTTAATTTCTAAACTTTCTTAAGTATATAGTTTGCTTCCAGTGATCCGGTGATAACATTTCCTTCCTGATCCAACATTTTTATAGATCCTTCCTGTACCTTGAATTTATTTGTTCCATCTTTAAGTTTCAGTGTAACGACACTTCCACTATCATCCCAGGTAAATTTTCCTTCTTCTTTGAAAGTTGATTTTTTTCCTAAATATTCAGATACAAGTGAATAAGTATTATCCTTATGCAGGATTACATTTGTTTTGATACCTTCACAGTCAGCACATGGCAATACGCCTTCATACTCCCCATCCCAGTCTAATGCGTTTTGGCTGTTATGAGCCGGATCCGGATTTACAAATTCTCCTGTTGAATCTTTTTTTGATAAGACTTCAGTAGAATCACTTTTTTCAGATGTTGTAGATGTGTTTTGACAAGAAATTAAAACCAATGCCGCTCCTGTAATACTTAAAATCAATTTCTTCATAGTTGCTTTCTTTTGATGTACCTGATGATTTGCAAAAACCGTTCCTTTATGCTTCTTCTCGAATAACTAATATGGGTATGGTAGAATGATAGGCTAATTTTTGGCTCATACTGGATGTAAATAACCGATCAAAGAAATTGCGGTTACGTTTTACAATGGCCAGAAAATCAATGTTATGCTCCATAATAAATTCCAGTACTCTCTCTTCAACAGATGTGGCCGGCAATATTGAAAATGTCAGACGAGGACTGTGGAATTGATCTTTCCATTCGGATACAAGCGACTCTATATCTTCGTTTTCTTTCGTTTTAACGTGTAGTACTTCAACTTTTGCATCAAAGTAATCCGCTAGTTTCAAAATCTCAGCTAATGGTTTCTTGTCTGCTTCTCTGAAGAGAGTGGTAAATCCTATACTTTTGATCCCATCAAATTTTGCCAGTCTTGGAATGCTGAATACTGGCTGCGATACGGAGCGGATAAGATTAACGGTATTCGAACCTATGAGTGTCGTATTGGCTGAATTCAAACCTGTAGTACCCATGACAATCATATCGATCTGGTCACGTTTGATAACGCGTTTGACAGAATCCAGAAACAGGCCTTTTTCGAAGACAAAATACATCTCTATATCTTCAAGGTTATACTTTTTAGCAATTTCATGCAACTGAGGAACATTGTCTTTATAATTGTCAAATTGAGCCAGTTCTATAGATTGATAAATCTGCTGTACATAATCCAACTGACCTGCGTACATACTCGAATAAATCGGCAATTCGTAGACATGCAGGATGTAAAGGGATGCGTCTATACTTTTAGCAAGTTGAAGCGCATAAACAAATGCATTGCTGGCAGCTTCTGAAAAATCGGTAGGGAATAAAATACGTTTCATAGGACAAATATGATGTAGAATTCTATTAAGTTACTGATTTTGAGGTGTAATTGCAAATAATACTGCTTTTAGTTTTTCCAGGTTTTGAGGTTTTCACTTTTAAATTTCCACTCCGGAGTAAGAATCACTCCGTCTTTCAGTTTATACCAGGGGCTAAGTTTAGGATCATTCGGGTTATTTAATATCTGTATTTCCTGCGCAGGCATATAGCTTTGTGCAAGGAGTACCAACTTTTCCCCCTGCTCATTTTCGGCTATATCTACAGCGATGATAGCGTGTCCTATAGGGTTTCCCTTTTGAATAAATGTGTCTCCGATTTTAATATTACGGACGGAAGCCACAGAAGGTAATTCATCATGCAGTGAAGCTGTGTTAGCATATGCAAATATATATTCCATATACTTCCAGTATTTTTTTGCACTGTAGTCCCCTTTTATATAATCTGTATAATAACGCGGTTTGGCATCAGATAAAAAGTTGAAGCGGATATCCTTATATCTTTTTTGTTGATACAGGTAATCTGCTCTTAGCCGCATGACGGCATCTGCACACTGATGAAGATCTCTTGTGCCGATAGGAAGATTGACCACACTCGCATATATCTTGTTTTGAGCTTTGACAGCACCATTGTAATACAAGACCTCGGATCCCATCTTTTTCAGAGGCAGATGTTGTAGAAAGTAACCAAACTCATTCGCCTGAAAGGTTTTGCGCTGATATCCCTCAGGTGTTATAAAACGATCTTTTATAATCATACCGTCAGGCTTGATCCATGCTGTATTGTACCCCTCATCAGACAAATAATTTTCGGACGGAAGAGAGTCACGCTGTGCTATATTAGATTCGGCATTACCAGCGCCCGATTGACAAGCTGTAGCAGATACCAGCAAAGAGGGGATAAGCAGAAGAGTATGAAAGAGATGCAGCATAATAGATTTTAAATTTTTATATCAAAATAGCAAATTTATATGGTATTAAGAAATTTATGTGATGCTTGCAGAGTATAAAGACTGATAAATTATGTTAAAGTTTGTTAAGTAACAAATTTGTTTCAATTAAGATGTAAGTGTTCATCCGTAAACTTTTTCTCCAATTCATTCGTTATAGTGGTGTCAATTATTATAGGTTCAATTTATTATAACTATGGAAAGTAAACATTATTCGCTGGTTTTCCTGCCGTGTTCTCGTTCTATGAGTCTGGTCCGTCATCTCAAGGAAGCATTGGCCAATATAATCGGTTGGTACAATAGTAAAAATTCGGATGCTCATATTACTATTTTAGAGTTCAACGCTACCGATGCCGAATTGGAATTTATCAAACGTAAAATCAGACAGCTGGCTGATACCGAACGTCCCGATTATGTCTATCTGGATAAGTATGAGGCATTTCCGCAAAACGGAGCATTTTTTATTGCTCCAACGGATTATTCCAAGAATTATCTGAAGAATATTATGAATCGGTTTGTTGGATCTCTGAATGCAAAAAATGTCCGGAAAAGTAACGATCCGCACATGAGTATTGCTCGAAAACTCAATGCGGATAAACTGGCAATTGCATTGGAACGGTTTGAGAGTATCAGTCTTAATTTCTTCTGTGATCGTGTTGTATTACGTATCTACGATAAAGGGTCCAGTCAATATCAATTTGCAGATGAATTTAAGTTTGGAAGCAAAATGCCAGCTGCGCCTGCCCAATTCAGGCTGGATCTCAGCTAGAATTTTTTACCCCTGAAGTAATATTGCTTGTCTTCGTCCGTAATCGGGCGAAGTACACGGCAGGGATTACCTACAGCAATGACATTGGCTGGAATATCTCTGGTAACGACCGAACCGGCACCTATGACTGAATTATCTCCAATCGTGATACCGGGATTGATTACTACATTGCCCCCGATCCATACATTGTCTCCTATAGTAATAGGAAAGGCATATTCCCATCCTTCATTTCGGGGAGTTGCATGTATGGGATGACCAGCTGTAAATAAACTTACATTGGGTGCAAACATGACATTTTCACCTATACTGACTTTGGCACCATCGAGGATTGTACAGTTATAGTTCGCATAAAAATTATCACCTATTTCTATATTATATCCGTAATCACAACGAAACGGCGGTTCAATAAAGAGACGGCTCCCTGTCTTCGCAAATAATTTTTTGATGATCTGATTACGCTCCTTGATTTTTGAAGGCGCTAATGAATTGTATTTATACAATTCTTCCTTTGCATACTGACGGTCCTCGAATAATTCTTTTCCCATTGCGCGATAGGGTTCAGAAGCAAGCATAAGTTCTTTAGCAGTTTTCATGTTCCCAAGATAGAAAATTTTATCGTCGTTTATAATCCTTACCTTTGTGGCATAATTCAGATACATATGAATCAGGAAATATTACAATTACAACCACAGTCGATTTGGAAAAATTTTAATGCTTTAAATGCAGTACCCAGAGCTTCTAAGAAAGAGGAAAGGGTAATTGCTTTTATAGAGGATTTTGGAAAATCATTAGGTCTCGAAACCATCACTGATAAAACCGGAAATGTCGTGATCCGAAAACCAGCTACAGCAGGTATGGAAGATCGTAAAGGGATAGTTCTGCAATCGCATCTGGATATGGTACATCAAAAGAATAACGATACCGTGTTTGATTTTGATGCAGACGGAATCCGTATGCTGATCGATGGTGATTGGGTAAAAGCTGACGGTACTACTTTGGGTGCTGACAATGGGATAGGAGTGGCGACTATTATGGCAATTCTGGAATCACAGGATCTGGCTCATCCGGCTATAGACGCCCTTTTTACCATAGATGAAGAAACCGGGATGACAGGTGCATTTGGTTTGGAAGGAGGAGTTTTACAGGGACAGATATTATTGAATCTGGATACAGAAAATGATACAGAAATTGACATCGGCTGTGCCGGAGGAATAGATGTGACTGCAACAAAGAGTTACAGCTCTGAACCTGTATTAAACGGATATGCGGGACTGACAATTACGGTAAGAGGACTGAATGGCGGGCACTCCGGTATAGAAATTCATAAAGGCTTGGGGAATGCGAACAAGATTATGAACAGGGTCTTGTTTGGTACACATGCCAGATTTGGCCTTCGGTTGTCAGAAATTAAAGGCGGTGGCCTGAGGAATGCTATTCCAAGAGAAAGTTTTGCCAAAGTTGTCTTGCCTCAGGATCAGGTTCAGCATTTTATTTCATCTGCTGAAGTTGTAATTCAGGCTATCAAAGCCGAATATAAAAGTGTAGATGCCGGTCTTGAAATTATTATTGAACAGCAAGAGCATACTCCGGTCACTATTTTGCCACTGGATGTACAGGAGCAACTTATCAAAGCCGTGTATGCTGCTCATAACGGCGTGTACCGCATGAGTGCTGATTTTGCGGATTTGGTAGAAACATCCAATAATATAGCCAATATAGAAGTGAAGGATGGTAAGATCACGATAAAATGTCTGACGAGATCTTCTGTTGAATCTTCTAAATATGATTTGGCAAACGCGTTAAAATCTACCTTTGAGCTGATGGGCGCAGAAGTTGGTTTTTCAGGAGATTATCCGGGCTGGACACCTGATGCGGACTCACAGATCTTGCAGGTACTTAAGGATATCTATCAGAAGCAATACAATGAACAACCGGAGGTGGTCGCCTGCCATGCTGGCCTGGAATGTGGTATTCTGGGACGGAATTATCCAGGTATGGATATGATTTCCTTTGGCCCGACTATTCTCGGGGCACATTCTCCGGCGGAGCGTGTATCCATATCTTCCGTTCAGAAATTCTGGAAATTTACACAGGAGATTCTGGTAAACATTCCCAAAAAGTAAGCGTAAATCAGAATATAATATACAAGAAGGGCAGTCCATATATGGACTGCCCTTCTTGTATATTATAAGCTTGCGTCAGGATATTAATTTTTCAATCCTTGTTCATGCTGTTTACGGATCTTACTGTGTTTTTTACCGTACACAAAATAGATAATCATTCCTATTCCCAGCCAGATACCTAACCGCTCCCAGCTCTGGATTGGTAATGATGCCATCATTGTCACACACACGATAACACCCAGTATCGGGATTAACGGAACTAAAGGTGTGCGGAATGGACGTTCGATATCCGGAGCTGTTTTTCTCAGTACCAGAATACCAATACAAACTAATGTAAAGGCAAAAAGAGTTCCGATACTCACCATATGTCCCAGATCAGAGACAGGTACAAATCCGGCAAAAAGACTTACGAAAATCATAAAAATAACATTGGTTTTCCATGGTGTCTGATTTTTTCCGAGATGAGAGAAAAGAGCCGGAAGCAAACCGTCTTTACTCATAGAGTAAAATACACGGCTTTGGCCTAAGAGCATAACCAGAATAACGGAAGTATATCCACTGATAATCGTAATGATCAAGGCTGTATTCAGGAAGTGGTATCCTGTCTTGGCAAATGCCGTAGCGACTGGTTTTGCATCACCTTTGAATTCTGTATAATTCGCCAATCCGGTCATCACATACGAAAATAATACATACAATACTGTACAGATAATCAATGAACCAATGATACCAATCGGCATTCCTTTTTTAGGATTCTTGGCTTCCTGTGCTGCTGTACTGACGGCATCAAAGCCAACAAAAGCAAAGAATAAAACTCCTGCTGCTCTGAAAACTCCGGAAATACCAAAATTACCAAAATAACCATCTTTAAAGAATTCACCCCAACCGATTTTTCCGCTTTTCAATAGTTCTTCACCTTCATTAGCAGGGATAAACGGAGTATGATTTGCCGGATTGATGAATGACCAGCCTAAACCGATAAAAATCAAAACTACCGATACTTTAAGAATAACAAGCAGATTGTTTACTGTAGATGATTCTTTGGTACCTCTTATCAGTAGCAAGGAGAGTAGGCAGACAATAATAATTGCCGGAATATTGACATATCCGCCTTCCCATGGACCGTGCAGGAATTCGTCTGGTATATTCATGCCGAATATCTTCAGCAACTCTCCGAAGTACTGAGACCAGCTCACGGCTACCGTGGCACTTGCAAGTGCATATTCTAATACCAAATCCCATCCGATGATCCATGCAACCAATTCGCCCATAGTTGCATAAGAGTATGTGTAAGCACTTCCTGCTACCGGAATCATAGATGCAAATTCTGCATAACAAAGCCCTGCAAAAGCACAGCCCACAGCGGCTATAATAAAGGAAAGCATAACTGCCGGTCCTGCATTATCAGCTGCTGCCATTCCCGTCAGTGAAAATAATCCTGCACCAATAATGGCTCCAACGCCAAGGGCAACCAGCCCTGTGCTGGACAAGGTTCTTTTCAAGGTGTGCTCGCCACTTTCGTGGGCCTCTGAGACTAATTGAGTGATTGATTTTTTAAAAAGCATTTATAATTTTGATTAGAATAATGAGTTAATACACTTGTTTTTCCAGTTTTTGAATCTTAAAATTTATTACTCATTGGTTAGCACAAGTAATTCTATACCAAAAATAGATTTTTAAATGAAAAAAGGGAAGAAAATCTTCTTCCCTTTCGGTTTTTTTTTAAATATGTCTTAATAAGCAGCTGTGAAACGCTTTTTGATAAACTGTGGTTTTTCCAACTCATCGACTATTGCAACAGCTACATCTTCTACAGACAGACGTGAGCGACCTTCGTGATCCGTGACAGGATGATCAAGATCTGTGCGATACGTGCCTGTCCGTGTGCCCGGAGAGGCTGGGCTCATCTCAATAGCAGGACTGAATAAAGTCCAGTCCAGGTCATCGGATCTGCGGATTACTTCGTAGTAATCTGCTGCAGCCAACGCTCCCGGTTTGATCTCTGCCGGAAAATCAGGAGCATCTACAATTCTTGTTCCGGCTTCGGTAAGCAAACTACCTGCTCCACCGATTACGATAAATCTCTTGATACCTGCATGTTCTACAGCATCCTGAATGGATCTGGCACCGGCCGTATAATCATCATAAATAGAAGGATTAGTCCAGCCCGCATTATATGCAGAGATCACCGCATCACTTCCTTTTAGGATAGCCGCCAGCGCATTACTGTCATTGACATCATTTTGTACAGCGAGAATATGCTCATTTTTCTCTATCTGATCTGTGTTTCTTGCTATAGCGGTTACATGATGTCCTCTATGTACTAATTCTTTTAAGATATGTGAACCTACATATCCTGAAGCTCCGATTAATGCTACTTTCATTTTTTTATTATTTATTGTTAAAATATGAGGATAAATCCTGAATACTGATTTGATTTAAATAGGCAATATGTTGCTGTTCAATATCGCTGTATACGATTGTAAGATAGTTATTGATGTTTTTTCCCACCGGACAATTAGGATTCGGATTATTGTATTTACCCTTTTCATCTGATGCAAGTGTGGCTTTATAGATATCTGCCAGTGTTTTTTTGTTTATGTCTGCTGCTATACGCACACCACCGTTTTTACCTTCTTTACTTATAACAAGCTGCGCTTCTTTGAGTTTTCTGATTTCTTTACGTACAACTACCGGATTTACATTAATGCTTCCGGCTATATAGTCAGATGAGAGCCACGCATCACGTTCTAGCATCAGGAGGGCTATGATATGCGTAGAAGTGGCAAAATGTAAATTACTGAACATGATTCTTTGTTTTTGTTGTACAAATGTAGCAGTTAAAATTATACTGTAATAATTTTTGTTACAGTTTTGTGTAAAAATTAACCTTCTATGACAATAGAAGGTTAACCGTTTTATTTTTTATTACTTTTATACTTCTTATAGGAATCCAATACGTAGAGTTTTAGTGTCTCGTCATTCACTGTTTGTATAAAGTCCAGTGATGGTCTGAATTGCTCTCTGAACAATGGAATCTCATCAGCCTCAAGAGGAGTGAGGGAGGCGATAAGTTTGTCTGAGAATCTGCGATCGATAATTCTGTTATTTTTCTCCAGTACCAGAATATCCAGATTCTTACGTGCTGTCTTTCCTTTTTTGCCAAAAAGACGGGATGGTGATACGCGTATTCCACCTTGATACTGACTTGCATTTGCTATTTGTCCCTGCTCTTTCGCTTTTTTAATCTCTTCATCCAGTCTGGAATCTGTAAGTCGGGTAACCAAAGCTTCATTCAGGACAATAGATTTGCCATCACGCATCATATATACACGTTGTACGCCTTCCTGATACAGAAAAATGGTATCCGGAGTATAGCCATTAACAAAAAGAGAAAGTCTTTCACCCATTGCGGCATCAATACTGAATTTTCCATCCTTATCAGAAAAAGACTTAACCGCTGATTTCATGTTTTGTATGCTGACATTGGAGATTGGTTCACTGCTTTCCAAATCGTAGATGATACCGTTTATTTTTTGTGCATAGGTATTGGCTACCATTATAAACAGGATTCCGATCATTCCGGATAGTTTCTTCAGTAAAGAGGACTTTAACAGCATAGTACGTTTGATTTTTTTTGTTATAAAAGTACGAAATCTATTTCTTAGACCAAGTGTTATTTTCGGGATTAATATCCGGGTACACCTGATCAGGATCAATTACGACTGAGCTTAATTCTTCTTTAGAATCTAAAAGGAAAGTCCAGGAAGTATTGCGTTGCCATATATCCACTGGTAATTTTTTACGTATCTTTTTTCCCGATACCGTTGTTGCTTCTATAACAACAGGCATAGGTAGCTTTTCAAGATTATCTATGGTAATCAGCGCTCCGTTTGCAGCATTGAATTTTGCATATTCCACTTTTCTGATCGCCTGATCCAGTTTCCAGTTATTGAGAAACCATCCTCTCCAAAACCACCCGAGATTTTCTCCGGTTACATTTTCGATTGTTCTGAAGAAATCATTCGGTGTAGGATGTTTGAATGCCCAATCGCGAATGTACGTTCGAAATGCTTCATCAAACCGCTCTGCACCAATTACTTCATCCCGTAATAAACGCAATCCAAAACCTGGTTTGTAATAAACCAGTGTGCCAATATTGCGTTCCTGCATATTTTGTGGTGTAGACATGATTGGTTCCAGTGAACTTGAATTGAATCCCTGAGCCATTTTATTCCGGCTACCTATACTTTTATCATATTCACCTTTATTAAATGC
Source organism: Sphingobacterium spiritivorum (assembly GCF_016725325.1). Classification (NCBI taxonomy): domain Bacteria; kingdom Pseudomonadati; phylum Bacteroidota; class Sphingobacteriia; order Sphingobacteriales; family Sphingobacteriaceae; genus Sphingobacterium; species Sphingobacterium spiritivorum. Next base: position 4,205,824 of record NZ_CP068083.1, read on the forward strand.
TTCACGAGATAATCCATTTATAAATGTATTAAATCCTTCATCCATCCATCCGTGAAGCCGTTCATTGGAACCGACTATCATAGGAAACCAGTTGTGTCCGAATTCGTGATCCGTTACTCCCCATAATCCTGCGTTTTTGGCGGAGGAACCACAAAATGATAATGCCGGATATTCCATACCACCTACATTGGAAGCTACATTGACAGCTACGGGATAAGGATATTCAAACCATTTTTCTGAATAATATTCTATAGAAGACTTGGTATACTCAGTAGAACGGGCCCAGGCTTGCTGTCCGTCGCTTTCCTTTGGATAAGCTGATATGGCTAATGATTTTCTTCCACTTGGAAGATTGATTTTTGCTGCATCAATAATAAATGCTTTAGAAGATGCCCATGCAACGTCTCTGGCATTTTTTAAAGTATATTTCCATGTCAGTTCTTTCTTTGCCGGTCTGGAGTTCTTATTTGCGACTTCAGCAGCACTACGGATGATCACGGTCTGATCTGAAGATTGTGCCTGCTGGTAGCGTTTGAATTGTTCAGCAGTCCATACTTCCTGAGGATTGAGCAGTTCGCCTCCCATGACGACTATATGATCAGCAGGCGCAGTGATTTCCACATTAAAATCCCCATATTCCAAGTAAAATTCTCCCGGACCGGAATAGGGATCTGTATTCCATCCTAATATATCATCATAAACGGCCATACGCGGATACCACTGAGCGATAGCATAAATGTCTCCTGCTGCAGTGGGTAGAATTCCGGTTCTGTCGGCGCCATATTGCGGTACTGTATAGGAATAGTCAATGGTAAACTGTATTTGTCCTCCTTTTGGATTCAGCGCTTGAGGCAGAGTAATTTTCATACGCGTGTCAGACACTTCGTATTTCAGATCTTTCCCATTAAGCTGAACCGAAGAAAGGTTGTAACCTCCCTCAAACTGTGATGCAGCATCACCGTATCGGCTATTATTCTGAGGAACGGTGCTCTGTCCTCTGGAATCACTTTTAAACAGATTCTGATCAAGTTGAAGCCAGATATAATCCAGCCGGTCCGGGCTATTGTTGGTATACGTAATCGTTACGCTGCCGCTTACTTTTTTATCGGTATCATTTAACCTGGCCTTTATGCTGTAACTGGCAGCATTTTGCCAGTACTGATCTCCTGGCTTACCACTCGCAGAACGGTAGGAGTTGCCATTGGAAGTATAAAACTGCGGACTGAACGCTTGTGTATAGTTATATCGGGTTGTGTTGTCCTGGGCGACAGTCTCATTCAATTGAGCACAGATCAATGCTAATGCTAAAGAAATCCCGGCACAAGATTTTTTATTCATGGGCTATTTATAAATTGGAATTATTTCAATTTCTGATTGTATTCTTCCTCGTCAAACCCTAAAATCAAACCTGAACTGTACTCAATTACAGGTCTTTTGATCATACTGGTATTTGATATAAGTGTTTTATTGGCAGAAGAAGCATCTGTAACAGCCTCTTTTTCCTCATCCGTCAGTTTTTTCCAGGTTGTTCCTTTTTTGTTGACTAATTTTTCCCAGTCGACCTGTTTTTCCCATTTTTTTAATTGTTCATCTGTTACTCCTTCTTTCTTGAAATCGTGAAAGGTGTAATCGAGTTTATGATCAGCCAGATAATCGAGGGCTTTTTTTACTGTATTGCAGTTTTTTATTCCGTAAACGTGAAGCATAATATTGAAAGACTTAAATATGGTAATATTTCAAATATATTATTTTTAGTTGTAATAGTCTTTTCCCTTTCGGATAAATAATGTCACCTTTGTATTACGATTGTTTTGTGTCCTGTAATCTTTGTAAACCTGCGGGAGATGGTGTAACTTTTACACTATATGATTAGGAGTAGTTAAAAATTATTTTTAACTTAGGACCACAAAATAAAGAGGAACAGAATCAATAAATTTTAAAACAATACAATGAGCCTAAAAGATTTTAAAGGTGTGTTGACCGGCGATCAAGTTCAAGAGTTATTTGAAATTGCTAAAAAACACAAATTCGCATTACCGGCAGTTAATATTATCGGTACTAATTCTATTAATGCTGTAATGGAAACAGCGAAAGCTGTTAATTCTCCTGTTATTATCCAACTTTCAAACGGAGGAGCACAATTCTATGCAGGAAAAACTTTAAATAATGACAATTTAAAGGCTTGCGTATTAGGAGCAGTTTCTGCAGCACAGCATGTTCATCTTTTGGCTGAACACTATGGTGTAGCTGTAATTTTGCATACAGATCATGCAGCTAAAAAATTATTGCCCTGGATAGACGGATTGTTAGATGCAGGTGAGAAATTCTTTGCTCAACACGGTAAACCTTTATTCTCTTCTCACATGCTGGATCTTTCTGAAGAGCCAATAGAAGAAAATCTTGAGATCTCTAAAAAATATCTGGAGCGTATGAAACCGCTTGGTATGACCATTGAAATTGAACTTGGTGTAACCGGAGGTGAAGAAGACGGTGTGGACAACTCTGATGTTGACAGCTCCAAATTATATACTCAACCGGAAGAAGTAGCATATGCATTTGAAGAATTATCTAAAATTTCTGACAAATTCACTGTTGCTGCAGCTTTTGGTAATGTACATGGTGTATACAAGCCGGGAAATGTAAAATTACAGCCTGTTATTTTGCATAATTCTCAGGAGTATGTAAAAGAAAAATTCGGATTGAATGCAGAGAAGCCAGTTAATTTTGTATTCCACGGGGGGTCAGGTTCTTCTGCTGAAGAAATCGAAGAAGCGATCTCATACGGAGCGATCAAGATGAATATCGATACCGATATGCAGTGGGCCTTCTGGGATGGAGTTCGCGGATATGAAGCTAAGAACCATGATTATTTACAAGGACAGATCGGCAATCCGGAAGGAGCAGATTCACCAAACAAAAAATACTACGATCCGCGTGTATGGTTGCGTAAAGGTGAAGAAGCTTTTGTAACTCGTCTTACACAGGCTTTCGAAGAATTAAACGCTGTTGACGTAAACAGCAAATTGTAATCTGTATTGCTCTGCTTCATGCAGAAAATGTATAGTATTATTAAATATGTTAAAAAAGCTCAATTCTAAGGATTGAGCTTTTTTATTGCCTTTTTATTTTCTAACTTTCCTTTGATCAAGAAAGAAGTTATGTATCAGCAGCGGTTTTTGAATTTTTTGCGTTTTGAGAAGCGGTATTCTAATCACACGATTGAAGCTTATACACATGAATTAGATGTTTATTTTACTTTTCTTCAGGATCAGGCCATTCCCGAGAACGAAGCTGATCATCGGGTTATACGACTTTATCTTTCCCATCTGATGGAAGGTGGGCGGCAGGCAACTTCTGTAAACCGTTCTATTTCAGCTTTACGTACTTATTATAAGTTTTTACAACGGGAATCTTTGACAGATCAGAATCCTTTGACTTTAATCAAAGCATTAAAAACCCCGAAGAAATTACCATCTGTCATGGAGAAAGATAAGATGGTTGGTCTTCTGGATCAGATGGAAGGCACTGTAGATTCTTTCACTGATGAGCGGGACTATTTGGTTTTGGAACTGCTTTTTGGAACAGGTATACGTTTGACAGAGTTATTACAAATAAAGATTACGGATATTGATTTTTATAATAAAAATATCCTTATATTAGGAAAGAGGAACAAGGAAAGACTTGTTCCGGTCAACCATACACTTTTAGAAAAACTAAAGATTTATATCCAGCAATTGGATAATCAAAAAAAAGACAACAAAACTGCGTTCTTAATTGTTACTAAAGAAGGGAAGCAGGCATATCCTAAGATGATCTACCGGATCGTTCATCGGTATTTAAGCCTGATCTCGACACAGCGTAAAAAAAGCCCGCATGTATTGCGGCATACATTTGCTACAGCTCTGCTGGATAACGGAGCAGATCTGAATGCAATAAAAGAGTTATTGGGACATGCCGGATTGGCGGCCACTCAGGTGTATACGCACAACTCGGTAGAGAGATTAAAATCAGTTTACAAACAAGCCCATCCAAAGGCTTAAAAAAAGGAGGAAAAATGAACATTACTGTGCAATCCATTAAATTTGATGCAGATCAAAAACTTGTAGATTTCATTAAAAAGAAAACATCTAAGTTAGAGCAGTTTTTAGACAGCATAATCGAAGGCGTATGTTATCTGAGACTGGAGAATGTAGACGACGAAGAAAATAAGGTGGTAGAACTAAAATTGAATATTCCGGGAAATCAATTGTTTGCCAAAGCACAGGCAAAGAGCTTTGAAGAAGCAACAGATGTCGCTGTGGAATCCATTAGAAGACAGATTAACAAACATAAAACGAAAACACGAACTGCTACGAGCAATCATAAAGAATTACTCAATTCGGAAGAGGAAGAGTATTAACATTTTAACACTTTTAGAGAAGGCTAACCCTACGGTTAGCCTTTTTTATTTAGAATAAATTGAAATAATAAACGAATTTATTTGGATTCAATCTTAATAGTCATTACATTCGCATTGTATTAATTTTATCGATCGGATATCAGGTATGTCAATGATAGCAAAAATTTGTCCTTTAGCTGAAGTAGAAGAGGTCTTTATGACCGCTCAGGGTGCGGTGTATCAGTGTAGCAGAAAAAATAACTACTGGCTGGATTTTCAGGATAAGACAACGTCTTTCAGTGTATCAGATTTCTTTTGTTTTAAAAGAAAAGTAGATGCTATAGATGTTGATGCTATGCTTCATGATGCTTCACGTACTTCTGATTTTGAGATTATTATGCCTTTCCGCACAGAAAGATGCTTTATATTGTCCGTACAGGATGTTCTTGACCTGAGAGAAATTCTGAATGGTGCCAAATTTATGATTGAACTGAATAGTGTAGTCAGATCCTGTTTACGTACCTGCCCTGCACCTGTTCTGGTCGGATAAGTCTTCTTTGTAATTGTATTGATTCTAAATAAGTTAGCGTTAAAAAGTCTAATTTAGACTTAATTTGTATTGTACTTTTTTTATACTAACTGCATAACTTCGTTGTACCTTTGTATCAAAGGAAAGCGAATATGTGTCTTTCCACATTAATGTTTAACAGAATTTTAAAATATACTAATATGAAAGATTTATTGAAATTAAAATCATCTCTGGCACAAGAGATCGAAAATATATTAAATGCACAAATTAAAGTTGAAGCTCATTCTTCAGCACTTTACCTGGCTATGTCTTCATGGTGTGATGATCAGGGTTTGGATTTCAGTTCAGATTTTTTCGCAAAACAGTCTAATGAAGAGCGTGAGCATATGTTGAAATTATTCAACTACATCAACAATAGAGGTGGTCGTGCAGTGTCTCCTGAAATTACAGGTATTCCTACAGACTTCGAATCATTCAGAAGCGTGTTTGAGCAAACACTTGAGCAGGAAATGTTTGTTACTGAGCAATTCAATCAGATTGCTGACAAATGTATGAAAGCTAAAGATTATGTTACTTTTAACTTTGTTCAGTGGTTCCTTGAGGAGCAGGTGGAAGAAGAGTATGTAGCAAGACGTATTCTGGAAATGTTTGATGTCATTGGTGAAGAAGGAACAGGACGTTGGGAAATTGACAAACACGTAAACAAAGTAGCACTTGGTGCAGAATAATATTTAATAGTTAGAATACTGAAAGAGGATACCCGAAAGGTATCCTCTTTTTGTTTGTGAAAATATATTTTAAGAATACGTTAAGTTTGAAAACAGCGTTTGTACTATATATTCTGCTCGTTTTGTAAAGAAGAATTGACAAATCATGGATAGATGTGTTTTTAATGCTATTTTTTTAGATACCTGATTATTATTGTGCGTAATTTTTTTTATATTGACAAAAGTAAATTAAAAGAATAGAAGTTTGGCTACTCCTCGTTTTCGGCTACATTTTATTTTTCTTTTTTCTTTGGTATTTATTTCGGTTACGGTAAACGCTCAATCGAAAAAAATAACCATTGAAGGGCTCGTGGTGGATACTGCAGGAATACCGCTTAAAGGAGTTAGCGTACGTCTGACTGCTCCAGGAGGTGCATTTACTCAAGCCTCAGCGGCAAATGGCCGTTATACATTCACGGCTGTACCGCTAGGGCAGATTCGTGTTACCTATAGTTTATTAGGTTATCAGATTACAGACAAGGCCTATTCTGCTACAGAATTAGTCACGCGATCCTCTCTTCCCACTATTATTTTGTCCCCGCAGTCTGAATTACTCAAGGAGGTGGTTATTGTAAAAACGATTCCGGTAATATATAAACAGGATACGGTGCAGTATAATATGAATGCCTATAATTTTCAGAAGAGACTGCTGCTGGAAGATGCTCTTAAGCAATTACCCAATATTCAGGTATCCCGGGATGGCTCTGTATTTGCTTTCGGAAAACCTATTACCTCCGTTCAGGTAGAAGGAAAAAAGTTTTTCGGTGGAGACGTGCTTACAGCTACCCGTAATCTGCCTGCCGATTTTGTCAAGAATTTACAGATTATAGATTATTACGGAGATTATAATGCTTCTAAAGGTACCAAGAGCGGAGAGCCTGAAAAGATTATCAACATTGTCTTAAAGGATGATAAAAAGAAGATTGTCTTTGGTCAGGTAACAGGTGGAATTGGTACGGAAGATCGTTACCTGATGAGTGGAGGTATTAATAAGTTTAACGATGGGCAGGAATTATCCCTGATCGGATCTATCAATAATACGAATACCAGTCTTTTTACCTTCGGTTCTCCAAGCGGAGGAAGCCGGGAGCGTTCTATGGGAGAGCTAGCTGATTTCGCTGATCCTACAGATGGTCTCAACACCACTACATCGCTGGGCGGTAGTTTTTCTGATAATCTTACCAAAACGACCACGGTCAACGGGCAGTACACTTTTACCAAAAGACAAAATCTGATTGACGGTAATTCCTTGTTGCAATCCGTATATAGCAACAATTCTATTTTCAATCAGGAAGATTATCAGGTGGACACAAAAGATTTTAGCCATAGGATGGCACTTAATTTTGATTCGAAATTCAAGAATAATGATATCTTAAAGATTGAGCCTGTATTTTCCTATAACCGGACGTATATTAATAACTACAGGGAAAAAAAGCTCAGGAATAATGTATTGACCAATGACGGGACTTATTCATCTATTTCCAAGAATTTTTCCCCTAATCTGGATATCGACGCTTTATATTCTAAATCCTTTAAAAAACCGGGACGTAAATTGGTTTTTAATATGAGAATGAGTGCCGGTTCAAGCAGTAAAGATGAACAGGTAACAGATCGCTATATCATTCAGGATGCAATGAAAAAGAATAACAATTACTCCTTCTTTCTGCAGCGGCAATATATAGAGACCGTGAGTGATAACAGGTCTATTAAAGTAAACGGATCTTACATTGAGCCTATTAACGCGCAGAGTTCTCTGGAAGTAAGTTATGAATTTGAACGGAATGATATTGATGCGGACAGGAGAGTGGAAGATCTGGAGCGTTCTCAGTTATTGGGATATATGGTATTTATAGACTCACTGGGGCTTAATTATGATTATAAATATAGCAGCAATCAGACGGCTATTAATTATCAATATGATTCCAGGGATAAGAAGTTTAAGTATAATCTGGGATTCGGAGTACAGCCGCTGGAAATATCCGGGAGATTATATGCTGAAGATGAGCAATATACCTATGATAATGTAAACCTGATTCCTACCGCAGGCTTCAAATGGAAAATCAATGATCAGACCGATTTCTCGATTGATTATATGGGGAAAAATAATCAGCCTAACTTTTACCAGATTCAGCCTATCCGGGATGTATCCAACTCGCAGAATATTATTGTTGGTAATCCGGCTCTGAAAGCAGAATTTACCAATCGTATTTCCAGTCGTTTCCGCAAGTCACTGGTTTCTAAAGGACAATATTTTGAAGCTAATCTGTCTTATAATTTTGTGCAGAATAAAATTGCGACAGATAAGATCTCCCTGAATAATACAACTGTTCAACAGACCAGTTATCAGAATATGTCGGGATACTATGATATACGTTCTTATTATTTGTTTTCTTCTCCTTTTATCTCTGATGATTTTCAGCTGAATATTAACGGAAACGGAGATTTTTACAACAATGTTTCCATGGTGAATAAAGCATTGGTGACAAACAGACAGTTTATATATTCACAGTCCATGCAGTTGCGTTATATGATTGACGATATTATGGAGTCTGAATTTAACGGTAATTATATGTTAAATTCGGCTACTTATAAATGGCCGTTTAAGAGTAATATTACAGCACATTCATTTGTGTTGAGCCTGGGTAATAAGTTTTATTTTAATGAGCATATGACGCTTGGCGTAGAGGTATCTCAACGTTTTAATGACGGTTACAGAGGTACAGCAAAGAATGTTAACCCAACTGTTATCAACTCTTACTTTGAATGTACATTTTTGCCGAATAAACTCGCCATGTTGAGATTGCAGGGTTTTGACCTGCTGAATCAGAATACAGGAATCTCCCGTGAGATTCTTGGCAATGATATCCTCGACGTTCGTAATAACCGTTTGGCGCGTTATTTTATGTTATCCCTGAATCTGCGGTTGCAGAAGTATCCTAAAAAATCATAGTATGAAAGCAGTCGTTATTTCTTCATTCGGAGGCCCTGAAGTATTAAAAGTTGAAGAGAGACCTATTCCTGCAGTTGGAGACCACGAAGTATTGATACGCGTGAAGGCTGCCGGAATCAACAGACCTGATGTTTTTCAGCGGAAGGGTAATTATCCGGCTCCTGCAGGAGTTGTTGCCGATATTCCGGGGTTGGAGATCAGCGGAGTTATTGAGGCAACCGGAAGTATGGCAGGTTCCTGGAAAGCAGGGGACGATGTACTGGCTTTGGTTGCAGGAGGCGGATATGCGGAGTATGTTGTGGTAGATGCCGGCAGTTGTATGCTTAAGCCTGAAAATCTCAGTTATGAAGATGCTGCCGCAATACCGGAGACTGTTTTTACGGTATGGCATAATCTTTTTGAGCGAGGTCAGTTAAAGAAAGGAGAGCGTGTACTTATACATGGCGGATCGGGTGGAATAGGCTCTACCGCAATTCAGCTGGCTACGTTGTCCGGAGCGGAGGTATACGCTACTGCAGGCAGTAAGGAGAAGTGCGAATTTTGCGAATCGCTGGGTGCCGTGCGGGCCATCAATTATCATGAGGAAGATTTTGAAGAGGTACTCAAAGAAAGTGGGGTGGATGTGATACTGGATTGTATAGGTGGTGATTATTTTAATAAAAACATAGCAATCCTTAACCCGGACGGCAGATTGGTTTATATCAATGCGATGGAAGGAGCAAAGGTGCAATTGAATATTCTGCAGATGATGCAAAAGCGTCTGTCAGTAACCGGAAGTACACTAAGAGCAAGAGATAAAAGCTTTAAAGCAGAACTGACAGCAGCAGTAGTCGGTAATGTCTTCCCATTTATAGCATCGAAAGCATTTAAACCTATGGTTTTTAAGTCTTTTAATTTTACGCAAGCAGAAGAGGCGCATAGATTAATGGAGGAGGGCCATTTCCTCGGAAAGCTAGTGTTAACCTTCTAAATTGTAATATTTCCTTTGCTAAATACTTTTAGCAGCGATATAATCAAATTATTTTTTTATTTTAGTTCCGTTAATAGCTAACCATAATCAAGTAATATGAACTATATAGCAACAGCCTTACTCTGCCTTTCTACCATCTGCGCTACCGCACAGGAGATCGGTAAGATCAGTAATCCTGTAGATTTTGTCAATCCATTAGTTGGAACACAATCGGATTATACTATTTCTAATGGAAATACGTATCCTGCGATTGCTTTGCCGTGGGGTATGAATTTCTGGAGTCCACAGACCGGAAAAATGGGTGACGGATGGATGTATACCTACAATGCGAATAAGATTCGCGGATTTAAGCAGACACACCAGCCTTCGCCGTGGATGAACGATTATGGTCAGTTTGCTATTATGCCTACTGTTGGAATAAAGACTTTTGATCAGGATAAAAGAGCAAGTTGGTTCAGTCATAAAGCTGAAATTTCAAAACCTCATTTTTATGAAGTATATCTTGCTGATTATGATGTAAAAACAGAGATTACCCCAACAGAACGTGCAGCTTATTTTCGTTTCACCTTTCCTAAAACAGAGGAAGCTTATGTGCTGATTGATGCTTTTGATAAAGGTTCTTATGTAGAAGTTATTCCGCGAGAGCAGAAGATTATCGGTTACTCCACAAAAAACAGTGGTGGTGTTCCCGACAATTTTAAGAATTATTTCGTGATGACTTTTGATCATCCATTTGCTAATATTTCCACCTTTGCCGATTCTGTATTAAAAGATGACCGCTATCTGATTAAGGCGGATCATGTAGGAGCTATTGTAGGATTTAAGATCGCTAATCGTGGTGATCAGGTCTTAATGAAGGTAGCTTCTTCTTTCATCAGTCCGGAACAGGCGGAGATCAATCTGAAAGAACTGAATGGCGTTACTTTCGATCAGCAGGTGTTAAAAGGAGAGAAGAAGTGGAATGAAGAACTGGCGAAGGTGGAGATCGAAGGCGGCTCCATAGATCAGGTTCGTACATTTTATTCTTCTTTATACCGCTCTTTATTATTCCCGCGAATGTTCTATGAACTGGATGCGCAAGGAAACGTCATGCATTACAGTCCGTATACTGGAGAGGTCAAACCTGGCTATTTCTTTACAGATACAGGTTTTTGGGATACATTCAGAGCCTTATTTCCTTTCCTGAACCTGATGTATCCGGAAATGAGTGTGAAGATGCAGGAAGGATTGGCGAATGCGTATCGTGAAGGAGGGTTTTTGCCGGAATGGGCAAGTCCGGGCTTTAGAAATGTGATGGTTGGAAATAATTCGGCCTCTGTCGTTGCAGATGCCTGGGTAAAAGGTGTAAAGGTAAATAACAAGGATATAGAAACCTTGTATGAGGCTGTCATCAAAGGTGCTAATAATGCTGGGCCGCTGACTGCTGTAGGCAGGGCAGGTGCTGAGTATTATAAAACACTGGGATATGTGCCTTATGATGTGAAGATTAATGAAAATGCAGCTCGTACATTAGAATATGCGTATGACGATTTCGCAATCTATCAACTGGCCAAGTCTCTGGGAGGCCGTCAGCAAGATGTAGATTTGTATCGCAAGCGCTCTTTTAATTATAAAAATTTATTTGATCCTGCGTCAGGATTAATGCGTGGCAAAAATAAAGACGGATCTTTTCAATCTCCATTTAATGCTTTCAAATGGGGGGATGCATTTACAGAGGGTAACAGCTGGCATTACAGCTGGTCTGTATTTCAGGATGTGAACGGATTGGCTCAGTTAATGGGTGGACATCGTGCTATGGAAATCAAACTGGATTCGGTTTTCTCTTTACCTCCGGTTTTTGACGATTCTTACTATGGTTTTCCTATCCATGAGATCAGAGAGATGCAGATTGCCAATATGGGTCAGTATGCTCACGGTAATCAACCTATTCAGCATATGATCTACCTGTATGGTCATATTGGTGCACCGTGGAAAACGCAGTATTGGGTTCGTGAAACGATGAACAGGATGTATGCTCCTACTCCGGATGGATATTGTGGAGATGAGGATAACGGACAGACTTCTGCCTGGTATGTATTCTCGGCGCTTGGGTTCTATCCGGTAACTCCGGCAACAGATGAGTATGTGTTAGGAGCTCCTTTGTTTAAAAAGGCTACATTACATTTGTCAAATGGAAAAAAAGTAATTATACAGGCGCCTCAAAATTCAGATACCAACCGTTATATCAAATCGATGAAATGGAATGGTAAGAATTATACAAAAAATTATATCAACCACAGCGAGTTGATCAAAGGTGCAAATTTATCTTTTGATATGAGTGCTGAACCTAACAAGAACAGAGGTACTGTAAAGGCTGACTTTCCGTACTCTCTGAGTTATGAACAGTAAAGATTTTTATAATTAGTTTGTTTTGTTGAATAGGTTCCGGATTTCCGGAGCCTATTTTTTTAGGCTTTTCTGATACATCAATGGTGTCGTTTCCTTTATTTTTTTGAAAGCCTTATGAAAACTGACAAAATTCTGAAATCCACTCTCAAAACAGATTTGTTTTACAGGCATTTCCTGCTCCAGGAGCAAGCGGGAAGCATGTCCGATCCGGAGTTCGGTTATAAATTCTACAGGTGTTTTACCGGTCTTGGATTTGAAGAATCTGCAAAAGGAATTTTCTGTCATCCCTATAATCTGGGCCAACTCAGTCAGACTGATCTTATTTCTGTAATGTTGAGTCGCGTATTGAATAATGGCATTTAAGCGGTCATGATCCCCGAGATGACTCTGGAATTCATACGTAGATCGTGTTAATCTTTCATATTCATCGCTGGTGGCCAATACATTGAGTGCTTCCAGAAGAATGATGATCCGGGAAGCACCGCTTGCTGATAATAGCTTTTCCAATAACTGCCGCAGTATCTCTCTTGTCTTTCCATAAATCTGCAATCCTTGCTTAGCTTTAGCGAATAACTCTTTCAATTTGCGGTTTTCCGGTAAATTGAAAAATACTTCTCCTAAAAAGTTCTCTCTAAAGTGAGCGACCCGGATATCCGCATTGTCCTGCAGATACTGTTCATCAAATAGCCAGTAGTGTGGCAGATTTGTTCCCAGAAGCACCATATTGTCATTTTCGAAGTTATTGATACTATCTCCTATAAATTGAGTTCCGCTGCCTTGAGCAATATGAATCAGCTCCAGCTCTTCATGGTAATGCCAGTTGTTGTGTTGCTGAGGTTTTACGTCATTCCGAATGGAGAATGAGGCTGCTGCCGGTGTACCGAAGGTGAGGAGTTGAGGTTTCATTTCTTCAAAATTATAAAGAATACTTGCATAAATAGTAATTCTTTTATACAAATAAAGGTAAAATAGCTTAATAATTGGGTAATATCCATTAATGTATTCAAAATATTATTTGCGAATTTTACAGTAATCAATTATAAATAATTAGTAAGACAATTACGTATGACAAAAACTAAAAGCTATTCTCTGGCTCTGGTATTGGTAATCTCCCTGTTTTTCTTTTGGGGATTTATTCACAATCTGGATCCGATTCTGATACCACATTTGCGTATGGCATTCAGCCTCACGACTTTTCAGGCATCGCTAGTGGATTCGGCTGTTTTTATAGCCTATTTTGTAATGGCTATTCCTGCAGGTCTGTTAATGAAGAAATATGGATACAAGGCCGGTATTCTGATCGGTTTGATCTTTTTTGCTTTAGGATGTTTTCTTTTTGTTCCTGCTGCAAACACGATGAGTTATGTTTTCTTTCTGGGTGCACTATTTGTAGTAGCCTGCGGACTCACTATTCTGGAGACAGCAGCTAATCCTTATGTAACAGTTTTAGGGGATCCTAATACAGCTACTCAACGCCTTAATTTTGCACAGTCCTTTAATGGTCTTGCCGCTTTTGTAGCGCCTATACTTGGTGGCGAATATATCCTTACGGAAGAACCAAAGTCAGCCGAAGAGCTGGCTGCATTAAGTGATCAGGCCCGTAATGCGTATTTACAATTGGAAACTTCTTCTGTAAAGTTACCCTATGTTATTCTGGGCGTACTCATTCTGGTGGTAGCAGCTATTTTTTACTTCACCCGTTTGCCTGATATTAAAGATGATGAGGAAAAGACAAAATCAGGCTTTTTTCATGCATTCAAGCATAAAAATGTTTCATGGGCAGTGCTTGCTCAGTTCTTTTATGTGGGCGCACAGGTCTGTGTACTAAGTTTTCTGGTTCTTTTTGCTACGGATGCAGCAGGTATTGCGCCTAAGGAAGCTAAATATTATGCAGGTGTAGCCGGCTTAGCTTTTATGCTGGGAAGATTTGTCGGTACATTCTTTATGAAATTTGTGTCAGCACCTAAATTGCTGGCTATTTATTCCGTGATATCTATACTGTTATCGTTTGTTGTGATCTTCGGTTCCGGAGTGATTACCTTGTATGCACTGATCGGTATTTCTTTCTTTATGTCCATTATGTTTCCGACGATTTTTGCGATTGGTGTACAGGGAATCGGATCAGATACAAAATCTGCATCCAGTCTGATCGTTATGTCCATTGTCGGAGGTGCTATTTTACCTCCTATATTAGGCTATATCTCTGATCATACCGGACATTTACAATATGGATATTTTGTTCCGTTGGTATGTTTTGTAGTTGTTCTGCTATTTGCCATGAAGAACAATAATTTAGTCATTGAAGAAACAGAGGATATTAAAACACATTAATACAATTGAATATGAAACGATATACACTGGGGCTGGATTTGGTTGATGACCCTAAGTTGATAAACGAATACGAGACTTATCATGCTGCTGTCTGGCCTGAGATTAAAAAGTCAATTACAGATGCGGGAGTGGAGTCTATGGAAATTTACAGGTTTGCTAATCGTCTTTTCATGATTATGGAAGTAAATGACAGCTTTTCATTTGAACGTAAAGGAGAGATGGACAGCGGTAATCCTAAAGTGCAGGAATGGGAAGAGTTGATGTGGAAATACCAGGTGGCTATACCCGGTGCTAAGGCTGGTGAGAAATGGGTGCTATTGGATAAAATATTTGATTTAAGTAAGTAATGGAAACTACAAAACAATTGTTTCTGCAAATCCACCCTTCGGATAATGTGCTGGTGGCTTTACGTGATTTACAGAAAGGGACGTTAATTAATTGGGAAGGTCAGCAATTTGAATTGCTTCAGGATGTGGCTGCAAAGCATAAGTTTACGATCAGTCCGCTTACAGCAGACGCAGAAGTGCATATGTATGGTGTACTGGTGGGGAAAGTAAATTATGCCTTGAAACAGGGCGAACTGATCTCTACCGATAACCTGCGTCATGCTGCTGAAGATTTCAGAATGGGTAAGCGCAAGCTGAGCTGGAATAAGCCTGATGTGTCATCGTTTAAAGATAAGACTTTCAATGGATATCATCGTTCTAACGGAACGGTTGGTACAGCTAACTACTGGCTCGTCATTCCATTGGTTTTTTGTGAAAACAGAAATGTCCTGACCTTAAAAGCCGCTTTCGAAGAAAAGCTGGGGTATAAGGTAAAAGCTAATGATTATACAACTGAAGTAGATGATCTGATCAACCTGTATAAGTCCGGTGCTAATGTAGACGCAATCATTGCGCAGGATCTGAATGCGGGTTCGTCAGATAAAGAAGTGAAACGTCTGTTTGATAATGTAGATGGTATCAAGTTTCTGAATCATGATATGGGCTGTGGTGGTACACGTATGGATTCGGATGCACTATGTGGCCTGTTGGCAGGTTATATTACACATCCGAATGTTGCAGGAGCAACTGTATTGAGCTTAGGCTGCCAACACGCACAGGCATCTATTCTGAAGGATGAAATTCAGAAAAGAGATCCTCAGTTTGATAAACCTCTGTATGTATTTGAGCAACAGAAAGAAGGTACTGAAAAGGAACTGATGCAAAAAGCTATTAAAGCGACTTTTGCGGGTATGATGCAGGCCAATCAGCAGGAGCGTCAGCCTGCTACACTGGATAAATTATGTATCGGTCTTGAATGTGGCGGATCTGATGGTTTTTCAGGTATTTCAGCTAATCCGGCTTTAGGGTATTTGTCTGATATACTGGTTAGTCTGGGCGGCTCGGTGATTCTGGCTGAATTTCCTGAACTATGCGGAGTCGAACAGGAACTCAGTGACAGATGTATTGATGAAGAAACAGCGACCAAATTTATGAGTCTGATGCGTACATATAACGCTAAGGCTGAAGCAGATGGTTCAGGATTCTATATGAATCCTTCACCTGGAAATATCCGGGACGGTCTGATTACGGATGCCATCAAGTCTGCAGGAGCTGCTAAAAAGGGAGGGACATCGCCTGTAACTGCGGTGGTCGATTATCCGGAACTGGCTAATAAACCGGGCCTGAATCTTTTATGTACTCCGGGCAATGATGTAGAAAGTACTACAGCTGAAGTTGCAGCAGGCGCAAATGTGGTGTTGTTCACGACAGGGTTGGGCACACCTACAGGAAACCCTATCACTCCGGTGGTCAAATTATCTACGAATACAAAAACGTATGAAAAGATGCCGGATATAATTGACCTCAACTGCGGAACTATTATTGAAGGGGAGGAAAGTATTGAACAGGCTGCACATCGTATACTGGATTATGTAATATCTGTGGCAAATGGTGAAATAAAACCGAAGGCTGTATTGCTTGGTCAGGATGATTTTATTCCCTGGAGAAGAGGAGTTTCTTTATAATTTTTTTTTTGATACATGTACTACCCGGAATATTTGCCCGGGTTTTAAGATCATAATATGAGTAAATTAGTTAATAAATCAGCCATTATTACAGGTGGTGGCAGCGGAATCGGGAAAGCCATTAGTTTGTTATTTGCTTCTGAAGGTGCGGAAGTTCATATTCTGGACCTCAATACGGATGGTGCTGAACAGGTAGTTGAAGAGATTATTACTGCCGGAGGAAAAGCAAAGGCACATGTTTGTAATGTTGCTATCCAAAGTGAAGTGGTGGCTGTCGTGGAAAGTATCAGTGCTGTGGATATTCTGGTCAATAATGCTGGTATAGCCCACGTGGGTAAATTGGAGGGTTGTACTTCGGAAGATTTTGACCGTGTATTCAATGTCAATGTTAAAGGTGCCTATAATGCGCTGTATGCAGCTGTTCCATTGATGAAAAAACAAGGTGGCGGAGCTATTCTTAATATGGCTTCTATTGCCGCATGGGTGGGTATCAGTGACAGATTTGCATATTCAATGAGTAAAGGCGCCATATTTGCAATGACACTTTCCGTTGCACGTGATTATATGGAGGATGGTATTCGTTGTAACAGTATTTCACCTGCACGTGTTCATACTCCATTTGTAGATGGATTTATTGCAAAGAATTACCCCGGGCAGGAAGCTGAAATGTTTGAAAAGCTTTCTAAAAGTCAGCCTATAGGCCGTATGGCTCAGCCGGAAGAAATTGCTAAACTCGCATTATTCTTATGTAGTGATGATGCAGGCTTTATTACGGGGAACGACTATCCTATAGACGGAGGCTTTATCAAATTAAATAATTAAGGCCAAAAATTGGAAAATAATAAAAAGAATTAGCAAGTTTGAAGAGCGAATAAGGCTAATTTGAACCTCAAAATCTAAATATTATTGCAATATCTGTTTTGAGTGCTTCATCCCGGTTACCGGGATAAGATAATAACAGTTAAACACAAATTATATACAAATGAAATTAATACGTTTTGGTGAATCCGGAAAAGAAAAAATAGGCGTCCAGATCGATGGCGTTAATTATGATACTTCAGCCCTTGGCGGAGACTATAATGAAACATTTTTCGCTGAAAACGGCTTAGCCCGTTTAGAGGAATTTGTAAAAGCGAATGAAGGTGAATTATTGGAAATTCCTGCAAATTCTCGTCTTGGAGCACCATTCGCACGTCCTTCTAAGATTGTATGTATTGGTCTTAATTATAAAGATCATGCAGAAGAGACTGGAGCAGCTATTCCGAAAGAGCCTATTATTTTTATGAAGTCTACTACCGCACTGGTAGGACCACACGATCAGGTTGTAATTCCTAAAAACTCAGTCAAAACAGATTGGGAAGTGGAATTCGGAATCGTAATCGGCAAGAAAGCTTCCTATGTTGAAGAGGCTGAGGCTCTGGATTACGTGGCTGGTTATGTCTTACACAATGATGTTTCCGAACGGGAATTTCAGATCGAGCGTGGTGGTACATGGGACAAAGGAAAAGGTTGTGATACTTTTGCACCGATGGGACCTTACCTGACTACAGCAGATGAGATTGCAGATATCAATAACGTTCGTTTATGGTTAAAAGTTAACGGAAAAACCTATCAGGACGGAAATACTAAAAACTTAATATTTTCTGTTCCTTACATTGTAAGTTATGTGTCCCAGTTTATGACCTTATTGCCTGGAGATGTGATCTCTACCGGAACTCCGGCAGGTGTAGGTCTTGGATTTAATCCACCTATCTATCTGAAAGCGGGAGATATTATCGAGCTTGGCGCAGATGGTTTAGGTGAATCCCGTCAGGAAGTAGTCGCTTATTCTGGTAAATAATTGTGAAGTATGCGCATTGATTCTCACCAGCATTTCTGGCATTTTGATCCCGTACGTGATAGCTGGATAACTGATCAAATGGAGGTAATCCGTCGTGATTTTTTACCTCAGGATCTGGAATTTATCTTACAACGGAATGATATAGATGGCTGTATTGCGGTGCAGGCTGATCAATCACCTTCAGAAACAGAATTTCTGGTTCGGCTGGCATATCAGCATCCGTTTATAAAAGGAGTTGTTGGCTGGGTAGATTTAAGGGCTTCGAATATTGATGAATTGTTGAGTAATTATCAGCAGGAATCTGTCATCAAAGGTTTCAGACATATTGTAGAAGGAGAAAGCGATCCGGAATTTCTGATAAGAGATGATTTTCAAAACGGACTTTCCCGGTTGAGTAAGTATGGCTTTACGTATGATTTGTTGATTCGTCCGCGTCATTACGCCAGCACATTGATCTGTGTCGCGAATCATCCGGATCAACAATTTATTCTGGATCATATCGCCAAACCGCCGATCAAATCTCAGGAATTCTATGAATGGGCATCTTTTATAAGTGCACTTGCAGAATATCCCAATGTGTATTGTAAAGTTTCTGGGCTTGCTACAGAGGCCGATTGGAGCGGCTGGAAACTGGATCATTTTTCTCAGTATCTGAATCATGTTTTTCTGTGTTTCGGGAAAGAGAGGATTATGTTTGGATCAGACTGGCCGGTGTGTCTTCTTGCTGCATCGTATGAAGATAATCTGGCAATAGTCGGGTCCAAGCTTGATGATTTTACATCTGCTGAAAAAGAAGCTTTCTGGGGACTGAATGCAGTAAAAGCATATAATCTATAATAAAGAATGTAATATGAACTTAAATCTAAAAGATAAAGTAGTTATTGTCACCGGGGGAGCTAAAGGCATAGGACGAGCAATCGTACTTGCATTGGCTGGTGAAGGAGCTATACCTGTGATCGTAGGTCGCAATGAAGCCGATAATAATAAGGTCAAAGCCGAAGTTGAACAACTAGGTATACAGGCATTGTGTATTGAAGCAGAGCTGTCTCTACCGGAGGAAAGCGCAAAAGCTGTAAACAAAACACTGGAGGTCTATGGCCGTATTGACGGACTGGTCAATAATGCAGGTGTTAATGATGGGGTAGGTCTTGCTTCCGGCAATTATGAGAAGTTTGTCGCATCCTTGCATAAAAACCTGGTTCATTATTATCTGATGGCTCATCACTCATTAGAGGCTCTAAAGAAATCAAAAGGCAGTATTGTGAATATTACCTCCAAAACTGCTGAAACAGGACAGGGAAACACATCTGCTTATGCTGCATCAAACGGGGGCAGAAATGCACTGACACGGGAATGGGCGGTGGAACTTTTGCCTTATTCTATACGGGTAAATGCCATTGTGGTCGCGGAATCTTCTACGCCACAGTATGATAAGTGGATTCAGACACTGGATAATCCGGAGGAAACACTAAAGAAAATTACAGATCGTATTCCTTTGGAACATCGGATGACTACTCCGGAAGAGATTGCAAATACTACAGTTTTTCTGTTATCGGACAAATCAAGTCATACTACAGGACAGCTGATTCATGTAGATGGAGGTTACGTTCATCTGGATCGTTCTATTCTGGCTGAAAAGTAACATTCAGAAATAAAAATAATCTTTTAAGCGTCATCGTAAGACAGGGGAACGGATCTAAAATTCGTTGTTCAGTACTTACAATGACGCTTTTGTTATTTAAACAGGCTGGTGGAGGGTAAAACGAAAATATCAGTCTATTGTGTGAGTCTTTATTTATGTAAATAATATATATTCTTTATTTTCAATTATATATAATCATGAGTGTGGATTTATTTAGGTTCTTAAATCTGTTTATTCTTTAATTTCTCCCGCTAACTTACAGAGTTTATGTAGTTTTGCACCGAAAATGTATTCAGGCAAAAAAATATGGAACAAACGTAGTATTCTTCTTTTTTCGGGAGGACTCATCACATTTGTTGTATTGGTGTTCTGTATGCTGCATCTGATGAATCAGCGACTGGAGAAACTGAATACTATTATTCTGAAAGAGATAAATGCGGAAAGTGCGCTGCTGGTTCAAAAAGAATTTGATGTTTTTGATCAAAGCATATTTTTGCTGAAAACCCTTGCCGAAACAAAAGAATTCCCTTCCATAGATCGTTTAATTCGGGAAGATAACAAGAAAAAATTTATTGTAGGTTATCAGATCTGGAAAGGAAAAGAAAAGGCTTCAAGATCGATTTTGCACCAAAAACTGTTTATTCCTTTGGCATCCGACCGGCTACAGTTGCAGGCCGTTATACCTCAGGAAGACGAAACTGCCACTTTTATAAAGAGCCAGGAGGGAATGTATATCGTTCGTCAGTTAATGCTGGATGACGGGATATTACAGATCTATATAGATGTAAAGAAGCTCAATGAATACTTCTGGACTTCTTCTCTGGGTAACAGGTCATATTTCGAAATCTATAATGCAGATGGAATCTGCCTGCTAAATCCGGAACTGGAAAAAGTAGGCGTACGGGATTATACAAAAGTCCGCCTGGATTATGATAAAGGAAGTGTGGTTATCAACTCCGATTATATTAAACTTCCTGTCTTAATTCAGAAATACAAAATACACGGTATATTGGGAGAATGCGATTTACTGCTATCCACACTTTTTCTTTTAACGGATGAACAGGTGGATGGTATTGTCAATCTGAGTATTCTGCTAGGTTTGATACTTGTATTTGCTATTGCTATTTTCCTGACTATTTTTTATCTGCAGCGCAGAAAAAACCATCGGCTGGAAGTTAATAATCTACAATACCAAAAGGAGCAGGCATTGTTGAAATTCGAACAGTTGCAGGAAAAGATGGATCCTCACTTTCTATTCAACAGTTTAGGGACTTTACAGCAGCTGATAGGTAAAGATGGACAGTTGGCAAAGAGTTTTGTTACTAAGCTTGCCCGTGTTTATCGTAAATTGTTAAGTGCAGACGACTCCGGTCTTTCTTTGATTTCCACAGAACTTGAACTGGCTGAGGAGTATTTTTTCTTACAGAAGATTCGTTTTGGAGAAGGACTTTCCCCGTTAGATGTTCAGCTGGATTCGTCCATACGTAATAGAAAGGTTCCCCGTTTAAGCTTACAAATTCTGCTGGAGAATGCCATTAAACACAATGAAATCTCTTCAGAAAATCCGCTGTCAATCTGGATTTATCAGCAAGATCAGCGTATTGTCGTAAGTAATGAACTGCGACTGAGGCTTTCAGGCGACGAATCTAATGGATATGGTACACAGTTTTTAGCTAATATTTATGATTATTATCAGATTAGCGGATTTGAAATAGTAGAGGACAAATCCTCGTTTAAAGTCTTTCTACCTATTATTTAGAAATTGTTTTATTTTTCTTCTGTCTAAAAGGAGGATTCACTCCTGTATTAAGCGGTTTCACGGGTAATCGCTTTATAATTAAGGTATTTCTTTTGATCTTCACTTCTCATTTATTTGACCCTACTTAAAGTATCTTAATGAAAAGCAATTATTTCAGTAGCAACACTAAACTAGCATTTCTTTGTTTATTTTCCACTTCGTTACTTGGCTCATGCCAGCTGATGACCAAAATAGGTCTCAGAAAAGATCATTCAGCTCATTCTACAACTGTCGATACCACTAAAAAGGACAGTGTAATGGCTTATGCCAGGATTGCTAAAGATGCAAAAATTGATAGCGGCATCTTTAATATCCTTTCAAAAGGCAAAGACTACTATTTTGAAATCCCTCTGAATAAGATGGATAAGGATTTTTTGCTTATCAATAAAATATCTTCGGTACCTTTGGCCCTGAATGAGGCGGGATTGAATAAGGGGATGAATTTTGAAAATAAAGTACTTCGGTTTACAGTTAAGAAAACGCGTAATGAAGTGTGGGTAGGCGAAGCTAAGCCACAGGTAGAAGTACCTCGTGAGGATGCTATAGCAAAATCGGTAGCAGATAATTTTACACAATCATTTATAGAATCCTTTAAAATTGAAAGCTACAATGCAGATTCATCTGCTGTGCTCATCAAAGTCAATAAAGTATTCGACGGAACAGAAAAGAGTTTCAATGATGTGTTTACCAACCTGGGACTGGGTACATCTCCGAAAAGTTCGCTTTCAAATGTGGAGCAAATCAAATCTTTCCGTAATAACGTAGTTGTCAGATCAATTCTGAGTACAAAAGTGACAGAGGGAAACGAATCTATTCCGATCAGTCTGACGGTAACGAGTAATATCTATGAGCTGCCGGATAATAAGATGAAGGCACGATTTGCAGATCCGCGTGTGGGATATTTTACTACAGCACGTTGGTATTTTTCGGATGCGCAGCAAGAAATGGAAAAACGGGAACTGGTGACCCGTTGGAGATTAGAACCAAAAGAGGAGGACAAGGCTCGTTATCTTGCCGGTGAATTGGTTGTACCTAAGAAACCTATTGTATTTTATATTGACCCTGCTACTCCAAAACAATGGAGAGAGCAGATTATAGCCGGCGTGTATGACTGGCAGAAAGCTTTTGAGGAAGCTGGTTTCAAAGATGCAATCATTGCAAAAGAAGTGCCTGAGGGGATGGATTTTGATATTGATGATGCAAATATTTCCGCTATTACGTACGCCGCTTCACCTCAGGCAAATGCAATGGGGCCGTCTGTAGTAGATCCGCGGACAGGTGAAATTCTGGAGGCTGATGTCATCTGGTGGCACAATGTAATGACCATATTAAATAGTTGGATGCGTGTGCAAACCGGAATAATAGATACCGATGTGCGCGGAAATTCCTTCTCTGACGAAAAGATGGCACATGCTATCCGTTTTGTTTCTTCTCATGAGGTAGGGCATACCCTTGGTTTAAAGCATAATATGGGATCTTCTCACAGTTTTCCGGTAGATTCGCTTCGTTCGCCACATTTTACAGAAACAATGGGAGGGACAGCGACTTCTATTATGGATTATGCACGTTTTAATTATGTAGCACAACCTGAAGATAATGTCAAAGTAATTACTCCTGTTATAGGCCTGTATGATAAGTATGCTATCGGATGGGCATATCGCTGGTATGACAAGGTAAATCCATGGGATGAACTTCCTGAATTGAGAAAAGTAATCGAGACACATCAGCACAACCCGTATTACTGGTATGGAGAACAGCAGGATGGAAAGAATATTGTTGATCCCAGATCCCAATCTGAAGATCTTGGGGATAATGCTATGAAGGCTGGTGAATATGGATTACGTAACCTGAAAAGAACGATGCCTCATATTATCAACTGGACTACAGCTAATGGTGAAGATTACTATCGTGCAGGCAAATTGTATATGGCAGTAATCGGACAATGGTATGCATATGCTGATCACGTACTGAACAATATTGGTGGTATCTATCTGGAAAATCCGGTTATGGGCGATGGTAAAAGTGCCTATGCTCCAGTACCGCGCAATACACAGATAGACGCCTTGAAATATCTAAAAAATCAGGTTTATTACTTACCTGAATGGTTATTCAGACAAGATCTCATTACGAAAACATTTCCATTGAAAGATAGTCCTGTCGGTCCGTTTGAATATGCGCCTTACAATCTGAAGCGTGAATTTCAATACAGTATTCTTTATAATCTGGTTAAGGATGAGCGTCTACTCCGTATGACAGAAATGGAACTGTTGTTTGGGAAAGACAAAGCCTGGAGTGTAGAAGAATTCCTGACTTCGGTACGTAATGATATTTTCCGCAAATCCTTGAACAAAGAAAATCTGGATATAGAGACACGTATGCTTCAGCAAAACTATATTGATGTACTGTTGGTTTCTACCAGCAAGAATATGGAAAAGCTGCAAAGTAAAAAACTTGATTTTGTAGATCAGTTTTTGAAAGAGGCAAGACCGGAAATCTGCCCTGTTCATGGAACAGCTCACGGATCGGATAAATCTATCCGCAATGTACATGTTTCCGGTATGAGCAGAACTTCAGAGATGCTGACGAGCAAAAGAGCTGAACTATTTCAGATTCAAGCTTTACTGATGCAGGCCCGTAATTCCGGAGATATGGCTACAAAAGCACATTATCAGGATTTACTGGCAAGAATAGCAGGGGTACTAAACACAAAAAATTAAGCAACACAAACACCTAACATGAATAGAATTTTATTATTTCTTTTATTTTCCTGTGTGCAGTTCGTTTATGCACAGGAAGTAATTACGATCAAGGGAAGGGTCCTTGATGCCAGCAGTCAAAATCCGATCAGCGGAGTGACGGTTCTGCTGGGTAGCTCTGCAGTCAGTGAAGACACCGGAGTTCCGGGACAGATTCAGCAGTCTGCTTTGGGAACTTTAACTGATTCAAACGGAGAATTTCAGTTGAAAGTGCCTAAAAACACTGCTTTTATTACCGTATCATTTGTTGGATATGAGAGCCAGAATGTAAAAGTAAATGGTGGAGAGAAGACTATTTATCTGCGTTCGGAAAATCAGTCTCTGGAAGAAGTTATTGTGACCGGATATACGGACATCAGCAAACGTAAGAATACCACAGCTTATAATAAACTGAAGGTTGATGAGATCAGACAGGCGGGTGTGTCAGGTATCGATCAGTTACTGGAAGGAAAAGTAGCGGGTCTGCAATTGAGTAATCTGAACGGAGGACCGAACAGTGCTCCACAAATCCGTATCAGAGGTACTGTATCAATGAACGGAACGCAGGATCCGTTATGGGTAATCGACGGACTTCCAATAGAAGGAACAGCGCTTCCAAACAGTTTTGATAAGGACAATCTGAATAACCTGACCAATCTTCCTATTGCCGGCATCAACCCGGATGATATTGAAGATATCACAGTACTAAAGGATGCCGCAGCAACTTCTATTTATGGAGCACGCGCCGCAAATGGAGTAATTGTGATTACAACCAAAAAAGGAAAAAAAGGTCCTGCACAGGTGCAGATCAGCGCCAACAGCTTTGTGTCGCAACGTCCGGATTACAATAAACTGAATCTGATGTCCTCAAGCGAAAAAGTTGATTTTGAACTGGCTATGGCAAACAGAACCGATCTGGATTACCGTGCAGACAGGGGAGCTGTTGCCCGTATTCTCGCAACAGGAAATGAACTGGATGCATTCAGAAAAGGAGGATTCAGTGCTTTATCTTTGACGAGTCAGGAGGCTATCAATACGTTGCGCAGCCAGCAGACCAATTGGAGAGACGAACTTTTTCGTAATGCTGTCAACCAGCAATACACAGCATCCGTGTCAGGAGGTACAGATGCACATAAGAAAGAGAAAATACATCCTATTCTCTGGCGAATAAAAGTTTGAAGGCTATTGCCAATCTGGAATATCAGATTATTCCTTCTTTGTCTGTACGTACAGAACTTGGACTTCAGTTTGAAGAAGTAGGTACCGAACGTTTTGGAGATAAAGAGTCTTACTTAACAAGAAAGTTCAGAGAGAATACCCGTTATTACGATAGCCAGACAAAACAGTATAAATACTTCCTGCCGGATGGTGGTATTATTGAAAATAGTAACAAAAGTGAATTTCAATACAACTGGAAATCTTTTGTACAGTATAATAAGACATTTAACAGTCGTCATGAACTGGATGTCATGGCCGGTACCGAACTGAGAAGATCAAAAAACACGCTGATCTCGACCAAAGGATTCGGGTTTAATCCGGTAACATTGACGACGCAGAATATTGTATTTCCAAACAGTAACTATCAGAATAACGGATTATACAGACAATATGCGAAAGCAATAGGAGAGACTGCATACGCTTCATTCTATGCCAATGCATCTTATACATTAGACCGTAAGTATAATGTTTACGGAAGTATCCGTTACGACGGATCGAATATGTTTGGCGTAGATCCAAAATACAGATTCCTTCCAATCTGGTCTCTTTCCGGATCATGGAATGCTTCTGAAGAAGACTTTATCAAAGATATAGAAGCGATTTCGATGTTAAAGTTACGCGGATCATATGGTATTCAGGGTAACATAGACCGTAACACGTATCCTTTTATTGTCGGAAATTATAACAATTCAACATTATTGCCGGGTACCAGTGAACCTACCATCGTAGTGACTGCACCTGCAAATGATAAACTGCGTTGGGAACGAACTGCTTCCTGGAATGCAGGAATTGATCTGGGATTATGGAAGAACAGATTGGTCGTGACGGTAGATTATTACAACCGTGACAGCAGAGATCTGATTGGTAATAATGATCTTTCCTTAGAGAATGGATTCGAGCTTGTACAACGTAACTGGGCTTCTGTCAGGAATGATGGTATAGAACTCTCTGTTTCCAGTAAAAATATCAGCAGAGAACATTTTACATGGTCTACGGATTTCAATATTGCACATAACCGCAATAAGCTGACACGCGTAGTGTCCAATCCTAAGGCATACATGCCGGACGGAAGAGCCGGATACCCGATCAACTCTTTGTTTGTCCTGGAAACAGCCGGACTGGATAAAGATGGTGTTCCGCAATTTTATGGTGACAACGGACAGATTGTTTCTTTCGAGGATTTTTATGAGCTGTATGATCCGTGGGCAGATTTTCTTCCCGGATATAGTGTAGCTACTAATTTGAATGCGGCTAAGTATCAGTCTAAGTTTAAATACAAAGGAAGTCTGGATCCTGAGTTTATCGGAGGTATGACTAACCGTTTCAGATACCATAATTTTGATCTTGCCGTATCCGCAATATTTAATATAAACAAACTGGTAAGACGCACTCCTAATTACAATCCTTCGTCACTGGACAGAGGAGCGAATAATACACGTGAAATTTTAGAGGTCGTAAATGGCGGAAGTGTATTGCCGGCTTTAGGTAGCTCCAATATTGAGTTGAATGACAGATGGATGGCGTATAGCTGGATGATGGATAATGACCCGCTCAATTCCTTCCAGTTTCTGGATATCTGGTCTAAGAAAATGAGCTATGCACGTATCAACAGCATTCGTTTAGGGTATACTTTACCTCAATCGGTAAGCAAAAAGATTCGTTCATCTAATCTTCGTGTGAGTGTAGAAGGACGTAATCTGTTTGTCTTCGGATCAGATTATACCGGATTTTTCGATCCGGAGACTTATGGTAGTAATTATACACAGCCTATATCCAAATCTATTGCTTTTGGACTATCAGCCTCATTTTAATACTTATCAATACGAACATACAACATGAAAAAATATACCACATATCTCTGTCTGTTTTTGATGGGAACAGTTTTCTCATCCTGTGACAAATATCTGGACATACAACCTGTAGGAACGGTAGTTCCTAAGACCGAGGCTGATTTCAGAGCACTGATGACCAGTGGCTATCAGTCCTTTCCGGATCATAAATCTTATCTGAATCTACGGACAGATGAACTGCAATTAGATGAGAATTCTACGGATCTGACGACAATAAAGGATATTCATCTTTGGAATGATCAAAATCCGGACGCTACGACCTTGCCTTACGCATGGGTAGCCTTTTACAAATCCATTTTTTATGCCAATCATGTTATTTCAAAAGCTGAAGAAGAAGCCGGAAATACGGAAGCCGTTCAGCAGATTCGTGCGGAAGCATACCTGATGCGTGCCTATGCTCATTTTGAGTTATTGAATTCTTATGCTGAGCAATATAATGCCGCAACAGCTGCGACTGATAAGGGTGTACCGATATCTACTAAGATAGATCTGGAACAAAAATTCCCGGCATCTACTGTAGAAGCCGTATACAAACAGATAGAAGCGGATATGCAGGCAGGAAATGCCTTACTAAATGTAAATGATCAGCCTACAACTGTAAAATATAGGTTCAGCAAACGTTCCTATTATGCTTTTGAAGCCCGTTTGAGATTGTATAAAGGAGAGTGGAAGCTGGCTATGGAAGCTGCAGAAAAAGCATTAGCGATAAAAGGAGATCTGGTAGACCTTAATAAATCGGGCAGTCTGTTGCCTAACGATTTTGAATCGGCAGAAATGATTCAGGCCTGGGAAGAGGTTGGAAAGTCTAATGTCAGTACATCTACTTTTATTTCAGCAAAATTATTAGGATTGTATAACCAGAAAGATGATTTGCGTTTCTCAAGATACTTTGGAAAACAAGGGAGCCTTAATTACGTTTCTTTAAAGGGTGGAAATATCCGGTATAATGTCAGTTTCAGAAATGCAGAATTATATCTGATTATTGCAGAAACAGCAGCCCGACTGGGAGACAGACCCAAGGCTACAGGAGCATTGACAACATTGTTGAAAAATCGCCTGACGCCAACTTATTTTACTACACGCAGTAATGAACTAAATGCGATGTCAGATGCGGATCTGCTGAAAGAGATTATTGCAGAACGTGCACGTGAACTGGCGCTGGAAGGTCTTCGCTGGAACGATATGAAACGTACAGATCGTCCGGAAGTTATACATACTTTCTTTGGAAAAGAGTTTCATCTTATACAGAATGATCCACGTTATGTGATTCGTTATCCTAAGGAAGCGATTGAAAAAAATCCGGATCTATAGTTATAGTTATGCAGATAGATATCCCCATTCTTTAGAGAGTGGGGATTTTTTTTTAATTTCACGGCATGGCAATTCGGGTACTAATCGTAGAGGATGAAAGCTGGGCTTCCGAGAGCCTGCTGGAAATGTTGACGGAACTGTGGAACGATGAGTATACAGCTGTTGTCAAATCCACTGTGCGGGATGTGATCAGTTGGTTATCGAAAAATGAGACTGACCTTATTTTTATGGATATCCACCTTGGAGATGGCCTTAGCTTTGATATCTTTAACCATATCAAAATTCAGACTCCCGTTATTTTTACAACTGCTTTTGATGAGTATGCACTGGAAGCATTCCGTAATCAGGGATATGCTTATCTGTTAAAACCCTTTGAGTTACCAGAACTGAAAGAAGCATTGAGTAAAGTAGAATCTCTTTTACCACGCGAGGAGATCATACCACACTATAAAAACAGATTTCTGGTTCGTTATGGCATCCGGCTAAAGTCTGTTCCCGTTGAAGATATTGCTTACTTTATGGCCGATGATAAGCTTTTGTATGGTTTTTCGGTACAGGGTGATCGTTTTATTGTGGATGATGCGTTGAGTAAACTAGCCCCGAGATTGGATCCGGAGTTTTTCTTTCAGATCAATCGTAAATTTATAATACATATCCAATCTATTGGCGAAATGCTAAAGATGAGTCGTAACCGTATTAAACTTCAACTGCATCCCCAGATACTGGAAAACCTGGAGATTATTGTCAGTGAAGAGAAGTCCCATGACTTTCAATTATGGCTTGACAAATAATACTACTTTAATTTGCTGGTGCGCACACCAGCAAATACTTAAGACTTTATTTACCAAATAATTTACTGAAGAAGTTATTTGAGCCTGAACTTTTTATATTTTCTTCTGCCACCTTCAAATTGTCGGATACCATCTGGTTAAAATTGTATCGGAGAGACTCCCGGTAGTTTTGTGCAGCTTCTGTATACAGCTCAAGATCGAGTTGTGCGCTACCCAGATGCTCATATAGCTCGGCTATAATATCACCTGTGACACCTTCCTGCTGAGGCAAGGCCTGTATGGCGCTATTAGCATAGAAAATAGTTTTTTCATTTTCTGTCAAATGGTATGAACAATGTGTTGCCCAATATCCACACCAAAAATCAGCATTACCCATAGCAATGCTTTGCTCAAAACAGTCAAGAGCGGCTTCATCATCTCTTTTGTATGCTACATAAAGATACCCCATATTGTAGAAGGCTACCTGTACGGATCGAATAGCGTCACGCTCGGAAGCCAGATGTATGGCGTATTGATAACATTCTATAGCCTTGTCAAAATTACCTTCCTCGATAAAGATATTTGCTCTGGAAATCAATATACTTGGATTATCCGGCATTTCTTCGAGTATGGCATCTGTTTCTTTCGCTGCAGTTGCTGTATCAGGAGTTATGCCTGATGCAGTTTCTGCATTAGCCTTGTAGATAAAGAAATTCGTAAAACAACGTACAATTTCAGGATCACTCGATATGGGATCTGATAGATCCAGTGCATAATATTCTTCCTGGCCCAAAGAAATCCATTCTAATGCTTCTTCATAATTTTTTAGTTGCATAAAAGCATTGCAGATATGATCTATTGTACTAAAATAAGTCTGTAAATCCATCTGTTCAGCAAAATCATCTATCAATTGCTCGCCATCTTTTACAACTTCCATTGAATTTTCCAATTCTACATAAGCTCCGAATCTGTTTTGAAGAATAGCCATAAAATAGCTGTAGTGCATGCCTTCAGTAGTAATATCCACTGCTTTGTCAAACTGACCAAGTTGCCTCATTTCTACAGCCAGATTGGTACAGCACATAGCAAATGTATGTGGATCCTCATGGAGTGGATTACCACTTTTTTCTACTATAGTTTGGCGGTAAAGACTGTACGCTTCCTCATAACAGTTTATCTTCAAAGCTGCCAATCTATCGATTTCTGGTTTCTGAATTTCGGCATATTGGGTTAGAATATAATTGATTTCCACTCCTGCATTATAGAGTTCCATGGCTTCATCTGTATTCAGATCAATATGCAGAGTTGAAAAGTCAGGAGCAGGGTTGTTTCTGTTGTGTATATTGAAAATACGAATCTGTAGTGTTGGAGAAGATTTTATAGCTGCTGCTTTTTCATAATATTTTGCAGCTGCTTCCTTGTCATCCAACCAATATAATGCAGATCCAGCGTGACGGTTGCAACTGTAATGATCCGGATCAAGCGCTATTCCTGCCTTGCTCCACTGTACACATTGTATAAGTGCTTCTTCGCGGTCAGAGTTAAAAATCTCATTAGTATCTAAAGCTATAAGCCCGAGTATGGCAAACAGATCAGGATTAGGCGAAACTTCAGTTAAATTAATGAGGGTATAATATAACTCCTTTAACGCTGTATGGTTTTCCGGAAGAGAATGTCCCTGTATCCAGTTTTTAGCTGCAACTGCATAATTTCCATCGTGAAGTGCCTGCCAGGCTTCCTGTTGTATCGCTGTTCTCATTTTATTAGTGTAAAATCTAAAAATAACAGGATTAGAAATGAAACAGCTGACTTGTTTACAATTCGTTACAAATGGTTTATGATTCGTTTAAAAACAGGCATATTACTGTAGATTTAAAAGGAAGAATAATCTTTTTTTAATCTTATTCAGACAAAAGGATGAATCATCCTATCAGGAAATAAAAATGTATCAGATAACAAACCTAATTAAGGAAATTTATACAGGTTGATTAAAGGTGAAATATTTTCTTAATTATTTAATTTAGCTGTATATTAAAAATGAATTATTATAAATTATAACTGCTTTATATCTTTAGCATATAAATATTTCTCCTTCACTATTAATTTGATGATTTTTACTTTATCAATTTCTTTATTAATTTGTGGGCGGTAAACTTAAATTTCTAACCTCAGTTTTGCATGAAAGATTCTATCACACAGAAGCAGATTCTACTCGCATTGACTAATGGAGATGAGCATGCTTTTGAGGATATTTATGAGCAGTATTTTCAATCGGTATATATTTTTGTGTTAGCTTATGTCAAATCTCCGGATCTGGCCCAGGATATCTGTCAGGAGATTTTTATGAAGGTCTGGAATAAGAGAGAACAATTTGCTCAGGTGCTGTCTTTTAAGCATTATCTTTTTACACTGGCCAAAAATCACACCCTTAATCAACTGCGAAAAATTTCCCGTTCTAATGCATCTTTGCAGGAAGTATTACGCTATTACCCGATCGCTGAGCAAACTACCGGAAATAATATACAACATAAAGAATACGAAAAGTTTATTGAGGAAGCATATGAAAAACTGTCTCCTACAGCCAAACGCGTATTTACATTATGCAGGGAACAGCAAATGACTTATGATCAGGTAGCTGAAGAAATGGGATTTAGTCGTGATGCTGTCAAAAAATATATGGTTCAGACTATGAAAACTTTCAGGTCTCTGCTATCCGGCCCATTGGATATACAGGTTTGTCTGTTTGTCTGTATGACAATTGATTTTATTTTTTTTAATAAAATTTAATTTAAGAGGTACCCTATATCCTCTTCGCGGTGTCTTATATTAAAAGGACCTTATTCCTACACCTTTTTATAACCAATTTAATGGATAATAATAAATTCTACAAAAAACTGGTACAACGTTATCATTCCGGCGAAGCAAATGAGCAGGAAATAGCTTTATTTCTGGAATTGCTAAGAACGGGTCAGATTGATGATATTATGGACCGACATATGAATGGGCAATTGAATATAGCTCCGGTGAATCAGCAAAGAATTCGTTTTTATACTTTTTTGAAATATGCAGTAGTCATATTGGTATTGATGCTGGCAGGAGGAGGGCTTTATTATAAACGTTACCAACAAGACAAAGAGAATGAAATCGCAAAAATGAATAATATTGGTCCTGCTATACCTAGAGCAATGCTGAAATTAGCAGATGGCCGTAATATTATATTGGATTCGACTTTTGGAGAACTTGTAGTAGAAGACAGTACTATTTTAGACAAATCAGGTAAACTGGTTCATGAAGGAGAGAATGAAATATATGAAGTCAGTGTGCCCCGAGGAGGTACATTTCATTTGAGTCTGAGTGATGGCTCTAAAGTGTGGCTGAATTCAGGGAGCTCCCTGAAGTTTCCTCAAAAATTTGCTGCAGATTTGCGTAAAATTGAGTTGAAGGGAGAAGCATTCTTTGAGATCAGAAAACAGTCAGGTACTAATGGTACACGTATACCTTTTGTCGTACAGACCGCAAAACAAACTATTGAAGTACTTGGGACCAGTTTTAATGTAAAATCCTACGGGCAGGAAAATGAAGAATCCACCTTATTTACCGGAATTGTAAAAGTAAAAAATAACAGTACAAACCATGAAGCACTTCTGTCCCCGGGTAACAGCGCTATTCTCGAAGAGAATGGCCAGATTAAGATCAGAAAGGCCGATCTCGAAGAAATTGCCAGCTGGCGGTCTGATGCATTTGTTTTCTACGAAACAAATATAAAAGAGATTTTAAATCAGTTAAGCCGCTGGTATGATGTTGATATTGTATTTGTCGGATCTTCTGATTATCAGTTTAACGGATATGTACAACGAAATGTCTCTTTGGGTGAGGCTTTGGAAACACTAAAAGGAACAGGAGAACTGGATTATCAGTATAAAGACCGGAAAGTAATTATAAACAGAAAAAAATGAAGTAGCCTATGCAGATATAATCGATAAAAAAAGAAAACGGTGAAGTTCGAGCAACACCGTTTAAATCTAGTTCAATTGACTAAAATAGAGGTAGT
This sequence comes from Sphingobacterium spiritivorum, assembly GCF_016725325.1. Taxonomy (NCBI): domain Bacteria; kingdom Pseudomonadati; phylum Bacteroidota; class Sphingobacteriia; order Sphingobacteriales; family Sphingobacteriaceae; genus Sphingobacterium; species Sphingobacterium spiritivorum. The sequence goes on from NZ_CP068083.1 coordinate 4,239,363, forward strand.
CAGTATTAATCAGTTAAAAACCAAATCAACCAAATGTATGAATTTAATCATATTATTCAAACAGTCTTTTGGCCTGAAATCTCCTTATGACAGGCCATTCACAGGAAAGTTTGTACTTTATATCAGATACACCTTCCTGTTTTTATGTCTGATCTTGTGTCAGGTACAAAGTAAAGCATACTCTCAGAATATTAACCTTTCCTTTAAGAATGAAAAGTTGGGGAGAGTATTAAAATCAATCAGTCAGCAGAGTGGGTACAGAGTGTTTTATAACAGTGAACTGTTAAAAGGAACAAAGCCTGTAACCATAGATATAAAAGCAGGCTCCTTACAAAAAGTCCTTGATATTGTTTTTCTCAATCAGCCTTTAAAATATCGTCTGGAAGGAAAATCTATCCTTATCAACCGGGAGAGTTCTGTACAGAATCTCTCTGTCCATGCTGCATATGAATCGCTTCAGGAGACAATTACCGGAACAGTTACTGATAGTGCAGGAAAAAGTCTTTCGGGTGTCACGGTAAGAATAAAAGAAACAAATAATATTACATCAACAGATGCGCAGGGATATTTTAAACTGACCGGATCAAAGCAAAATAGTGTAACACTTGTGTTCTCTTATATAGGTTATCAGACAAGAGAAAGTCTGTATACAGGCACGCCTCTGCAAATTGCCTTGCAGCCGGATATTGCTGATCTTGCTGAAATCGTAGTTATCGGATACGGAACAGTCAAAAAATCAGATCTTACAGGATCTGTTTCAACCATTTCAGCCAAACAGCTGAGTCAGGTGAATGGAGTTTCCAATGTGGCACAGGCATTACAGGGGCATGCACCGGGAGTGCGTGTCAATCAGGCTTCCGGTCAGCCCGGGGAAGGAATGAAGATACAGATACGGGGAACAAACTCTCTTGGTGCAAATAATGATCCGCTATATGTCGTAGATGGTATGATGCTGGACGGACTGACTGCACAGATCAATCCGGATGATATCGAAAGTGTATCTGTATTGAAAGATGCCTCTTCTACAGCTATCTATGGATCCAGAGGGGCAAATGGAGTGGTGATGATCACGACAAAGAAAGGTGCGACAGGCAAAACAAAAGTCTCCTACAATAATTATTTCGGAACACAGCGCCTGCGTAAAAAGATTGATGTTATCAATGCGCAGGATTTTGCTACACTTCAGAATGAAGTGGCTACTAATGACGGGAAACCGCTGCCCTGGACACAGACGCAGATCAATGATCTGGGAGAGGGGACGGATTGGCAGGATCTTGTATACCGGAAAGCTCCTGTACAGACACATAATCTGAGTCTGAGCGGAGGTAATCAGGATACTAAATATTTCACTTCTTTCGGATATTTTGACCAGGATGGTATTATCCGTAATTCAGGATTTCAACGTTTGTCTCTTCGTACGAATATTGATCATAAGTTGTTTGAAAAAATTAATCTGACAACTAATTTAAGTATTCAAAATTCAGCTTATGACCGTGCACAATACGAAAGTGCGGATGGTAGCGGAGGAATTCCCTGGTCTTCAATGGTATTGCCTCCTACTATGCAGGTGTATGATGCCAACGGCAATTATACTAAGTTCACCGGAGTATCCTGGGGAGAGACTAATCCGGTCGGAATATCTGAAAACTGGAAGAATAGAAATAACAGCTTACGTCTTATCGGTAATGTAGCCTTGTCGTATGAGATACTGGATGGGCTGAAATTAAAACTAAGTGCAGGGCTGGATCATGCATATAATAAACAGGATACCTATTTTCCAGGAAACATCAGTCTCGGTCAGCGAACTGTAGACGGAAAACCTGTTTTTGGCGTTGGTTCTAAGAATTACGGTAGTTCGACTACTTTTATCAATGATAACATTCTGGAATATCAGAAACAATTCGGAGATAAACATAAGCTGGATGCGTTGATAGGTTTGACTTATCAGACCAGTAGAAACGATGGATTGAATAGTGGTACCGGAGTAGGCTTTGCAAGTGACACCTATGAAACATCAAATATTCAGTCTGCCATTACCAAAGCACTTCCTTCATCTTCATTTGGTGACAACAGGTTACTTTCCTATATGGCCAGAGCTAATTATTCCTATGCAGATAAATATTTCCTGACGGTATCCGGCAGGAGGGATGGTTCATCCCGTTTTGGAGCAAATAATAAATATGCTTTTTTCCCCTCAGCTGCAGTTGCCTGGGCAGTATCACAGGAGGGTTTTTTAAAGGATAATCCAACCTTATCACTTCTGAAAATCAGAACCTCTTATGGAGAATCAGGGAATCAGGCTATTGCTAACTATCAGACACTCGCTAATGTTTCCGGGACGGATGCAATATTTAATAATCAGATAAATACAGGATTTATTCTGGCTGCACTTGAGAATGCAAATCTGAAATGGGAGACAACCCGCCAGTATGATATAGGAATGGATATGGGATTGTTTAACAACAAAATCCAGATCGTAGCCGATTATTATAACAAACGTACTAAAGATCTGTTGTTGAATGTGACTTTGCCCGGATCGGGTGGATTTGGTTCTGTATTGCAGAATATAGGTGTGGTGCAAAATAAAGGTTTTGAATTTCAAATCTCTGCTCAGCCCCGGCTGGGAGAGCATCTGAGGTGGAATCCTTCATTTAATATCTCCTTTAACCGTACCAAAGTACTGGATATGGGGACGGATGCTTATGGCCGGCCGGTGACTTTCAAAGAGATCGGAACAGGAGGTAACTGGTTTCCGACTATTGTAGGTCAGTCCATGATGCAATTGTACGGATATACGGTAGAAGGGGTTTATCAGACCGATCAGGAAGCCATTGCTAACGGAGAACCGTCAAAGAAAGCCGGAGACTACAGGTTTAAGAACTGGGATGGTCAGGGTACTGTCAATGATCAGGAAGATCGTACTGTATTGAGTCGTCTGGAACCTAAGTTTACGTTTGGCTTCAACAACGGATTTACCTACAAGGATTTTGATTTCTCTTTTATGATAGTAGGTAGCTATGGTAACGATATTGTCAACGAATTCAGGAAATACAATATCTCGCTCAACGGTAACTGGGCACCTACGCAGGAAGGATTTGATAACCGATGGAAAGGAAGCGGACAAGGGAACACATTTGACAAGCCAGGTGCAAATAGCGGTAGTCCGATACGGGATTATGCGAACTCCCTATGGGTAGAAAACGGATCATATCTGCGCTTACGCGATATTACGCTGGGATACACATTGCCTTTGCGTGTTACAGAGAGAATCCGTATGGCTAAGGTAAGGATATATGTGAGTGCGCAGAATTATCTGACGATAACCAATTACAGTGGTTTTGATCCGGAAGTTTCCTGGGCTTCTGCATCCGTAAACGGATGGGACAGAGGTAACTATCCGGCGACTAAATCAATTACAGCTGGTATCAGAGTTGATTTTTAAATTTTAAGAACATGAAAACGATATATAGTATATTCCTGTTACTTTTCACATTTCTGATACAGGGTTGTGAAAGTACATTGGTTGAAAAACCTCAGACAATTTTAAATCCGGATCAATTTTTCCTGAATCCCGGAAATTATGAGGCGTCTGTAAAAGGCATCTATAGTGGTCTGCCTTTGTATGTTACTTTTACACACGAAATGATCACTGATCTGTATGCGACTCCTTCTGCACAGGCAGAGCAGGCGCTACCGGTTTATAATAATCAACCTACACCTTCTTATTATAATGCACGAAGTGCCTGGAATGGCCCCTACGCAGTAATTAAAAATGCCAATTTCATTTTAAAGTATTTGCCAAATGCGCCGCTAGGGAGCACACAAGTCACAAATTTAACTGCCGAAGCCCGCTTTTTGAGAGGTTATGCGTTCTTTCAGTTGGTGCAGTTATTCGGAGATGTGCCTATGCCTTTGAAGGTTGCAGAAGATTACAATGGCTTAAGATTGCCCCGGACACCACAGGCAGAAGTGTATACCCAAATACTGGAGGATTTACTTTTTGCAGAAGCTAATCTTCCGGAGAATGCTCCACAGCAAGGGCGTGTGTATAAACTGGCTGCTACCGCGCTTCTGGCACGTGTATATCTCACCATGGCTGGTAATCCGTTGAATCAGACGAAATACTTTGCCGACGCATTGAAAAAATCTACTGATGTCATTAAATCCGGTAGATTTACACTTGTGGCAGATTATGCAGAAGTATTTCATAAACTAGCCTATACGACAGAATCTATCTGGGACAAGCAATATGTAGCAGACCGCGGAGGTAATTTCCTGCACGGCAGTTCCTGTACAGCGCCAGGATTTACACCTACATTAGTACCATCCGCCAATTTTATTAGTAGTTTTCCAAAAGGAGACAGACGCCTGTCCTGGGGAATTATGATTAATTATCCGGCTCCGGGTGGTCCGTTGGCCAGACCGTTTTTTCATAAATTTGTAGACGAAACACTGATTGACAGAGGTGTACTTCCATCAGGCTCGCTTGTATCGTATGCAATCCCTATGTTGCGCTACGCAGAAATGTACCTGATTGCGGCAGAAGCAGAAAACGCAATCAACGGACCGGCACAGGCATATCAGTATGTAAACGAAGTACGTAAAAGAGCAAGGTTGGACAAGAATGATCCGACACATGTGCCGGATCTGCAAAATTTGAGCAAAGAGCAGTTTCAGCAGGCCGTGTGGAAAGAGTGGGACTGGGAAATGCATGAGGAAGGTTTATCCTGGACGACAATGAAGCGTACGAATACATTCAATCGTATACAACAGCAGAGAGGAGCGACATTGACTGTTCCTGTCGGACCCTATAATCAGACCTGGCCTATACCGGTTGAAGAAATAATTAATAATAATATTCCTCAAAACCCTTTGTATCAATAGATATTTTTAACTTTAAGTATGAACTACGCCTTAACTTTTATGCCCCGTTTGTTAGCATTATATATTGTATGTGCTGTCGGGGGAGCTGTGACAGCAAATGCACAATCCACTCCAGTAAAAAAAATATATGTAGCCAAATCTGGCCGGGATAATAATCCCGGTACAGCAACACGGCCATATGCTACTCCAAATACGGCATTGCAGGCGGTATCAAAGTTGAAAAAGAGCGGATACAAAGGAACTGTTGATGTCATTATCAACGAAGGGACTTACTATCTGGATCGATCTCTCGATTTAAGTCATGAAGAGTCGGGAACAAAATCTGCTCCGCTAACAATCCAATCTGCTAAAGGTCAGCAGGTCGTGCTTAGCGGGGCAGTCCCTTTACATCTGCAATGGAAAAAGGGAGAAAAAGGAATCTGGACAGCTCAGGTGCCTAACGGTTTACGCTTTCAAAGTCTCTATGCTGATGGTAAGGCACTGGTCAGGGCCAGATATCCAAATTATGATCCCACTATCCTTCCGTTTCAGGGCTATGCTGCAGATGCTATCAGCCCGGAACGTGTCAGCAAATGGAAAAATCCGGAAGGTGCAATTGTACATGCACTTCATATCGGGAGATGGGGTGGTTTTCATTATCGGGTAACGGGAAAAGATATGGACGGTAAGTTACAGATGGAGGGAGGACTGCAAAATAACAGGCCGAGTAAGATGCATGATACATACCGTTATGTAGAGAATGTATTTGAAGAACTGGATGCACCCAATGAATGGTATCTGGAAGAAAAAACCTCCACGTTGTATTATTATGCTGCAAATGGAAAAAATCCGCAACAGCAGAAATTAGAAGCTCCGGTATTGGAGAATATTATAAGCATATCCGGCAGCAAAGCAAAGCCAGTGCATGATATCCATGTGAAAGGAATACATTTTGTACATACAACTCCTACCTTTATGAAGACCGATGAGCCTTTGTTGCGTAGTGACTGGACCATCTACCGGCAAGGCGCAGTCCGGATAGCTAATGCGGAGCGTTGCCAGATTTCAGGGTCTGATTTTTATGATCTGGGTGGTAATGCTGTATTTGTCAGCAACTATAACCGCGATGTGGTGATATCAGATAATCTTATCGAACGCATAGGTGCGAGCGCAATCAGTTTTGTGGGTAATCCCGATGCTGTGAGATCTCCTGCATTCCGTTATGAAAAATTTGTTCCGGAAGCGGATATGGACACTATTAAAGGACCCAAATCGGATGACTATCCTTTGAATTGTGAAGCTAGTAATAACCTGATCAGACATATTGGTCTGATTGAAAAACAGGTAGCAGGCGTGCAGATTTCTATGGCGTCAGCTATTCGCGTACTTCACAACACCATATATGATGTTCCAAGAGCAGGTATTAACGTAGGAGATGGGACCTGGGGAGGACATGATATCGCACATAATGATGTCTTTCGTACGGTGTTGGAAACCAGTGATCATGGTGCATTTAATTCCTGGGGAAGAGATCGGTTCTGGCATCCTGATCGCGAAGAAATGAACAGCCTGGCTACAGCACATCCGGATTGGGTGACGTTGGATGCTGTCGCGCCGACATTGATTCGGAATAATAGATTTCAATGTGATCATGGATGGGATATTGATCTGGATGACGGATCTACCAATTATCAGATTTATAACAATTTATGTCTGAGTGGAGGTCTGAAACTCAGGGAAGGGTTTTACAGAACAGTTTACAATAATGTAATACTCAATAACGGTTTTCATCCACATGTCTGGTTTAAAAATAGTCATGATGTATTCCGGAATAATATTTTGATGCAATCTCATCAGGATATACAAGTCAGGTATTGGGGTGATACAGTAGATTATAACTATTATACAAATATAGATGACCTAAAGAAAGATCAGGCGAAAGGGGTAGAGCAGAACTCCATCCTGTTGGATGGTACGTTTGCAGATGCTCCTAAAGGGGATTTCAGAATAAAGGGTAATATACCTGCGGGGTTCAAAAACTTTAATATGTTAGATGTGGGTGTTACCAGTTCACGATTGCTTGTGAAAGCAGCCAAACCTGAAATTCCTGCGCTTGCAAAGCAAAAAGGAAATCAGGGCAGCCAGATTGTGAGATGGGGCGGAGGAGAATTTAAATCAATTGAAACGCTGGGAGAACAGTCCGCTGCAGGATTGCCTGCTATAGCTGGTGTATTGGTTGTGAACCTGTCAGAAAACAGTACACTATACAAAAGCGGTCTTCGGATAGGTGACGTTATTGTCATCTGTCAGAAGACTGCTACCGATAGTGTCGATGATTTCATCCGAATAGCTAAAAGAGATGCATATACCGGTCAGTTAGCAGTCACGGTTTTCCGAAATCAGGTAAAACAGGATTTTATAGTAAAGCTCTGATACTGTCTGTTATTTTCACACTAATATTTTATAGACACGTCATTCCCAAAAGGAATGACGTGTTTTTTTTATTATTTGCTGCAGTTTTAAATCCTTGATTTGATTTAATATTGAGGCACACGCCGCAGGTGTACGCAAGAAAATTGTAAATTTATTTAAGTAAAATGCTGCTTTATTTGTTTTTACCATCAATTTTTGTAGTATAATTTCTACATTTTTAAAAGTATTAATTTTATTCTGTTTGATTTCGTAATAAGTTTTAAATTTCTTTTATAGAATATATAATAGTCTATTGTTAATCTAAAATAACTTTTGTTATAGTTTTAAATCTCTTTTTATGATAAATAATTGTCTCAAATATATACTTTGTTGCATTAACTAACAACCGGTTGCGTTTATTTTTATACATGTAAATCTAATATTCGTTAATTTTGATATTATCTAATGAGGAAATTAATTTTCAAAATTAACCGGTTATGAATGTTTGTGAAAATTGGGATGATAATACTTTGATTGACGAATTGAATATGGGCAATCAAATGGCATTTAAGGCCATTTATTTCCGATATTCAGGATTGCTTTATCGTTATGCCTTTAACATCCTCAGAGATGAAGAGGAATGTTCAGATGTTATTCAGGAGGTTTTCGTCTGGTTATGGGAAAACAGGACAAATCTTAATATTCTGAATCTCAAAAATTATTTGCTAGCTGTAGTAAAATATAAATTGATACGGGTCATAAGCTCCGGCAAAAGAAAAAAGGAAATTCTAGCCAAATCGCTCCCTGTTAATGAAACAGATACCACAAATGATCTGGAATTAAAAGAACTTAAACAGGCAATAACAGATTTTACAGCAATTTTACCGGTACGCGCGAGAGAAACATTTCAGCTTAGCAGAGAACAGTTTCTTACTAATAAGGAAATAGCTTTAGAAATGGGAATATCGGAAAAAACAGTAGAAGCACAGATGACCATTTCATTAAGAAAGCTCAAACTCTATCTCAATAGAAAATTTTAATTTTTTTTATATCCGCTTAGGGGATAGCCCTTCTTTATGGTACTTACTGGTATATAACCAATGTACAGCTCTGAACTGTACCGCAAAAAGTAATGGCCATTAAAAATAATATTGACGAGATTATTTCAAGAATTGCCGAAGGAAACTATTCGGAAGAAGACCTGCGTCAATATAATGCCTGGTGTAATGCACAACAGAGCAGAGGTGAGAGATCGGATTGGGTGGATCAGACAGATGACATATTTCGTTTTGTCAAAAAAAGAATCATACTAAAACGTCAACGGTATATCTTCGCGTCTTTTGCAACTGTTGCTGCAGCTTTGTTATTATTCCTGTTGCTGAAAATGTTTTGGGAAAATAATCAGCAGACAGATTCCGAAGATAGCGTTACCATGAGCAGTAAGCATCAGATTCCGGAAAGATTTGACGGTGTTGTGCTGACCTTATCTAATGGTGATACGGTACACGTAACATCGGAGATGAAGCAGGATCGTTTCGTTCAGAATACAAGTATAACCAATATTTCTGCGGATCACACATTACGTGTCTCCGATTCTCAATCGGGCACAGGTAACCCGGAAGTCAGCTTTAATACACTGGCAACATCACGAGGCCAGCAATTTCAGATTACACTATCAGATGGCACAAAAGTGTGGTTGAATGCTGCTTCTTCTATTCGTTATCCGCCTAGTTTTTCTCATCAGAAAGAAAGAAAAGTAGAGCTTAGCGGTGAAGCCTATTTTGAAGTAGCAAAAAATGCAAAGCAACCTTTTATAGTGACTTCACGTAATCAACAGGTCAAAGTCCTGGGTACACATTTTAATATTAACAGCTACGCAGATGAGCCTTTGGTCAAAACAACATTGCTGGAAGGAGCGGTAGAAGTCAATCAAAAAGTTGTACTTCTTCCCGGAGAACAATCCCGCATCGATAATGCACATCATATCAGCAAGCGAAATGTGAATACGGATATGGTGACTGCATGGAAAAACGGCTATTTCGAATTCCGGAATGAAAATATCTATGAAATTATGCGAAAAGTAACACGCTCCCATAATATAGACGTCGTATATGAAGGAATTATCCCACTAGAGGGAATGAGTGGTCAGATTCGGATCAAGGATGACCTTGTAAAAATAGTAGATATTCTTGGCTCAACAAAGCTTCTTAAAATTACACATAAAGATAATAAGGTTTACATCCGTAAACGCTGATATAAAGATTCACACACTAATTATTCTAAAACTTAATTGACAATTATATGGAACATAAAGATTACTAAACTCCTCTAAAATCAGCCGGATAAAACAAGATTTGTCCGTTGCAAGGCATTTTCCTGAAGATAGAAAATGCACATCAAAATATCCAATTTCTTAACTATAGCCATTATGAGGAATACTATTTTTGGGCTAAAAAAGCCCGATCCGGCTTTCTCGTTTAAAGCTGGTCGTCATTCCGGATACAGGTATCTGATGAATGCACTTATCCTGATCTCGTTACTTCAATTAAATACAACTGCAACTGCGCAAAAAATATCACTGTCCGAGTCCAATATTTCCGTAGAGAAAGTTGTCAAGACGCTGAAAGCTAAAACAGGATATGACTTTTTTTATGTAAACAGCCACCTAACCGATACATCTCCGGTCAGCATACGTATCAGGGACGGATCTATTAGAGAAGTGCTGGACGAACTGGTTAAAAATCAGCCATTAGCCTACGAAATAAAAGGTAATACTGTAGTCCTGAGACGAAGAGCGTTAACCAAAAACCAGGAAGTCGCTCCCAAGGCAGCTAAATCGGCATCTGTAACCGGATATGTCAAGGATGAAAAGAGAGAGCCTTTGCCTAATGTTGTTGTACGGGTCAAAGAAAACAACAATACAGTACAGACAGATGCTTCGGGTAAGTTTACGATAAATGTAGAACCCGGACAAACACTTATTTTTCGCCACATCAGCTATCAAGCTAAGGAGATTATTTATAGTGGACAGTCTGCGCTTAATGTGCAGCTTTCTGCCGGCAATACAGAAATATCCGAAGTCACGGTGATCGGCTACGGAACCATTAAATCCAAGAATGTGACAGGAGCTATCGCTAAAGTAGAAGCCAGAGATTTGAATGTCAGTGTAGCCCCCAGTTTTCTGCAAAGTTTGCAAGGGAAGGCGGCAGGGGTACAGGTACTTCAGGAAACAGGGCAGCCAGGTGCAGGTGTAAAAGTACAAATCCGGAGTAATCCGTCTTCTGCTAATGCCGGGGTACTCTATGTACTCGACGGTATACCCATTAACGATAATGCAGGACAGCCAAATCTTGCCGGTGGAATAGGTTCCAAATACGTATCCGGAGGAGTGGATAAGTCTCCATTGAATTTCATCAACCCCAATGATCTGGAATCCATTCAGTTTCTAAAAGATGCCAGTGCTGCTTCAATCTACGGTGCGCGTGCCGGAGCCGGTGTTGTGCTGTTGACTACAAAGAAAGGCCGGAACGGAAAATCGGCTATAGAATACTCTGGTAGTTACGGTATACAGAACGTGGATAAGATGTATGAGGTCTATGGTACCAAAGAGTATATGAAAAGGCGCAATCAGGTTAAAGAAGAATTGTGGTATATGAAGAATGGTGTAGGCCCTTATTACGGCACAAAAGATCCTTCTGCTGTAAAAGATCCTTTCAAGCCTGTTTACACACAGCAGCAGATAGATAATGCAACAGAAGGACAGACCGCCACAGAAGCCATTAGCCGAAAAGGGTATACACAACAGCATAATATCTTTATGTCAGGAGGAAATGATAAGACTCATTACTTCGCGTCCGGAAACTACTTTGACCAACGGGGCGTCCTGATCGCTACAGATTATAAGCGCTACAACGTCCGGATAAATCTGGAACATCAGGTTTCTGATAAAATTAATATAGGCGCTAATGTTATAATGTCTAATTCGCTGGCAAATAATACGGTTACTAATGGCCGGTATGAAAATGGAGGAATTGTTACCGCAGCTATTTACTGGTCTCCTGATATCCCGCTACGTGACGATAAAGGCGGATATCCGATAAGCCCGTATTATGCCAATATCCCCAATCCGCTATCCTATGCAACAGTAACAGATCTCACGAAAGCAAAACGTATCCTGACCAATGCATTCGGAGAATGGAAAATTATTGATGGATTAAAAGCAAAGGCCAGCTTCAGCTACGATCAGTCCACTTCCAAACGATCCAATTATTTCCCGAGAACATTTCTTTATGGCAGTCAGTCTAACGGATCTGCCACCATAGCCGAATCCGAATCACAGTCCAAACTATTGGAATATACACTCAATTACGACAAAAATATAGGCGAACTGCACCATCTGAATGCCGTAGCAGGCTATTCCTTTCAAAAAACAAACTGGGAAGGTTTTAATGCCGGTAATCAAAAATTCCTGTCCGATGCAACCAGTTATTATAATCTGTCAGACGGAGGATCTGACAAACCCACAGTGGGTTCCTATAAGGGAGAAACCATATGGGCCTCTTACTTTGCACGGGCTATCTATACCTACAGAGATAATATTACCCTTCAGGCTTCCATACGGCGTGACGGATCCACAGTCTTTGCGAAGAACAAAAAATGGGGATATTTTCCTGCAGTATCAGCGGGTTGGGTGCTGTCTGACGAGGTCTGGCTGAAGGATAGTAAGACTTTACCTTTCCTTAAGCTGCGTGCCGGATACGGTGAAACCGGAAACAGTTCTTTCGGTGCCTCAGCATTTGAGCTATATAGAACCGGAGTAAGTACTTATTTTGGAAATAATATGGTCAGTCCGGGACTTGCAAAGATACAGGATGCTAATCCGAATCTGACCTGGGAAACGGCCGGAGAATTTAATATAGGTACGGATTTTGCTTTGTTTGACAACCGGTTGTCAGGATCTGTGGATTATTTCAATAAAACTATTCGCAACCTGATTGTATTCATCCCTTATCCTAAAGGATTTATTGTTGATGGCGTATTTGGTAATGCGGGTAAGACCCGGTCTGCAGGATATGAAATCAGTCTGGAATCTAAAAATATACGGCCACATGATGGAGATGGATGCAGCTGGTCTACCCGTATTAATCTGTCCCATTACAAGAACTACTGGTTAGAACGTACGGAAATGGCTTTGAAAGCCCTTCAGCCTTATCAGGTTGCAACAGGAAGTCAGGCGCTATACAGGCCGATCTACGGTTATATAGCGGATGGTTTCTTCACCGGTAAATCCGGAGAGGCACCTGCTCATATGCCAGGCATGCTGCCTGGTGGTGTGATTATCAAAGATATTAATGGTTTTGACAGCAATGGTAAGCTTACCGGACAACCGGATGGAAAAATCACAGATGCAGATATGACACTTTTGGGTAATGCCGAACCAGCACTCAACTTTGGTATAGGCAATACGTTTCATTATAAGGGATTTGATCTGAATATCTACTTTTCGGGTCTGAAACAAAAGCGCTGGTCCCCTGTACAGGGAATCAGTGGGGGAGATGTTAGTCTGAATAGCTTTGGCTGGAATGCGATGCCAACAAAGGAACAGCAATGGAGTGTCTTTAATACCAATGGTACATTACCTACTGCTCTGGATGATCCTAGTTATGGCAGATATCAGGGATCCTCTACTTACTGGTTGATAGATGGCACCTTTCTGCGTGCCAGAAACATTACGCTTGGCTATTCCTTCCCGAGCAGCTGGATCAGCAAACAAAAAGTATTCTCCAGTCTGAGAGTATCCTTTGATGTACAAAATGCCTTTACCATCACGAAGTACCCCATGTTTGATCCGGAGCTTAACAGAGATAACTTCTATCCGATGGTGAGAAGCTATGTCTTTGGTCTGAATGCATCATTTTAATAAAAAAGTTAACAGTGTGAAAGTAAAGTCTGAATATTAACAACTACTTACACGCATAAAAAATATATAGCGATGAAAAATAAAATTAACAGATACACTTACAGATTATTTGCGGTTTCCTGCCTTTTTACCGGGCTATTCTGGCTCAACAGTTGTGAAAAGGGGCTGGATTATGTCTCCTATGGGGAGCTAAATAATGTGGTCATGACCCCTGAGGGTATTGGTGCCGCTCTTAATACTGCCTATACAGGTCTGGTCGGAGGAACAGACTGGCAAGGTGGCTGGACTTCGGCATCTAATTCATGGCGCGCACAAAACTTTTTATCTACTGATGAAGGGACCTGTTCATGGGGAGGTGATTGGCAACGGATGCCTGAACTCAATTTTACCCCGGATTTTGCGTGGGTGACTGATCACTACAGCCGCTACCTTGCGTTTATTTCGCGGATTACCATTACACTTGATAATGCTGAGAATGTATCTATGGATGCAAATTTTAAAAAGCGTTATATAGGCGAGCTGAAAGCATTACGAGCCAATTACGCAATGATGCTTTATTTTGCTTATGGTCCGCTGACCATTATTACAGATCCAAAGGTTGCAGCAGATCCTTATGCGACTCCAGTACCAAGACCAACCAGTGCGCAGATGGTGAAGCAGATAGAAGAGGATTATCTTGCAGCAGCTGCAGTTCTTCCGGATAAATGGACAGGTGAAAATTACGGACGGTTTTCGAAAGCCGCTGCTTTGACTGGACTAATGAAAGTCTATATGCATGAAAAACAATGGGACAAAGCCGTAGATGCAGGTAATCAGATCAAAGCAATGGGATATGCTCTGCAGACCAATTATCAGGATTTGTTCAATATCAATAATAAAGGGGGCACATCTCCTGAAATTATCCTTCCTATAATTTGTACGGCTACAGGTGGAGATCAATATACCAATATGTGGCTTGCTCACGCTTTGCCATCAGATTACAAAGATCCATCCGGAATACCGTTAACTGCATGGGGAGGGTATAAGATGCGCTGGACTGCTTACGATAAATTTGATAAACGGGATAAACGGTTGTCTGTTGTTCTGGAAAAATATCCGACAGGAAGGAACGCGGATGGAACCATTATCTATAAAGATGCACGTGCAAGCGGTGAATTAGGTGCTATACCTATGAAATTTGCTCCGGATCCATCTAAAACCAATTCGCAGAACAGTGCAGTAGATTTTGTCGTATATCGTTATGCTGATGTATTGCTTATGCTGGCCGAGAGTATAAATGAAGACAAAGGCGGACCTACGGATGCCGCTTATGAAGCGATCAATCTGGTGCGTCAGCGAGCTGGTCTTCCGGATCTTCCTGCGGGCTTAAGCAAATCTCAGTTTCTGGAAAAAGTACAGGATGAGCGCCTTTTCGAGTTGTGGGCTGAAGGTTGGCGCCGGGATGATTTGATTCGCTGGGGGCTGTATATCAAGCGGGCTATTGATCGGGGATCGATCTTTGCCAAACCTGAATTTGTACTGTATCCGTTACCGCGGGCAGCCATTAATCAGAGTAATGGTGTGATCAAACAAAATCCGGGCTACAACTAGCATACATATGATCGGATAGCATACGTATGTTATCTTTATAAAATGTTCACACAAAACTAATCCGGTTGTCTGACGGCAGCCGGATTAATTAACTATCTCTCTGTAAAAGCTCTTTGTCGTCTGTTAAGAGATTATATACTCATCCACCAAACGGTAATGGAATATCCTATTTTACCTTATCAACTTTTCAGACATTCTCATTTACTTAATACTTTTAACTTATCCCGGCTTTACTTTTTTATCATTATGATCGCATGTTGTAGCTGATTTTCTACATCGTATCTTTTTTATATTAAATGATATTGTTGTATCTTGCAATGTAAATTTTGTAACCATAGCAACCTAAAGACAAGATTTATTTTATTGCCTTTATCCTTGATAATTATTTTTTAACTTTTTGTTTTGGAATGTAAGAAAATAATATTCCTCTTAATAATAGATCATTAATTCAGGAATATTGAAAAGAGCAGATAATAGAAATACAAATATATTTTTTACACACTAAGTATTGATAGTACACGATTATGAAAATTTTCATAGTGGATCAGCATCAAATTACTATTGATGGTCTTGCGGCTGTCTTACGTGAAAACGGATGGGGTAATATTGTTGGATCTGCAAACAGTCCTGCACAGGCTGTAAGCTGGCTTCAGCAGTATGAGGCTGATCTCATTATCACAGAAACAAGATTTTCAGAAGGTAGTGTCTGCGAGCTTATCAAACTTGTAAAAGAAAAACTACCGCATACTAAAGTACTGATCCTTACAGGAGAAAATAGCATACGTAAAATCAATGAGCTCTTTCGACAGGGGATAAGTGGATTTATAGATAAACGCAATAATTGTAATGAAATTGTACGTGCTATTACGTGCATTCGCAACGGCGAGGCCTATATGGGGGAAGATTTGCGCAAACGTATTCTGGAAAAATTTTCATGCTCCTCGAATGACAGACATCCTAATGATGCAGCAACAATTCTTGAACGCCTTACGAACAGAGAAATTGAGATTATTCAACTTATCTGTGAAGGGTACAACAGTAAAGATATTTCAAAAAAGCTATTTATCAGTTTTAATACAGTAGAAACCCATCGTAAACATGTGTTCCAAAAGCTGAATGTCAGGAATTCACTAGGACTACTACGTTTTGCGTTACAGCACGATCTTATCTAATACGAGTTTCACCTCTGAACTTGGTCTTAGCGTCAGTCCTGAGATAAATTTATAGCATAGTTTTCCGTATTGATCTGAGTCGGTATTAATAGCTAAGTCAGTTCTTTTAGTCTAAAATCATTCGTACAGAGCAAAAAACAGCTAAAAACTTACATTATCTAATCCTTATTTCTTATTCCCAGTCCGGCATCATAGCATTTGTAAATAAGAGTTTTCGTGAGGTTTCACTTGATATTCCAATTTTGTAAATATCTTTTTGAGAAATACCATCATTTGATGTTTGTGTAAATATGATTTCTGCCTCATTTGGTGAAAATCTGGCATCCAGATCATTATAACCAGCCGGAATTTTTGTAAATGAAGAGAGGTCAGTTTTTGTATTATCTGACAGGTTATACACGAAAATATGTGAATTTAATTGTCTGTAATCTGCATTTTCATACCCTGAAATATCATAGGTATACAATATTTTTTTCCCATCAACCGAAAAATTCAATCCTCCGGCTGCTCCTTTTACATTTTCCAATATAGTCTGCTGTCTGTTTCCCAACATATCGATCACATATATGGCAATATGATACCCGTTTATATCATTGGTTTTTAAGACTATTCTGGATCCTTCGTTACTCCAGTCGCATTCGGAAATAAAACTTCCGTCAGGTGTTCGGTATACCAGTTCAGTGCCACTGCCGTCTTTGTTGACCCGGTAGAGTTTATCATAACTGGGATACAGGATTTCCTTACCGTTTGCACTCCACGCAAAATCCAGTTCTGCTATATTGAAACCGGCTACAGCGACGGTTGTTACTTTTAAAACACCAGAACCATCGGGTTTGGCTGTAAAAATATGGGCATTACCATCTGTAACCTGTATGAATGCCGTAACTCCTGCAGCATTACTCTTCCTTGCTCTCAGGCTGTTTGTATTTGAATTGGTGAAATTAAAAGATTTGTTATTCTCATCGGTAGAAATAATACTGTAATTGTTGTTGGATTTCCGGACAAAGTGAAAACGGTTTTGAGGTACTTCTGAAGTAGTGAACTTGTATACCGGACTAAACACTTCGGTGTGGAGACTATCTGAAACAACAACCTGCCAAAAGTAACTTGTGCCATAGTTCAGATTATCAAGTTGGTATGTTTTGGCTTTTATATTTTTAATATCACGCACATCTTCGGACTTATTATTCTTAATAATCAACCTGTAGCTGAGACTATCTGAATCCGGATCTGTACAATTCCAGGAAAGTTTTATGTTAAGGGGAATTTCCTGAGCATTGTCGACTGGACTGAGCAGTTGCGGTACAGTAGGAGGGGAATTCAGAGACTTGTCATCCTTCATTTCGAAAACCAGACTCACAGATTGATCAGAGGTTATAAGATTAGCACCTTTTATTTCCATGATAAAACCACTCAATTCAGCTTTTACAGCATAATCACCCAAAGGCATATCCGGAATTTCAAATGTCCCGTCTGCTGAGGAGAAGACTGTTTGGGTGGTAGGGGCTGTTGTGATTTTTACCTTGGCGAGAGGTTCATTTGTTTTAGACTTTACAACTATTCCTTTTACTCTTGCTGTCACGGTTTTTTCAATAAGCTCTTCGCTGCAACCGGTACAGAAAAAAAAGAGAATACAGATAACAAGGCCGCGTGTTAAATATGCTTTCATGGTACTTGCGCTTTATTTTTTTATACTATTAGTATCGAAATAGTAATGGACACCAATTCCGAACCTGAATAAATTGTCTTTTCTTTTCCCGCCAATATACCCATCCAAATTATCTTTAAATCCAAAGTCATATTCACCAAATCCTCGTATACCAATGCTGCTGTGCGGAAGATATTCGATTCCTGTCCCGATATTAAAAAGAGGATAAATCGGACTTAAATACCGGTTACTGAGACCTGTAAAAGAAAAGCCGCTGTAGAGATAAGGAGACAGATTGTCTTTAGGCATAAAGATATATTCCAAATTGATGTCTGTACTGTTAAACTTTTTCTTAAAGACATCTTTATTTTCGAGATTAAAAACGGAATGTGTTATCCCGACACTGAATTTGTCGTCTAAAAATAACCGTATACCAGCCTGCGGACCTATTCCTGTACGACTGTTTTTATAATCTCCTTTGAGTGTATGGCCACTGGCGCCCAAATAGAGTCCTATCTTTCCTCTTTTAGGGTTCAGTATTCTTCCGTCTATCCTGAGATTATCATTAATTTGTTTTTCCAGTGAATAAGACGCAAGAAGGTTTTTAAATTCCATCGTTTGCTGATCGTTTACCTGCCAGAGATTATCTTTATAGCCTTCCATGACTAAAGAATACACAGCCTTCTCTATAGCTTCTTTTACAGCCAGATGTACCGGTTCATTTTTGGTAAAGCCTATTTCTGCTTCCAGTAACCGTTCGGGATCTACATAGCGAAAGAAAGATCCGTTTACCGATTGGGAAAGAATTGTTTTGGACGTGTACACTGTTTTAAGTATCATCCCGTTATTGGTCGATACAGCACGGAGATAGACAGATATACGATCCTGACGATACTGGCTCCCTCCGCCTATACCAAAATACCGTGCCCCGACACCTCCTGTGACCAGATTGAAGTCGTAGGATATAATACCTCCTTCGATAATAATTCCTGCAAAGAGAAGAGGGGGCAGTAGAGTGGTTGTTGCAGGGTTTTGATTCTGTAGATTTGCATATTCTTGTCTTGTAGATTTTATGATCTGTCTTTCATTAAGCAGATCACTTATATTCTCCCGTTCAATAGTTGTAAACCATTTGGAATCTTCCAATGCTTTAAGCAGGATGGATGTAGTACCCTGAGGGATAGCCGTACTCCAGTTGGCGATGTTATCTGATGCTTTATACTGCCCGGTCTGATCTTTAAATTTATAAACCGCAACCACTGTTTTTTCTTTAGGAACCGGGAGTGTTCTCAACATATTAGTATAGGGAGTCACCTCTCCGAAATTCGAAGGCTCCTGACGCGTAGGTGCTTTTATCAGTGCACTGCAACCGGACAAAAAAACTATTAAAAAAGAGAAATAAAATAAAAATTCTCTGTACTTATATTCAACAAGCATATGTTGCAGTGCATTTAAAGTAAAAATGAAAACTATATGATGCTCAGGATATATTCGGAATATTAATATCTGTTTGTTCTCCGGTGTTGATATCGATGATATTTATATTGAGTCCGCCATAGTATTCGGCTATGGTTATATTCATCGTTCCTAATGTATATACACCTGGTTTCATTGGCTTAGAACCTGTTTCATCTCCAAACAGATCTCTCGAAATTTTACTCAGAATCTGTCTGTTCAGATTATCTTGAAAACTACCTATCGCTGAAGCCGGTTTATAGGATTGAGGTTTGGGATCATCAAATTTATTCTGCGCATTGGCTGAACTCAACAGCCACTGGTAGTTAAACGTTTCACCTCCAAATGCCGGATTGACAGGTTTATACACAAATTGTTGCGCATAAGTCTTTTGTCGAACCACTAAGCATATTGTCATTGACAAAAGGAAAATTAAATAGTATTTTTTCATCTGCATGGATTTTATTATCAGGGATATGACAGGACACGATCGCTTATTTTTACAAGACTGATTTTATATAGTTATCATATTTTTATACTTTATAAAGTATTTATCAATTAAATTCCTTTAATCAATAATCCTCTGTTTCTGTTGTAATTGTTAATCTGCTGCAGGCAGAGCTGCAATTGTAAATTCAGGTATTCTTCATTAGGTATAGCTCTTAGTGTGAAGATGATTAGATCTTCCACCTCAACACTTATTATACCGTTATTGCTAAAAGATGGAAGTTCACGCAAAGTAATGGTGAACGTATATTTCTCTGTAGATTGACTATATTGCGCATATAACATATCAAAAAAATCTTTTCCGATTTTGCTTTTTGTATTATCCACCATTATACCTTTTATGGAATAGTCCTCATGAGATGCTTTCTTTGAACCTACTGTAACAGTTGTTTGCTTTTGAGTTGGGGTTCGTGCATTCGGATCAATATTGATAAAAACAGAATCCTTTGAGATTAATGCATTTTCTTTTTCATTCCGTATAAAAAGATAGATTTTTAACTGATCGTCCGGTGTAAGATTTAAAGATATTTCGGAAAGAAGTTTTTCTTCGTCAGGTTTAACGACAAACTTACCTTCTTGTTTATTGTTAGATAAATTTCCGGAAGGAGATTGTTTAATGGCAATCAAAAGGTAATTCAGATCATGGATGATTACATCGTCGTTGACCGCCTTTGCTTTTATATTAAGCATACCTTCCGTCTGTTTGACATTAAGGACTGCTTTGATTTCTGACTTGTTCATATAAGGCTGTGCAAACAGCATTGAAGGAATACAGTTCAGTATAATGATGCGTACTATACGAAAGAAATTCATGCTGCTCACAGTTATTTATTTATTATTTACTTGTATGGTTCTGTTTTTACCTGAGATCTCTATAGACATGCCGTTGGAGATAGAATTTCTACACTGTTATTATCTCCGATAATAGAGATATTCATACTTGCAGGATCAGCAAACAATTTGTCCCTATAATAAATGTTGTTGCTGTTACCCTGCTGTATGCTGATAAGTATATCATTTTCGAGAAATACATCAGCTTTATTTTTATTGCCCTCCTGTATGATTATACTCTGTGCAGGATGCATATCGACTGCTGTTGAATGTAAATTCAATATGTTCAGCAGATTTGAAGAGTTAATATCTTCTATATGAATTTTCTTGTTATTTTCCTGTCCATAGGCACAGCTGATTCCAACAATCAGAATGCCTGCACATAATAATTCTGCACGATATATTAAAGTTGACATATCCTTAAAAAAGCAAGAAAGACCGATGATATATTATAGTTGAGTTAATTAATATATCAAAGGTCTGTCTATAAGTTAGTGTGTTGTAATAAGTTAATTGCTTTGGTATATTGTCATAGTATTTCCGATACCTGTCTGATTGCCTACATGCATATTAAGGTCTCCAAGCTGTGTCACATAAGATGAATTTGCAATCCCCATTTGTGTATCAAATGATTGGTTGCCATCTCCTTTTTGGTTTTGTGAGATCAGATTCAATGCACCTGTCTGATTAGCAATTGCCGTGTTTCCATTGCCCAACTGATCTTGTAAGCTCAGGTTTAATAATCCATTTTGAGAAGCCGCAGCACTATTTCCATCACCATTCTGTGTCTGGATTGCAGCATTAGCTATACCGTCTTGAATTATTTGTCCATTATTGCCGTTACCTGTCTGTGACTGGATTGCCAAATTGGCTACGCCGTTTTGCTGAGAATTGGCCATTTGATTGTCACCCACCTGTGTCTGAACGGAAGCATTCAGCGCTCCTGTTTGTATTGCCAAAGCGCCATTGTTGGTCCCTAACTGTGTTTGCAATACTACATTGGCAATACCATTCTGAATAGAAGCAGCTTTGTTGTCCACTCCGATTTGTGTCTGTACTGTCAGATTTGCAATACCATTCTGCATAGAAGCTGCATCGTTACCGACTCCAATCTGATTCTGTACTGTCAGGTTAGCAATTCCATCCTGATCTACACTGGCTTTGTTAGCAATTCCCAATTGGTTTTGTCTGCTTACATTAAAGTAGCCATTCTGATCAACTGTCGCACTGTTAGATATTCCCAATTGATTTGTAATATTGGAATTAGCAGCTCCAACCTGTGTTACATCAATCGCATTGTCAATTCCGATACTGGTTGACTCATTTCTGTTGATCGACCCGGTTTGTGTTGTTTTGGCGCGATTCAGTACACCTAGCTGATCAATTTTGTTGTAATTCATCAGGCCGACCTGTGTGACCTGAGCGCTGTTCGCAATCCCCGTCTGGGTTGTGAAATCCTGATTCCCTTGTGCCATAGCAAAACTTGCACTGGCAAGCGCGCACGCTGTAAATAATAGCTTTCTCATAACTTTTATGTTTTTTGGTTTATTTGATGTCAAAGCTATAAAACAGAATGCGTTGTATATATCACCCATTTAGTGATATTGAAATATCACATAAAATAGTGATGCACTATTAAGCCCTTGAAAAAGGAAGAAGTAGGAGGGCAAAATTAGAAATGAGGAGGATCAGGTGTGAGGCAAGGAAAAATAAGGGCAATAAGATCTATATTGCCCTTATTAGGTTAAAAATCAATGTCATCACCTATATTTCCACCTTGTTCTCCGGCAAATTTGGCTTTATACTCCTCGTATTTTATCTCATGATAGTCCATCATTTCGGTAATTTCAGCAGTATTGAAATTCTGATTTCGTTTTGTCATCCATTGCATTGCGACACTTTGAAAATCAATGAGACCAATTCCGAAATTATCTTCAATCCATTGTGCACCATCAATTCCATACTCGTAAGCAGCCGTACGTGCAGCATTTAATTCTTCGTAAAAATAAGGGTCAGATTTTAAACGATCCAGATTGTTATTAGTGCCGGCAGGTGCCGTGTTACTTTTGTTATGAAGGTCAAGAATTACAGGATGATTTCCTATTTCCATAAAATACTGACCATAAAGGGTGGTGATGGTAAAAGTTTCATCTTCCTGCATACGCTTTGGCCATAGTATATTGAGCTCCTCAAATATAGTCTCGTCTATACCGAAAGCATTAAATAAGGTTTTCGGGTCTATACTACCCAGATTGGCAACCAAAGCTGTATAGTCTTTTAGTGAAATACCGTGAATGGGTTGTAACAGTGGATTATCATGATCTTCTTTGGTATAACCTGCTGTAGCCACGCCTGAATACTTCATTGAGTTAGCCATTTCAAAATTGATAAAATCGTCTGTGTCTGTTTCCGGATTCCATTCCTGATAAATCTGTCTCAGCAAATGTCTGCGGTAGCTGTGGCGGTCACTTTTATCCCAATCGCCATCACTGCTATCTACATGTTCCTGAAATCTTTTTTCTAATTCCGCATCAAACTGATCTTCTGTGTAATGCATACCATGTAATGTTTGGGGATCTAAATTCATAAGATTGTTAGTTTTGATTAAAATTTTCTTCGTTGCAGGCCCTGGTAGAAATTTTCGGTTTGATCTGCCAGATCCGGCACTAATATTTTCCATTCATCAAACATTGCTCGTTGATATTCCTGATAATATTTTGGTGCTATCTTTAGGGATTGCTGCCTTTGTTCTTCTAGCAGATCAAGCTGTTGCTGTAATTCCGTTGTTCTATTACTAGCCAGTTTCAACTTTAACTCATGTGCCTGATGATAGAGTATCCTTTCATTTTCCTGTTCTTTATGATATTTTTCCAGCAGGTGGCGTGTTCGTTGTTCTGCCAATCCCCGGCCAATGTCTTCCAGTCTTTGAGTCAGTGTACCTGGTTTAAAAGTATTCTTAGTCTGGCAGCTTGGACAGGTCAGATATGTCGTAATAAAATAAATTTTAGTCAGGCAAATTTTATCTCCGCATTGCTGACACCTGAACTGATCTTTGATCTGCGCATGCTCATCCAGTATCTTTTGATACAGTATTTCATAATCTGTTTGATTTGTATGTTCAAGTTGTTCACGGTAATAGTTGTACTTTTTGTGAAAATCATTGTACAACCTGTCAGAGCAGGTAATTCTAAAATCAGTTAAGTTATGATACATCGGATGCAAACCATCTATTTCTACGCTAAGTCGCTGGTAAACGGCTTCAATTTTGTCCTGATATATAGCTTCTGCCTTTTCTATTATACTATTAAGCTGCCCCTGTATGCCTGAATAAAATATTCCATATTCGCGTTCATCTCTTATTTTCAGCTCCTCAAGCTCAGGTAGTGCTGCTTCCGTGAATTCCTGCATTTTGACTTCTAATTTATTGAGAAATACAAATAATCTTTCCTGATTTTCAATCAGAATTTTAGACAACTCCTCCATAGAATTGAAATTATTTTCATGACCCAGGTTTTCTCTTTTGCTAAATAGGTTAAACATAGAATATCAGTAGTCTAATGTAAAAGATCTCTTACATAGAATTGTCTTCTTTTTTTAAATGTAATCCGTCAGTAATTCTGACCTTAATAAATTGAAATCCGCAATATGCACAATGTGTGAGACCGTCCTGCTGTGCTCTGCCTGCACCGCAATTGGGACAAGGATGTATGCTTAGTTCAGGCTCTTTCTCTTCCGGTTTTCCTCCGTAATGCTGCTGCGTCTTCGCTTTATTTTTTAACTTTTCAAGTATAGTATTAGTTTTCTTTTCTGTCATAAGAATACCTGTTATATGCAAATGCTGCTGTTCTCTATAATTTCTTCAGAAGTTCAGTCTTTTTTATTTTGTAATCGTCTTCATCTATCAGTTCGGAATCAAAAAGGGATTTTAGTTTTTTGAGCTTTTCTGCAATATCCTCTTGTGTATGTTCAGGTGGAGGTGTTTGTTCTTCAAGAATTATTCTGTCCATCAGCATACTGAAAGCTATGGCATTTCTGGTGGCTTCATTCGCATCAGTTCCTTTTTGAGAAATAGCCTGAGCAGTACTGAATTTGGTGTATTTGTCCATATCTGTCACCATGTTCATATTGCTGATTTTGTCGTAATGTTGTGTCACTTCTTCCGGAAGAGTTACGGAGGTAATCATGAACTGAGTCAATGTCAGACCAAATTGTTCAAAATATGGACGTAGTAGGGGAGTTACCTTTTGACTCAAATCTGTTATGTTACCTGCCACATGCGTAATTGTCAGTTGTTCATTTGCCAGAACTTCTCCAAATTTAGGAGCGATGTAATCACGAAGTTCATGTTGCAGTTCAAAAATTGTAAAGCGTTCATAGGATCCCGCATACTGTCTGAAAAAAGTCGGAATATCAGTAATCTGTATGTCGAAAGTACCAAAAGCACGTATACGAATTTGTCCGAATAGCGGATCATTCAGCAGAATAGGAGCCGGGGTACCCCATTTGTTATTAACAAAATGGCGGGTATTGAAATAATATATGTCTGCTTTAAAAGGACTTTCAAATCCATATTTCCAACCTTTGAGTTGACTTAACAGGGGTACATTCTCCGTACGCAACTTATAGAGTCCTGCGCGGAACACATCTGCCAGTTGACCTTCATTGAGAAATAATGCAGCCTGACTTTCCCGTACGGTTAATTGGGCTCCGTTTTTGATCTCTTTATCCTCATCCGGATACTTCCACATCAGTAGATTTGGATCCGGCGTAACACTCTCAATAATCTCTATAAAAGATAATTTCATAGCTTTTATTTAAAATTTAAAGATTAATATACAGTAATTATCTTTAATGTCAAAATTAAAATTATCAGAGCACATGATTTTATTGATTTTGTAACATTAATTTAACATAAAAGTAACATTAGCGAAGATTTCTTGTCTCACCGCCGGAAGTTAAAGGAATATCAGGCTGCCTTAGAACTTAATTAAGACAGCCTTAAAAATGGAAAGGCCCTGTAAGATTAGTGTCGTTTTATCTCCAGTTATAAAAGGTACGTTTACGGAAAGTATAGCTAACACCCAGTGATATGGTAAGTGCTCCTTCTCCACGACGCCCACCAACTTCACCGTCAAAACTGTCTCCTACAAAATTACCGCGTACATCAGCTGTAAAGTTTAAATTTTCGGTTAGTACAAAGCTATTTAAGATGCCTAAATTTGGACTTACTTTTGTAGCCTTTGGTTCATTTGTGGTCATCATCACACCTATACCCGCATAAGGAATAAAGGAATAAATCCTTTCATTATCATATCCGTCTATTATATTGTTCATATTGACTAATATATCTGCATGTCCGTATATATATTTAAAAGATTGTTTTTGGAGTCTTTCAGCAGCATTATATACTTCACCGGTAGAGTGACTTCCGTTTTGGGTGAGTCCTTTGATCTGAAAACCGTTTATACCTGCACGGACGCCTGTATTAGCATTGATCCATTTGCCGGCATACAAATCAAAATTTGGCGTAATGCGTTTCCCGAAAGAAAGTTGTTTGTTGTGATCTCCGAAATAGATCTGTCCCCCTATGCCTGCGCCTGCGAACCAGGGATTGTAAAAAGGGCTGTTCTTCCGTTGCTGAAATCGGGATGACTGCACAATCGGATCTTTTGTCGAAGCATTAGTATGCGTCGCAACAGGCAATAGCCAAATTAAAAGAATGAAATACTTTCTTTTCATGTTAGTGAATTTAGTGTGTTGGTGTATTTGTTGCTCAGAACAGTCCAAGCGAACATGTATACAGCGTTAGTGTGCTGTAAAGTTAGTTTTCTTTAATTTCTATGATAACAAATTTTTTAGTAATCTTTAGAGAAGTAGCTTTTAGGCTACAACTGGATAAAAGGTATAGGATATTGACCTGATCTGCTGTAAAGAAAAAGGAAAACAGAAAAAAGACAGATTTTTTTATAAAGAGAAAGAAAAATATAATAACGGTATAGTGTTTCTTTGGGTAAGAATTAATAAGTTTGCTGTTTAATACATAAGCGAATGATAACTGTAGTTATTATTGAAGACGAAGCTGTAATTCAAAAAGAAATAGCTTATCTGGTATCAGCTGAATCAGATACCAGGCTTACAGGAAGCAGTGATAGTGTATTATCTGCGGTACAGCTTATAGAGCTACAGCAACCGGATATTATTCTGATGGATATACAGTTGCGTGATGGTACAGCATTCGATATTATCAGATTATTAAAGTATAATCCTCAAAATATTATTTTCATTACAGCTTATGATGAGTTTGCGATCAGAGCAATCAAGTGCGGGGCACTGGATTATTTGCTTAAGCCCATCGATCACAGTGAATTCAAGCAAGCCTTTGAACGTTACCGCAAACGAAATACTGACATAAAGTCCGGAAAACAATTATCATTGGTGCAGAAATTAATGGAAAACCGGCAGCAAATTCCTGAACATATTGCTCTTCCGTCTTTGAATCAGATACGTATTATTACAGTACAGGAAATCATGTACTGTCGTGGAGATGGGCCATATACCTGGTTTTATCTTACTAACGGGGAAGAGCAATTAGCCTCCAGACCGCTTAAATATTACGAAGAACTCTTACAGCCCCCATACTTTCTGCGTACACACCAGTCGTATCTGGTTAACCGCAGATATGTTTCGGGAATTAGTAATTCGGAGAATCTTGTTTTAAAAAATAATCAGCATGTGCCTGTATCTGCCCGACGGAAAAAGAATATCTTGCAACAACTTTTTCCACAGTAATGTAGAAGCATATAATTTCTAAGTTCGATAGAACATATTTTAATTTAAACTGAAAAATGAATAAAATGAAACTGATAACACATACTTCCATTATTCTGTTAGCTTTAAGTATGAGCAGTTGTAATGGACAATCCGGTAAAGCGAATACAGCGATAGTCCAAACAGATTCCGTTAAACCTGTTGATCAACTGGAGACACTTACAAAAGAGCTTTACAAATGGGTGGAGTCTGATAATGCCGGCGAAGACTTCAGTCCTCTGCCTGAGCAGGAAACCGATAGCCTGTATTTGGGTTTGGACCTGGAGGCTCATAAAAATCGAGTTTCTACGCTTAAGAATACACATTTTTTTGCTACAGAATTTCTTGAAAATTATAACAAGATCGGACTGACGATTGATGAGAAGTTACGTAGTCATTCTTTTTCCTGGTATATCGGAGAATTACCCCCATTTGGAAACGGAGCAAATCCATGGTGTAATTGTCAGGATAATCCCGATGATTACTGGAAAAAAATCAGCCTGCAGGATGTCGTATTTGATGGTGAAACCGCAACTTACAACTGGACATGGGGAGACGGGGTTCCATACAAGATGAAGGCTGTCAAAGAGAATGACGGCTGGAAGGTTTCTTATATGCAAGGTTTTGATTCTGAGGAATTTCTTTCGCAGCAAAATAACTAATATTCAGACTTTTCGAAGATGATCGGGGAGAAGGACTATTCCTCTTCCTCATCATCTTAAGAAATATAATCCCAGCTCACTGGTAATTTATCGAGCAGTTCTTCAAACTTTTCATGATCACTGCTACATGCAAATGTTCTTCCAACTGCCGGATTTCTAAAGGCACAAAACCATTACTATCTATTGGAGTAAGTTGATACAATCATTTAATCTTTTCAAAGACTGTCATCTCCGCCATGCGTTAACAAGTAAAAATATAGTCAGAATGGGGCTTAACAGACTATTTTTCACATTTCAACTAAAGAAACAGCGCTTTAGATAAGCTCCTTATCTATCTCAGAATGGGTCTGAAAACACGAAATATGAAATAAAAGTTGTAATAAGAAGATTTCGTTTTATATTTGCGTTGTTTTTAATCAGTCTAAATAATTGGATTGAATATTGTAAATGTGGTTATTACATGGCCGTTTACAATAATAAGTCCGATAGCGTATAAAAATAACGCCATGCATAAGACGGCAATCCTTTGCATGGCGTAAAACTACGATCAGCGGCAACTGATTGTAGTTGATCTGCTCAGCAAGCTGAACAGGTCACTCCCGATACTGTAACATATGGAAGAATCTGCAAGATAGAGAAAAATAAAAAATTAAACTATTTCTTATTCAAATATCTTCTTGTTATTTCTTTTCATAAAGAGTTGAAACAAATAAATACGAACAATATTCAACATATTATGAAATACTTATATCTATTTTCTCTTTACAACTCTCCTGAAAGCGAGTCTATTATGCTTGTGCAACCTGTCAGCACGTTCAAAATAAGAGCTTCCAATCCATTTCGATAATATATTGCTTCCGTTTTTTCAATCTGTATACAGATTGATGCCTTACCGTTTCCTTTTACAGTATGTCAGCCTGTAAAGTGGAAATACTAAACTATGCTCAACACTTAATTCACATAATATAAACAACACACACCCTTAATTCAGTACACTCATGAATAAACTATTACGTTTGTTATTTTTTTGTCTTCTTTATCTGACCGGGTCAGCATCCTATGCGCAAAGCCTGTATTCAGTTGAAGGAATAATTTTAAATGAAAATGATCAGCCTGTTTCAGGAGCCACAATTAAACTGAACCCTTCAGATCTGGCAACAACAACAGATACCGAAGGTCATTTTAAATTGTCCAATGTAAAGTCTGGTAATTATGAATTGCAAATAAAATCCTTTGGATACAGCAAATATCAGTCTGTTGTATTGGTCAAGAATCAATCACTGGACCTGGGACAGATCAAACTGTCTTCAAAATCAGAATCTATTGACGAAGTCTCTGTCTACGGACGTTATTATCAGCAATATAAACTGGACAGCATTTCGGGTTCACTCCGTTTAAAAACACCTATTCTGGAGTTGCCTCAGAATATACAGATCATATCGGCCGATCTTATGGCTGATCAGCAAGTATTTGATATTGTAGATGGTATTACACGTAATATCAGCGGGGCTACACGTCAGGGACACTGGGATAACCAATACGCTAACCTGAGAATGCGCGGATCGAAAATTCCTGCATTCAGGAATGGTATGAATATCGAAGCTTCCTGGGGTCCTACCGCTGAAGATGCCTCTATGATTGAGCGTATAGAATTCGTAAAAGGTCCGGCAGGTTTTATGCTGGCTAATGGCGAGCCGGGAGGATTCTATAATGTCGTAACCAAAAAACCTTCAGGTCACACCAAAGGATCCGCAAGCTTCAATATGGGGAGCTTCAGCACCTACCGCGGAGCTCTGGATTTTGATGGTAAACTTAGTAAGGATGGTAAACTGTTGTATCGTCTTAATGTGGCAGGTCAACAGAAAGATTATTTTACAAAATACAACTACAGCAATCGTGTTGTAGTAGCGCCGGTATTGACGTATAAAATTGACGATGCGACCTCACTGACAGTAGAGTACACTTATCAGGGATCTACCTACCTGACGAATGGTAACTATACCTTTTCTCCAAAACAGTATGCAGATCCGGGCATTGCCAATGATTTCTTCTATGGAGATCCATCTTTTGAACCTAGTAAAATCAAAGACCACAGTGCCTATGTATATTTTGATCACAAGCTTAACGAAAACTGGAAATTACATGCTCAGGTAGCTTATTTTAATTTCAATATGATTGCAAACAGCACCTGGCTGAATTATATGAAACCGAATGGTGATATGCCTCGTAACCTCAGCATCGCTGATGAGGCCGGAGAAAACAGATTTGCACAGTTTTCTTTTACGGGAGAAGAGAAGACAGGAGGAGTAAGACACCGTTTACTGTTCGGAGGAGACTTTGGAAATAAAAAATTCTGGGGTGATTTCAGAACGTTACTGGATTCTATTCCATTTGCATCCCTTAATGTATACGATCCGAAATATGGTATTCCAGGCGCAGTCTTACCAGCTATTGACAGATCTAAAAGTGTAAAATTAAGAGCCGGAGGAAGTAACTATGTATCTTCTGTTTCTTATACTTCATTCTATGCACATGATGAGATGGCTTTCTTAAATGATCAGCTTCGTCTTTCCTTAGGTTTACGATTCACCAATGCGGTGACAGTGGGTAAGACCAATGCTGCTGATGTGAAAGATAATGTATGGAGTCCACGTGCAGGATTAAGCTATTCGATTGATAAATCGATGAGTGTATATACTTTATACGATCAGTCATTTGTGCCTGTGGCTGGAGTAGATTGGGAAGGAAATGCATTCAAACCTATACGAGGTAATAATGTGGAAGCAGGAGTAAAGAAAGAATGGTTTGGAGGTCGTTGGATTTCTACAGTAAGTGCTTATTCGATAAGAAGGGAAAATTCTCTGGTGACAGATCCGGATCCGAATCATGTTGTTAACGGGCAAACTTTCCAGGCACAGCTAGGGGAGACAAAATCAAAGGGAATTGAATTGGATATTACAGGTGAAATCCTAAAAGGATTAAATGTCAATGCCAACTATGCATTGACCGATTCTAAAATATCTAAAGCGAGTGACGAATCGACAATTGGAAATATAACACCTAATACAGCAAAACATACAGCCAACGCATGGCTGCAATATCGCATTCAAAACGGAACACTGAAAGGATTTGGTCTGATGGGAAGTGTTCAGACGATGTTTGACAGAGCAGTCGGTACGACAAAGGAATCCAATTTCAAAAACTATATACGTACAGATGGTGGTTTGAGTTATCAAAAAGGGAAATACAACATTTCATTATTGGTAAATAACCTGTTGGATAACAGAAAACTACTGACTGCAGGATCTTTTTCAAAAGCAAATGCAGCTACCCTTGCTAAGGGAGGAGTTGATTATTACAGCTATATCGTAGAAGCAAGACGTAATATGCGTCTTGGTATTACTTATAAATTCTAGAGATTAATAATATTATAAACCCAATTCATTAACCCCGCAGCGTATCAATAAAAGTTGATACGCTGTTTTTGTTTGAATAATAACCACAACATTTAGCTCCGTTATTTGTTATTACAGCAGTATTCGTGTTGGAAATCCTATACATACATCATTATTATAAAGCTTATGAAATTATTAATTCTTCTGTTTACTGCATTCTTTATCGCATTGTTAGCTGCGAAATTCATGTACGGATTCTGGGATTTTGTATTTGCAGGGAATCTGGGGATGAGTGTATTTATCATCTTTACCGGATTATCACATTTTAGATTTCAAAAAGGAATGGCTATGATGATGCCCGATTATATACCTGCTAAGATGTTTTTTGTATACTTCACAGGAATATTGGAAATAGCTGCAGGAATAGGACTCATGATTCCCGGACTGCGTGCATTGACAGCTGTATTACTTATTATATTTTTAATAGTGGTGTTTATAGCAAATGTGAATTCTTCTAAGAAAATGATCAATATTTTCAAAGCCGATTACACAGGCCCCGGAATGAATTATCTCTACGCCCAAAGACTGCCTATGCAATTGATTCTGATTGGCTGGACCTGGTATTTCGGACTTTATTTAAAATAACATATTCCGAAGAATACAGTTGAGGTTAACAAACAGGTCATTGGTTATAACTGGTTGATCTTGAATATAATGTTAGTTCATAAAGACTGCAGGATAATCTAGTATTTATAATATGTCTATACCAAAATTTGCAGTTTTCTATATGCAAAATAGCATAAAACAAATACAATTGTTTGCTTCCCTTACTTAATAAAACTACTTTTGTTTATTGATGAACAAGATAATACCAAATATTTCAATGCATTATAAGCGATGTTTTTTCGTATTCGCTGCTATACTTTTGGTATTACTGACCTCATGTGTCGTCAAAACAAGCATCAAAAATCTGGCAGGTATTCCTGTTAAAACGGAACAGAGTATACCTAAAGGCAGTCAAAATTTTTCTGCACATGCAATTGAAAAATGTTCCCAATCCGATGCTTCAGATAAACAAATCGTTCAAAAGAAATCTATTGATACGAACGATTTACTGCCTGCCGTTATCTTTACGGCTGCATTTCTTTTTCTATTCGCCTTACAGCCTGTAAACAAAGAAAGTAAACATCCGCTTTATAGTGATAGTGGAAAAATCCACAGTTCTATTCCCATCTTTCTCGAATACCGGAAACTTATTCTTCATTACACCTGCTAATTTCCTCTTCTCCTGTTGACCGCATCTGTTCAATGGGTTGTATTTCTATTGATTTCATTTTAAAATAATCTATGGTCGCCGTTTGCGACCTGTCCAAAATTTGTAGAGTAATATGATAAAACATATTATGGCGACCTCATTATTCTGGTCGGCCGTTGTTGTTATGTTTCCAATACATGCACAGCAACAAAAGAAACATACTTTAGGCAGTTTGTGGTCTGAAGTTGAAGAAAATTATCCGGGCGTTAGTGTAAGAACTTCAGCAATTGCTGCTGCAAAGTTCAACCAACGAGCCGTCAAAGGCAATATGCTCCCACAGATAAATGCACAGGCACAGAATACATACGGAACTTATGAAGGAAGTGCCGGAGCATTTTTTCCACAGGCAGGATTTTTCAATGTAAGTGGTTCAGCTGTACCACTGGACGGAAGTTCTGTCGCAGCGAATACCTTTGGTTCTGCTACTATTCAATGGGAAGTATTTTCCTTCGGAAAGCTTGGCAAACAGAATGAAGCTGCAGGAGCGTTATATCACAAATCGGTCAGTGAGAAAGATGCATATGTGCTCAACCTGAAAAAAACATTATCTGAACGGTATATCATTCTCCTGTATAATAATGCCAAGCTGCAGTGGGCAGAAAAGAACGCCGAACGCCTCAACGATATACGCAAAGTAACTGCTGCTATGTCCGCTTCCGGCTTGCGACCTGCGGCAGACAGCCTGCTCGCTTCGTCTTCGTATGTACAGGCTATGGGTGAACATGATAAATGGCAGGGCTTTGAAAAGGCCGCTTATATCAAGCTTTTGGAATTGTATGGTAATGATACCATCAATTATACCGCATCGGCCAACAGATTTGAGAACATGGCAGAAAATAGATTCGGCAAAAGCAAGATTATAAATGTCTCGCACCCTGTTTTAGATGCTCTGGATAAACAATCTGAGTATTACATGTTAAGCGGGGAAGCGCAAGAAAGATCTTCTTTGCCTTCCATTAACTTGTTAGGCGGATATGCGTATCGGGGCACGGGTATCAATCCGAACGGAGCGGTATCGGGAGCCTGGAAAGATGGATTTAACAATACCACCAGTAACTTTTTGGCAGGTATCGGTATCACATGGAATCTGACCAGTCTGCATACAAATCGTATGAAAGGTCAGCAGCTTTTTAAAGAAGCGGAAAGCACCAGATTTTTACATGCACAATATGAACAGGCTATGCAGGCAGATTTATCCGCTTCGCAGGCAAAAATCATTCAGCAGTATAGCCAACTTCAGAAAACAAAGCTCGCTGTGCAGCAGTCTCAGGATGCATACCATATGTACCGGGCAAGATATAAAAGTGGATTAATCACCTTGAGCGAACTGTTGCAGATACGCATCTTACTCGAACAGGCGGAGAACGCCCATATTGAGGCTTCCCGTGATTACTGGGTATTGCTGGTTTACGAGGCAGAACTGACTGCTGATTTCGACTTTTTGTTTAATAACCTTTAATTAATCGTATATGAACATAATAAGATTTGCGTTAAGAAAACCTATTGCGATTATGGTTGTCATACTCGCAATAGCTTTCTTTTCCTACAATACTATAAAAAAAATAAACGTAGATATATTTCCCGAAGTGGAATTACCGGCGATGTATGTTGCTATGCCTTATGGTGGATTATCACCGGCATATATGGACGGTTTTATGGCAAATGAGTTCCAAAAGGTTCTCCTGTTTGTGAGCGGCGTCAAAAATATTGATTTCAAAAGTGTACAGGGCCTGACCCTGATGAAGCTGACCTTTTATCCGGGAACGAATATGGCACAGGCTGCCGGGGAGGTGTCCACATCCGTTTCCCGGGCAATGGGCTTTCTGCCACCCGGAGCCGTCCCACCGATGGTGGTACGTTTTGACGGCAGTTCGCTTCCGGTTGGTAATCTCGTTTTTGAAAGTGATCAGCGTTCTGTTAATGAAATACAAACATTAGCATTGACCAAAATCAGGCCGATGTTTGTACAAATTCCGGGTATTACTTCCCCTGCACCTTTCGGTGGCAATGTGCGTTCTATCGTTATCAACATTGACCCCGATGCTATGCAGGCGAACGGGTTAAGTCCCGAAGATATAACGCTTGCCATTACGAGAAACAGCCTTCCGTCACCTGCCGGAAATATCCGGATAGGAGAGGAAAACCTGATGGCACCCATTAATTCCATTGCCAAGGGACCGGAAGAGCTATTGAAAACCCCTGTGAAAACAAGTGCTAACCGCACCATATATGTAGGCGATGTTGCCCGTGTAGAAGACGGCGCAGACCAGACCGTAGGTTACGCTTTGATAAACGGCAAACGTTCGGTTTACCTGCCCATTATTAAAAAAGCGGATGCTTCCACACTGGATGCTGTGGAAAACCTGAAAAATGCCATTCCGATGCTGAAAGATCAATTGCCCGAAGATGTAAAGGTCAGCTATGAATTTGACCAATCCAGCTATATCGAACGCTCTCTTTCCAACCTTATCCACGAGGGGATTTTAGGAGCGGTTTTCACGGGGTTGGTCATATTATTGTTCCTTGGCGATACACGGGGAGCTATCATTGTTGTATTTACTATTCCGATTGCCGTTCTTTCCGCAGTTACGACCTTGTACCTTTTCGGGCAGACCATCAATATTATGACTTTGAGCGGTCTTGCTCTGTCTATCGGTATTCTTGTCGATGAAGCTACGGTAACGATAGAGAATATACATCAGCATATGGAAATGGGTAAGCCCAAACAGCGGGCGATTGTGGATGCTTTGCTGGAAATCTCTATTCCTAAATTGCTGATATTGCTTTGTATTCTTGCGGTATTGACCCCAGCCTTTATTATGACAGGTATTCCAAAAGATATGTTTATGCCTTTATCGATGGCTGTTGCCTTTGCTATGATAGCTTCCTTTCTGGCTTCGCAGACCTTTGTACCGATACTGGCAAACTGGATGATGAAGAACAAACACAACTCAGAAACCATTTCAGCAAGAAAACGGGCCTTCTTTGACAAATTCCGTGTCAATTATTCCTACCGTATGCGTAAATGGTCAACCAGAGCCGTACCGCTTTTTATCGTGTATGTGTTGGTTGCTTGCGCTATCGCAAGTTTACTTTTGACTGTCGTGGGTACAGATGTAATGCCAGTTTCCAATAATGGTGATTTTCAGTTACGTATACAGGCTCCACAGGGAAGCAGAATTGAAAAAACAGAACAGATTGTCAAAGATATTACCAATGAAATCAAAGCCGAACTGCCTGAAAACGGACTGAATATTACTTCTGCATTTGTAGGAATGCATCCCGCAGGGTCACCTATTAACCCCATTTTCCTTTTCAGTAATTCTTCTCACGAAGCAATATTGCAAATATCCGTTAATCAGGAGGTTTACGGCGGTTCAATGGAAGATTTCAAAGAAAAAATCCGCAATAAGATTACAGAGAAGCATCCTGAAGTTGCTTTTAATTTCGAACCGATGGAGCTGACCGAAAAAATTATGGGACAGGGAGCAATGACACCGATTGAAGTCAAAGTAGGCGCAGGTCAGGTAAAAGGCGCTTTTGCACATGCCTCAAAGATTGAAGCTAATCTGAAAAAAGTTCCTTATCTGCGGGATATCCGGATTGCAGAACCCATTGCTTATCCGAATATGGAAATTGAAGTAAACCGTGACCTTGCCGGACAGTTCGGACTGACAATTCAGGATATTACCCGCAGTCTGGTTACGGCGACCTCATCTACCCGTTTTACGGACAAAAACCTGTGGATTGATCCGAAATCTGGATTGGTATTCCAGACACAGGTACAGATACCGGAGGGTATGATGTCGGAAGAAAGATTGCGGTCACTTCCTTTGAAAGCGGGAAGCCTTCGTCCTGTACTGGAAGATGTAGCGACTATACGCAGGGTGATAGCTCCGGCACAGGTAAACCGTAAGGGACCAAACCGTTATGTAACCATTGTTGCCAATGTATACGGGAAGGATCTGGGCACGGCTTCTTGGGCAGTGAAACAAGCCATTAAAGATGCAGGAGTACCGCCGCGTGGTACGACTATCTGGACAGAGGGAACATTACAATTGCTGGATGATACATTAGGAAGTCTTCTGGCTGGTTTGGGTGTGGCCATTATGGCCATATTCCTGATGCTATCGGCTTATTACCAATCATTCAAAGTCCCTTTGATTATCCTTTCAGTGTTGCCTGCCGTAATTGCAGGCAGTCTGATTATCCTTTTCTTTACAGGCAGTACGCTCAATCTGCAATCTTATATGGGTATTATTATGTCACTCGGGGTATCGGTTTCCAATGCGGTACTACTGGTCAATCAGGCGGAATACTACCGTAAAAAATTACTCTTGAAACCAGCCAACGCTGCAAGACTTGCCGCTTCCTCAAGGCTAAGACCTGTACTGATGACCGCTGCAGCCATGCTTGCCGGAATGTTGCCGATGGCAATGGGTTTAGGCGACGGAGCAGAGCAGATAGCTCCTTTGGGCAGGGCGGTTATCGGTGGTCTGATTGCATCTACCGTCACCATCTTATTACTCGTACCACATTTCTTTTCTTCTCTGATGTCAAGGACTAAAGTTATTAGCCCGTCATTAGATCCTGATGATTACGAAAGCAGGTACTATGCAGAACAGTCCGGTAAACAAACGATATCATAAACTTTAAAATTAACATTACAATGTATCACAGCATTTCAATAAATAGAAAAACAACAGCTCTATTGGCATTGACCATATTGTTGGTATTGCTGCTTTCGGCTTGCTCACAAAAAGAACAGGAAAAGCCACAAGCGAAAAAAGAGCCTGTAAAATCCATGAATTATAAGACAGCACCTGTACAGGTTATCAATCCTGAATATGAGATATCCGTTCCGGCAGAACTGAAACCCTATGAGCAGGTCTCTGTATATGCAAAGGTTACCGGATTTGTACAGCGGTTGTATGTGGATAGAGGGGACAGAGTTAGGAAAGGTCAGCTTTTGGCCGTATTGGAAGCTCCCGAAATGCAGCAGCAATATCTTTCCGATAAATCTACCGAGCAAAAGGTTTATAGCGATTACCTTTATGCAAAACAGGCATATGACCGATTGATAACGGCTTCCAAAACAACCGGAGCAATTGCAGATATTGAACTCGACAGGGCTAAAAGCGCAATGGAAAGTGCCAAATCCGCTTATGATGCTTCCAAAGCAGGTACGGCGCATTCATCGCAATTACAACAGTATCTACGTATCACCGCACCGTTTGACGGCGTGATAACCCAAAGGAATATTTCAGTTGGCGCATTAGCGGGAGCAGGAAGCAATATACCCTTGTTTATGATGGCGCAGAGTAATAAGCTCCGCCTGACGTTATCCCTGCCCGAAAAGCACGCATCATCCGTTCAGCGGGAGATGTACGCTACGTTTACGGTCAGCTCTCAGCCGGGTAAAACATTTGACGCCAGACTTTCCCGTACCTCGGGATTGCTTGACCAGCAAGACCGGTCGCTTACACTGGAGTTTGATGTAAACAACCCGTCGGGCGAACTGCAGGGAGGAGATTATGCACAAGTCAAACTGAAATTAAAACGTAAAAATGCCACTAATTGGGTACAGACAAAGAGTATATTAAATACACAGTCAGGAACTTATATTTTGACGTTAAATAACGATGAAGTAAAACGGATTGCTGTACATGAAGGAATTCGTTTAGATACACTGACGGAGGTTTTCGGTAATCTGGATCCGGAGGACAAAATTATCATCAAACCATCGGAAGAGATTAAGGAGGGGAGAATAAAGAAACAGGACTCGTTCAAGTAAAGCCGGCAATAATATGTAAAAGAAAAACATCCTTACCAGCATTATGGCAGGGATGTTTTGTTTGAAATCAGTGTCAGATTGTTTTTGAAGCTATTCGTTTGATGAATGAACCAAAATATAGCCAATAACGGGGATTTTTTTATTCTGTATTTCTATCTAATATTGATCAATATGATGAATAAACTTTTGATGCATGAGAATATTAATATTGAGTACCTTTTTATGTTGACTTCAGTTATGGCCTGTACACAGGAAAAAAATGATAATCCTCAGGTAGTGATCTCAGAAATGAAAACCATAAATGCTGTTCCTTTTTTAACGAAACAGAATGATTTTACTTACGTAGAGAAAACAAGTTTAAAGCCCACTATTAATCAAAAATTTAAGGCAGCCTCTTTATTTACAGCTACAGGTTTTGCAATTGTTGGGAATGAAAAGAATGAATCTGCAGTCATAGATGAAACAGGCAAAATAATTTTGAATTTTTCAGAAGAAAATATAGATATGAATGTTGTAAACGGACTTACATTTTATAAAAAAGATATGGAATACCAAAAGAAAATGCCTGTATGGAAATGGGATTGGAATATCATGGGAGGCGGCATCAAGAAGGAACAAACCTATCATAAATTTGAGATTGGTATTTTAGAAACCAGACAAGTTTTACTCAGGGAGGATATCCCGTACCTGGAAGACAATTATTATCTGAATTTTGTTTCTGTAGATGAAAACCATGTTTTTTGGAATGGAAGTCTTTATGAAATCAAAAAAAATCGTTTACACAACGTTGAGAATAATATTGCTGAATTGTTGGAAGATAAACGCTTTATCAAATCTTCAAATTCAACTTTTTCAGTATATGGATTGAATCAGAAAAAAGCAATTCACAATAGTCTGCAAGGTACTGAAACCCTATTAATTCGGTTTGGTAAGGAAAATATAATATTAAACGAAGTTAATAAGGAACGGTATAAACCGGATATCCCTAAACTTTTAATGGATAGTAAAACCAATGATGTTTATGCCTTTCCACAATATGATAAGGTATTTCCAAAGGAAATAACAAAGGCAACAGCTTCGCAGATTGATTTTATTAAAAAAACATCCTTGCTGTATTCCATTACCAATTCACCTTACTTTTTACTCGGTGTTTTTAATTACGATCAGGATGTTTGGGCATATGACTGGCTTTATATCGATACCAAAGGAAATGTTACAGATACTATCGATGCCTATAATTTTAAGGTTTTGGATCAGGTTGGATATCTGGTTTGGCCCGATAGGAAAATTATTTTACCCAATCAGTTCAATGAAAAAAACTGGAAGTTTGGAAAAATAAGTTATTATCAGGGTATGAATGATTTATATCTTATCCGGATTGAAGACGAAAAAGAAGTGAGAACAATGGGCTTGTGGAATAGCAAAACAAAGACCTGGGAGGTAAAACCTGAATACAATGATATTTCGGTTTTGGATACAGAAAAAGAAATCTATTCCCTTCAAAAAGAGAAAGATGGTCTGTATACACTTTATGATAATAAGAATAAAAAGAATATAGGATCGAATGCTTATAAATCCATTAATTCGGATGGATTAGTCAATGCTAAGCTCCACGAAGGCGAAACCATTTACTATTATATCGATATTTATTCCGGAAGAGAATACAAAGAAAATTAAAACAATAAATTAAAAAAGGATACACTATGATTTTCAGAAAGTTATTGCCCATTGTTACCTGTATGATAAGCATCTCAACCTTTGCACAAATAAAAACAGGAGTATATTTTTCTTCCAACAAAAAATATAATGAGATTATAGAGGACCTTGGAAATCCATTAGCAGGAAATCCGGTTATGATTGTGAAATCCTTTGTTCCCAACTATGGAAGCTATGTTTGGTATCTGAACGAAAGTAAAGCTGAAAATGAAGCCTATTTAGATGATCATCCTAAGGATTTGCATGCAGGAATTTTTCTGGAAGATCACGGTGGATTAATTTCGCAAATTACCTTTAGAGATTTTGCAAAAGGTCTGGCACAACCGCGATACCTCATTAATTATTGCGAAGTCGGTGATGCAGACAAAGATGGTTTTCCAGAGTTTTACCTGACTTATTTTGAAGAATCAGACGGTTTAGACGCCAAACCATTGAAAGTTATTGTTTATACCAGGAGAGGTCAAAAAAAGCTTTCAAAATCAAAAATTACAGGTTGGATATCATTTGAAGAAGCTGACCCTTATCGTGAAGAAAGAGATTCAAATTTCAAATTATTATCCAAACCCATAAGACTGCACGCTGAAAAAATATTGAAAGATGCCAAAAACGGAATAAATTAGAATACAAAAATATGTACTTACTGCACACGCGTACGCTAACGCTTCTCTGGCGCAAGCGTCCGCTTGTGACAATACGGGATGGTTATAAATAAATTGCACACGCGATATATGTGCGCAAACAAGGTTATGTTTTAATTTAAGAAGTTATTAAAAATAAAGAAGTGAAATATTTTATCATTTTAACCTCGTTGTGGGTTGTGTTGAGTTCTAACGCCAGTGCTCAGAAACTGAAAGTCACAACCATTTATACCGAACCCAATCGAGTTACAAAAGAAATCCCGGAAACGGGAGCTGTACAGCATTATACAACCCGTAAAGAAATTGCGGAGCGTCTTAATCCCACGATCCTCCTGATTTCCAAAAAAGAGAAAACTGTAAAGTTTCGTATACAGGGAAATATCAGTTCCGGAGGACACAATATTCATCAGGTAAGTAAAATTCGTTTAGAAAAAGGAGAGGAGAAAGGCAATATCCTGACACTGAAATGTTTTGTAGAAATCAAAAAGATTCCCGGCAAAGAAAGTGCTGATATTGCGGGATATAACTATACAAAAGATGAAACCTGTAAAATCCCGGATGATGTTAAAGCAATAAAGATGGAGTTGTACGAAGAACGAATCACCGATCCCTCAGGCAGAACTCCAAAGCTTATTGCAGAACAAACTTTTAATTTCTTTGCAAAGATGTAATTGCCTGAACAATTTCAGGAATACATTTTAACTCATATGCAGATCCGGTAACAAAATCTTATCCGGATTTTTCTCTGCAAACTGCTCCACAAGCTGCATCATATAATAATTACTGACGCAGCGGTCATCTTTGCTTATGATATCCTCTATCTGTTGACTTTCATGGTATTGATCCAGAAAACCTAAGGCATAGAGATTATTTTCTTTTACATATATATAGCTCTTTTCTTCCTTATGTCTGCCCTGATCAATCAGAATGTAGCTTTTCTTTTTCAGGATCAGAGAATCCAGAGCTGCTGTGACTTTATCATTATAATATTCGGCTTTTTCTGTTTCCATATATCTGGATTCTACATGTCTTCCATGGGCTGAGGCCGTCTTGTCGGAATAGAAAGCACATAATAATGGATGGAGATCAAAATCCTGAATAAGCTTAAGTAACATCTGATTGGCATCATACGGACGTTCGAAATAGCGAATACAGGTAATTCCTTTTGCAACTTTAGTAATGGCCAGGCGCATATAACCATTTATATCTTCGTAGGTCATCAGACCTAATTTGGGTTCATACTGTTTCAAAGCCCGGTTGTGTGCCGGCCAATGTTTTTTGATCAACTGGCATTCCATAAGTAAGGCCATTAACTCCGTTCCGGATTCTTCAAAATCAATATCAAAAATTTCCTTCAAAAATAATTGCCGCCTGTTGGATGTGTTGTTTCCGGTAAAATGACTGAGTACCCTTTTTCTGATGTTTATAGCTTTACCTACATAGATGATCTTGCCCTTATTATTTTTAAATATATAGATTCCGGGGGTTGAAGGCAGGCGTTCAAATACTATTTTATCAATATGTGTGGGTAAAAGTTGCTCTTTGGCATGTGTCTGCAGAAAACTATTAATCAATCCTTCTGTATCCTGTGAGAGGATACGTTCAAAGAGAATGACAGTGGCTTTTGCATCACCTGCTGCACGGTGTCTGTCGGAAATCGGGATGTCCAGACGCTGGCACAGATTGCCTAAACTATAAGACGAAAATCCCTTAAAAACATTTCTGGCCAGCCGTACAGTACAAAGTTTGGGAGATTTCCATTGATAACCACAGGCTTTGAGATGGGAATAGACAAAGGAATAATCAAAATTAACATTATGTGCGACAAAGATCTTGTCTTCCAGAAAGGAGTAAATCTCAGCAGCCACATCCTCAAATGAGGGTGCATCCGTCAACATATCGGGAGTAATGCCCGTAAGCATCTGAATATGGTAAGGAATCTCCTTATGCGGATTGATCAGGGTTTGATAGGAATCAATGACCTGATGACCATCATGCAGATAAATAGCGATCTCCGTGATACCGCTATTTGCTGCATATCCTCCGGTTGTCTCAATATCAACAATAGCATAAATGCGATCTTCTGATACACTCATAGTTTTAGCCATTACACAAATATAATGCTAAAAATATTAGTTTTGCAATAGAAGTTTAAATTTAAACCGTCATCAGATCCCGGATAGCGACAGATGCAATCGCTCCGCCAAAAGCTGCCGGTAAATACGACATCGTACCGTAAGCAGACTTCTTAAAATTACTGCCATCCGTATAGAGTAAAGAATTTTTATCCGGCAATTCGGTAGAAAAAGCAACTTTGACACCATCACGGATCCCATGCTTCCTCAATTTTTTACGAATGTGTTGTGCCAGTTTACAATTGTACGACTCACTGATATCTGCAATTTTTATCTTCGTAGGATCTACCTTACCACCAGCTCCCATAGAACTGACAAAAGGAACTTTCGCATCCAGTGCCAGACGAATAAAAAATAGCTTTGGCGTGATGCTATCAATAGCCTCAACACAATAATCCGGCTTTAAATCCAGGAGTGCAGGTATTTTTTCAGGAATAATAAAATCCTGAATTACTGTCAGATCCAATTCCGGATTAATG
Source organism: Sphingobacterium spiritivorum (assembly GCF_016725325.1). Taxonomy (NCBI): domain Bacteria; kingdom Pseudomonadati; phylum Bacteroidota; class Sphingobacteriia; order Sphingobacteriales; family Sphingobacteriaceae; genus Sphingobacterium; species Sphingobacterium spiritivorum. The sequence continues at coordinate 4,282,702 of NZ_CP068083.1, forward strand.
GCCATTAACCTTTCTTTCATAATCTCTGCCTTAGACTCTCCGTGATTGGTAGAGAGGGCAGGGAGCTGACGGTTGCGATTGGTAGGATCTACCGTATCGCCATCAATGATAGTCATTTTGCCTACTCCGGCCCGGCAGATAAATTCCGCCGCATACGAGCCTACACCACCCAATCCCAGCATCATTACATGCGAATTAGCCAGTTTTTCCAATGCTTCACGCCCTACTAATGCTTCCGTACGTGAAAGCCAAGACAAATCTTTCATAATTACTCAAAAACAGAATGATAATTCTGTATTATATATGCTTTAAATTTTGTTAATTCAATTTGTTTTACGCCTGCCACATAAGCGTAGATTTCTTCAATACCCACAGCTGCATGATCTGTTTCCAAAAAGATCCGGTCTACAGGAATTTCAGTCAGTACTTTATCCATGCTGCCGTTCAAAACAGCCTTTCCAAAGGAAAGATAATAGCCTTTGGCAATCAGTTGCTTCGCCAGAATTTCATTCTTGTGATAGCCATGAAAAACAACCTTTCCCTGAAACAATTGGGAAGATAAGGTTTGCATTACTTCTTCAAAAGCACGTACACAATGTATGATCAAAGGTTTATCATATTGCGCAGCTAATCGGATCTGAGCGGCAAAGACTTCCTTCTGAATATGTACATCCGTTTGGATAACCTTGTCTATACCACATTCGCCTACTCCCAAAAGTTTGCCCTCATCAAGAAGTGTGCGAAGTTGTTCCAGTGCATTTTCACTTCCTTCATTATTCAGGTACCAGGGGTGCAGTCCGGCGGTAGTGCACTTGCTATTTACAGTTTCGCCATTATTCAGCGCAACACTGTGTATCTGACAGATAGCAGATAGGGGAGTAACCGTTTCACTCTTATGGGTGTGGATATCAATATAGACAGCTGACATACGATGCGCTGCAAATTTCTGAAAAATAAATGAGCTATTAAATTTTATCTACTATTCTTGTATAGATAATTTTAACCTATAGAGGTTTGGAGGGCATCTAATAAACTTTTAGCCTTCAGTAGACATTCTTCATATTCCTGCTCACCTTCCGCCTGGTTAGTAATCGCACCGCCGGTATGGAAAGAAATGTAGTGTGAGGAAGCATTATACAAAAGAGTCCGTATAACGACATTAAAATCAAAGTCTCCGTTTGGTGAGAAGTAACCGATTGCCCCAGAATATAATCCTCTGCGGGTATTTTCGATTTCTTCACAATGTTTCATGGCTGCAATTTTCGGAGCTCCGGTCATAGATCCTGCGGGAAAAGTGTTTTTTATAGCTTCCATATCCGTTACATCAGCTGATTTTTGACAGGTAATAGTAGAAACCATCTGATGAACCTGTTTGAAACTTTGTATTTCAAATAATCGGTCAGCTTTTACCGAACCTTTTACTGCACTTCTGGTCAGGTCATTTCGTACCAGATCAACAATCATTACATTTTCAGCAATTTCCTTTTGGGAGTCCTGCAGCTGACGTATGATACGCTGATCTTCTGTAGATGTTGCACCTCGCGGGGCAGTACCTTTGATCGGTTGAGAAATCAGTAAATTTTCCCGTTTAGCCATAAAACGTTCCGGTGATGCGGATAAAATATAGTGATCACCCCTTCTGAAAAAAGTAGAAAACGGAGTAGGAGAGACTTCTGACAATTGCTGATAAACGGACAAAGGATCAATTACAGCATGTTCAGCGTAAAATTCCTGACAAAGATTTGCCTCGTAAAGGTCACCTTGTTGAATATGAGACTGAATACGATCGAAAGCATGCAGATATTCAGCTTTTGTCCATCTCGCTTTGATCGTATCTGAAAACTGAAAGGTTTTCGGGAAATATTGCTGGGATAGTATTTCTTTGAGAATGTGCTCCGGATCCTCCGCCTCGATAGATACGTTTCCGTTTTTTATGGTGATTACAACAGCAGGCACAAAGAAATAAGCAAGCGGAAACTGTAGAATATCGGGTTTGTCTGTGGTCAGATCTTCAATTTCATTTTTCAGATCATAAGAAAGAAATCCGGGAATAAATGTTCCGGGATACTGATCTATAAAATGTTGTGCTTTTAAAAAGGTATCGGTGCCATCGGCAACAAATTGTGATACAGCTTTAACAGCCAGACAACAGTCAAAGGAAGACCATTCATCAGCTGACTCATTGGAGTTAAAGAAACAAATTTCATCAAATTGCATCGCCCATTGCAATGCTTTTTGATGAAATTTGCTATTGGAATCGATCGAATGTATATCTTCGATTCGCATTAATTATTTAGATAAGGATAACGTTTGTTTACGATCCGGACCTACGGAAAGGAACGTAATAGGAACTTCCAACGCTTTTTCCAGATAAGAAATGTAATTTTTCAATGCTTCCGGAATTTCACTTTCTGAAGTGATACCAGTCAGATCCTGATTCCAGCCCTGGATTTCTTCCAGCACAGGCTCAGCCTCATTCGTAATGATCTCATAAGGCATATAGTCAATTACCTGACCATCATGCTTATAATGTGTACACGCATAGATTTTATCAAATGTATCTAATACATCCGCTTTCATCATAATCAGTTCCGTCACACCATTCAGCATAATAGCATATTTCAATGCCGGAATATCAATCCATCCTGTACGACGTGCACGTCCTGTAGTCGCACCGAATTCGTGTCCAAGCTTACGTAATTCCTCACCAACTTCATCATGCAGTTCAGTAGGGAATGGTCCGCCACCTACGCGGGTTGCATATGCTTTGAAAATACCATAGACCTTGCCGATTTTATTAGGAGCTACTCCCAGACCTGTACATGCTCCGGCAGTAGTTGTATTAGAAGATGTAACGAACGGATAAGATCCGAAATCTACATCTAACAATGTACCTTGTGCACCTTCAGCCAAAACACTTTTACCGGATTTCAGATACTGATTCACCAGGTGCTCAGAATCTACATGAGGAATAGTTTTGATATAGTCAATTGCCGCCAGAAACGCTTGTTCTTTTTCAGAGAAATCAGGGATTTCGCCGTAATGAGCTAAAATAGACAGATGTTTCTCTTTTAGTTTCTCATAGCGTTCTTTAAAATCCGGCAATGTCGTATCACCTACACGAAGACCGTTACGGCCTGTTTTGTCCATGTAAGTCGGGCCGATACCTTTAAGTGTAGAACCAATTTTGCCAGCACCCATTTTAGATTCTGAAGCAGCATCCAGCAATTGGTGGGTAGGAAGGATAAGGTGAGCTTTGCGCGCCAAAACCAGATTCCCTTTACCAACCGGATCGAAGCCGGCAGTTTTCAAATTGTCTAACTCTCTTTTAAGGATAATCGGATCAATAACAACACCATTCCCGATAAGATTCATGATACCTTCATTAAAGATACCAGACGGGATAGTGTTCAATACGAATTTTTTGTTATCAAACTCCAATGTGTGTCCGGCGTTAGGGCCGCCTTGGAAACGTGCGATCAAATCGTATTCAGGACATAAAACATCTACGATTTTTCCTTTACCTTCATCGCCCCATTGTAGGCCCAAAAGCACATCAACTTGCATAGCTTTTTTGTATTGAGATTAAAAATATATTTAGATAATGACTTATTCTAAAACAAAAATGTTCGGAAAAATTACGGTAGTAGTTTTTCCGAACAAATGTACTATAATATTTTACCAATAGTCAATATTAATTTGAAATAACCGTTTTTTCGGCTTTTGCCTTGGCGGCTTTATCTTTCTCCTGGCAATCTTCACAGACACCATACAGATTAAGGGAGTGATGCTTGATGTCAAACTTCAACAAATCTCCCATCAGACTCTGGATCTGATTGATCCTCGGGTCACAAAATTCGACCACCTTATTGCATTCTATGCAAATCACGTGATCATGTTGTTTAAAGCCAAAAGATTTTTCAAACTGAGCCATGTTACGGCCAAACTGGTGTTTGGTTACCAGGTCACATGACACCAATAATTCTAATGTATTGTACACTGTAGCCCTGCTCACACGATACTTTTTATTTTTCATGTGAATATACAATGACTCAACATCAAAGTGATCGGAGCGCGAGTAGATTTCTTCCAAAATAGCGTAGCGCTCAGGAGTCTTTCTCAGATTTTTGTTTTCCAGATAAGCCTCGAATATCTTTTTTACAGTGGCGTAATTTTCTGCTAGATTCATATCAAACTTAAGATTCTTTACAAATTTACCAAATTAGATTCACAAAATTGCTTTTTTCAAAAATGTGAGATTCAGTTGATTTAATTCTCCGATTCATATCGTGTCACTCCGGTTATTCCGCTGATATGTTTAAGGTTTTTAATCAGGTTATCCAACTGATCTGTATCGTTGACAAATACCATAATATTACCTTCAAAAATACCCTCATTACTCGAAATAGAAAGGGAGCGGATATTAACCTTAAACTCCTGAGATATAACGGTTGTAATCTTATTGACCAATCCGACATCATCAATTCCAACTATACGTAATCCGGTAAGGAAAGCCACGTTGTTGGAAGTAGAAGAAGCCCATTTAGCTTTTAAAATACGATATCCGTAGTTAGCCATCAGCTTAGACGCATTCGGGCAGCTGGTCCGGTGTATTTTTATGCCGTCATTTACAGTCAGAAATCCGAATACATCATCTCCCGGGATAGGATTACAACAAGGAGCCAGCGTATAGTCTACCTCCTGAAGATCATCCCCGATCAGCAGCGTATCCAGATCTTTCTTGTTTATTTTTTCTACTAATCCGCTGATGTGAGAGCTAAACTGGCTTGGCGAAGTATCAATCAGTTTTTCACTTGCGGCATAATCGCGAAGATTTTTGATATCTATCGTTCCTTTGGCCACATTGTAAAACAGTTCCTGTGAACTCGGAAACTTAAAATAATTGGAAATCTTATTGATATTATCGGTGTTATAGGTAATCTTTAACGATTTCAGTTTACGTTCCAGGATTTCCTTGCCATCTTCAGCAACACGTCGTTTTTCCTCTTTCAGAGACGAACGTATTTTAGACTTGGCTTTGGCTGTTACCACAAAATTTAGCCAATCCTCTTTTGGCACCTGTTTACCGGAGGTAATGATCTCGACCTGATCTCCGTTCTGCAACTTATGACTCAGTGGTACGAGCTTGTGATTGACCTTTGCACCGATACAGGTAGCACCTATATCCGAATGTATTTCAAATGCAAAATCCAGTGCTGTGGCATCATTCGGCAACTGAATAAGGGTTCCTTTGGGCGTAAAAATAAAAATCTCATCAGAGAAAAGATTCATCTTAAAGTCATCCACAAAGTCCAGTGCATTTGAATCAGCACTGCTCAGTACATCTCTTACTTTCTGAATCCATTGATCCAGTCCGCTGTCCGAATTAGACTCTTTGTATTTCCAATGGGCTGCAAATCCTTTTTCCGCAATTTCATTCATGCGTTTGGTTCGTATCTGCACCTCTACCCATTGACCACGTGGCCCCATTACAGTAGTGTGCAACGATTCGTATCCATTTCCTTTGGGAGAAGACACCCAGTCCCGCAGGCGATCCGGATTAGGTCTGTATAGGTCTGTTACAATAGAGTAGGCCTTCCAGCATTCTGTTTTCTCTTTTTCATAAGCCGTATCAATGATAATACGGATCGCAAACAAGTCATATACCTCTTCAAATGGGATAGACTTTTTCCGCATCTTATTCCAGATAGAATGGATAGATTTAGGGCGTCCGAATACTTCGGCTTTAATACCTTGTTCTTCCAGGATTTCTTTAACCGGTCCGACGAAATCCGAAATAAATTTTTCACGCTCGGCTTTCTTTTCATTGAGCTTTTTCGCAATAAATTTATAGGTATCCGGATCCGTATATTTCATGGAAAGATCTTCCAGTTCGGATTTAATTGCGTAGAGCCCTAATCTGTGTGCCAGCGGAGCATAAAGATAACTTGTTTCGGAAGCGATTTTTAACTGCTTGTCACGTGCCATAAACTCCATCGTCCGCATATTATGTAAGCGGTCTGCCAGTTTAATAAGTATAACACGTACATCGTCGGCCAGTGTCAGCAGCATTTTACGGAAGTTTTCCGCCTGCATAGAACTGTTCGGATCGAATATTCCTGATATTTTGGTCAGGCCATCGATGATCCGGGCGACTTTCTTGCCAAACTGATCTTCGATTTCCTGTAAGGTGATGGCTGTATCTTCTACGACATCATGCAACAGTGCACAAACAATAGAGGTGGTACCAAGCCCGATCTCGTCTGCCGCGATTTTGGCTACGGCAATAGGGTGGAAAATATAAGGCTCGCCCGATTTGCGGCGCATTTCCTTGTGACTTTCCAGAGCCAGATCAAATGCTTTACGTATCTCTTGTTTGTCACCGCGTTGTAAAGTCGGCTTGCACGCTCTCAATAAATCTCTATATCTTTTGCGAATTTCTTTGTTTTCAGCTTCAATATCAATCACATACTCTTTCATAAACGTGCTGTAAAATTTTTAAGATACTTTAAATATTTTTATTAAATTAGGACAGAAAAAAGTACCTTTATATGGATATCTGTTTTCATTTGAATAAATGTAGTAAAATTATTTATCAGAATAAAAACAAAAGGCTTTTTTTGATGCAAAAATGAAAATAATATATGTACCCGGATTTGTGCTTTTTCTGCTTCTTCCACTTTTTGGAAACGGGCAGACATTGATTAAACCTCAGTATGGTGGAGGTGAGCCGGAAGTGGTAGAGCATTATGCCACAACTACATTGGATGACGGAGAAGTAGTGCCCTGGTTTCCTATACCGGAAGTGGTCGTGACGGGCAAACGTATATGGAGCAGTGAAGACGCAAAAAAAGAATATCTCAGACTAAGAAGAAATGTATTGCGTGTATTGCCTTATGCCATCTATGCACAAAAAAGATACGATCAGCTGGACAGAGATCTGGCAGTGGTCAATGATAAAAAAGAACAAAAAAGACTGATTAAAGCCTGCGAAGAAGAAATTAAGGAGAAGTTTACCAAGGAAATCAAAAATCTGTCTGTATCACAGGGTAAAATATTAATAAAACTGGTGGACAGACAAACCGGAAAAACCAGCTATGACATGGTGAGAGAAATGAAAGGAGGACTTACTGCATTTTTCTATCAGGGTATCGCAAAAGTATTTGGTCACAATCTGAAAAGCACGTACGATAGTCAGGAAGATTTTGAGATCGAAAACATTATCAGAAGTTTTGAGAGAACGCGTCCGGTAGCATCTCCGCCGCTTCAGTAAAAAAATATAGCCTATGCAATCTGTTTACAATTTTCACGCTTTGGAGTTCAATGGCGAAAAAAAGTCATTGGAAGATTATCATGATAAAGTATTGTTAATTGTTAACACGGCGAGTAAATGTGTATTTACCAGTCAGTACAAAGCATTGGAACGACTTTATAAAAAATATAAGGATCAGGGTTTTGAAGTACTGGCCTTTCCTTCTAATAATTTTAATCAGCAAGAGCCGCTGACCGGACGCCGGCTGGAGACATTTTGTCGCCTGCAGCAGCAGGTTACCTTTCCCGTATTCAAACGAACACATGTAGTGGGAGAGTATGTAGATCCGCTATTTAAGTATCTGTCTCATAAAGAATTAAACGGATCTGTGAATGTCAAACCTTTATGGAATTTTCACAAATATCTCATTAACCGGAAAGGAGAGGTCGTGGATTTCTTTTATCCATTTACAGGGCCCAATTCTTCCCGCATTACGCGTAAAATCGAAGCACTCCTGAACGAATAATGACACTGGAATGAAGGTGAAAATTGTATCTTTGTGCCGGATAATAATGATGTCATAACATGAAATTAGATTTATTGGTAATGACTGTTCATCCTGATGATGCCGAATTAGGAGCAGGAGGAACGATTGCAAAATACGTAGCTGAAGGTAAAAAAGTTGGTATTGTGGACTTGACCAGAGGCGAACTGGGCACGCGCGGAACAGCCGAGACACGGAGCAGAGAAGCTCAGGATGCAGCTGAAATATTAGGTGTAGCTGTCCGTGAAAATCTGGATTTGCGCGACGGTTTTTTCGAAAATAAAGAAATGGAACAACGGGAAATTATAAAGTGTATCCGTAAATTCCAACCTGAGATTGTTATTACAAATGCCTTGTCTGATCGGCATCCGGATCACGGACGTGCGAGCCAGCTGGTCTATGACGCCTTGTTTCTGGCAGGATTGCGTCGTATAGAAACAGAAATAGACGGCAAACCACAGGAAGCTTTTCGTCCCAGACTTTTGCTGCAATTAATACAAGATCAGTATATAAGACCGGATGTGATACTGGATGTCACAGATTACTGGCATATTAAAGAAAAGGCTGTACTGGCCTATAAGACTCAGTTTAATTCTTCAGGTGGTGAGGATGATGAACCCCAAACTTATATCTCTAATCCGGATTTTATGAAATCTACAGAGGGTAGAGGAAAGGAATTCGGAAGAAATATCCAGGTGCAGTATGCGGAAGGATTCACCAGTCGTAAAGTATTGGGGGTTACAGACTTATTTGAACTTATATAGTTTCCGTAAAATTTTAACAGTTTCTAAAAGGAATCTGTATCTTTAGGAGTCGCTTTTCAATAAAAAAAGCGACTCTTTTTTGATCATAAAAGCATGGGTAATCTGAATAATAAACTCAAATCTCGTGTAGCCAGTTTTGGCTATGCAATTAAAGGGCTTAAGGTATTATTCCGTGAGGAAACAAATGCACAGATACATGTACTGGCAGCAATTATTGCCGTTGTTTTGGGATTCTGGCTACATATATCGGGAATGGAATGGATAGCTATTTGCCTGTGTATTGGTCTGGTTATCGCCACGGAAGCGCTCAATACCGCTATCGAACATATAGCCAATATGATTACACTGGATCACCATCCTGGTATTGAACGTATAAAAGATATAGCAGCAGGCGCTGTACTGATTACTGCATGGACTGCCCTGATCGTCGGATTAATTATCTTTTTACCAAAAATTTATAATCTGTTCCTTCTTTGATTATAAAAATATCCATCGTCAACCCGATTTACAAATTTGTTTTATTTCTTTTTAAGATAAGCAATCGATTGCTTAAAGTTAAATTTTTATAATTATTAATACTATATCTTAAATAATGTTAAATCTGATTCCGTAAATTACATCTTAGCACAAAAGCTGATATATTTACGAATAATTCGTATAACCAAGCCTTTGTGATGATAAAATATGTACTCTTATTGTGGTTGACTTTATTGTGCCTGACACAGCTTTATGCACAACACAATCCAAAAATTACAGGTGAAGTAATCGACATAAAAGATAAAGCCAAACTGGAAAAGGCTTCTGTCGTATTGCTTCGTTCCAGAGATTCTGTATTGCAGAGCTACGCCCGCACAGGCGAGAATGGTAAATTTTCCATAACCGCAAAAGATACAGGTGAGTACCTGTTGATCATAAACTATCCCCAATATGCCGATTTTGTAAAAAAGATACATATTCAGGAACAGGCCATTGATATCGGGGCAATAAGTATGTCTAAAACGGCTATTCTATTAGAGGAGGCTCAGGTAACTGGCCGTATACCTGTTGTGATAAAGGGAGATACGATTGAATATGACGCCGCCAGTTTTAAGGTTGAAGAAGGTTCGAAAGTAGAAGAACTGCTAAAAGTGCTTCCCGGAATAACAGTGAATGCAGACGGATCTATTACAGCACAGGGAAAGACCGTAAAAAAAGTTCTTCTGGATGGAGAAGAATTTTTTGGAGACGACCCTACTTTAATCACTAAGAATATCCGCTCAGATATGGTTTCTAAAGTTCAGGTTTATGAAAAGAAATCTGAAATGGCAACACGGACAGGTGTAGATGACGGGGAACGAACACAAACTATTGATATCCGTCTCAAGGAAGAAAGTAAAAAAGGTATGTTTGGGGAGTTGAAGGGCGGTATTGCTCCAGAAAAGTATTATTCGGGCTCTGCGGTCATTAATAAGTTTAAAGGAGCGCAAAAAATGGCCCTATTCGGAGTTACAGGTAACGAGGGCACGGTTGGATTAGGTTATTTTTCTAATCAGAGATTTGGTGTTGGCGGATCGGATGATTCTTCCTTTGAAGGAGGTGGAATTGTTATCCGGGCAGGGGGAGGAGATGAAGGGTTCAATGGAGAATATGCAGGTGGAGGGATCCCGACAGCCATAAACTCAGGAATTACATTCAGTGATAAGACGAAAGACAATAAACAAAAGATCAATTCCAATTACAAATATTCCCGACTGCAGGTAGATAATATCAGTTCATCGTTTAGCCGGGATGAGTTACCGTGATTTTCAAAAATTGAAAATAATACATCAAAGACCAGTAATCTGAATAATGGTCACCAGGCTGGATTACGGTATGATCTGGAACTGGATTCCAGCTCTAATATCACCTTTAATGTAGGGTATAAACTGAATAAAAGAGAGAATACTTCTTTTTCTGAAGGTCTGGAACAAACGCTGGAATACGAACCGATCAATAAAACGGAAGGCCGCTCATTCAATAAGAATACAAATGAAAATACCGACTTATCTGCCTATTACACTAAAAAGTTTAGAAAACCAAAACGTTCTCTTACGCTACGGATAGCTGGAAATATAACCAGGCAAAAGGATGAAAACCAGTATTTTTCCAGTGTGGAATACGTGAATCTGGATAGTCTTGACGTTATTGATCAATTCAAACGTAATTCAGTAAATAATGATCAACTGACTTCTTCTTTTAATTATTCCGAACCTTTGAGTAAGTCGATTACGGCAAATGTCGGCTACGAATATGCCTGGTATCAATCAAAAACACTGGAACAATCTTTTAACAAAGATCCGCTTACAGAGGAATATACAGATCTCGATGAGAGCGTACTGAATGATTTAACTTATCACAATTACCGTAACACAGGTAATCTCGGCTTTAACTATATCGCTGATAAACTTACTGTTAGTATCAACAACAGACTGACTTCGTCTGCTAATGTAAGAGATGACTATGGGGATCAATCTAAACTGGATGTGACGCAATTGTCGTATAATCCTAATGTTAACATCAACTATAAGCTTAGTAAAAGTAAAAGTGTACGACTTAATTATTCCGGAAATACACTGCAACCTTCCTTAAGCCAGATAAAACCTTTGCGTCAGAATACAGATCAAAGAACCGAATTTCTGCCTAATGAGGATTTAGAGGGAGGATACAGAAATAGCCTTTCCGCTTCCTTTAATTCGTACCGCCAACTCAAACAGCAATCCTTCTTCTTGAATGCAAGTATCGGAAATGTGGTGGACAATATCACTTCGTTTGTGACGCTAAATCCAACGACGGGGCAACGGACATTACAGTATGTAAATGTATCCGATAAACAGAATTTCAATGCAAATATCTACGGATCGTTTTCTTTTACAGCGTTCAAAAAATTAGATTTGAAAGTGTCTCCGAGCCTTTCAGCCAGTTATAACAGGTCTTATAATTATGTGACGACTACTGCTTCGGAACCGGAGCTTAACCGCAGTGAGCGAATGAATTACTCTTTCGGTCTCGGAGTTTACAGATATGCTAAGACAGGGTTTAATTTTAATGTAAATCTCAGACCGGGTTTCAGCAAAATGAATTCAAGTATTCAGCCTCAGCTTAACAATAATGCCTTTACCATCAGTAACTCCGGAACATTTAGTTATATCTTCCCTCAGGACTTTAAACTGAGTATTGATGTTAACCAAAATTACCAGGGAGCGACAGGTGTATACGCAAAACCAATTCACAATATGTATGTGAATTCTTATGTATCCAAGAAGTTTTTCAAAGATAAAAGTCTGGAGACTCAGGTATCCGTCAACGACCTCTTTAATGAAAGAAATGGTATTAACAGAAGTCAAAGCGGCTCTACTTTTTTCGAAACTCAAAACAATGTCATAAATCGATTTTTTATGTTTAGAGTCATTTATAATTTTACGACAATGAAGGGAGGCAGTAAAAATGAACAATAGATTTGTATTTCTTGCTCTGCTTTTCTGTTTATTAATGGTAAAATGTGTTCAGGCACAATATGCCTTTTTTCCTGAAAACGGAACCATTACCTACGAGCGTAAGTTTCATCTGCATAATTATGTCAAGAATCAGCTCAAGAAATCTCAAAATTTGGGTGGGTATTCGGGCATCTATTTTGATGGTCTGTTGAAAAATTCACCTGCTGAGCTGATAACTAAAAATACCCTGAATTTTAATACTACGGAAACATTTTTTGAAAATGTTAAAGAAGACTTTCCGGCAAATCAACGCTATCTCCTGCAAAATCAGGAATATTACAGTGACACCAAAACATACAGTAATTTCAAAACAGGTACTTTTAAAAAACTGCTGTCCTTTGGGGAAGACGAATTGCAGCTGGCAGACAGTATAGCTGAAATTAAATGGAAGTTTACAGATGAGTACCGAAATATTCTGGGATACGATTGCAGACGTGTAAACGGAGTAATGCAAGACTCCGTCTATATTGTAGCCTTTTATACCCCTCAGATTCCTGTACCAGGAGGCCCGGAGTTAATAAATGGTCTGCCGGGAATGATACTTGGAGTGGCTATTCCGTCCTATAACCTAAATTATTTTGCAACTAAAGTAGAATTAAGTCAGGTGGCCGTGCCTGCTAACGTAACAAAAAATAAAAAAGCTGTTCCTCAGACAAAGGCTGAGATTTCGAAGAAATTAAAGGAACTGATGAAATGGATGGGAAACAAAGATTTGCAACGGCTTTTCTTGTAGCATCGATGGAGCTTTTCAGGACCTCTCTTAGCATAAGGGGATACCCCCTTGTGCTAAGAGATAAAACCTTTTACATATTGTTGTGTCACCTCATGTTTTGGATGCAGAAGTACCTGCTCTGTTTTTCCGAATTCCAGAATTTCTCCATTATATACGAATGCGATATAATCTGATACACGTCTGGCCTGTCTGAGAATGTGCGTTACAAGTACGATGGTGTAATCTTTTTTCAGATCGATCAGTAAGTTTTCAATAGTCTGTGTAGATACAGGGTCCAGAGCAGATGTGGATTCATCTCCCAGAATAATTTCGGGCTCTACTGCCAAACCCCGTGCGAGGCAAAGGCGTTGTTGCTGACCAATAGATAGCCGTGTTGCTGATTGATCCAGCCGGTCTTTCACTTCTTCCCAGAGCCCGACATTACGTAATTGTGTTTCTACGATAAGTTTTAATTTTTTACGGTCTCTGGTTCCGTGTATACGTGGTCCGTAAGCAATATTGTCAAAAATAGACATCGGCAAGGGGAAAGGTCTTTGCGAGAGCAATCCCATTTTTTTCCGAATGTGTGTTACTTCAGCTCCTTTGGCATAGATATCTTCCCCATTGACCAGTACTGATCCGGTGATATCTACACCTTCAATATCATCCAGTAGTCTGTTCAATGTCTTCAAAAGAGTGGTTTTACCACATCCGGAAGGTCCTATAATCGAAGTGACGGAATTATTAGGCAAAGCCAGATTGATATTCTTCAGAATATGATTGCCCTCTATGTACACATTGAGGTCTTTGATTTCCAGATGGGGACGGCTCAAGGTTGTTATATTTTGTGTTTCTTCTGTTTCGATTGAAGGATATGAGTGCATAACACGATAATTAAGATGATCAATGATAAAATAAGCGCCGAAGCATATGCCCGTCCCTGTACTTCAGGAATAGGACTGCTCAATTGAAAAAATATAGCTAACGGAAGCGTTGCCGCAGGTTCGTCAATGTATTTGGGTAAATTGTCACTAAAACCTGTTGTTAACAGCACACCAGCCACATCGCCGATGGAGCGTCCGAAAGCCAGTAAAATAGCGGTCAGTATACCAGGTCTGATGTAACGGATAAATATCTTTGCTACTTCCCATCGGGTCGTACCCAGAGATAAAGTAACATGTTTCAGGTCACCGGGAATTGTTTTAATAAGCTCATCCACAGTGCGGACAACGATAGGAATGGTTAATAGTGTAATGGTGATAATTCCTCCCAGAAGAGAAGCACGGATACCCAACCATACCATCAGACTAAAGGCTACCGCACCGTAAACAATAGACGGGATCCCAAACAATACATCAAACAGCAATTTGGATAATTGTGCCAGCTTTGATCCGTTACGTACATATATATTCAGATAAATGGCAATAGGGATACCGATAAGGGTAGACAGCAACGTCGCTGCACCAGCCAGATAAAGAGAGCCCAGTATGGCATTCAGAATCCCGCCTTCCTTTCCAATATAAAAACCTCCCTTTGGTACCTGTGTAATCATATCCCAGGAGATATAAGGTAAGCCTTTGTATAATATTGTCCCCAGGATAAAGAATAAAGAACCTGTTACAGCCATCCCGGACAGACGCATAAGGGTCTTTGCTAACTGCTCTTTGAATAATCTGGTTTTTACATTAGCCATTGTATTTTCCCTCCAGTTTGTTGAGGATCAACCTTGATATCAGATTGAATCCAAAAATAATTACGAATAATAATAAAGCCGCAAACATAAGAGCGGAATCATATAGCGGAATGGACATCATCTCCCCAAAGTTATTAGCGATTAGCGCAGGAATAGGATATCCGGCGTCAAATACAGAAGTCGGTATTTTGGGGACATTCCCGCAAACCATAAGTACAGCTATTGTTTCACCGAATGCTCTGGAGATGGCCAGTACTGTTGCGGCAAAAATACCGGGTTTGGCTTTTATTAATACCACCTTTTGTATCGTTTCCCATTTTGTTGCACCTAAAGACATGGATGCAGATTTCAACTCATAAGGTATAGTCTGCAGAACCTCCACCATTATACTGATCATGATCGGAAAGATCATGACTGCCAGTACCAGTCCGCCGGATAGCACTGTATAACCGGAAGTCGTGACTCCGAAGACGGGTGCTATATAATCCTGTACCGCAGGAACGATAAAGAGGACGCCCCAGACCCCGTACAATACCGGAGGTATGGCTGCCAGAACGTTTACAAGTGGCAGCATCATATTTCTCAAAGATTTTCCGGCATACTCTGTAAGGTACACTGCTGTAAGAATACAAAGAGGTGCTGCGACAAGAACCGCAATAAAGGTGACGGATAACGTCCCCATAATAAAAGGTAGAAAACCAAAAAAACCTTTCATCGGAGACCATACTTTCTGTGTCAGCAAAGATGCAACACTGGTCGATTCAAACAGCGGTACAGATTTAGCAGCCAATCCGATACCAATGAGTGCTACTACTGAAATAGATGCGATCAGCAGCACTAATGTGGATTTCTGTATGATTTTATCTTTAAGTATTCTATTAATAAGCATGTTAAAGTTTTTTCAGTTCTTCAGCGATTATATCTTCGTGCAAGGGCACATATCCGTTTTCCAGCAGGATACTTTGGGACTGTTTTTCTAACACAAAAGAGATGAATTTTTTCAATAACAAAGACTTTGGCTTTCCATGTGTGATAAATGAAAGACTACGTGCAGGAGGAGAAGGGTATTTATTCAGCGCTACAGCCTCTGTAAGATCATTTATATTCGTGTAGAAGCTTTCCTCTGTGTCAATCTTTCCATTTGCATTCAGATCCAATGGCAGGACATCTATTCGCTCTGCAGTTTTTTTGGTTTTGAGATCATATACGTAATTGATATTGTTAAAGCCGATGGCATTTGGATCATCTTTGATAGCCTGAGCAATGCCGGGATCCCCGAAAATTCCTACTCCTTTCAGATCTTCCTGCTTATGTCCGAAAAAATTAGCCCAGGTTTCTGCAGCACCCGCTGCATCCGACCGCACATATATCACGATAGGATCTGTGGTGAAAGCCGGATCAATATCGTTCCAGCGTTTGTATTTTTGATTAATAAACAAATCTTCCAGTTCCTTTTTAGTCAGGCCTCTATTCAGCAACTTTTGATAATTTGGATTTTTACTGTTGATCGTACAGATCACGGCGTCTTTGGCTACATCTATCGGGAATGCACCGCGTTCAATTTCCTGGGGATGCAGATCTCTGGAAATCAGCCCGATGTCAACCATTCCCGTCAGAGCATCTGCGATTCCTTTACCCGCACCACCGGCTGAAATATTAAACCGGACATTAGGATGTATTTTCTTGAAGTCCTCACTCCAGATGACAGCGAGAGGGTAGAGTGCAAAAGCTCCTGAAATGGAAATATTTCCTTCGTAACCTTTCTCTTCGCTATATCCGTCTTTTACTTTTGGAGCACAGGAATTCGTTAAAATAAGTGTTAATATGCTTAAAATTAGAGTTTTATTTGTCTTAAATGGCATCTACTTAAAGTCTATAGAAATACTCTTGTAAATTTTATAATGACAAATATATATTAAATTGGTAGATATTATAGGTTTTAAAAAAATTATTTTTACATTTGATCCGTCATCAGTCATGAAGACCAAAGAATAAATCATTAAGTGTATGCAAAGTTTCCGTACTGAATTAGAGAATCCCGTAGTGGAGCAAGAGATTATTGATCTTGAAAAAAAGATTCGTCTGTTTAAAGAAGGCAAATTGCCGGAAGAAAAATTCAGATCACTTCGTCTTGCAAGGGGAGTTTATGGACAGCGTCAGCCTGGTGTACAGATGGTACGGATCAAACTGCCGTTTGGTAAGGTTACTTTTAAGCAGATTCTTAAAATTGCAGATATTTCAGATGAATATGCGAGCCGCAATCTGCACTTTACAACACGTCAGGATATACAGATTCATTATGTAAGTCTGGATCGTACACCTGAATTGTGGGCCAAATTAGCAGAAGATGATATTACCCTGCGCGAAGCGTGTGGAAATACGGTACGTAATGTCACTGCCTCCGCTACTGCAGGTATAGATCCGAATGAACCGTTTGATGTATCACCTTATGCGCATGCGACATTTGAGTATTTTTTACGCAATCCGGTCTGCGCTGAAATGGGGCGTAAATTTAAAATGTCCTTTTCTTCCGCAGAAGATGACACCGCATTTTCATATATACATGATTTAGGTTTCATCCCTAAAATCAAAATTATCGACGGGAAAGAAGTCCGTGGGTTCAAAGTTATGCTTGGTGGAGGATTGGGTTCACAACCTTTTCTGGCAAGTATTACCAATGAATTTCTGCAGGAGGATGAACTTATCCCTTATATAGAAGCGACATTACGGGTATTTGACCGTCATGGTGAACGCAATAATCGTAATAAGGCTCGCTTTAAATACCTGATCCAGAAACTGGGTCTGGAAGAAGTGATTCGCCTGATCGAAGAAGAGAAAATAGCAAATAAGGTAAAGCGCTACGAGGTAGACCGTACACGTATAGTACAACCTGAAGCTCCGGATACGGCTGCATTAGCGGCCCTCGATCTTAGTGATTCCGAAGCTTATGTGCTTTGGAAAGACACCAATACTTTTGCACAGAAACAGGAAGGCTACTACGGTGTATTTGTAAAGGTATCAACCGGAGATCTGCCTACTGCCAAATCCAGAGAACTCATAGAAGGTTTACGTGGATTGATTGCAGACGATATCCGTATTACACAGAATCAGGGTTTGCTGTTAAAATATGCTACTGCAGCATCTTTACCACATATTTTCAATTTGCTAACGCAGCTTGAACTGGCTTCTCCTGGTTTTGAAAGCACCGCAGATGTCACGACCTGCCCGGGTACAGACACTTGTAATCTTGGTATTTCCAACAGTACTGAAATGGCGCGGGTTATTGAAACTTATATACAGGAATTTCATCAGGACTTTATCTATAACCGTCGGCTGAAAATCAAAATATCAGGCTGTATGAATTCCTGTGGTCAGCATGGTCTGGCACATATAGGATTTCATGGAAGCTCTGTAAAGGCTAACGGAAAAGTCGTTCCTGCTGCTCAGGTTATGATCGGGGGCGGAACAATAGGTGATGGTTTCGGAAGAGTTGCAGAACGTATTATTAAAGTGCCAACCAAACGTGTCCTGCATGTGGTGGATCTGGTATTGAACGATTATAAAAAAGAAGCAATCAGAGAAGAGGATTTTCACGCTTACTACGATCGTCAGGGTAAGAATTACTTCTACACGCTGTTAAAGCCACTTTCAGACCTGACTAATTTGTCTGAAGATGAATATATAGACTGGGGACATCAGGAAACATTCGCTACAGCAATCGGTGTGGGAGAATGTGCCGGTGTAGTGATAGATCTTGTCGCTACCCTTATATACGAAGCTGAAGAAAAAATAACGTGGGCAAAATCAGCCTATGCGGAAAATAAATATGCGGATGCGATTTATCATGCATACAATGCCTTTGTACAATGTGCCAAAGCTTTATTATTAGAAAAAGGAATCAATGTAAGTACGCAGAACGCCGTGATTCAGGAATTTGACACCCACTTTGTACAGGCAGGTGAATATTCATTTGATCCGTCATTTGCAGATACAGTGTTGCAGATCAGTAAAAATGAACCGGGACAGGTATTTGCGGAGGCTTATCTGACTCGTTCGCTATCCTTTTTCAATGAAGTATACGCTAAAAAGAATTTAATACAACAGGTACAAGAAAGTTAAGAGGGAGCACATGAACATACAAGCAAAAGTTACCTTAGTGGGAGCCGGCCCCGGAGATCCGGATTTGATCAGCGTCAAAGGACTAAAAGCGATTCAGCATGCCAATGTTATTCTGTATGATGCATTAATCAGCGGAGAGCTGTTGGATCATGCACGAATAGACTGTGTCAAGATATATGTAGGCAAGCGTGCAGAGCAACTCTCGGCCTCTCAGGATGAAATAAACCGCTTACTTGTGGATTATGCCGTCAATTACGGAAACGTTGTCCGTCTCAAAGGTGGCGATCCTTTTGTATTCGGAAGAGGTGGTGAAGAAATTGATTTCTTACGTGAACATAATATTGAAACTGAAGTTATTCCGGGCATATCGTCTTCTATAGGACTGACCGGATTACAGCAGATTCCTTTGACATACAGAGGTATCAGCGAAAGTTTCTGGGTAATCACCGGTGCAAAATCTGACGGCTCCATGTCTTCTGATCTCGAGCTGGCAGTACGCTCAAATGCGACTGTAGTCGTGCTTATGGGGTATGGCAAACTGCGGGAGATTGTAGCACTTTATCAACGACACAACAGAGGTGACCTTCCTGTTGCATTAATCCAAAACGGATCCTTGCCCAACGAAAAAGTAGTATTAGGTACGATTAACGATATTCTGGATGAATCGCAGGAACGCCGTATCGGTGTACCGGCCATTATTGTATTGGGTGAGGTCGTAGCCAAACACCGTGAATTTAACAAGATCAAAGAACAAGCATTGGCATTGTAAATGAATACACTGTTTCCTATATTTATCAAGCTTAATCAGATCCGTACCCTTTTGGTAGGCGGAGGTGCTGTGGCACTTGAGAAATTTCAGGCACTTACAGCACAGGACAGCCAGGTACAGCTTACTATTGTAGGAAAAGAGATTAAGACTGAACTGAAGTCACTGGCGGCAGCTTATCCTCATGTCGAGCTATTCGAACGTGAATTTACAGCTGCAGATTTATTAAATAAACAACTGGTGATCTCAGCAACCAATAATCCGGAATTGAATGAAGAAATCCGGGTATTGACCCAACAGCAGAATATCTTACTTAATGCAGCAGATAAGCCGGCTTTATGTGATTTCTACCTTGGATCTATTGTACGAAAGGGAAATCTGAAGGTGGCTATTTCTACAAATGGAAAATCTCCGACAATCGCTAAAAGAGTGAAAGACCTGTTGCAGGATCTTTTACCGGAAGAGATTGATGAAACACTGGAACTGATGAGTCAGTTGCGTGATAAGCTAAAGGGAGACTTTGAATATAAAGTTAAAACGCTGAACGAACACACAAAAAGTTTGATTGAACAGGATGGATATTAATACGATAAAAGCAGCATTAGCAGGAAAAGAAGGTGCGGAGTTGCTTCGTGAGCTAAGTATACAGTACCCCGGCCAGATTGTATTTTCTACTTCATTCGGTATTGAAGATCAGATTATCACAGAATGGATAGGTCAGAATCATCTGAATATTCAGGTATTCACACTGGATACCGGACGCCTGTTTAAAGAGACTTATTCGCTTTGGAGCCGTACACTGGACCGGTTAGGATTACCTATACGTTCGTATGCTCCGAATGAAGAGCTGCTGCAGGAGTTTGTTTCGGCCAAAGGGCCGAATGCTTTTTATGAATCGGTAGAAAACCGTAAACAGTGTTGCCATATCCGCAAAATTGAACCTTTGCGTCGGGCATTGGCCGGATATAAGATATGGGTGACCGGGATTCGTGCTGAACAATCGCCGAACCGCCATGATATGGACTTTGTGGAGTATGATGAAGTCAATCAGATTATAAAAGTACATCCCTTATTTGCCTGGAGTTTTGATCAGGTAAAACAGTATGTCAAAACAGAACATATCCCGTATAACAGCCTGCATGATAAGGGATTTCCGAGCATAGGCTGCCAGCCCTGTACACGTGCGATACAGGAAGGCGAGGACTTCAGAGCCGGACGCTGGTGGTGGGAAGATCAGAGCAAGAAAGAGTGTGGTTTACATATTACAACAAAATAATAAAGTAGCATAGATGGATTATTTAGATCATTTGGAGGCAGAAGCCATTTATATCCTGCGTGAAGTAGCTGGTCAATTTGAGAATCCTGCGCTGCTATTCTCCGGAGGAAAGGATTCGATTACACTGGTTCATTTGGCAAAAAAAGCCTTCCGACCAGGAAGATTTCCTTTTCCGCTGGTACATATCGATACAGGACACAATTTTCCCGAAACCATTGAATACCGTGACTGGCTGATTAATGAATTGGGTGAAAAACTTATTGTAGGATATGTACAAGACAGTATTGATGCGGGCAAAGTGGTGGAACAGAAAGGTAAAAATGCCAGCCGTAACGCCCTTCAGACGGTCACTTTACTGGATACAATAGAAAAATATCAGTTTGATGCCTGTATAGGAGGAGCAAGAAGAGATGAAGAGAAGGCAAGAGCAAAAGAGCGTATCTTTTCGGTGCGTGATGAGTTTGGACAATGGGATCCGAAACGCCAGCGTCCGGAGCTGTGGAATATCCTGAACGGAAAAATTCATAAAGGAGAAAACGTACGTGTATTTCCGATTTCAAACTGGACGGAACTGGATGTATGGAATTATATCAAACGGGAAAATATAGCCTTGCCAAGCATCTATTTCAGTCATGAAAGAGATGTCGTGACACGCAACGGGCAGCTGATGGCAGCAGCATCTTTTCTGCATATTGATGAGGAAGATGTAGTTGAGCGTAAGTCAGTAAGATTCAGAACGGTAGGTGACATGACATGTACAGCTGCTGTAGATTCTAAAGCGGTGGAACTTGATGATATTATCGCCGAAATCAAAGCTTCTACAGTCAGTGAACGCGGTGCACGTATGGATGATAAAGTCTCTGAAGCGGCGATGGAAGACCGTAAGAAAGCGGGCTATTTTTAACCTGATTAAAAAATAGAACCGATCTTATTTCAGGTGATATAAATTATTCAATTCTCAAGACAAACGACCAAAATGAATATACTTAAGTTTATAACAGCAGGATCTGTAGATGACGGCAAAAGTACGCTGATCGGACGCCTGCTTTATGATACAGACTCTATATTAGACGATCAGCTGGAAGCTATTCAGAAAGCGAATCGTAAGAATGATGACGGAACGGTGGATCTGGCGATTCTGACTGACGGACTGAAAGCGGAACGTGAGCAGGGCATTACTATAGATGTGGCCTATAAATATTTTCAAACGGAAAACCGGAAATTCATTATCGCCGATGCTCCCGGACACATTCAGTATACCCGCAACATGGTAACTGGTGCGTCCAATTCAGACCTTATTATTGTACTGATTGATGCCCGTAAAGGTGTTATTGAACAAACAAAACGTCATTCTTTTTTAGCTAAATTACTATCCCTGAAGAAGGTTTTGGTATGCGTCAATAAAATGGATATGGTGGATTATGAGCAGGCTGTATTTGAAAACATAAAACATGACTACGAACAACTGGCCCAAAAATTAGGATTGACACATGTGGATTATCTGCCTGTGTCGGCCTTAAAGGGTGATAATATCGTCCATAAATCGGGTCGTATGAACTGGCATGAGGGTTCGTCATTGCTGGATTACCTGGAATCGGTTGAATTCGAGGAGAATACAAATGAAAACTGGCGGTTTCCGGTACAATGGATTGTTCGTCCGCAGACGGATGAATTACACGATTACCGCGGTTATGCGGGAAGAGTAGTGGGAGAGGGGTTGTCCGTTGGTGATAAGGTGTTGATCCTGCCTTCAGCTACGGAGAGCAGTATTAAAGCGATTGAATTGGATGGAAAGCATCTTGAAAAAGCTGAAAACGGTCAATCTGTAATTGTACATCTTGCTGATGATGTGGATATTAGTCGCGGAGATGTTATTGTTTCTGCAGAAAATCCGGCACTTGCCGAAAGACAATTTGAAGCAAATATTTGTTGGTTTGACAACAAGCCTCTGGATATCAGTCAGGTATATTTGATACAGTATCACAGCAAAGTGACTAAAGTCAAGATTCAGGATGTGCTTCATAAAATTGATATCAATACGCAGGAATATTTGTACAATGAACCGATCAAACTCAATGATATTGGAAAAGTGGAAGTAAAAGCTGCTGAGGATATTATTTTTGATCATGCATCTGATAATCCTGCAAATGCCCGCGCCATCTTGATTGACCCGCGAACCAACCTGACTGTCGGTGCATTGATTATTGAAAATGTGGCTTAAATAAAAAATTATACAAAAAATATAAAAACGGACTTCAGGATTTGAAGTCCGTTTTTTGTTTAGGATTTTTCAGATGTTGATTGTATGGACTAATACTTTTAATAATTCTCCGGATTTTCTAAAAGAAAATATGGAATTGATTCACACCTATAGAACTTAAGAATATTAAAAGCAGTTGAATTTTGTGATATAAATATGCAAGGGTATGAGCGTGTCAAAATTATTACTTAACATAATATAAATTATAGGACAAAATAATCCTCGCAGGCTCGGTTCGCCCTATAATGATATTATGTTAAATATTCAGGGCGTGCTTTGTAAAGATATTTACAGCAAAAAAGATTTCGTCCTATAATTTGACATTATGCTAAATAGCCGCTCAGCCAGCGCTATTGTTAGCAAAAATGAATGTGCTTCGCATGAAAAATTCACATTAATTTTTGCTGCACAAATCCATCGCTCGTCCACGCCATTTAATTTTTTTTGCCAACGCTCAGGAAAACGAAATTTTATTTTCGTGGAGTTCGCTGGCATACAAAAATGCCAATGTGCCTGACGGCTTTCTTTTAGCATTTTTCTATGCTGGCACTCACGACATCAATTGTATGTTCTTTTGCCTTGATGCAAAAGAACCAAAAAATCAAGGCTGTGATGGCTTCACTAAAAATGAACTGCACTGCGCTAAAATATAAAAACTCGCTTCGCTCAAACAGTTTATATTTTTTAACGCTCCGTTTCGTCCATTTTTTTAACGCTCATCCATCAAAGGCCGATTTCAGACTGTCTACAGTTCGTTTACTGCATCCAATGCGTAATGACTGAGTTCTTCAATGGCTTTGGTAAAGACTTTGATCTGCCATGTAGAAAAATGACGTAAGTTGGCAGACTGCTCGTGGTTTTGAAATATAGTATTGGATGTGGTAAATACCATGCTGGGTATCAGATACATGACCGGATTCATATCTTGCATATATATGGTAAGCAGTACCAATAAATCTACTCGTGGTGTATAGTCATAATCACGTTGATTAATACTAATGCTACGGGCATTGTCCAAATTGAGAAAGCATAAAATGACTTCGTACGCATCACCATTGTGCGCTATAAATTTGATCCGATCTTTGGAAACTTGCTCTGACAATGGTACATAACCAAATTGTTTTAATTTTTGAATTAAAGCCACCTTTGCCTCTGTATGTATGAATTCTTCTGCCATCTTATCCCCTAATTTATGCTTTTTTTATCTAATGCTCCCTTATTTACTTAACATAATGTTTTGCAATTTGTCCCAAATTTGAGATGTAAATATCATTTAAGAGCCTGTAAATCTATAGTAGTCCCCTACTCTTTTAATTTGATTTGTGTATTTATGATTTATGAATGTTTACTGTTTGATCTATACGGTTTTCCGTAATTCTAGGTCTTTTAGATGGCTTATATTTGTTTTTGTTGATGCTTTTGCCTCTTTGTTGTAAAGCCTATGAAATATTATTTCATTATAAGTATTAATTATTTTAACTAAAAATATTATATTTGAGATTAGTAATCCAAACCAATATGCCAAAATTAAAAACAATTCCTAAATAATATCATAGCTAATAACTTTCCATGATAGTGCTATTGCAAATACTTTTACTGAGGGCGCACAGGCAAACTTCCACTGTACATTCAATCCACTTGACAAAATGGTTGAGCTTTATGAGCGTATGCTTGAACAGCAAAAGGAAATGATTGAGAAGTTGGAGAGTTTGATTGAGGGGAAATAGTAAATAACCAGATATGATAGAAAATCTACACTTAGTATTCACTTATCCTGAAGGAATTCCATCTGAATTTATTGAAGAAGATATTTCTCAATTAAAAGATAATGACCTAAATCTCTATGTTACAAGACAAGAGAATTCTATTTATGCTGGTTTTGAATGGATAGTTCCCACTTTTTTTGCTACTTATATTCTCAAGCCATATTTCGAATCATTTTTGCAAGAAGCAGGAAAAGATCATTATAAGCTTTTAAAGGATACCTGTAAAAAAATGCTGACTAAAGGAAAAGTCACAGATGTGAAAATAATCACACCTGAGCAATCTTTTCAAAAACGTTCAGTAAATTATAATGAGTCAATAGCTGTGTCTATTCTATTTCAAATGAAAACTGAAAGAAGAATAAAAATGTTATTTAACAGTAATCTTGATTTACAAGATTGGGAAAATGCTCTCGATGAGTTCTCCGATATTATTTTAGAACATTATCAAAATTATCCAAATGACAGACTTTCATATGAAATCAAGGATTTATCGCCAAAGCCTCATTATGTCATATATGTAAAGATAAATCCAATTACTAAAGAATTAGAATTTCATGATGACATCACATTATCTTTAGAAACAAGGAATTCAAACCAAAAATAATTGCTATATCTCCATGTCAGAAATACGATTATCAAAATTGAAGATCACTAATTATAGGTCTTTTAAAACAAGTCAAACTTTTGAGTTTCCGCCTATCAGTTATAGTAAACCGATTTCTATTATTGGATATAATAATTCCGGTAAAACAACAATGATGAATGCCATTTTATATGGCATTGGTGAAAAATATTTAAATGAAAAAACATTTAGTATTCAAGATCTGCACAATTTAGATTTAGATAATCAGATTGAAATCAAAACAAGAATTACAGCATCAAACTATGGAGAAAACTCTTTTGGAGTAAAAACTATTGCTGGAGATTATACAATAAGTACAGAATTGCTTGATTATGAAATAAAATCCACTATAAACAAATCTTTCTTTGGAGCGAATAAGCACTATAATATCTTCTATCTGAATTTTCATAATATCAAAGATGAAATTTCAATTAAGAAATCAAGCTGGGGAAGCCTAACTTCATTTTTGGCTAAGCATATCAGAAAATTAGTAGACAGTGATCCTCTTATTAACGAAAGAAAACAAACTTACTTAGATACTGTTAATGAGGCACGTGAACATGTACTTGCTGATACTGCTTTGAGCCAATTTGTAGAAAAAATTAAAGAGAATTATTCAAATAACTTAAGGAGAAATGATTGTGAAATAGAATATGGAACTCCTGAATATGATGATATATTTCTTCAAATGATTTTCAAAGTTGGATTAAATGGAAATATAGAAAATCTACTACCTCTCTCCCATTTAGGAGATGGTTATATCTCAATGTTTGTTATGGCTGTAATTCAAGCTATTGCAGAAAGTAATGTAGATGATAAATGCCTTTTCCTTTTTGAAGAACCAGAAAGTTTTTTGCACGAAAATCATCAGGAGTACTTTTACAAAATGGTACTTTGTCAACTAGCAGAAAATGGTCATCAAGTAATCTATACTACACATTCTGATAAAATGATAGATATATTTGATACAAAAAGTATTATTAGATTAGAGTTTGACGAGGTTGAAAAATATTCTGTAAATAAATATAATATAATCACTGATTTTAATCCTGAAACCGATAATATTATATCAATACAGAATTTCAATAGCTTCATTAAATCTGTTGAACCTAATATTAATAAAATTCTTTTCAGTCGAAAAATTCTTTTAGTTGAAGGGCCAAATGATCTATTGTCTTACAATTATGCGATTGAAAAATTCGTTCAGAATATATCAGGAAATGATAAATATGCTAAAGCTTATTTAAATTTTAAAAATATCTCAATAGCTGTACATCATGGCAAGGCCACAGCATTTATTATAGCTGAACTTTGCAAGCATTTTTCTTTAGACTATTATATGATAAATGATTGGGATTTAAATGAAAATCATTTAAATGATTTATCTCAAATTGAAAGTGAAGAAGAATTAAAAGATAGTAACATTTATCTACTTAGAGAAGGTGTTCCTAGAAATCCTACAGAAAGAGGGATTCTCACAACCAATTGGAAATTAATTAATAAATCAAGTCCAAATCAATTACATTTTAATTTCCCAAAACTTGAAACGGTATTAGGCTATGATTCAGACGACAAAGACAGCTTACGTATTTGGCAACGATTAAATGAGATTGAAGAATTCGAAGACAACTTCTTTCCCCTTAGCTTAAGAGAATTTTTGGAATTTGATGATATTCCTCAGACCTAATTTACTTGTAGATAATTTTAAAATTGGTCAGATACTTAACAATAATATTCCAAACTCAAACCAACAAAACTTTAATTAAAATGGCTAAAAAATATCCAATAAGACACGAAAATCACACTCTTGAAGAAAAATCAATCATTTTTTTTCGTAGACATCTACCTGCTAGTTGGAATGTAAATTCTATTGATCGGGATTACGGACAAGATTTAAATATAGAAATCACTGAAAATGGATCATTAAGAGGTTTAGAATTTATTGTACAATTAAAAAGTTCACATGAACCAAACAATAGTGGTGCAGAAGAAAGACAAACATTTAGAGTATCCACTTATAATTATTTATGGGATAATTTGAGAGTAGTATTACTTGTGAAATTTGTTGAAAGTGAAGACGAAGCGTATTGGATTTTATTGAAAGATGTTCCACAACCTAATCAAGAAAATGATTCATTTACAATTAGAATTCCTAGAGAAAACATACTTTCAAAAATCAATTGGAATGAAATCGTAGATTATATAAGAGACATAACTAATGGAAAGTTGGATGCTATTAGACGTAATCGTTAAATATGGCAAAAAAAATATTTAACCCAATAGATGGGGGAACACTAGAAACATTAGCAAAAATACTAGCTGATACTCAAGATGGATTGAAAGGATCTGAATTGACAAAATTTATACCTGAAACTGGACTTATTGACACGGACCCAGCTATTACTAAATGGAAAAGACTCTACAATAGCTTCGTCGATTTTCAAAATAGAACAAAAACGTCAAATCATATTCTCAAATTTATAAATATATCTATGAAACCCTCACGTTTTATAGGACAAAATGAAAAATTTGAATTTATAAGAGGCGAGCTAAATAAACCTCTTTCATTTATTGGATTACAATTGAATGAAAAAGGTGTTTTTAATCCTGTTGAAATATCTACAACCATAACTGAAGCTGAATTAAGAGTAAATAGATTTAAATCAAAATTAGAAAATAGAAATATTCATCCGAAAATATATGAATACTGCAATTCAGAACTTATAACCGAAAATTATTTTCACTCAGTATTTGAAGCTGTAAAAAGTATAGCAGAAGAAATACGCAAAAAAACCAGACTTACTCTTGATGGTTCCGAACTAATTGACAAGACATTATCTGTCAATGCTCCATTATTAAAAATAAATAACCTAGAAACTGAAACAGAGAAAAGCGAGCAAAAAGGATTTTCAAACTTGATCAAAGGGATTTTCGGAATGTTTAGAAATACAACCGCCCATTCTCCTAAAGTTGTTTGGAATATTACAGAAGATGAAGCCCTAGATATAATGACAACAATATCATTAGTGCATAAAAAGTTAGAAAAAAGCCATCTATAATCAATTTTAAGTCCCTTATATGAAAAATCCTTTTGAAGATCAGAAATACAAACAAGGAATAGAAAGTTTTCTTGCAATGTATTTAGACAAATATCAGTTTGTTCTTGGAGCAGATTTAGAGGCTTATGCAAAAAGTGATGAAATGTTTAGTAAGGACATACCTTGCAATATTTACTTTATCTTAAAACGTCCGAAGGTAACAATTGATCCCGATTCTTTTAAAAGTCAGGGTAAAGAGGTAAGATTTGATTTAATAGTTCATCAGCCTGATAAAAAGCATGCAATCAACATTGTTACAGAAATACATAATGCCAAATCGGAGCTTGAGCTTTTTACAGAATATCCTTTTAATTTCTTTGCAATAGGTGATAAATATGATTCTTTATTGGTAGCGCGTCCAAGTTCATTAATTGATCACATTCCTGAGATAGACAATATAAAGTCTGATGTATTAGATTATGAAATTTTATATATTGGTCAAGCATATGGGAAAAACGGAAAAAGAACTGCTTTAGATAGGCTTGCATCGCATGAAACTGTCCAAAAAATATACACTCATGCATTAACCAATAATCCTGATAGTGATATATGGGTTATGCTTACTCATTTTCACAGGTAAGCACTCTATTTTCTTTAGGAGAGGATTTATTAAAAGATCCAGAAATGTCAGATAAAGAAGAAGAAAAGATAAATGATTTCTTTAAAAACGAGGGGCTAAAATTCTCAGAAAAACAAAAAATAAATTTTACAGAAGCCTCTTTAATTAAATTGTTTGAACCACCTTATAATTCGGAATTTAAAAATAGTTTTCCAGATAAAAACCATAAATCATATACTGAATGTTATAGCTTAGATGTTCGATCATTAACAATTGAATTAGATACTTCAGAAATGGCCAGACATATTTATACAAAGAAATCAGGAAGAAAAAAATATCATCGTGAAATGTTTGAATTTGAAAATGATGAAGATAGAATTAGCCTGCTAGGGATGTTTTCATAAACGGTGTTTCTATTATACATATATCTTAATTTCACTCTATATTATTTTTTATAAGGCTCACTTATCCTCATTCGGTTTAGTTCCCTACTCTATTTTATGCAGGAGTTGCGTGAGGGATAGAAGTGAAAAGCCCACAGCGAGGCACGAGCGAGGACTTGTAGCGTATAGCCCGACCCGTAGGGGCACGCCCAAGAAAAATACTTTTGAGGATAGGCATTGGTTGGGTTAGGAATAGGTTTATTTCTTATTTAAACTGATATTCGGTTAATCGTAATGTTCCGGATTTGTATAAAAGGTCTTGCTCAACAGCCCATTTTAGGTCTCGGCTGGCTGTTGGTGCAGATATGTTTTTAAAGCTTTGCATGTAGTCTTTTCGACTGAATTTGTTTTTGCCAATTTTGTCTTTAAATAAACTTATTCTATCTTCCGTGTGAAGTGTTACGGATTGGGTTTGCAGAAGTCCGTTTAATGATTCTAAAATAACGCCGAGCATGAATTCAACAAAGGGTGTTGAGTTTCCTTTTTTGTCGGATTCTGAAAGCTTATTATAATATTCGGTTTGTTTTTGCTTGATGAGTGATTCAACGGGCAGATATTCGAAAACGGGATATTGTTGCATTAGGATTAGGGTTTGCCAGAGTCTGCCCATTCTTCCGTTTCCGTCTGTAAATGGATGTATAAACTCGAATTCATAATGAAAAACACAGCTTTTAATAAGGATTAGGTCGTTGTCTTTTTTTAGGTAATCAAAAAGGTCTTTCATTAATCCGTTTATCATGGTTCCGCTTGGGGCAAGGTGTTCTACTTTTGAGCCTTTTACGATTCCGACATTAGTAGTTCTCAGTTTGCCTGGATTGTCAATTAACCCGTTCATTAGTACCGAGTGTGCTTTTATGAGGTCTTTTAGCTGATAGGGATTGTATTGGTTGAGTTGTTCGTATACTTTTATGGCATTCTGAACTTCTAAAATATCTTTTTGCGGGGCAATGATTCTTTTGTTTTCTAATAAGGCCGTGATTTGTTCTTCGGTCAAGGTATTACCCTCGATTTCTAATGAGGATTGAATGGTTTTGATTCGGTTTTTCTTTCTTAGTTCGGTTGCCGGCTTATAAAGATGGGAAGCATTAATCTCTCCTATTTTCTCTGAAATGGAAGCTACTAGTGCTAAAATTTTGTCGGTAATTGTATAGGGTGGTTTCATCGATGATAGTATCATTTGATATTATCAAAGATAGGGATTATTTGGTAATTTTGGCACGGTAAAAGAAAAAGATGATGCGATGATTAGGCTGTATTCCCTACTCTATTTTATGCAGAATCTGCGTGAGGGATAGAAGCGAAAAGCCCACAGCGAGGCACGAGCGAGGACTTGTAGTGTATAGCCTGACCCGTAGGGGTACGCCCAAAGGAAAATCTTTTTAAGGGTCGGCATCAGTTTGTGGCTCCTCCACTCATCATGATACTCACATCTAACTGTGTAAAACCTACCTCAGCAGGACGGCCTCAAGGGGTATAAGACCGGATGAAGTCGTCTGCTTAAAAATAAGCGTATCTTCTCCGTCTATGCTCAGTGTTCCTTTGGCCATAACAGTGCCTTTCTGATCTTTAAACTGAATATAAGCGATGTCATTTTTAATGTTTCCATTAACGGATAAGGTCACCGTTTTTGCTTTTTTTCCAAAAGTCAGATAACGGGCTTTACCTTCTACTTTTGTTCCTGTTTGTGACATATCAAAAGCAATCACGCCGATTTCTTCCCCTTCACTTGAATATTTGCCAGCAAAATTACTCATTTCTTTTCCAGCGGTTGAAAGATCGCTTACAGAAACAGTTTTTGACTGCGCCTGTACTTCAGCCATAAAAACAAAGGAGATCAATACAGCAAGAATAAGGAACCCGTTTTTCATATTATATTTTTTATAAAACTACTGAAATTCAATTAAACATAATTCAGTTATTACAAATCATTTTTCAAGTTGGTTACATGTATACAAAGAATACTTGTCTATATACCTGAATATATTTAAATTCGTTGCGCCAGTAAGCATTAACCTCATGGAAAAGAACAAAGCATCATCGTTTATTTTTGGTATTATAGCCATCATTGTCGGATCTGCCTTCTACAAGCAGATAGACTTTGAGAATTTTAAAGTTTTACATAAAGGATTAGCCGTTATCTATGGTCTCACCTTTGCTTTTTCTGCTTTTATTCTCATAAAAAACTTCAGAAACAGATCCGGAAACTAAAAAACAAACATTTATCAGTTTTAAGATAAACAGCCCGACTTAATTCCAGCACAGCTTTGATGTTCAATAAGTCAGGCTCAAATCCGGCATATGGACGCAATATCTATAGATAAATGACCTTTCGCTAATCAGGAATTCTTTGCGATTCGGATAGCGTCTTCAAAAGCAGATACAAGCTGGTTATTAGCTCGTCTTAATAAGGTTGCATTCGTCTTTACGGCGATCATTCCATCCGTCTGGCGGGGCTGACCAAGAATAATATTATGTTCATGGCGCAGATGCCCTCTCAACTTTACACTGTTTATCCCCTTCCCTATTTTCATGAGACTGATATTACTTCACTGCTCCGGGTGCTCCACCTGAATGCCATCTATCTGATTGAAGAGACTAAAAAGCATGTGGGATTTTTCCTTTACTTCCTTCATGACCCGATCGACATCCTCCAGGTGATGCAGCGCCATAGCCGCATTAGGCCAATTGGTAAAAACACCTCCTCCGTGGATCTTGACCAGATGATGCATCTGATCTATAACAGCTTTATCTCCGCAGACTACAGCCCCTCCGGTAGCTCCCAGGTATTTATACAGGCATAAATATACGGTATCAAAGTACTGAGCATAGTCCGCTATAGTATGACCCGTATATACCGATGCCACATGTAATCTCGCACCGTCAAGGTGCATTTTATAGCCTTTTGTACGGCAATATTCGGCTATTTTCCTTATTTCTTCGAGTGGAAATACCCGGTTGTCAGCTCTTCGTACAGGTGTTTCAATGGAGACAACAGCTCCGGGAACAGCGAAAGCTTCCCCTTGCTCCTGATCTTCTACAGCTTGTTGCAGTTCCTGTACACCGAACCAGTGATTGTCTGCTGCAAGTGGTATCAAACGTTTATTGAATAGCGTCTGCGCAGCATCACCTTCGTCTCTGTACACATGACTTTTTTCCTGCACAAAGGCTTTTGTAACAGATTTTCCCAGCACAGATATCGCCAGTTGATTAGCAAGCGTTCCGGAAGGCATATAAATAGCAGCCTCCTTGCCGGTAATGTTCAAACACATATCCAGCAGCTTTTTCATAGTACCGTCAGTCGCATAGCTGTCCCGCTCTATCGGATCTTTAGCCTGTATCGCCTGCAATTGTGCAATAAAATCATCAGGTCTGTAAAAAATACCATCATTAATAAAATATACAGCATCGCTATCTTTCAGGATTTTCTTCTTCGACCCGAAATCAGCAAAACTGGTTGAAGGAATAATCTGGCCAATGGCTGGAAGCGCCAAACCGGATAACTTTAAGAAATCACGACGTTTAAAAGATGACATAGGCATAAAAGTTAAAACAGCAATTATCAAAGAATTTGATGGGTTTCCTTAATACTATTCATCACAAAAATACTTTTTGTCTGTCCGATTCCCTCTATTTCGGATAATTTATTGACAAAAAAATCATGGAAATCATCCATATTCGGAGCCAGAATTTTAAGCATGAAGTCAAAATCACCACTTATATTATAAAATTCGACTACTTCTTTAAGTCTGACCACTTCTTCAATAAATTTTCCGGCCGCTTTCTTATTATGCGCACTAAGTGCTATCATACAGAGTACCATCATTCCCTTGTTGACCCTTTTACGGTCTACAACTGTCGTGTATTCCTGTATAACGCCCTGTTTCTCCATTCGTTTGATCCGTTCATGTGTCGGTGTCGCACTCAGATTGATCCGGGTCGCAATATCCCTTACACTTAATTTGGCATCCTTTTGAAGCAATCGAAGAATAGCCAGGTCTTTCTCATCCAGTATATAATTTTCCTGTTGCATTTGTTCTGTTTTAAAGGTGTTAAATGTATTGATTCGGAACGATTGATGAATAATTTAGCTTGTTATTGTACTTTTGTTCCAAATTTAGCCAATAATTTTTACATACGTTCTTTGAAAGGTAATTTTGTCAGAAATTTCAAGCACATGCAGACGAGAAAAAATCTCATATTAATATTAGCATCCGTAGGTACATTTGTAGAAGCACTGGACATCGCGATTATCAATCTTACTATTCCCGCAATACAAGAGCAATTTGGTATAGGTAGTGACAGTGTACAATGGTTACAAACGTTGTATGTGCTTTTTTTTGGAGGTTTTCTGATTATAGGCGGTAAACTTTCGGATCAGGTGGGGCGAAAAAAGATCTTTTTGTGGGGAGCTGCACTGTTTATGCTGACCTCATTAGGCGCCGGACTATCGACAGATTTTATAATGTTGGCCGTTTTCAGAGCCTTGCAGGGACTGGGTGCAGCACTTATTATGCCTGCTGCGCTCTCGTTAGTGACCAATACGTTCAGAGAAACACAGGAGCGCAATCGTGCATTAGGTGTTTTTAGTTCATTTGCCGCTATAGGATCCGGCAGCGGACTTTCTATTGGAGGTATTATAAGTACCTACCTGAGCTGGCACTGGGTATTTCTGATTAATGTTCCTATACTATTAGTGACTTTGGTGCTGGCAGTTTTCTATCTGCCCGTGGATGAGAAACCAGCTGTACGTGCAAAGACAGATACTGTATCGGGTATTTTGCTTGTGTTGGGATTACTGAGCCTGACCTATGGCACACATGAACTGATGCATATTGCACAACAGCCGCTTCTTCTAGGAGGTTCATTATTGCTTGCGGTAGCACTTCTGGTCATTGTTTTTATACGTTTGAGATCTGTTGCCGAACCATTGATAGATCTTCAGTTATTCAGAAATACAGCATTGGTGGTTTCTAATCTTGCCTTTTTTACGTTAGGTGCGTTTTTTATCGGCTTTTTATTTCTTATTTCCCTGATGTTGCAAAAAGACATGGGGCATACAGCCGCGGCAGCCGGTCTTATGCTGGTCCCTTTCAGTATCTTGTCCGCACTGGTGGCCAAATTTGTATTGCCACAAATATCCAAGCTATTGAATCCGGTCAGAATGGGTATTCTAGGCTGGTCCTGTATGTTTTTAGGGGCTGTTTCTCTTTTTGTCTCCGTCTACACAGGTCATCCTGTTTGGTTAGTATTACTAGGTGCAGCCTGTATTTCAGGGATTGGCATGACGTTCTGTTTCACCAGCTTATCCGTTTTGGGCATTCGTGGTGTAGACCCGGCCTGCTATGGTATAGCTTCCAGTCTGACAAGTACCAGCTACTTTCTGGGAGCCGGAATCGGACTTTCATTTATGACATTGCTGAGTCAGCTGTTTCCTTCCGAATGGGTGGTCGGAGGCCTGAGCATAGGTATTCTGGTGGTCTATGCACTGCTAGCGATAGGTTTGTTAGTATACCTTATTTTGACAGATCAGAAGGTCAGACAAAGCAATCTGGCTGTGTCCTAAGATTTTGAGTAGGAATATAATACATGCTCAGCTTTCTTTATATCGAAAGATCCATTTCCAGGTGAATATCCTGAGGCTCTGCGGTAAATAATTCTTTATCCAGTTCAGTAGTCAGTATGGCACCGTTTTTCAGGTAAAAATCTATAGTGTTGCGTGTCGGGATAGCTGATATATAAAGTTTGTCTGCCCCAA
Organism: Sphingobacterium spiritivorum; assembly: GCF_016725325.1. Classification (NCBI taxonomy): domain Bacteria; kingdom Pseudomonadati; phylum Bacteroidota; class Sphingobacteriia; order Sphingobacteriales; family Sphingobacteriaceae; genus Sphingobacterium; species Sphingobacterium spiritivorum. The sequence continues at coordinate 4,317,843 of NZ_CP068083.1, forward strand.
AGTTTGAAGCAGATTTTTTGCAGGCATTCAAAAGCTGCCTGCCTGTCCCCTTTCCCTGATAAGCATGACTTACATACAGAATATCCATCTTACGGTAGTTTTGCTTCACTCCTCTGGGCTTGTATTCTACAGAAGCCACTCCTATCAGTTTTTCCTGATCAAAAGCTCCATATACTACACCACCAGCAGATATCAACTTCAGCTGACGTTCTGTTATTTCGCTGAGTTCTGCCGGATCAAAGCCGCTAACAGTTTCTCTGTGAGGAATTAATAACAAAGAGCCATTTCTGTATATATAGAGATCTGCAATTTCTTCAGATCGATCTATCTCTTTTATACGAAATATTTCATCTTTATCCAGTGTCCGAATGTCTGGCATAAGTATTTTATTGTATAATGAATAATAGCTTAATTTTAAGGATAAATTTATACATTTGATCATAGATTAGTGTTATAAATATGGAATGGAATCAAATTAAAACGGATACACAAAAGATATATCCGGCAAATAGTATTACACTCTTTTTAATGGATACCGACTCTGGAAAACCGGCGACCTGCTGGGTGGATAAAGCTTATGCAGACTATCCGTATAAACAAGAGTGTATGTTTAACTGCTTTATATCAGTCAATCTGCTGAATGATGAGTTTAATCTGCGAAATGAAGATCTGGATTATAAAGATATAGAAGATTATTTCACCAAACAGCTCCGGGAAGTATGTGTATGTCATATCATAGCCCGTATCACAACAGATGATGGAATTTCAATCGAAATGTATGTAGATGATGTGGAAAGTGCAATTGGGAAGCTGAATGAACTGGAAGCAGACGCAAACAGACTGGTCAACTTCGATTGTGAAATAAGCGATGATGAGAACTGGGATAATGTGGATAATCTTTTGAACGACGTGGAATAAGGTTTTCCATACAGTACTATGTTAACACTGCGATCAGCCGAACAAATCAAACAGGATATACTTGCAGAAGGCAAAGCGCTGAGCACATTTCCTCAGTCCGTTAATTTTCCTTTTGCGTCATCTTATGTAGATCTGGTAAAGCAGATAAAAACCAAAGAGATCTCTACTGAATGTACACTCTTTAATGCTGCACAGGCCTCGAAAGAAACCCGGACATTTGCAGATCCGGATTACTGGCCGGCGACTTACACACGGCAGGGTATTGATCGCTTTTGGATTTTCGGACAGAATGGTCAGGGAGATCTTTGGTTGTTGGACAATGAACATAAGCTCTATTTTTATGACCACAATCAGGGACAAATGAGCCTGAATAATTTTGTGGAATTGCATATTGATTTTGACTGTTGGCTGCAATATGCAGATCTGAACCGACAGTTGGATGAGATATATAACCAGGAAGGTGAAATTAATGAAGCCTGCAAAAATGATTATATCCATAAATTGCAACATATGGGAAATGCCTTGCTGCGGCTTTTTGAACTCTAATTAAATGATTTTATAATGCTTACTGCTATTCATCCAAAATTGCCTATGCGTGATAAGGTTATCACACAAGCGTTTTACACAAAAGAGTTGGCTTTCGAAATAATCGGAGATTACGGAGATTATTTAATGATCCGAAAAGAGAACATCGAGATTCATTTCTTCCTGTTTCGGGAACTCGATCCTTTAGAAAATTATGGTCAAGTTTATATCCGGACAGACAATATAGAGGAATGTTACCAGTCTCTTCTGGACAACAACGTAAGTATACATCCGAATGGTCCGCTGGAGATCAAGCCATGGGGACAACAGGAATTTTCTATACTTGACCCGGATAATAATCTACTCACATTCGGTCAGGCTGTAGTGTAATTTTGCTGTATCATGAAAAAAATATTACCGGGACTTTATACGCTATTGCTTCTTACTGTACTACTGTCCTGTATTGGTAAAAGCAGTGAAAACCATTCGCTTTCACAACTCCGGAATAAGGTTCAGAACACGGTTCAAACTGATATCAGAGAAGCAGATCTGATTTTTCAGTCTTCTCTTTCCGAACAAAGTAAAGCTATTCAACTGGCTACAAACTCTCCTTACTCCCATTGTGGAATTATCTTTAAGGAGGGCGAAGATTATGTTGTACTGGAAGCTGTTCAACCTGTACAGAAAACACCTCTTTTGGAGTGGATCGCAAGAGGAGAAAATAATCAGTACGTGATCAGGCGTCTTAAAAATGCGGATCAGATATTAACGACAGCTGTACTGAACCGTATGAAAAAAGAAGGTGAAAAGCTGGAAGGAAGAGATTATGATGTCCGGTTTGAATGGACTGATGACAAAATCTATTGTTCTGAACTGATCTATAAAATATATGAGCGTGCTGCCGGAATAAAATTGGGGAAGTTACAGAAACTGAAAGATTTTGATTTTACGAATGCTGCTGTCAGAGCTGAATTAAAGGAACGCTACGGGCGTCATATCCCGTTGAATGAAACGGTAATTTCACCTGCTGCAGTCTTCGATAGTGAATTGCTCGAAACGATTACACAAGAGTAAGGAATGGATATTTAAACCATACTTACATAGGAAAAAGAATAGAATGACTAAACATACATATTTAATTTATGGCATTAGTAAAGGCTTAGGTAAAGCTTTAGCCCGGCATCTTCCAGATCCTGATGATCAGGTGTATGGGGTCTCAAGAAGTCAGCCCGATTATCTGCATGATGCGAATCATAAGATGGAATGGATCAGTGCTGATTTGGCAAAACCTGCAGAGTCAGCAGCGAGTATCCGCAATGCCATAGGCGACAGCCGGATTGATTATCTGATTTATAACGTGGGTATATGGGAACATAATGCTTTTTCAGACGGCTATGATTTTAAGGATAACAGGGAGGAAGAGATTCTGACGATGATCAATACCAATATTTCATCCTGCCTTCTGGCGGTACGGAGTTTTACGGAGAACTTAAAGAAATCTGAAAACGCAAAGATTATATTGATTGGCTCTACCTGGGGATTAGAGAATCATAATGGAAAAGAAGTAACTTTCTCGGCTACTAAATTTGCCTTGCGGGGAATTATACATGCATTAAGAGAAAATCTTCGTGAATACAGCATTGGCGTGTCCGTTCTGAATCTGGGCTATCTGGCTACTGAATTTGACTATGAAGATGACCTGGATACGATTATAGAGCAAACTGATGCTGAACTGATTCCTTTACAGGACGTAATAGCGGCTGTGCGATTTATTCTATCAACCTCAAAGGCCACCTGTGTCAAAGAGATTACCATGCCCGCCATGAAAGATATGAATGTGTGATTTTTGGGCTTCAACCATCTTAATATCACTTGTAACAACGATATTGGAATAATTATTGACTCTACTGATTTCCTGTAATCTTATTTTACATTATTTAAAAATAATACATAATTTTAATGAAAACTATACTATTTGCTATTCCTTTTGTTCTATTATATTCCTGTAATACGGGAACTGAAAATAAAAAAGAACTGTCTTCCGGTGATACGACGACTTCTGTAGTATCTGCAGATACGATAAGCAAACCGGTTTCAGATACTAAAGATTTGATCTGGACCGGGATACCGGTAAAACAGCTCCCATTTACAGATTCCACTAATTTTGATAATTATAAACCCGTAACTAAACAAAATCCGGAACTTCTTAAGAAGCTTAATCTTGAAAAAGCTATAGCAGATGCCACGGATTTTAATATAAATTATAGCCTCCCACTTTCCAATAATTTTCAAACTGTTGTGATTACGTATCATAAGGGAGAAATGGAGTTATGTACCAGTATGCTGACAGTGGATAAGAATACTAAAATCATCGATATCCTGCCTGTAGCATATGATGAAGTAGCTGAATCTGCTTTTCGTAAAATCAGTGTGATTGAAAAAGATAAAATCACTGTGGATGACTGGAATTATATGCAGGAAGAACCTACCAAAGAAACAAAAAAATACATCTTACAAGAAAACGGAAAGTTTAAAGAGGTAAAGTAAAGTTCAGATTTAAGGATTAACACCTCTATGGAGTCTGGATAAAAGGGTTGCTTTCATATTACAAATTATTTTACTAAATTTGTTAGTAATATGAAGCGATCCGGCACAGCTGATTTACCATTACACTACGGTCATGTTCCATTGTGGCTTGCAGAGCGCATGGGTAAATTAGGTTTAGCTATTGTTGAGGAGATCATCAGTCATAAAGGTAAGCATGAATTTTTGAGCAGATTGAGCAATCCTTTCTGGTTTCAGAGTCTGGGTGCTGTAATGGGAATGGACTGGCATTCTTCAGGTATTACTACTTCGGTGATGGGTGCGCTCAAGCGAAGTATTAATCCGCATGCTAAAGAATTTGGTATTTATGTCTGTGGTGGAAAAGGTAAATTATCCAGACAGACTCCGCTGGAGCTTGCACGTTTTGCAGAATTCAACGGATTAGATGCTGCAGATATGGTGCGGTGCAGTAAACTGGCCGCAAAAGTAGATAATACAGCTATCCAGGATGGTTTTCAGCTTTATCAGCATAATTTTGTAGTCAGTAATGAGGGACAATGGACTGTAATTCAGCAAGGCATGAGTGATGCAAGCAGTACTGCGAGGCGTTATCATTGGCATTCAGCAGCTATACAGTCTTTTACAGAAGAGCCACATACCTTTATTTATGGACAAAACTGTGGGGAGATCCTCAATCTGACAGATAAAGCTGCACGTCCGATCAAAGAAGCGATGTTAAGTGTGCTAGCTGAAAATCCCGAACACATACTAAAGGAGGCTACTCATCTGGTTATGCCTGATCATCATGATGTACGTGCGGAAAATGTAGATCTGAAAAGACTGGGGTCTGTATTGTGGTTAGCACAGGATAATAACATTCAGCATTTTGAAGAATTATTATTGTTGAAAGGAATGGGGCCGCGTACCTTGCAGTCGCTTGCCCTGGTCAGCGAAGTCATACATGGCAGTCCGTCCCGATTCCGCGATCCGGCGAGATTTTCATTTGCTCACGGTGGTAAAGACGGTCACCCCTTCCCTGTCCCACTCACGGTGTATGATGATACCATACAAACCTTGCAAAATGCTATACAACGTTCCAGATTAGGAAATTCAGACAAATCGCAGGCTATTAAATCGCTTTCTCAAATTGCTAGCCGCATGGAAGAGGGATTTACACCGAATGACAACTTTGATAAAGTAATAGAAAAAGAACGTGCCGAATCCTGGAAATACGGAGGCCGGACTGTATTTGGAAAAGCAAAACCTCCCCTTCCAGCTCAACTTAATCTTTTTGATTAATGGACTATAATAAACTTACAATACAGGAAGCCACAGAAATACAGGAGGATTTACGTCAGAAGCTTCGCTTTGACCGTCCGGATACTCAGGCTATATATACCATAGGCGGAGCTGATATTTCTTTTAACAAGAACAGCGAAATTTTGTATGCCGCTATAGTGATTCTGAATTATCCGGATATGACTTTGCACTCATATGCATTAGCTACTGGCCACTCTTCGTTTCCCTATATTCCCGGTTATCTGGCTTTTCGTGAAGTACCTGCCTTATTGAATGCCTGGTCTTTACTTCCTTCCAGACCAGATGTGCTGGTGCTGGATGGGCAAGGTATTCTGCATCCCAGACAAATGGGAATTGCTTCTCACTTTGGAGTACTTACCGGACAGGCAACCATTGGATGCGCCAAAAACTCTTTGTATGGGGCCCATGCTGATCTGGCGCGTTTCAAAGGGGCATCTACACCAATAGTAGATGGAGCAACGCATATCGGTCATTTATTGCGGACAAAAGAAGCGGTAAAACCTGTTTTTATCTCTCCGGGATACGGGCTGTCTGTGAACAAAAGTCTGGAAGTAATACAGCAGTGTACGGGGCGATATCGTATTCCTGAGCCCACCCGGTTGGCCCATAATATAGTTAACGATTTTCGCACAGGGAAGCTAAAACCGGGATATCATAAGGTACAGCAGCCTTTGAGTTTGTTTTAGAGAATGAGATATTGGAGGTTCCTCATATTCCACTTTTGAATACTGCTTTCATTAGATAGTGTAATATTCCGACTTTTTGTGAAGAGCTGTAAAAAGAGAATCCCTCTCCCAAATCAATGGAAAAGGGATAACTCCACCCTGCATTAGAAAAAAATATAGTTAGTGTGAATGCTCACCTGAATTTGTCATTTTGGCCAATAAGAAAAATGCCCCTTTGTGAACCACTTTATCATTACTGCCGATCTCTTTTGTAGGAGTAATAGCGGTATATCCGTGTGCCGAGACACCTTTTATAACAGGTATCCTTTCATATACTAATGCTGCTTTCTCAGAACCTGATTTTTCATCATGAGAATGTGCGTGCTCTTCTCCTTCATGACCACTTTCGTGATGCTCTTCCTCGCGGTGTGCATCTGTCAGAATGAATATATAATCCTGTCCCTGAGAGGATACAATAGCCTCATTAGGGACAGCATTCACTTTATTATCCGATACAATCAGATTTGCCTGAACCTGCATACCATTGATCAGCCCTGTTTTATCCCCTAGTACCTGAGCATGCACAGCAACTGCATTCGTCTGTGCCTCAAAAGCCTGCCCTATCTGATCAATGCGTGCTTCATAAGATACTTCCGGATTATTAACTGCAGAAAATCGGATTAGTTGTCCCTTTCTGACTTTCGGAAGATCTTTTTCATATACATATACATCCACGTGTAACGATTCATTATTGACAATTTCCAGAATGGGACTGGATGCATTGATATTTGAACCAATCTGTGCTGCTATTGTCGATATGGTACCTGACATCGGTGCAATAATGGATACCTGAGAAGACATCTGAGTAGATCCGCCCCCGGCAGTCAGCTGTTTGTACAGACTGTTCCGTTGTGCTCTTAAATTAGCCAGTTCCATTTCTACTTGCTGCAGGCGCTTTAACGGAGCAGCGTTCCCTTCTACAAGTTCTTTTTGACGTAAAAGCTCTACTTCCGCTAATTTGATCTGATTATTTGTCAGTTGCAGTTGTTCCTGTGTCTTGATCAGATCAGGATTATTGATTACTCCAATGCGCTGCCCTTTACTGACGATATCCCCTTGCTGTACAAACAACTGTTGTAGTACTCCTCCAAAAACAGACGTTACAAAGGCTTTCTTGTCATTAGGAACAGTAAGTTGGCCGTTTAGAACGAGTCCGTCACTTAATACCTGCTGCGTTATAGTGGTATAGGTCAGTCCAATTTGTTTGAACTGAGCTTCTGTAAGTGAAGTTGTGGATTCATTTTCATGTTCGGATTCACCTTCTGCATGCTCACCAGCTTCTTTTGAAGGCGCCGGACTTCCGCCACACCCGGATAATGAGAGGGCTATTGCACATAATAAGGTTGGATAAATTATGTTGATCTTCATGTCTATTTATTGATTGATGTTTGGAAATATTGATAATTAACGACACTCTTATTGTATGCATTGAGTGCATTCAGATAGTTGATCTTGATGTCAATAGACTGCGTAAGAAACTGACTTAACTCAGCGTAGCTGATCTCTCCGCTCTGATATCCCAGGTTTGCAGCTTTGATAATAGCTTCCGCCTGCTTTAATCCTGAGGTTTCATAAAACTGGAGCTGACCTTCATTCTTGATGCGTTCGTTTTCTGCATTCTGAATATCAGCAGACAGAACTTGTTGTACCTGCAGAAGCCCCTGCTGTTGAATGTCAGATTCCAGTTGTGCCGCCTTTATTTTATTATTGTAATATCCTGAAGAGAATATTGGAAGAGTGGCTGTCACCGAAAATCCTGTAAACGGATTCTTCTGTCCCCAAAGTCTTTGGGAAAATACTCTTCCTGAAAAATCAGGCATTTTACCTTTCTTTTCAACCAATATTCCTGCATCAGCCAGTTCGACATTTTTTTCCTGAATACGAACCAACGGATGGGAAGAAGCTATAATGTCACGCTTATTGAAAGAGATTTTCACAAGCTCTTTCTCATTTGGCAACATAAACATATTCTGATTTAAGATTACACTCAGATTCTGAGCGGATATCAGCAAATCCTGGTGATTCTGTATCAGAAGTGCTTTGTTTTCCTGCCATTTCGTTTCTGCTGCTATACGTTCCAACCCGGCTGCTTCTCCGGTTTTTACACGCAGATCTGCCGCCCTGAACAGTTCTTCATAGATACTGTCCAGTTGTTGAAATAATCGCTGTCTTGCTTCCAGATAGCTGAGCTCATAGTAATTTGTAGATACATCACGGGTGATACGAGCCCTGATCTCTTCAAGCTGCATGGCGGATACTTCAACATTTTTACTCAAATAAGCTTTACGTGCTTTATAAAATCCAGGCCAGCTGAAATCCTGAGAAAGCCCGACTTTCCATATACCTCCCGGATCAAGTGGCGCCATGTCTTCATTTTCGACAAATACTCCTGTCTTTCCATCAAATGTTTTGGCACTTTCCACTTTAAATTTATCCGTCTGGAGGCTTGTTCTTTTAATATCCAGATTGGCCGTCATGGCCTGTTGTATAGCGCTATCTAAAGTAATACGCTTTGCTCCTTGCTGTGCAAAAGATTGCTGAGCCGGAATAAACAACAGAACAGCTATTACTAAAGGAAGTGTCTTACTTACAATTCCGTTCATTTTGTTGCCTTTATTAAAAAATAATACATAGAGACTTGGCAACACAAAAAGTGTCAGCAGCGTAGCTGAAATCAACCCGCCTATTACCACTGTAGCCAACGGCTTCTGTACCTCTGCTCCTGCTCCTGTACTAAGTGCCATAGGTAAGAAACCTAATGAAGCAACAGTAGCGGTCATCAATACAGGTCTCAGTCGTATTGTAGTACCTTTCCACACCCGCTCAAATACATCATGAATTCCATCTTTCTCCAGTTGATTAAAAGTAGATATCAAGACAATTCCATTAAGTACGGCAACTCCGAATAATGCTATAAATCCAACTCCTGCGGATATACTGAATGGCATATCCCGTAGTAAAAGTGCGAAAATACCACCGATCGCACTCATAGGAATGGCAGTGTAGATAAGTATAGATTCTTTAATGGAACGGAAGGTGAAATATAATAACATAAAGATAAGCAATAGCGCTACCGGAACAGCTATCATCAATCGGTTAGAAGCTTCTTTCAGATTTTCAAAGGTGCCGCCGAAAGTATAGTAATAACCGGTAGGCAGTATATTCAGTTCATTTAATTTTAACTGAATATTATTTACTACAGATGTTACATCCTTACCTTTAATGTTGAATCCGATAACTACCCGCCGTTTTCCATCTTCACGACTAATCTGTGCAGGTCCGTCTTTCATCGAAATATTCGCCAGTTGACTTAACGGAACCTGTTCACCTTCACCTGTCACTACAGGTAGATTACGGACATCCTCGATAGAAGTTTTGTAGTTGCTGTCCAGGCGGACAACCAGATCAAAACGGCGTTCATTTTCGTAAATAGACCCTGCGCTGCTGCCTGCAAAGGCCATAGAGATCATTTTATTGACCTCGTTGACATTAAGTCCGTGCAAGCCAAGTTGTGCGCGGTTATATTCAATGGAGATCTGCGGCAGTCCGGTTGTACGTTCTACCTGTGGTTCAGAAGCTCCGTCTACCGTTTGCACCACTTGTCCTACTTTATTTGCCAGGGCAGCTAATGTGTCAATATTTTCTCCGAATATCTTGATCGCAACATCCTGTCTTACACCGGTCATCAACTCATTAAATCGCATCTGTATAGGTTGTGATGCTTCAAAGAATGTTCCCGGAATAACGGATAATGAATCCATCATACGATCAGCCAATCCCGTATAGGTATCTCCTCCTGTCCATTCCTTAATAGGTTTCAGAGTCACAATAAGATCGGTTGCTTCCGGAGGCATAGGGTCAGTGGGGATCTCTGCACTTCCTGTCTTGCCGACTACTGTTTTTACTTCCGGAAATTTTTTCAATATCCGGGCAGCTTCCATAGATGTTTCTATACTCTGTGCCAGAGAAGCACCCTGAGGCAGAATACAGTGAAAGGCATAATCACCTTCCTGAAGCTGAGGAATAAATTCGCTGCCCATCTTTGAAAACAGAAAGATAGAAAACGCAAATACAGCCACAGCAGCAGCAACTAATGTCTTTCTGATATGTACAGCTTTTTTGATAAGCGGCTGATACCAACGTTGCAATGTATTCATTAACCGGTCTGCAAAAGTAACTTTCGTATGAGGTTTTTTAGACAGAAACAGGGCACTCATCATCGGTATATAGGTCAGTGAAAGAATCAATGCGCCAATAATGGCAAAACTCACTGTCTGCGCCATAGGCTTGAACATCTTTCCTTCTATACCGACGAGTGTGAGAATAGGGATATACACAATCAAAATGATTATTTCACCGAATGCAGCACTGTTACGAATCTTAGAGGAGGATTGATACACTTCTTCATCCATTTCAGCCTGTGTCAGTGGCTGATTCGATTTCCGAAGCCCCAGATGGTGCATCGTAGCCTCGACTATAATCAGTGAACCATCTATAATAAGTCCAAAATCAATAGCTCCAAGACTCATCAGATTGGCACTTACACCAAACATACGCATCATTCCCAATGCAAAAAGCATAGAAATAGGAATAGCAGATGCGACAATCAGACCTGCCCTCAGATTTCCCAGGAATATGATAAGCACAAAAATGACAATAAGGGCTCCTTCAATCAAATTTGTCTGTACGGTATTGATAGCACGGTTTACCAGCTCTGTACGATCTGAAAATGCTTCAATCACGACGTCTTTGGGAAGTGACTTCTCAATTACTTTCAGCCTCTCTTTTACAGCCCCGACTACCTGCGCACTGTTTGATCCTTTCAGCATCATGACCATACCCCCGACAGCTTCTTTTTCACCATTATAAGTCAATGCTCCGTAGCGCACTGCAGAACCTTCCTTTACCTGAGCCACATCCCGGACATATACAGGCACACCGTTTCGCTTCCGGATTACGATATTCCGGATATCTTCCATATCTGAAAGTAAACCTACACCACGTATAAAATAAGCATTGGGTTTTTTATCGATATAGGCTCCACCGGTATTCTGATTGTTAGCTTCCAGTGCATCAAAAACGTCATTGATACCCAGATTCATCGCACGCAGGCGATAAGGATCAATGGAAACTTCATATTGCTTTAGTTTACCGCCAAAACTATTGACTTCGGCTACACCGGGTGTGCCGTAAAGCTGTCTGGCGATGACCCAGTCCTGTAATGTACGCAGATCGGCCTCAGAATATTTATCTTCTGCTCCTTTGACCGGATGCAATACATATTGATATATTTCTCCCAGTCCGGTACTGATAGGTGCCAGTTCCGGCGTACCCATACCTTCAGGAATGTTTTGTACAGCTTCATTTAATTTTTCATTAATCAGCTGTCTTGCAAAATAGATATTGACGTCATCGTCAAATACCGCCGTCACGACCGACAGGCCAAAACGGGAAATAGATCTCAATTCAATAAGATCAGGAATATTCATGAGCTGTTGCTCAATAGGATAGGATACAAACTGCTCTACCTCTTGCGTGGCAAGGGAAGGTGATCTGGTAATAATCTGTACCTGATTGTTTGTAATATCGGGATTAGCATCAATGGGGATGTGTGTGGCACTCCATACACCCCAGACTATAAGTATCAGAGTAAATAATCCGATTACAATTTTATTCCGGATACTGAATCGGATAATTGCGTTCAACATAGTAATAACATAATTAATTAACGACTACTTATTTACTTAAAATAAGTACGAATAAATAAAATATATCTACATAGACGAAACTATGAGATACGGTGCGACATTAATTATGAAAGTTTGGGCGGCTGCCAGATACTACTATATTCGTTCGCGTAGAACGATAAATGATAAGCAAAGGATTTGTCCTGATGTACAGGAAGAAGTTCAAATGTAAAATCAATATGTTCCGGCAGGTGGACTGCTATAGAACAACATCCGCATACACACAGTGGTGAACAGCTGTCTTTATGAGCATGTTTACCGTTTTGATCAATATGGCGATGTGTGGAAATTTCGGTTGCGATCTGTTCTATATTGGGCAAAACAGAATGATTATCCTGACACGGTATAAGTGTCAGAAGAATAAAATACAGGCTCAATATGTAGGCAAGAATGCGCAATCTCTTGATTTTTATTTGCAAATATATAAATTTATTAAAACGATCGGATGGGATTTACGTAAATATTCCATTATAATTATTTTCAGATACTATTTTATACCCGGTTTTTGGATCACACGAAGTTGAAATAAAACTTACATTTGTAAAAGTGATCATAAGGTCATTTATCCGAATTTTATTTGAATTAAGAAAATACAAAAATAATATGAGAGTATTAGCAGAATTGCCTCATCCGGATTGTAAGATTTCCATCTTTGGCATGAACCAAAAATTTATTATCAAATTTGAACAGGGTGTTCTTGAACAATCCTACAAGCTCGCTGAAACCGATGTGGTAGGTGGTGTCAATGGTGTGTTTGAATTATTGGATGAAACGTTTATTCAGCAGGTGCTGAACCATTTTCAGGAAATGCGTAAAAGCTTTATAGAAAGTTATGACAGATATCAATAGATGTGTTACATATAATATGTAAACACTTTGAATATAAGGTTTTTATAATAATAAACAACAAAGGGCCAAATTAAATTTGGCCCTTTGTTGTTACGGGGTAAATATGGAAAACATGAAATGTAATTAAAAAGATTATATTAATAATACTATTATACTGTTTTTCAAATACTTATTACTATTAACAAAATTATATTTGGCTACATTATTTTGCCAAATAAATCTAAATCTGATGTAGTAATTGCGCAACTAATTCCGGCACTCCTTCTGATGCTTTTGCAACTATAGTTACAGTTCTCTCCGGTACACGATACTGATCTGCTGATGGATCGATCAGGAATATTTCACAATGCGGAAGGATATCATGAATAAGATTTGCTGCGGGATACACCTGAAGTGATGTTCCGATCACAATCAGTATATCTGCCTGCTGGGCAATCCGCATTGCCGGAATCATGGCCGGCACAGCTTCTCCAAACCATACAATATTAGGTCTTAGCTGGCTTCCCCATTTACACAACTCCCCCATCTTTAGTTCTTCTCCTTTGATATCGTAAATGCAGGACGGATCCTTTGATGAGCGTGACTGTGTGATCTGTCCATGCAGATGTAAAATATTCTTACTTCCTGCACGTTCATGAAGATTATCTATATTCTGTGTAATAATATCCACATGATACTGGTCTTCGAGCTTCACTAATGCCTGATGTGCAGAATTGGGTTTGGCTATAAGACACTGTCTGCGACGTTCATTATAAAATTGCTGTACCAGAGCAGGATTTCGCTGCCATGCTTCCGGGGTGGCCACATCCTCTACACGATTACCTTCCCATAAGCCGTCATTACCCCGGAATGTTTTTAACCCGCTTTCGGCCGAAATTCCTGCTCCTGTAAATACAACGATTCTTTTCATATTCAATAACTGCTGTGTTCTGTCTATAAGTTGCTTTCTATTGCCCCGACTTTTTCCCTGTAGAGTTCTACCGGTTTATCTAAGAGGACAGCAATAACGGAGAGATGATTGTCCAGACGCTCATTGGGTACATTGATGTACACAATTCCCGGAATAGCACTCCAGTATAGTTTGTTGTAGATATCATGATCAATCATAGATCCTTCACCTACAACACGGATACGTGCAACCGTATTCTTCAATCCCTTTAAGGCAACCGGACCTGTTGGTTTACCCTCAACAAACAGATAGAGCGTCTGTCTGTCTGCTGACAATGCGGTAAGACCTGCATAATGTCCGTCAGGTATTCCTGCCCCTGTTTCATACAAGGCCTCAGCATGTTTGCTGATCCAGTTTACAATAGCCGGATTTGCTTGCTTTTGCCCGGGTAAGTTCATGTTTAGGCCATCGATGGTAATACCGTTATTTTTCAGAAGGTTATGACCTGAATAAAGTTGCTTCGAAATCTGATAAACTGCCTCCTCTGTATTTTTGCTTTTAAGCAAGGTGTTGATATCTGTTGCTGCCGGCTCTGCTTTAATAAAGGTTGGTTTTGTGTCAAAATGAAGTGCCAATACGGTAACTGCCGGATCAAATTTGACTGTATTCAGATCCAGTGTTATAGCAGATCCGTTTTGTGCGTAAGGAATTTTGATTCCGGATTGTCCGACAACAGTTGCTCCCTTTAAGGCAGAAGATATACCTGTCAGATGTTCTACACGCTTTACAGCATCCAGATACAGGTAAACTGTCTTTCCATCTTTTGACAGAGAAGATTTGCCCTGGTAATTTTCAAATGGAATTCCTGCACGTGTACCGTATACAGCTTCTTTGTGAAGTCCGGTCCAGCGACCAAGCTCTTTAAGAATAGACACCTGTTCCTGTGGAATAGTACCATCTTCTTTGGGGCCAATATCCAGCAGCAGGTTACCGCCCATACTGATACAATCTACCAGTGTACGTACAATCATATTGGGTGTCTTGTAGTGTTTGTCAAAAGCCTGGTATCCCCAGGAATCATTCATGGTATAACACAGCTCCCAATATGCTGCAGATGGTCTGACAACCGGAATACCCTGTTCAGGCGTGTCGTAATCCCCGTGATGGTTAAGACGGGAGTTGATAATGATATTCGGATTATATTTACGCAGATTGGCCAGAGTCTGCTGTGCTTTCCATTCTTCTGAATTGTGTTCCCAATCTCCATCAAACCAGATCAGATCCGGATGATAGCGTTCAGATAATTCATTAAGCTGAGTCTGATAGTATTTAACATAGTTTGCCCAGCGTTGGGGTTCGTCCTGGAGACTGTAGCGCTTCCTTGTTCGGGTATTTACATCGTAATAAGGATGACTCCAGTCGGGCAATGAATAATATAATCCGGTCTTAAGTCCGGTTTTTTGTAATGCTTTGACAAAGGGATCTAATACATCCTTTTTCGCCTGTGCATCCTTTTTTATAGTGATAGCTTTCTCTGCTTTACTGTCCCACAGGGATACGCCGTCATGATGTTTGGTGGTGATAACTGAATACTTCGCTCCTGCATCGTGTATCAGTTGTGCCCATTCATCCGGTTTATATTTCGAAGCAGTAAATCCATTTAGCTGCTTCATATAATTTTCATGATTGATGTAATTGTTGAAAAATGCCCAGGACTCTGAAATTCCCTGTACAGAATAGATTCCCCAGTGAATAAATATGCCGAGTTTGGCGTCTTCAAACCACTCCATTTTTTCTTTGTTTTCTGTTGGCTGCTGAGCAGGTGCTGTTAATTGAACAGTTAACCCAAGCAGTACAGCTATAATAGTTCTCTTCTTCATTAAGTTTACAAATTAATCAGATGTCTTTAAAAGCATGAAAATTAGAACAAATACCTGATTTTTCAAACTTAAATCAGGTATTTTAGCGGATTAGAAGTAACTTTGTTACCAATGATCGAATTATATACGGACGGAGCTTCGAGCGGTAATCCGGGACCGGGAGGTTACGGAACTATTCTGCGCACCCGTTATAGTGGTGAAAATGAAGCATTCAAAGGTAAACTGATTGAGAAAACTTTTTCTGAAGGGTTTCGCAGAACCACCAACAATAGGATGGAGTTGATGGCTGTCATTATCGGGCTGGAAGCATTAAAAAGTCCGCAACAGCAGGTAACCATTTATTCAGATTCAAAATATGTTATTGACGCCATTGATAAAAAATGGGTTTACGGATGGATACAGAAAGGCTTTCAGGGTAAAAAGAATAAAGATTTGTGGATACGTCTGATGAAAAGTTATAAGTTACATCAGGTGCGTCTGGTCTGGGTAAAAGGACATGCCGGGCATCCGGATAATGAGCGATGTGATCAACTGGCGGTAGCTGCATCAAAAGATAAAGCGAACTGGAAGATTGACTCTGTTTTTGAGCAGGAAGAAAAAGCGCTGGGATAATTATCCCTTACAGATTATATAATGGAATAAAAAAAACGTCATTGCTGGAGCAATGACGTTTTTTTATTGAATTTATTCAGCTATAGCGTGCTCTTTAGCAGCTAAATAACGTTCTGCTTCTAATGCAGCCATACAGCCTGTTCCGGCAGCAGTGATAGCCTGACGGTAAATGTGATCCTGTACGTCTCCACATGCAAATACACCTTCAATATTCGTCTGTGTACTATCTGCTTTAGTGATCAGATATCCGGTTTCATCCATGTCCAATACACCTGTGAATAGTTCTGTATTTGGTTTGTGTCCGATCGCAACAAAGAAGCCGTCAACAGGAATATCTGTAGTGGCCTGTGTCTGATTATTGATCACTTTTACACCTGTAACAACCTGACCATCGCCAAGAATTTCAACTGCTTCAGTATTGTAGTGAATTTCAATATTCGGAGTATTCATAACACGATGTACCATAGCCTTAGAAGCTCTGAATTCATCACGACGAACTAGCATATGTACTTTCGATGCCAGTTTAGCCAGATAAGTCGCTTCTTCAGCGGCTGTATCTCCTGCCCCAACAATCGCAACTTCACGGTTTTTAAAGAAAAATCCGTCACAGACAGCGCAGGCAGAGACTCCAAATCCGTTGTATTTCTGCTCACTTTCCAATCCTAGCCATTTTGCTGTAGCTCCTGTTGAAATAATAACAGTATCTGCAGTAACAACTTTGGACCCATCGATCTCTATCTCTTTTATTTCGCTTTCCAGATTCACTTTGGTGACATAACCAAACCGAACTTCTGTGCCAAAACGTTCTGCCTGAGATTTGAGATCTTCCATTAACTCCGGACCCATAATACCTTTTGGATATCCCGGAAAATTATCTACATCTGTAGTTTGTGTCAATTGTCCTCCCGGTACCAGACCAGTATATATAACTGGTTTGAGGTCAGCACGCGCTGCATAGATAGCAGCAGTATAACCTGCAGGACCTGAACCGATAATCAAACATTTGATATGTTCTCTTTCTTGTGACATATAATTATGAATAATAGTTATTTGTATGATTTATATTATCTTTTTATTTACCAAATTTACTTTGCAGATCTTTTAACATATCCGTAGTAATGGCCTTACCTTTTGACGGATTGTTTTTCTGCTGAAAATCTTTTTTCACCTGTTTTTTTTCTTCAGGTGTGGAAGCTGGTATTGGAGCAGCTGACTTTCTGTTTTCTTTAAACCGTGTCCATATCCGCTCCAGGCATTTTTTCGTGTATAGTGGAAAGTCACCCTGCATCATCCATGAATAGTAACTTGGCTCTATTTCAAATACATTTTCTACGGGACGCCCCTTGTGCTTGCCAAAACTGAAAACCTCTACACCGTCTTCGTTATATACAATACGACCTGCAAAATCCACGGGCTTGCTCAGATTCGTAAACGCATGCAGTGCTTCTACATCATTCACTACAGGCTTACTCTGGTTACCATGCTTATCCTCAAATATAACATCTTCATAACGGCTCAACTGTGCCTTTAACACTTCGTATGTTGCAGTGACATCCGCTTCTGCCGTATGTGCATTATTCAGATCCTGATCGCAATAGAATTTGTATGCAGCTTTTAGTGTGCGCTGCTCCATTTGATGAAAGATATTCTGAACGTCGACAAAATTTCTGCCTTCCAGTGAGAAGTCTATATTTGCACGTAAAAATTCTTCCATTAGCATCGGAACATCAAACTTATTGGAATTATAACCTGCCAGATCCGCATCTCCTATAAAATCTGCTATCTCCTGCCCCAGTTCTTTAAATGAAGGAAGGTCTTTTACATCTTCATCGTAGATACCATGAAACATAGATGATTCAGCTGGAATAGGCATTCCCGGATTAATACGGTGCGTCAGCACTTCTTTATTACCGTCAGGCATCACCTTTAGAATAGAGATCTCAACAATACGATCTAAAGGGATGTTTACACCAGTGGTTTCTAAGTCAAAAAATGCCAATGGTCTTTTTAATTTCAGTTCCATGAATGAATGTTTCTAGCTAAATTATACAAAAATACAAAGTAAAGTTTCAAATATGGCATTATCATTTCAGAATGACAATAGCATTATAAATTTAAATTAAATATAAAAATCTATCTGGGCATACAACTTGTGTAACAGTGCATTTTCAGCACTATTGTTTCATTCGTATTATAATAAACAACAAAAGGGAACTATCTAGCTCCCTTTTGTTTACGTTATAAAATATTAGTATTATCCTAACAGTTCTTTTAGTTTTGCTGTCTGATGATCCGCTAATTTCTGAAGCGGACCTGAAGCCAGCATTTTCATCATCATATTCAAATCTGCTTCTATCACAAAGTTAGCTTTTGTTTCGGTTTCTGATACGGATATCAGTCTCCAGCGAAGCGTCAGATCAAAGGGTGCTTTTTCACTGGGTACAGCTACTATTTCTTCATTGGGAGTCCGCAGTTCTATCTTCAAAGCCAGCTTGGCCATATTTTGGATAGTAAATCTGGCTTCGTCTGCTGTAGATGACCAATTGTAAATATTTTCAGGCATCAGTCCTTCGTGATTATTGAAGTCTGCCAAAAACAGATATACTTCAGCTATAGACTTATTGATTTCTGTATTACTTTGAATAATGGTCATCTTTTATAAAATTTAACGTTATACCGTTGCTTCCCATGTAGATGGGCTTACGCGCCATTGTCTCAGGATATCAACATCTTCTTCCATAATGTAGTTGCGTTCTGCTGCTACCTGAATTAAGGCATTATAATCACATAGGCTGAAAAAAGCACATTTGGCTTCTGCGAAATTCTGTACAGCTTCATCAAAGCCATAGCTGAATATAGACACAAGACCAACTACATTACAACCCGCTTCACGCAGAGCTTTTACGGCCTGAAGACTGCTTTTTCCTGTAGATACCAAATCTTCCACTACCACCACGCGCTGTCCGCTCACTACTTCACCTTCAATAAGATTCTGGCGACCGTGATCTTTTGCGCTGCTACGAACATAAGTAAATGGTAAGCCCAAATCCTGAGCTACTAATACTCCCTGAGGAATACCTGCAGTGGCAACTCCGGAAATCATATCGACACTTCCAAACTCCTCCTGAATGAGTTTAGAAAGTTTTTGTCTGATGTAAGTACGGATAGCCGGATAAGACAATGTAATACGATTATCACAATAAATTGGTGATCTCCATCCCGAAGCCCATGTAAAAGGACTTTTAGGTTGCAATTTAATTGCTTTAATTTGCAGTAAGGATTCAGCAACTTTTTGTTCAACCTCATTTAAATTATTCATGCAGCAAATTTATAAAATTTATATGAACCAATCTGTTTTAATTTTGACAGATTTCGTTCCTAAGAACATTGAAAACCCTCAAACAATTGGCATTCAAGAAATTGACCTGGAAAAACTTTTCACGCAGTCTTCGCAGAGTACCGAACCTATAACTTATCTGTATATCCATCCGGAATTTGAAGTAGTTTTTAAAAAAATATTGGATAAGGCAAAAATTATTAAGGCTGCCGGTGGTTTGGTTGAAAATGGTGAAGGAGGATATCTTTTCATTTTCCGATTAGGACACTGGGACCTACCAAAAGGAAAGGTTGAAGAAGCTGAAAAAATGAAAGTTGCAGCTGTGCGTGAAGTGGAGGAAGAGACAGGCGTTAAAATTGATTATCTGGGTCCAAGACTTATTACTACCTATCATACTTATTATATGCGCGGTAAATTTGTGCTGAAAGCAACCAATTGGTATCGCATGGGAATTAATAAAGTTCCTAAATTAATTCCACAGCATGAAGAGGATATTACAGAGGCAGAATGGCTCACTCCTTCCCGATTGAAAAAAGTAAGAGAAAATACCTATCCGCTGATTCTGGATGTAATCAAAAAAATCAGAAAATAATACAAAATAAACGGGCAGCGATTAGGGCTGCCCGTCTGTTAAACTAACTAAACTAAATTAAAATGTATCGGAATATGAACTTAATATTATAATGAAGTTTTATCTTCAGCAGGAGCTGTTTTTTCAGCTTTCTTACTTCTGCGCTCACCGTCCATTTTACGTTTTCCTTTCATATGGTCTCCGCGTTGCGCACGTTTCTCTTTAAGGATATTTTGTTGTTCAGGAGTCAGTACTTTATTAAGCTCTTCCTGATTTTGTTTCATTCCTTCACGGAAAGCTTCCCGACCGGCTTTCTGATCCGTCATAACCTCTTTTTGTTTTTGAGCACTTTTCAACTGGATAGCATAGACTTGTTTCTTTTGTGCTTCTGTAAATTTCAGATCCTTATCCAATCGCTCCGTCTGTAGGGTTGCCATTTCTTCCGGAGTTTTATTTATCATTTTTTCACCTCGATCTGTTCTTTTTACAGGTTTACTTTGAACTTCCTGAGCATAAGTAGCAAATGTCAATCCGGACATAAGACCTACCAATAATAGCATTTTTTTCATCTTCGATTTTTTTTAGTAATCAATGAACTAATTTTATCTAATAGATCGATCGGAAGCCCTAAAGTTTAATGTACTATTGTTAAAAGATGTTAAGAGAAATTTTACTTTTGATAATGGAAAGAAGAAAGTTAAGTTCTTTATTATCAATGGATGTGGAGAGATCTATTTGCCAGTGTCATTTAATTGATAAGGAGGTTTAGTACGCAAATCAAGCACCAGTCCGGTTTCGGTGATATATTCTATTTCGATTACCTTTCCTTCCAATTCTTTACCGTATTTTGGTAAATCCTTATCCTGCTGGTAGCCAATACTACCATAACTGTGATAAATCAGAAAATCATTAATAGAATCAGCTCCTGTAGCTTCGGCTTCTTCCTTCAGTCTTATATAAACGGAAGTGTATTTCAATTTATATCCAGAACCTTCTATACGGACTTCCTCTACAATTTGTCTGCGAATCGTTTTATGGTTTCCGGTGACAGAGGGATGTTTCCATGCGACCAGAGAGACAATTGTATAGACTGTTAGTACAGCAGCACAGACAAGCAGGCCGATTAATATTTTTCCGAATATCCAGGTTATAATAACAGCCATAGCACACATTTGCACAGGAACAATCCAGAAATTGAAGCGGGATTTCTTTTTTAATCGTTTAAGTTCATCTTGAGATAGCGAAACTAATTGCTGCATATTCACCAAAAATAGATAAAATAGGAATGTCTACGTTTCCCTGAATCCGGGGATTTTGGCAATCCTTTAGGTTTCAAAATGAAAAGAGGTATTATTGATATAATAAGATACTTGTTACAAGACTTATCTTCTCCATACTATTTCTTAGTGTTGACTATTTGACAGCGCCAGGCGTTCCACTTCCTTTTGAAGCATCTGCTTTTCAATTAAAGATTTGGTCAGTTTAATAGCCTGTCTGTAATGTACCATTGATTTGTCAATATCCGCGGGAGTATGCAGATAGCCCATCAGCGCTTCGTAGTAACTATTTTTGATTAATTTATGTTCTTTAGCTTCTAGTATTGCTTTATCTTTCCCATATACCTGCGCAAAAGCAAAGACTCTGTTTAGTGCTGCTATTGGAGAGGATTCCATTAAAATAAGCTGATCATACAGTTGTAATATATTTGTCCATTTAGTAACTGTCTCTGTGGTATGCCAGTAGGCAATGGCAGCCTCTAAATGATATTTTGTAGGAGAACTGGCGGAATTTGCTGTAGCATGTACGAGATAATAATTTCCACGCTGTATCAGCGATTGATCCCATAAGCTTTTGTCCTGATCATCAAAAAGTATACTCTCCCCGTTCACTCCTGCCCTTGCTTCCAGTCTTGAACTCTGAAAACACATCAATGCGAGCAGCGCATTTGTCTGTGCTGTATTTGTTATCGGATTTTCAGTTAAGAATAAGGTTAGTCTTGCGGCTTCAGAACAAAGGTCAGTTTTGATTTGTTTTTTTCCGGATTTTGAAAAGTAGCCTTCATTAAACAAGAGGTATAATGTTTTGAGAACAGCTTCCAGTCTGGATTTAATTTGTGATTCGGTTAATCCGCTGATCTGAAAACTGTTATTCCGAAGAAGAGTTCTTGCACGATGCAGCCGTTTTTTCACAGTCTCAGCAGGTATTAAAAAGGCATTGGCGATTTCTTCTATACTGAATCCGCAAAGAATTTGCAGCGCAAGACAAATCTGGCTTTCTTGTGAATTTGCAGGATTACAAACAGCAAAGATCATAGCCAGCTGACTGTCTGCAATTAATTCGTCGCTGTATTCAAATTCATGCTCAGCTTCAGGCATATCGGATTTTATTTCCTTTTTGATCCGGGATTCAAAAATGTCTCTGTGTTTGAAGTAATCTTTTGTTTTATTTTTTGCTACAGTATAGAGCCAGGCTGTTGGATTTTCAGGGACACCATTAATTGCCCAGTATTCAGAGGCTTTCAGGAAAGTATCATTTGCAATATCTTCTGCCATTTCAATATCATGTAAACCAAAATGACGGCATAGAACAGCCGTCATTTTAGCATATTCCTGTCGGAATAAGTGAGGTAAAAGATCGTTATGTACTTCTTTATCAGACAATGTTCACACCTTTCTTAATACGTTATCGTGTATCTTCTGAATTTCCAATGAAATTTAAAAATTCAATCTGAGGTTCAGAAGCCAGGTTTTTATCCCGCTGCTCCTGAAAATGTATAAAACTTGCCGTATTCAGCAATTCCTGCTGGATATCCTTATTCTGATACTGAGAAAGGTGGACAAATGTATCACCATCTTCTTTTTGAAATACTGAATACAGAAACTGCGTATTGTCCAATTTTTTAAAGTCTGTCAGGAAATTTTGTATCCTTTCTTTATTGGTATTTACATATTCACGGTTTACAGTATACGTTACTTTTACTACGATCATAAAAAACTTTTTTTTCAGGATTGTTAATCTCTTTTTAAAACTTCTCTTACTTCAATACTTCCTCCAATTTTAAATACCGGATTGCTTTTTGCCATTTCTATAGCTTCATCAATGGTTTCTGCTTTTACTACAATATAGCCACTTATAAATTCCTTAATTTCCGTATAAGGTCCGTCAGTGACTATGTTATCCGGTTTTACTGTTTTAGCACTTCCGGATGAAGGTAAAAGAGTATTTCCTTTGTCCGCCAGTTTATTTTGCGCCGCTATGCCAGCCAGCCAACTCATTCTTTCCTGCATTTGCTCTGGTGAAGGTTGAAAATCAGAAATGTCTTTTAGTCTGAAGATTAATGTGAATTCTTTCATTTTTTAACTATTTTAATGTTCGACCTAATGACGATTGATTTTTTAAAAGAGGGACATTTTTCAAAAACAAATTAGTGATTATTGATTTTACAAGCAAAGTATTTGATACTAAAATTGAAATACCCGATAAAAATTCCTAAAAAAATCTACAAATAATTATATCGACTTAATGACCTGTTCAAACGGCAAACGGGATTTAGGATTAAGGGATGGTTGATTGTTGTCAGCCGTATTTCTGTATCCTATTGCAACCGCAAATAGTGCTTTATACCCTTCAGATTTAAGAATTTTATCATATTCTTCATTTTGAATTCCCTCCATGGGTGTGCTGTCTATCTGCAGGCTGGCACAGGCCGAAAGAAAGAATCCAAGAGAAAGATATACCTGATGCTGAAGCCAGCTTTTGATATCACGCTCTTCTTTTGGTTTCAAAAATTGATTATAATAGTTTACCGAACCCTCCGGAAGGTGTTCTGCAATTTGTTTTTCAAAGGCATGAATATCATCAATGGCACTAAAGACAACCAAGTGACTGGCCTGATTGATTTTTTCAGCATTCCAATAAGAGGCTGCAGCCAATTCGCTTTTTACTTTTTCATCCGAAACGAAAGTAAACTTCCATGGCTGACTGTTTATGGACGACGGACTTAACCGTATAATGTCTTTCAATGTTCCGATTTTTTCAGCTGAAATCTTTTGTGCCGGAAAGTAGCTTTTAGTGGTGTATCTGCTTTCTGCAAGTTTTAGAAAAGTCATATTGTTTACATTTAAATTTATACTATACTTTTTACTGTTGCAAAACTAAGTATAGTGTATTATCTTTGCAATAACGGTCAAAAAAGACAGTAACAGATGTATTGTATAGACGATAAAAAATATCCCTGCAGCACGAGCCTGACTATGAAGTACATAGGAGGTAAATGGAAAGCGGTAATCCTCATTCATTTAATCGAAAAAAAACGATATAGTGAACTGAGAAAAGAATGTAAGTTGATAACAGAAAGAACTTTAAGTCTTCAATTAAAGGAAATGGAGGAAGACGGTTTGATAATCCGTACTGTCCATACGAGCAAACCTCCTCTTAAAGTAGATTATGAATTGACGGAATTTGGTAAGACACTTATTCCTTTGCTGGAAGCCGTCGCAAAGTGGGGAAGAGAAACTGCGGCAGCTAATAACCGGATAAAGGTCATGCCACAGTAATGTGTTAGCTGTTAAGGTTGACGAATGATACATTTATAATAGAATATGAATAACAGTTGCTGTTTCTGTCAGGTGAATTCCACCGTAAAATAGAAATAGTTAATAATAAACAAGAAGCTATGCTTTGGTAATACTTACAATTTCTTTGTTTATCAAGAAAGTACGGAGCAAATTTGTAGACATAGAATTATCTACTTTCTGGATAAATTGCTTAAATTTGTGAGTTTAGACAACTTAAGACCCCTTCTAATACTAAAATTAATTTATGAGCAGATATAATGAATATCTAAAGCAGATTGCAGACAGAGAAACCCAGGGACTTCACCCCTTACCGATTGATGGTGCTGAATTGATGAGCGAGGTAATCGCACAGATCAAAGATACAGACCACGAACATCGTGCGGATTCGCTGAATTTCTTTATTTATAATGTCCTACCGGGAACAACAAGTGCTGCCCGTGTGAAGGCGCAGTTTTTGAAAGAAATTATTCTGGGGACTTCTCAGGTAAAAGAGATATCACCTGAATTTGCTTTTGAGCAATTATCTCACATGAAGGGCGGTCCTTCTATTGAGGTTTTGCTGGATCTTGCATTGGGTGAAAACCCGGCTATTGCAAAGAGTGCTGCAGAGGTGCTTAAAACTCAGGTTTTTCTTTATGAAGCGGATACAGACCGTTTGGAGAAAGCGTTTGAGAATGGCAGTCCAATTGCCAAAGATATTCTTGAAAGTTATGCTAAGGCAGAATTCTACACAAAACTGCCGGATATACCTGAAGAGATTTCATTAGTAACTTTCGTTGCTGGTATAGGTGATATTTCTACAGATTTACTCTCTCCGGGCAGTGATGCTCACTCCCGTTCCGATCGTGAGCTCCATGGTCAGTGTATGTTTGAGCACAATAAACATCAACAAAAGGACCTACAGGAACTTAAAGAAAAACATCCGGATAAAAGAATCATGCTGGTAGCTGAAAAAGGTACTATGGGTGTAGGTTCTTCCAGAATGTCAGGTGTAAATAATGTGGCTCTGTGGATCGGTAAATCGGCAAGTCCGTTTATTCCATTTGTAAATATTGCTCCTGTAGTAGCAGGAACAAACGGTATTTCTCCGATATTTCTTACTACTGTAGGTGTAACGGGTGGTATTGGTCTGGATCTTCAAAACTGGGTTAAAAAGTTTGATGAAAACGGCAAGTTGGTTGTAGATTCGGAAGGGCAGCCTGTTCTAGAACAAACATATTCTGTTGATACAGGTACAGTTCTTACCGTTAATACAAAAACCAAAAAACTATACAAAGACGGGCAGGAAATAATGGATGTTACATCAGCATTCACACCTCAAAAGATCGAATTCATGAAAGCCGGGGGGTCTTATTCTATTGAGTTTGGTAAAAAGCTACAGACTTTTGCCGCTAAAACTTTAGGAATCGTTGCTCCGACTGTGTTTGCTCCTTCCAAAGAGATTTCAAATCCGGGTCAGGGACTTACTGCAGTAGAAAAGATATTTAATAGAAATGCTGTCGGAACTTCGGGAGCAGTTTTGCATGCCGGATCTTATGTTCGTGCAAAAGTAAATATTGTTGGCTCTCAGGATACGACCGGATTGATGACTGCTCAGGAACTGGAATCAATGGCGGCAACAGTAATTTCTCCTATAGTAGATGCTGGCTATCAGTCTGGTTGTCATACCGCTTCCGTCTGGGATAGTAAGTCTCAGCAGAATATACCAAGACTGATGAGCTTTATGAATGACTTTGGTCTTATTACTGCCAGAGATCCGAAAGGTGTATATCATGCAATGACTGATGTTATTCATAAGGTTCTTAACGATATTACTGTAGATGACTGGGCTATTATTATAGGTGGTGACTCTCACACCCGTATGTCTAAAGGAGTTGCATTTGGTGCTGACTCCGGTACTGTAGCGCTTGCACTGGCTACAGGTGAGGCCTCTATGCCTATTCCTGAATCGGTAAAAGTAACTTTCAAAGGTAAAATGAATGATCATCTGGATTTTAGAGATGTAGTGCATGCTACTCAATTACAGATGTTGAAGCAATTTAACGGAGAAAATGTATTTCAGGGAAGAGTTATAGAAGTACATATCGGTACGCTCCTTTCTGATCAGGCATTTACTTTTACAGACTGGACAGCAGAAATGAAAGCCAAGGCATCCATCTGTATTTCCCAGCCGGATACCCTTATTGAATCATTGGAGATCGCAAAAGACAGGATCAGAATCATGATTGAAAAAGGTATGGATAATGAGAAACAAGTACTTAAGGGTCTTATTGATAAAGCAAATAAACGAATTGAGGAAATCAGATCAGGTGAAAAACCACCGTTAACTCCTGATGAAAATGCGAAATATTTTGCTGAATTCGTAGTTGATCTGAACATTATCGATGAGCCTATGATTGCAGATCCGGATGTAAATAATGTAGATGCATCAAAACGCTATACACATGATACCATTCGTTCACTTTCTTACTATGGTGGAGAGAAACACGTAGACCTTGGTTTTGTTGGTTCATGTATGGTGCATAAAGGGGATATCAAGATTGTTTCCAAGATGCTGAAAAACCTGGAGGAACAATACGGAAAAGTAGAATTTCACGCTCCTTTAGTTGTGGCTGCTCCTACTTATAATATCATTGATGAACTCAAGGAAGAGGGAGACTGGGATGTATTGCAAAGATATTCAGGATTTGAATTTGATGATGCAGCACCTAAAAGTACTGCCCGTACATCCTATGACAATATCCTGTATCTGGAACGTCCCGGATGTAACCTGTGTATGGGTAATCAGGAAAAAGCTGAGCAAGGTGACACCGTAATGGCAACATCTACGCGTTTATTTCAGGGGCGTGTTGTTAAAGATTCAGACCGTAAGAAGGGAGAATCATTACTGGCATCTACTCCGGTAGTTGTTCTGTCCGCTATTTTTGGAAGAACTCCTACCATTGAAGAGTATAAAGCTGCTGTTAAAGGAATTAAGCTAACGCAGTTTTCGCCTCCTATTAAAAAAATGACTACAGATTCTTCAGCCGCTCACCAGATTTCTTTCTAGATTTCTCGTTTGTACAGCAATGAAGATTGATGAAATACGTTTTGGATGCGTACGGTCTCAATTAGAAGATTATCTCACAACTACTATTTATATAAATGGAGTTGATCTCAGGATGATAATCGAAAAGATTGAGACGATACAGCTTATTAAACATGGCTTGCGCATCCAAAACGGTTTCTATGAAGGGATTTCACCTTTCATCGCTTTTGATAATCAGAATCACTTCCTGTGTAAGACCCTGGCCGACTATATGTACTCCGGCAACAGGTATGCACTGTTTGATTACAAGTATTCCGGTATTCCGGGAGACCATAGCCTTACCTGTCAGATATCCATCGGATATGACGATGTGATCTGGCATGATTTTAAAAACTTCTCTAAAGTTCTTCCATTCGATCTAAATTACAGAGATCTTAAGTTTCGCTTTTGTATTAACCAATATCTGGATGCAATAAATAATGCCAGAGGAAATACTTAACTCTTTGAAAATAAAAGAATACTATTACGAGTATTTTTTAAAAGTTTAGAGTAACTTCGAAGACAGGCGGATCGAAATATTAATTTTCATCCTCTGAAAAACGTTTATGTATGCTACTGAAATATGGATAGCAATCCTGCAAAAGCAAATACTCAAATTAATCCATGAAAAATTATGACAAAAGATGAAATTTTAAACCTGGAAAACAGGCTTTACAGCGCTATTAAAGAAAGTAATATACAAGAGCTAGATGAATTGCTGCATCAGGATTTACTTTTTATCAATCCATATGGAAATGTACTCACGAAAGAAGCGGACTTAAGTACTTATCGCGAAGGCAATCTGATTATCCATGAACTTACTCCTGATATTGAAAATCTGAATATTATTGATAATCTGGCAGTGATCACCTTAGTAATTCAGTTGAAAGGAAATTATAAAGGCGAACCGTTTGGGGCTAAGTTTCGGTATATCCGGTTTTGGAAAGAATTTACCGAAGGCATTAAAGTAGTGGGTGGAAGCGCAATCCAAATTGAAGCCTAAGCATCTCAAAAAAGTATAACTATTAAAAGACATTGTAGCCGTATGGTATGGCAACGCTAACGCTGAGCTATATTAATGTGCTTTATTTCAGTTTCTTTTTATAAATCAGGTATCTATGAAGAATATTGAACAGATCAATCCATTCCAAATCAGTGTTGAACAAACAGCCTTCGGAATATTAACCAGATTGGATGCGGATATAGAAATTGCTGCCAAAGGTAGTATTCCGTTCGGAGCAAAAACACTGTTGACAAATTATGTCTATAAAGAAAATGGAACTTATAATTTAATATATACCATTATTGATGCTGACGGAGCTGCTGAAAGCTTTATAGAATATGATGGAATCCTGCCAACTCTATTTTTAGCGCCCAACGCAGAAAACTATGTTTCCATACAACCCTACGATCCGGACAGGGATTATGAAATCAGTATTCCTGTTTTTAACCGTGAAAAAACAGAACAGCCAAAAGGAAACAGACCTTTTGTAGGTGGCTTTATCGGGATATCTAATCAATATTCCATCTTTTATGATGTAGATATCTGGTCGGAAACAAAGCCCGATAAACTCCTTGCAATAGAATTCAAAAATGATGTGATAAAAAAGAAGCACAACATTAAAGTACCTCTTCCGAGAAACAACAATATATTTATAGAAAACAATGAAATTCATATATTGGCAAAAGACGGAGCTAAATGGTTACACAGACAAATTGATGAAAAAGGCAATGTAATCAGAGAGAGAAAACTGGAAACCAATCAAAAGTTTTTCAGGCAGATACTGAATTTATCCTTTGATAAAAAATCACACCTTCTGGCACAGAAAAAAGGGAAAATCATTCTGGAAAAAATAGATGAGAACGGAAAAAGCAGTACTGTTGAACTAATTGACATATCTGACCCATTCTTTAATACCTGGCAACCTGTAAAAATATCAGAAAATACTTTTGTTACCAGATTTAACGGTGAATTTGGAAACGGTTGGTTTACGACAAAAGATGACCTTCTTTTGGAGATATTTTACAGTAAAGGAGAAAAGGGGTATAAGAATTTATTAACAAATGAAGTCTTAAAGATGGACCATGATAACTTAGTTATTTCGGATCTAAACAAAACACATGATCAGGGTTATGCCATTATATTTTACCCCATGACCGACAGAAATACTAAAAACAAAACCTTGCTGATTCTAAACCGGGAAGTTAAATAGTTGATTGCAAACAGGTTTGTATAGATAAAAACAGGGAAAGCGATTTGAGATCACTTTCCCTGTTTTAGTACCCGGAGCCGGTTCATCACTTAGGTCGGGATAAATATCTCAACCTATTTTTCGTACCAATGCCTCTTGAGATGTCAAGAATATCTTTGTTTTATTTGATCTTATCAAATATTTACTATTTTTTCTATTTTACCTCGAACCGTCTTTAAAAACCCTTAAAATCAGCTGACTGAACACTTTAAACCGAAAAAAGTGGCCATTTTTTGAATACCCTTCATCTGGAATTTTATTCGTTCCAAAGTGGATAATCAACATAACCACTTCTTCCGCCCCCGAACATTGTTGCCCTGTCGGGCATATTCAGTGTGGCATTTTTTTCAAACCGTACAGGCAAGTCAGGGTTTGCGATGTACAAGGTGCCAAATGAAATTAGCGCTGCAATACCTTTTTCAAGTTCGGCTTCGGCAGTAGCCTTGTCGTACCCGCCATTGGCAATAACCGTCTGGCCAATCTTCCCGCCAAAGAATTCGATCTCGTTTTCTGGGGCATAATGTTCAGGCATAGGAAAATGGGAGCTGCGCCTCATAATTTCCACATAAGCAAAGTCCAGTTTGTTCAGTTCTTCGATTAGATAGGTATAGGTCCCTGCAGGATCATCCAGCACCATATCTCCATAAGGATGGAAAGGAGAGATTTTAATCCCCACCTTTTCACTTCCTACCGCACTGATCAATTCCTGCATCACCTCCACTACAAAGCGAACCTTGTTAGGGATGCTGCCGCCGTAAGCATCCGTCCTTTGGTTGGCACTTTCAGCCAGAAACTGATTGGGCAAATAGCCATTCGCAGCGTGAAGCTGAACCCCGTCGAACCCTGCAGCCATGGCATTTTTTGCAGCCTGTCCAAAGTCCTTTATCGTCTGCTGGATTTCCGGAATAGTCATTTCCTGAGGTATCTCATAATCCTTCATCCCCTGAGAAGTATAATGCCGCATTCCGCGGACCGGCAAGGATGACGGCGCAAAAGGGAGCTTACCGTTCCTTTCAACAGAATGCCCCATACGGCCGGTATGCCAGAGCTGGGCTATGATCACACCGCCCTTATCATGTACCGCTGCTGTAACCTTTTTCCATGCTTCTATTTGTGGAGTCGTGAAAATACCAGGAGTGAGCGGACTGCCTGTAGCTTCCTCACTGATCCGGATGGACTCCGTAAACAACAAACCTGCGCTTGCCCTTTGGGCATAGTAATCCACTGTCATGTCCCCCACCAGTCCATTGAGGTCTGAACGGCCTCTGGTCATCGCTGCCATGGCCATTCTATTTTTCAGGCTGATACCACCTAACTGTATTTTTTCTAAAAGTTTCATATTGGCATTTTTCGTCCCATTTTGGAAATCCTATATCGAAGGATCAAGAGACATGACCGTAAATAAAAATCATACTTCTTTTCGTCGAGCCATAGCCTGAGCGATGATGCTGGCTGCAATCAATTGTAAGGCATGGTAAAGCATAAGTGGTAACAATACGATTCCGGTGATGGTACTGTGCTGAAAGAGTACTTTTGACATGACGGTACCATGCACCAATGATTTTTTAGATCCACAAAATAAGACTGTAATACGATCTTCAGTTGAAAAGCCAAACAAGCGGCTGAGTAGGCCGACACAAAAGAATACGGCAAAGAACAAAACCATCATCCCTGCTGCGAGTCCTATAAGTTCAAGGGCGGTGAAGCCCTCAAAAAGATGTTCGGAGAACGACTTGCAAAACGACGTATAAATAATAGTAAGGATAATCGCCTGATCGAAATATTTGAGCTGTTTCTTATATTTCTCGGCAATGGCACCAAAACGGGCGTTTAGGCTGATACCGATGATGACAGGCAACAGGACTTGAAGGACCAATTTG
Organism: Sphingobacterium spiritivorum; assembly: GCF_016725325.1. Taxonomy (NCBI): domain Bacteria; kingdom Pseudomonadati; phylum Bacteroidota; class Sphingobacteriia; order Sphingobacteriales; family Sphingobacteriaceae; genus Sphingobacterium; species Sphingobacterium spiritivorum. The sequence continues at coordinate 4,349,536 of NZ_CP068083.1, forward strand.
ATGACGATATCACTCACATCAAAACTGCCTGTGGCTGAAGCGATGAACAGTCCAACCCATAGCGGCGTAACCACTACTCCGATCAGACTCGAAATACTGGCATTGAAAATAGCTGCCGGAATGTTGCCCTTGGCGATGGAAACCATGACTACGGAAGAAGAAACGGTGGACGGTAAAGCGGCCAGAAAAAATATACCCAACCAAAGTAGCTCGAAATCAGTGCCTATGAACAAAGGGCGGAATGCCAAAACGATAAGCGGAAAAAACAAAAAGGTGGTCAACTGGACGACAATGTGCATTTTCCAGTTGGCAAGTCCAGTTTTTAGCTTCTCTAAGCTCAGTCGCACTCCATAAAACAAGAAAATAAACGACACACCTACATTGGCAATCTGCTCCAGCGAGACAGGTTCCTTGATCATGCCCGGCTGGGGCAGAAAATAGGCCAGCAAGATCATGATGCCTATCATTAACAAAAAACCGTCGAGACCTGCTCTACTTAATACTTCTAATAACTTCTTCAATGTACTTTTAATATATTCTTAACCTTCAAATTCTTTACGGATGATTTCTGCTCCTGCGCTTAAAGCACTTAACTTCCCGCTTGCCACATTTCGGGACAAAGGTGCCATGCCACAGTTTGTTGAAGGGTAAAGATTTTCGACATCAACGAACTCGAGGGTTCTGCGCAAGGTAGCCGCGACCTCTTCCGGTGTTTCGATAGAGTTGGTTGCTACATCGATTGCACCGACCATTACTTTTTTGCCACGGACAAGTTCGATCAGATCAAACGGTACCTTCGAGTTATGGCACTCTAACGACACGATGTCAATATTGGATTTTTGGATTTTCGGGAAAATTTCTTCGTATTGGCGCCACTCTGAACCCAAAGTCTTCTTCCAATCATTATTGGCCTTTATTCCATAGCCGTAGCAGATATGTACCGCAGTTTCGCAGTTCAAACCTTCACTGGCTCTTTCCAGTGCTGCCATTCCCCAATCGTTAACCTCATCAAAGAACACATTAAATGCGGGTTCATCAAACTGGATAATGTCTACTCCTGCATCCTGCAGTTCCCTTGCTTCCTCATTGAGCAGTTTCGCAAATTCCCAGGCCAATTTTTCCCGGCTTTTGTAATGATCGTCAAACAGGGTATCCACCATGGTCATCGGTCCCGGCAAGGCCCACTTTATAGGTTTATTGGTCAGTTTACGTAAAAATTTGGCATCTTCTACAAAAACTGCCTTTTGGCGTGCAACCTCAGCCACCACTACAGGAACACTTGCATCGTAACGGTCGCGGATCTTTACGATTTTACGGTTTTCAAAATCTACACCGCTTAAATGCTCGATAAAAGTGGTTACGAAATGCTGACGTGTTTGCTCACCATCGCTGATGATATCTATTCCAGCTAAATGCTGTTCCTGCAAAGCAATACGCAAGGCATCCTGCTTACCTTCCAGTAATTGATCGCCGTCTAATTTCCAGGGTGACCATAGTTTTTCGGGTGGCGCAAGCCAGGCAGGCTTGGGTAAACTTCCAACAATTGAGGTTGGTAATAATTTCTTGATCATAAAATAATTTTAGGTGCTGTATAAATTAAAGAGGAAAATTGGCAGACCATTCTTCGAGCATATCCTGGTAAGGTTTGATGAAATGCTCTTCAGCATATTTACCCTGTTCAATAGCAAGTCGGCTGCGCTCTACGCGGTCATATTCCACGCGAGTAAGTGAATAATCTTCGTGTTTAAGACTAGGTTGATAAATTTGCCCAGCCACTGAATTTGCATTGTAAATTTCAGGGCGATAAATCTTCTGGAATGTTTCCATCGTGCTGATGGAGCTGATTAGTCCAAGATCGGTATAATCAGTAAGTAGATCTCCGGAATGATAAAAAGCCATGGGTGCCACACTGTTCTGAGGCATGAAAAAACGAACTTTTAAGCCCATTTTAGCGAAATATTCGTCGGTGAGTGAATACTGATCCTGCAGATACTCAAAACCCAGAACGGGATGCTGATAGTCCGTGCGGGTATAAGTTTTGTTGCTCGATACACTTAGACAAATGATAGGTGACATTTTAAAGTGTTCTTTATAAGTGTCTGAACTCACAAAGCACTTATAAAGTTTTCCGTGCAAATCACCAAAATTTTCAGGGACAGTAAAACTAGATTTATTTTTATTGTACTCGATCAATAAAACACTGAAATCGTAATCACGCACATACGAAGAAAAATTATTTCCGGCAATACCTTCGATATACTGGTTAGTCTTACGGTCAAAAATATTCGTCTTTAAAACTTCAATCATCGGCAGATCGTTACTCCCATTCTTATCATCAATACTCAACGTTACTGTGAGGATTTCAAGTTCTACCAGGTAACGATCAGCTTTAGGATTATCCAAATGAGCCAATGCATTGAATCGATTGTTAATCATATTTAAGGCATTGCGTAAGTTTTGCTGACGATTATCTCCTCTAGCCAAGTTTGCAAAATTGGTTGTTAAACGCGTTTGACTTGCGGGGTGATAGTTTTCATCTAAACGAGTGCTCTTTAGCGTGAACACAAAATCATTCTTGATGGCGTGCTGGATATTTTCCATGTTGTTAACTTTTTAAATGGTTAATGATCATTAAAAAGTTCCTTGATAGTTCAGAATGCTTACACAAAAAGAGGAGAGAAAGGCGTACGGCGTCTAAGGTACACCTAACAGGTAAAGGCACCTTGGAATATACGTTGATCTGTCCGACAACCTCTTTCGCGAAAGTATCGACCAATTCAGAAAAGGCAGGTATCCTGACTTGCAACCGTATTTACCGGCCTTCCCGCTTGCGCAGTGACCTTTTGTTGGCAAAACATTGATTTACTTACAGTTGCGGGATAGCTCGTGATTTACACACGATTTCCTGTTAATTCACCGCTAAGTAAAACCTTTCCTGATCGTTGAAATATGTAAAGAACCAGAGTATTTAACTCGAGACAAAGTTACAAAAACAGTTATTAAAGCTGAAATACCTTTATAACTTCAGTAAAAATTACTTTAATTAGCATTTTTGTAAAACTTTTATGCTGTTTATTATTATCTTTATACCTTCTAAAAGTAAATTATGCTATGGCGCAATTGGATGAGATCGATCTAAAGCTGTTAAAAATACTGGCAAATGACTCCAGTTGTACAATCAAGGAACTGGCTACACAGGTTAGCCTGTCGCCTTCACCGGTCGTACAGCGTGTAAAACGTTTGGAAACTAATGGTTATATCAAAAAGTATATCGCGCTATTGGATCCTGAAAAGTTCAATCAGGGATTTATAGTATTATGCAATATCAAACTTAAGCAACATGACCGTAAGATCGGCCATAGCTTTGTAGAAGATATTTTAAAGATCGATGAGGTGGTTGAGTGCTATAACATATCAGGCGATTACGATTTCTTTCTAAAAGTATTTGCCAAAGACATGAAACATTATCAGGACTTTGTATTCAATAAACTTGGCTCGGTAGAGAGCATCGGAAGTACGCACAGTACCTTTGTGATGGCCGAGATCAAGAATACCAATAATATCAGTATATAACGGGGACAGGACTGCCGTCATCATCGAGGCCAAGAGCCTCCAACTTTCCGAAATCATTGATATAGGCGAATACCAAGAGATCAAAAAAGACTGTGAAGCCAAAATCAGCAAGGTCGAACCACAGAGGAAAAAAAAAAAATGAAAAAACTATAAAAAAAGCCTTGGAGAACCTTAGGAACATCATTTGGCTGCATGAGTAAAGGAGCCGAATTAACCTACATGAAAGTCAAGGAGTTACAAAATAAAAAAACCGGAAATAAAGGTTTAAAAAACTCTATTTCCGGTTTTGTACCCAGAGCCGGGATCGAACCGGCACGGTTTCCCACTAGTGTTTGAGACTAGCGCGTCTACCAATTCCGCCATCTGGGCGTTTTCTTTACTGGTCTCCATTGTTTGGAGTGATGCAAAGGTAGATATTCTCCTGATATTTGCAAAATAAAAATAACGAATAATGCTAAATACACTGATTATGAAGCCAATTAATTTTCGCCTTTCTCTTGCATGTTTTGCTGATGTCTCCTTCCCCATGCTTCTAATTGTTTTATGATAGGAAGCAGCTCCATCCCGATCGCTGTAAGTTCATATTCTACTCTGGGAGGTACTTCAGCATAAACAGTTCTTTTGACCAATCCGTTTTCTTCCATTTTACGTAATTGCAACGTCAGCATGCGCTCTGTAATCGCAGGCATTCGTTTCCGCAGTTGCCCGAAACGCATTTTCCCGTTTTCGAGATAACAGCATATAGCAATAGTCCATTGTCCTCCGATAAGATTAGCGGCATATATTTCCGGACATTCTTCGATCAAAGCTCTTTTATTCTCGTAGTTGGTCGATGTTTCTTTTATTTTGGTCATACTTACATTTTTGTTTGTACCATACAAATAGATGCTAATATACCATTTTGTATGTATACTATGTAAGTTTGTGTTTTAATAAAAATATATTGTTATGACTAAAACACTGATTATTGTTATTCATCCGGATTTGAGCAATTCAACAATTAACAAACGATGGATGGAAGAATTAAGCAAATATCCGGAAAACTATACTGTACATGACCTGTATGGTACGTATCCGGATGAGCAAATCGATATCGCACGTGAACAAGCTTTACTTTCCGGATACGATCGTATTATTTTTCAATTTTGTTTCTACTGGTTCAATTGTCCTCCCCTTTTCAAAAAATGGCTGGATGTTGTACTGACACATGGCTGGGCATATGGCCGGAATAGCGGTTACCAATTGGCTGGTAAAAAGATTGCACTTGCGATTACAGCAGGTATAGAAGAGCAGGATTTCAGTGCTGAAGGAAGGTATAAATATAGCTTACAAGAACTCACAACTCCATTTGAAATTACTTTTCAATATATACATGCAGACTACCGTCCTCTTTTTGCTTTTTATGGTGCGCAACATCATGGTGCGACAGAACGCTTAGAGCAAAGTGCACTTGATTATATCGAATTTATTAATCAACTGGTTTAGAAAGAGACCGCCTTAATAAATTCAATGACTTCACCATTCGGACTATACACGAGGCCATTGTTTACTGTAACGGTTTTCTCTGTATTTTTAAGGTCGATTTGCCATACTTCTTTACTCAATGGTTTGGCGCCATATGATATCGCTTGCTGCATAGCTGCAGCTACATCTTTCACCATAAAGCAGATATGTAAGAGTGCATTCTCAACATATTCTTCTTCAGGATTTCTTTTACGGCCCTGCGTCGGTATATCCGCATGTTTATCACAAATTTCAAGATAATAATCCATGCCACTATGATAAAGCATAATACACATTTCCAGTTTAAACTCAGGAAGAGACCAGTGATGTACTTCTTCAAATCCAAACTGCTTATAAAATGTGACTGTCTCTGTGATGTTTTGTGCTTTGATGCAGACATGATGAAAGCGAATGATATTTTCCTTTAATTCCATATTTAACTTTTTGATGAATCAAAGTTAAAAGCTAATTTGTGTCTATAAAAGAACTTACAAAATTGTTAGTAATGCGTAAAGAATCATCCGCAAATCTGGAAAATGAAACAATTTTAAGAGACTACTGTCAGGCTATGAAAACCTTACAACTCTTTAACGGGAGATGGAAAATATCGATTCTGTTTGCAACACGGGTTTCAGTAAAGACTTATACCGAACTACGGTCTCTGCTGTCTAATGTCAGCGACCGTATGCTTGCCAAACAGCTGAATGAACTGATTAAGGATGGCTTACTGCAAAAGGAGAAAACCAAAACGACTTCTTCTTACAGCCATACTTTACGTGGTCAGAAGATCTGTAAGTTACTGGAGCAGTTACGGACATTTGAAGAGGAAAAATCTTAGTACTGCTTTGTGAAAGTCAGTCTTATAAAACACAAATAAGCCTCCGGTGAAAATTCGAAGGCTTATTTTATAGGATTCAGAATCCTTTATTTAATGCTAAAGCTTGTTTTAATATTATAATTTCTCTATAATCTTATCTGCAAATTCACTGGTTTTGACCAATGTCGCATCTGTCATCAGATTATAGAAATCGACTGTTACTGTTTTTTCACGGATAGTCTGAGAAAGCGCCTGAATAATTGCATCTGCAGCTTCCTGCCAGCCCATATACTCCAGCATCATAACCCCGCTTAGAATAACAGAAGATGGGTTCATTGTATTAGTATTTGCAAATCTTGGGGCAGTTCCATGAGTAGCTTCAAATACAGCATGACCTGTAGCGTAATTTATATTCGCCCCTGGCGCAATACCGATTCCACCAACTATAGCTGCCAGTGCATCAGAGATGTAATCACCATTCAGATTAAGGGTAGCTACGACAGCGTAATCTCTTGGATTGAGCAGGATCTGTTGTAAAAAATTATCTGCAATAACATCTTTTATAATGATTTTACCTGCTGTTTCAGCCGCTTTCTGTTCCTCATTGGCTGCCTGTTCGCCTTTTTCAGCTTTTGTACGTTCCCATTGTCCCCAGGTATAGGTCTGATCTGCAAACTCTTTTTCGGCTACTTCGTATCCCCAGTTTTTGAATGCCCCTTCGGTATATTTCATGATATTACCTTTGTGTACCAGAGCAACAGATTTACGGTTTTGTTCAATAGCAAAATGAATAGCAGCACGGATCAGGCGTTTGGACCCCTCTTCAGAAACCAGCTTTATACCTACACCGGTTGTGTCAGAAAAATTATAGTCTACCTTAAGTTCCGTTTTTAAATAATTCTGTATTTGATGGGCTTCCGGTGTTCCTGCAGCAAATTCGATTCCTGCATATATATCCTCTGTATTTTCACGGAAGATAACCATATCTACATATTCCGGATGTTTGACCGGAGAAGGAACTCCTTCATACCATTTGGTCGGTCTCTGACACACATACAAATCCAGATCTTTGCGAAGAGCGACATTCAGAGAGCGTATTCCTCCACCTACAGGTGTGGTAAGCGGTCCTTTGATACCTACAAGATATTCCTTAAGGATATTTAATGTTTCCTGAGGCAGCCATTCTCCTGTCTGCTCAAATGCTTTTTCTCCGGCTAGTACTTCTTTCCACTCGATTTGTCTCTGACCTGAATATGCTTTTGCAATGGCGCTATCAAATACACGAACTGCAGCTTTCCATATATCCGGACCTATACCATCTCCGATAATAAATGGAATAACAGGTTTGTCCGGAACTTGTAACTGGCCTTTCGGGTCTTTAGTGATTTTACTACTCATGTGCTTTCGTTTATATTTTGTCTTTACTGAACATATTACCGATCTCCCTGCTTAATTTACGGAAGATTGGAGCAGCTTTTACATCCTCATAGGCATCGATATGCTCATTCGGTAATCTGCTTGGGAATATAAGTATCAAATTTCGTTCCTTATAGTACCGTCCAATACGTTTTGCCAGTCCATCGAGTGAATCTCTGTAGGATACTTCGCCTGAACGGGAAGAAACAAATGCCAGTAATGCATTCTCTTCGGCATAGGCCGACAGTCCGTATATATTATCCCAGTCCTCATAGTTTTCATACGAGACAGGGACGCTTATTGCCTCTTCTTTGAGATATTTTTCTATTTCCAGCTGCGTACGTGAATTACAAACAAACTTCATAGGTACGGAGAGTTCCTGTGCAAGTTTTAGCATTTTTTCCATCCAGTATCCAAAGCCGAGTTCTGATTCAGCAAGTGAGGGTACAAAGCAAATAATAGATTTGTGTGAAATAAAGGGTTTGTCAAACCTGCACATAAAAAGATTTGCATCCGTACGGTTAAGAATACTTTCCGTCTTCTCTCCTACTATTTTTTCTACAAAACTGGTTTCCTGCGGCCATCCCAGAATCAGACAGTTTGCCATGATTTCCTGTGCGGTATGACTTATACCTGAAGCGATATTGATATCTACCGGAGCCATAATCTCTACTTCAGTCTCTGAACCGGAGGCGTATTTAACGGTATTATCCAGATTTTTACGTGCTGTCGCCATGTTCTTCTCGGCCTGAAAATCATCTTTCACTACTGATACCACGCTGATCGGATGAGGTGATTTTTTACTTTTGATCAGTGTTGCAAAATCCAGAATAGGTTCCATATTATTCAGATTCGCTATCGGGATCATCAGTTGTTCATCTTTCTCGTTAACTTCAGAATAGTGGTGTTCGTCCTGATCTCCGGCCATAATCATCTTCTTAGATGCATTCTCTGTTACGATAGTAGAAATAATACAGGTGACAAGAATCAGTAAAATGGTTCCATTCAGTACATTATCATCGATGAGCCCGTTGCGGTGTCCTACCATTATGACGGCAAGTGTAGCTGCAGCATGTGCGCTGCTGAGACCAAAGATTACATTCCGTTGCTGTTTACTGTATTTAAATACCAACTGCGTAATCCAGGCGGCCAGATATTTGCCGGCTACAGCAACTATAGTCAATGTAAAGGCTACAATAAGCGCTGTAGGACCATGCATTAATACACTTACATCGACAATCATTCCTACACTGATCAGGAAAAAAGGAATGAAGATAGCATTGCCTATAAATTCAATTCGATTCATCAATGCTGATGAATGCGGAATCAGTTTATTAAGCGCCAGACCGGCCACAAACGCACCGATAATCGGCTCCAATCCGGCCATTTCAGCCATAAAAGCCGCAAAAAACACAACCGCTAATACGAAAATATAATTGGCTGTTTTTTCGCTTTCAACCTTTTCGAAAAACCATTTGGCAATACGTGGAATAATGCCAAACATAATAAACAGAAAGACAGCAAATGACACACCCAATGTAACCCAGAATTCCTGGTTGATAGTGCCTTGCGTGGCTCCCGAGATAACAGCCAGAATAATCAATACAGCGGTATCTGTCAGAATCGTACCGCCTATGGTGATCGCTACTGCTTCATTCTTGGAAATACCATAGCTATTGACAATAGGATAAGATACCAGCGTATGAGTGGCAAACATACTGGCGATCAGCAAACTGGAAAGAATGCCATACCCCAGAATATAGTGGCAGACAGGAAAGCCTATGGCAATCGGAATTATAAAAGTGAAAAATCCAAACCAGATACTTTTGTGTTTGGTTTTCTTAAACTCGTTCATATCCAGCTCCAGACCTGCTATAAACATGATATAAAGCAGTCCGATGGTAGAAAAAAGATCTACTGCAGAGTTTTTCTCCAGCCAGTTCAATCCGTGAGGGCCGATGACGACTCCGGATATAATCAGGCCAATGATTCCGGGAATCCGTATGGGACGCAATAAAATCGGTGACAGCAGAATAATAAAAAGAACAAGGGCAAAAATAAGGACGGGACTTTTGAGGGGAGCCTCAAAGGCGTGTTGTAAATGTTCCAGAGTTTTGTTCATAAAAAGTTTCTTGCGTGATTAATTTAATACAGGATTAAACATGAATTGTTTCAAAAATATAAAAAACAACGGGAAAACGGACGAAAACTTAGTCTTATGACACTGGTTTTATTTAAATTGGATTGCTTTGATCGGGCTGATCTTGCTGATCAGCATGGAGGGTACAAAAAGCGATATCATGGCGATTATTATCAATGCCAGATTGAGTCCGGCTATATCATACCAGAAGATTTTGACAGGGACATAAGAGATATAATAGGTGCTTTCATCCAGTTTGAAAAACCGGGTCTGCTGCTGAAAATAAAATAAGCCTAAAGCCAGTGCATTTCCGATAAGAAGTCCCAACCCTATAATATACAGTGCATTGTACATAAAGACACGTTTGATGCCGCGATTATTAAATCCTAAAGCCTTCAGTATACCAATCATGGATGTTCGTTCCAGAATACTGATCAGCAAAGAAGAGATCATATTGATAACAGCCACGATTACCATAAGCACAAATATGATATTTGCATTCATATCCAGCATGTTGAGCCATTCAAAAATATCCGGCATTTGCTCGACAATATTTCTGGCATTCAGATCGATCGGAAGGTGATCATTTACCTGCTCTGTAGTTGGCACCAGTTTTTCAAAATCGCGAACCCGTATTTCATATCCTCCGGCTTCCTGATCATCCAGATTATTGAGTCTTCTGATAAGTGATAAAGATCCTACAACATAGACTTTATCCAGTTCCTGTGAACCGGTATTGAAGATTCCCTTTACGACAAACTTACGCTTACGTACAGGTTCCTGTACAAAGTACATAATAAAATCATCTCCCAGTTTGAGACGCATTCGTTTGGCAAAATAAGACGAGATCAGAATCTGGGTATTTGCGCCGTTTTCCGCATTAAAATCTATTGTGTCTCCTTCCACAATAGTTTTAGAAAGATACCGCTGATCATATGTCGAATCGACACCTTTCAAAAGTACACCTTCAACTTCACCATTTACATTCATAATTCCTGCTTTAGTCGCGAAAGGATAAATAGACTGGACATTAGGTGAAGTCCGTATGGCATCCATTCGTGCCTTACTCAGGGACATTGGCGTATTTTCGTAGGAACTGTTTAAGTCTTGTTTGGTAACCAGTATATCTCCGAAAAAGCCACGTTGTTTCTCGGTGATTTCATCTTTAAATCCTCTCAGTACAGCGACAGATAAGATCATAGCCGCTATGGCGAGTACAATAGCGCTGACTGTCACGCGCACAATCAGCTTAGAGAAAGTACGCTTTCCTAAAAAAGTAATTCGCTGAGCAAGGAAGTAAGGAAAATTCAAGCCTGATTAATATAATTTGTACCTTCGCAAAGGTAATCATTTTTGTCATTCGGCATAGAAAGAGAATTTTTTAACATTAATCAGTATTTAGAGATGCGTATCATTTTTATGGGAACTCCGGATTTTGCAGTAGCTTCATTAAAAGCTTTACTGGACTCGGGTGAAAATGTTGTAGCGGTAGTGACCGTCCCCGATAAACCCGCTGGCCGAGGTCAGAAGCTTCATGAGTCTGCTGTCAAAAAATTTGCAGTAGAACATCAGATACCGGTATTACAGCCGGTCCGTTTAAAGGATCCCGAATTTCTGAAGCAATTAAAAGAATTCAATGCTGATCTGCAAGTCGTGGTAGCTTTCCGTATGCTGCCGGAACTGGTGTGGGATATGCCTGCAAAAGGAACAATCAATGTTCACGGTTCTCTCCTTCCTCAATACCGGGGTGCAGCACCTATCAATCATGCTATCATTAATGGAGAAGATAAAACGGGCGTAACAACTTTCTTACTTCAGCACGAAATAGACACCGGAAATATTCTTTTCAAAGGAGAAGTTCCTATAACAGAAAGTGATAATGCCGGTACAATTCATGACAAACTGATGCATAAAGGAGCAGAAGTCTTGTTACAAACGATTCAGGCTATGAAATCGGGTTCCCTTACCCCTATTCCACAGGATACACTGATCGAAGGCTCAGCACTTAAACATGCACCAAAGATATTTAAAGAAGATTGTCTGATTAATTGGGACAATAGTACCACTACGGTGTTCAACCTTATAAGAGGTCTGAGTCCCTATCCTGCTGCTTTCACCTATCTGGATGGGAAAGTTCTCAAGATATACGAAGTAGAAAAAGAAATCACGATGCCTGACATTCAGGCAGGTCAGTATGTGACAGATGGAAAAACTTATCTTAAATACGCTACTCAGGACGGATACATCCATCTGAAAGCCCTGCAGATTGAGGGTAAGAAACGTATGTTGACCGATGAGTTTTTACGTGGCTACCGCTTTGCCTCCAGCTGATACAGGCTGATCAGTATATTCAAGAATATCTCCAGGCTGACAATCGAGCGCTTTGCATATCGCTGAAAGTGTATGAAGACGGATAGCCCGGCATTTTCCATTCTTAATTATAGAGAGGTTGGAAAGGGTTATACCGACCATATTACTCAGCTCGCTGAGTGATACTTTTCGTTGGGACATTATGTCATCCAGATGTATAATAATAGGCATATGTAATGATGTATTATAGGGGATGATTAACAATTTTGGTTCAATTTACTTTTTTAAAACAACTTTTATAAAAAATTGTTTGGTAATTGACAGGAATTTAAAAATTGTATTTTGTCAGTTAGGGAGATTAGTTATTGCTTTTTAACAAATATTTAAGTAATTATTAATTGTTTGTTTATCAGCTTTTTATATAAAAATATAAATTATATCGAATACTCAAACTGTGAAGTATAGATTATTTGTATAATACTGGAACAGTTTTTGATGCTATAAAATGATCTCGCACTATGTCATAACTAACTAATAATGAGTAGATAATTTACATTTAACTCATGTTTTTAAGCATTTTTTTTGTATTTTTGCAAACATTTCAGCCAGAAAGGTATTATAATATTCAATGAGACAGCTCAAAATTACACAATCGATTACCAACCGTGAATCACAGTCATTAGACAAATACCTTCACGAGATTGGTAAAGTAGACTTAATCACCGCAGAAGAAGAAGTGATCCTTGCTCAACGTATACGTGAGGGCGATCAGGTCGCTTTGGAAAAATTAACGAAAACAAATTTACGTTTCGTAGTTTCCGTTGCAAAACAGTATCAGAATCAAGGTTTGACCTTAGGAGATTTAATCAATGAAGGTAACCTCGGACTTATTAAAGCAGCTAAACGTTTTGACGAAACCAAGGGATTTAAATTTATTTCGTATGCTGTATGGTGGATTCGTCAGTCGATCTTACAAGCTATCGCCGAGCAATCCCGTATCGTTCGTTTACCTTTAAACCAGGTTGGTTCTTTAAGCAAGATCAGCAAGGCTTTCTCCAAACTGGAGCAGGAATACGAGCGTGAACCATCTCCTGAAGAATTAGCTGATATCCTCGAAACAACAGTAGACAAGGTATCTGACACGTTGAGTAATTCCGGAAGACATGTATCCATGGACGCACCTTTTGTGCAAGGGGAAGAAAACACCCTGTTAGACGTACTGGAAAATCATGATCCGGACACAGACAGCTCACTGATCGATGAGTCCCTGTCAGAGGAAATTAAGCGTTCTTTAGCAACATTGACAGAAAGAGAACGCGAAATTATAGTTCTTTTCTTCGGATTAGGTTCTAATCATCAATTATCTCTGGAAGAGATCGGCGAAAAATTTAATCTAACTCGGGAGCGTGTTCGTCAAATCAAGGACAAAGCGTTACAGCGCTTACGTCACACTTCACGAAGCAAAATTTTGAAATCATATTTAGGTTAATAATCTAATATAGTATTATCAAAAAAAGCTCAACCGTTATCGGTTGAGCTTTTTGCTTTTCGGTACTACCCTTTATTTGGCAGTAACCTGATCCGGCATCAGAATAAACCTGAATAAACGATCTTCTTTCAGATATTTATCTGCTACAGCCTTTACAGATTCAACCGTCACCTTATTGAGGTCGTCCATGTATTTCAGGATATGCGTAGCGTCTTCCTGATTCTGAGCTGAATTGACAATATGTCCCAGCCAGAAACCATTTTCGCGCAACTGCACCTCTAACTGACGTTTTTGTTCAATCACAAATTTTTCCAGATCAACTTTCGTAGGTCCGTTTTTCTTAATCTTGTTGATCTCATCCAGTGTAGAAGCAATCAGGGGTTGTGCTTTATCTACTGCAGATCCAAAGCCGATACTGAAGCTGTATCTTGGTTTTGGAAATTTACGGTAATTGGCTCCTGCTCCTACTCCGTATACGCCGCTTTCCTCTTCACGAAGGCGCTCGATCAGCGTGATATTAAGAATACTTTCCAGTGCATCCAGATTTATATTTTCCTGCTCTGAGTAAGTATAATCTCCGTAATATGCTAATTGTACAGTAGCTTTTTGCTCTTTACCTTTATTCACAACAGTTTCGACACCTTTTGCCGGCTCCTGAATACCCAGATCTTTTGCTTTCTCCTGACGGTTTTTAGCCGGTAATGCAGCGATGTACTCTTCCAGAAGCGGCTTGATCTCTTCTTCCGTAAATGAACCTACAATAGTAAAGGTGAAATCGGAAGCGTCCGCAAAGCGGTCTTTGTAGATTTCCAGTGCTCTGTCCTTATTGATCTGCTGTATAGATTCTTTTGAAGCTGGTTGTCGACGAACATTATTTCCGTATAATGTGCTGAATACACTTTTTCTAAAGACAAAACTTGGATCATTTTCCATATTTGCAATAGAGGAAAGAGATTTGGTAATGTTGCTCTGGAAAACATCATCATCTAATCTTGGCTCGGTGAAGTAGCCATACAATAACTCAAACATTGTTTTCAAACCTTCTTTGTCAGACTGTCCGCTGAATCCTTCAGATCGTTCACTGATATAAGGTGTGATACCTACACGTTTGCCGGTAAGGTATTTTTGTAATTCTACATTATTCAATTGTCCGACACCACTGGCATCAACTAGTCCGGCAGCATTAGAAGCGGAGTTGTAATCGGCATCTGTATACAGGGACGTTCCTCCGGGACTGAAAGCGGAAATCAGAATTTCATCATTTTTGAATGTCGTAGGCTTAAGTAACACTTTTACGCCATTGCTCAACACCAGCTCTTTTACGCCTATGGCATTGGCAGTGCCTTCCTTCACGATACTTCCTTTTACAGGTTGTTTCGCCAGTAAAGGTAACTTGGAAACTTTGTCTTCGTAAGCTGTAATTTCTTCTTTGTCAACTTCTGCAAACCAGGTGTTGATCTTTGCTTCGTCAGGCAGGTTTGCTTTTTGATTATCAGGTGCAAGGATCAGTACATCCCGGTTATTGTCTACATAATACTTTTGACCGATCTGCTCAACCTCTTTCAGGGTCAGAGAAGGCAAAAGCTGATTAGTGAGCTGATAACGATATTCATTGCTTAAGGCAGGATCTTTTTCCAGAAAATAATTCATATATCCCTGCACATAACTTTCTGATTTCTTCTTGTCACGCTCGGTATATGCTGTTTCGTTATTCTTACGGATAGAAGAAATGACACGGTCAAATTCAGTTTGTGTAAACCCGAATTTCTGAATTCGATCCATCTCCCGAACCAATGTTTTGAATCCGCTTTCAAATTCTCCCGGCTTAGCTACAAAGTATAAGCCCAGATTATCCAGTCCTCCGAGGAATTCTTCAACGCCACCTCCGGCCTGAATAAATGGCGGATTAGATTGTTGCAGTATTTCACTCATACGTGCATTGATCATACCATTATAGACTGATTTAAGCAATGCTCTGCGGTAGTCTCCAACTGTTTCCGTTTTTTCTTCCGGATGTTTAATAATAATCTGACCAACTGTATACGACATTTCAGGATCGGTTACAGCCATAAACTGGTTTTTATTAGCCAGATCTACTTTATATTTTACATTAGGTCTTGGTTTTGCAGGAGATTTCAGATCAGAAAATAATCTGATTACCTCTGCTTCCATTTGCTTAACATCGATGTCCCCTACAATAATGATTGACTGCAGGTCTGGTCTGTACCAGTCTTTATGGAATTGGCGTAACACATCCGGATTGAAGGTAGAAATGCTTTTTTCCGTTCCGATAGGAAGACGGTTGGCATAATGTGAATTGTTGAGCAAAAGCGGAAGATACTGATCGCGCATACGTTGTTGTGCTCCTTTTCCGCCACGCATTTCTTCCAGTACGATGCCGCGCTCTTTGTCTATCTCTTCTGTGGTCAATAATGCATCCTGCGCCCAGTCTCTCATGACCTGTAATCCGTTTTTCAACAATTCAGGATCATCAGAAGGAATAGGAAGCTGATATATAGTTTCGTCAAAGCTGGTGTATGCATTGAGGTCACTTCCAAAACGAACTCCTGCTTTCTGCAGATAATCAACTAATGCATTCTTTGGAAAATGCTTTAATCCATTAAAATTCATATGCTCCAGAAAATGAGCCAATCCCAATTGTTCTTCTGACTCCAGCACAGAGCCTACTTTGTTTGCCAGATACATGACTACTCTTTTCTCCGGTTCCGTATTTTTGCGAATAAAATACTGAAATCCGTTTTTCAACTTACCTGTAAGGACTTCATTATCCAAAGGCAGTTTTGTATTCCAGGATATACTGTCGCTTGCTAAGATCTGACGTGCTTCCTGATGAATGTTGGTAGGGGAATGCGTATTGGCGTGCGCCAATGAAAAAGTCGCCGGCAATAGAAATGCCAGAGCCATAGGTTTTAATAATCTCATAATACTAGTAGTGTAACTAAATTAAGTTATGTAAAGTTCGCTGTGAAGTTAATATATTTTCTTTATCAATCTAATATTATTAAGAGATTTTATTTACTATTGTACAAAATATGGAATGGGAAATCAACAAGAAAGATTTTAAACGTTATTTACAACTGGAGAGAGGTCTTGCTCCCCACTCTATTGAAGCATATCTGAATGATATCTCCAAGCTGGAAGTATACTGCACCGATCAACAGCTTACCGTAAACCAATTGTCTGTTCATCATTTACAGGAGTTTCTCGTCTGGCTGAATAATACGTTTAATATTTCTCCTTATACCCAATCCCGTCTTATTTCGGGACTGAAAGCTTTTTTCGGATATCTTCAACTGGAAGGACTCATAACCAAAAATCCTGCAGAACTGATTCAGTCTCCCCGATTGAGCCGGAAGATTCCTGTAGTGCTTAATATAGAAGAAATTGACCAACTCATTGCTGCGCTGGATCTGAGTACTGCAGACGGTATGCGTAACAAGGCGATCCTTGAAATATTATACGGTTGCGGACTTCGGGTTTCTGAATTAGTGAACCTGCGGATATCTAACCTCTTTCTGGAGGTAGATTTTATTAAGGTAGAAGGAAAAGGAAATAAAGAGCGATTAATTCCTATCGGACAGCACGCTATAAAGTACCTGAATATTTATTTGAATGAAATACGGGTACATCAGCCTGTAAAATCCGGATTTGAAGATTATGTTTTCCTCAATAAACGCGGAACCTCACTTTCCAGAGTTATGATATTTTTAATTATCAAAGATCTGGCAGCAAAAGTAGGTCTTCAGAAAGAAATCAGTCCTCATACATTCAGGCACAGTTTTGCTTCTCATCTCGTAGAAGGTGGCGCTGACCTCCGGGCAGTACAGGATATGCTGGGGCATGAAAGCATCACTACGACAGAAATCTATACGCATATTGACCGGGATTATCTGCATGCTGTCATCACGCAATATCATCCCAGATCGTAAAATAAATAAAACAAATGCAACATTGTTTAATTAAACTTGCAACCTAGTTGTATTTGATGTATTTTTGCATACTGAAAAACAGAATTATATTGAATAGTCGCAAGTACATAACCCAATATTGCACGCTTTTAGCAGCGTTGTTGCTTGCATTTTTCTATTCTGTACAATATACCCACACACATCATCATCCTTTACATACATCGGGTAATAATTCTTCCCCGGCTAAGGACTCGGCCACAGAATGTGCTATCTGTCATATTATACATACAGATCGTACAGTCTTACCGCTGTCTCCCGAGTTGATGTTATCTGCTCCTGAGCAGATTGTCAACAGACTGCTTCAGGATGAGTTAGCATTTAAGATCCCTAAAGGCTTTGATGCACTTAAATCCAATAAGGATCCTCCTTGTTAGACACCCCCTTTTAACATACTTTTTGCGGATAAATCTGTCTGTGAATTCTTTAACAGGATTTTCTTTTAAGAAATGCTTTTAGATAGTATTTGCCGCCACATTCAAGAATATCATCACACAGCTAGCCTGACAGGTTGCAGTCTGTAGCGTAGATGTATCCGACAGATTCATTTTGTTACGCTGTGACCTGCACGAGGCAAATGTGTATGCTCATTGTTATTGATTCAACTTTAAATGATTAAAAGAGTAATCGCTATATTACTATTGTGCACAGCTTATTCGCTGTCCTTTGCCCAGTCTTCCTGTCCGTATGTATGGACAGGGCAGATTCAATCTGCAACTACCAAACTTCCTGTTGCCAATGCAACGGTTATGCTTCAGCCTTCCGGCAAATCTGTAATGACGGATGCCAAAGGTTATTATCGCTTGTCTGCTGTCTGTGCAGGTACGTACACCCTGCATATCAGTTCTGTAGGATATGATGCCCTGCAATCTGATCAGATTGTCTTATCTAAAGATAAATCTCAGAATTTCACACTCCATCCTTCTAATATTCATCTGGATGATGTAGAAGTGGTTGGAGTTTCTAATACAGCGCTTTCAGGGAGCAAACACCGTCTTTCGGCTCAGGATCTTTCTGAAACAAAAGGAAAGCTTTTAGGTGATGCATTGAGCAGGATTGCCGGTGTGACTACGCTTAGTACAGGGAGTTCAATCGTGAAGCCGGTCATCAACGGGCTGCACAGCAACAGGATACTTGTGCTGAACAACGGAATAAGACAGGAAGGGCAACAATGGGGATCAGAGCATGCTCCGGAGATCGATCCGTTTACAGCTGATAAGATCGAAGTGATTAAAGGAGCGCAGGCTGTACGTTATGGTGCTGATGCTTTGGGTGGTGTAGTCGTAACTACTCCTGCTGAACTTCATTACGATAAAGTGATCGGCGGCCGACTGGATCTCGTAGGCGAAAGCAACGGACGCGGAGGTACCACTTCGGCAATGCTGGAAGGAAATACAAAAGTGCTTCCTGATCTGGCCTGGCGTGTACAGGCATCAGGAAAGAAACTGGGGAACATACGCACAGGATCGTACTATCTAGGCAATACTGGTGTGGAAGAACTTAATTTTTCCGGTCAGTTGCAATATCGCCTGAAGTCCGGACATATCGAGACCTATTTCAGTCGGTTCGGAACCAATCTGGGAATATTTCGCGGAGCCCATGTCGGAACACGTGAAGATATTTATACCATTATCGAAAACGGAAGACCACTTGATCAGTATGATTTTTCTTATACTATAGAAGCTCCGCGTCAACAGGTGACTCATGATCTGGCAAAAGTGAAATGGCAGCAACAATTGTCTGCTTCGGGTACAATGGAGGTGCAATATGGTTATCAGCGCAATCACCGCAGGGAATACGATCTGCGTCGTGTGGAAGCTGATGATTTGCCTATGGCAGATATGTCCCTCACTACCCAGTCACTGGATGTACTGTACCGCACACCTGCTGTTCAGTTTGGTCTTAACGGAGTTATACAGATCAACAACAATAAGCCGGGCACAGGTACTACACCGATTATTCCAAATTATGACAATCATAGCTTTGGTGTATTCGGACTTACACAGTTTCATCACAATTCTTATCATTTTGAAGTTGGACTGCGTTATGATTACCGCTACTTTGATGCGGCAGGTTACCGTTATGACTACCCGAATCCGAATGATGACGGGACTATCAATCAAAAGTTGTATTCCGGTACACGGACATTTCACAACGTTTCGGGAACAGCGGGACTGTTATACCATATTACACCTGCCCTCAACTGGAAGAGTAATATAGGTCTGGCATGGAGAGCGCCTTCAGCAAATGAATTGTACAGCGATGGCCTGCATCATGGAAGCGGTATTTATGAAGTCGGTAATCCGGACATGAAAAGTGAAAAAGGAGTAAAATGGGTCAATAGCCTGCTTTATAATCCGGGTAAAATAGATTTCAATATGGATATCTATGCGCAATATATCTACGATTACATTTATGCTGTACCTAACCCGGACTCTGTGAGACAAACTATACGTGGCACTTTCCCGGTGTATAGTTATCAGCAGCATAATGCCTTTTTCTACGGGCTGGACATCAAAGGGTCTTATCATATCTCTGATTACTGGCAATATGATCTGGCATTTTCTGCCGTGAGGGCTAAAAATACTTCTTTGAAAACTTACCTTCAGTTTATTCCCTCGGACAGAGTTACACAAAGTATACAATGGAATCTGGCATCCGCAAAATGGGCGCAAAAACCGTATGTTAAATTAAGCCACCGGTATGTGGCCCGGCAGGATCGTTTTGAAGCAGACATGGATTATGTTGCTCCTCCCCCTGCCTATCACCTGGTGGATCTGTACACAGGCGCAAGTTGGGCTATTGGAAAACAACAGCTGCACCTCACGCTTTCTGCAGAAAACCTGATGAATAAGTTATACAAGGATTATATGGATACCTTCCGGTACTATGCCCACAGAGCGGGCCGGAATATCTCTTTCCGTATAGCTTATCAATTTTAATACACTTGTCTGAATCATTCCGTACAAGTGCTGACTTTTTATTAAATAAACATTTAACAACATGAAAAAACTTAATCATTATCTACTCGTACTACTTTTCTCTGCATCTTTTGTAGCCCTTCAATCTTGTTCTAAGGATGATCCGGTTCCTGAGGATGATCAGGAAGAGGTGGGTGGCGTGACGTTAACCTTTACGGAAGTAGAGCGCGAAGCACACGGGGATCACTATCATTATAATGATATTACGGGAGCTGAAACAGAGACTGTCTCTTTCAGTGGTAATCCACTACTGCCACCTGTAGGAGCACATCTGGATCTGGAAGAAGGTAAAACATACCGTTTGAGTATGGTCGCTAAAGATTTTGCAGGTCGCGAAACACAGCAAACTTTTGTGGACAGAGATGATATCCATCAGGTTTTCTTACTGGGAGCACCGGCAGGAACATTAGAATACGTATATGCGGATCGTAAAGCAGACAATACCAAAGTGAATGTTGGTGTTACCGGATATCTTACGGTGTTGAAAACATCTGATTCATTTACATTCCGCTATGTATTGCGTCATCTTAACCCTGGTGCAAAGGCTGGTATTACAGCTGCTGACTGGAATAATGTGAATTTCACTAAATTCTCAGGTGAGAATGATCTGGACCTGAAAGTAAATTTACATCTTATACATGCAGGTGACCACGGTCACTAGAATCATATACATTCAGGCAAATGCCTGATCTGTAAGGGTTAGGTAATCACATAACAGGATTATCACTCAGGAGGTTCATCAAGCTGTTTTTCACAGCTGATGAACCTCTTTTAAAATGTTAAAAAAAATATAGATATTAATCCAAACTTCATTATCTTCGCTTGCGAATTGTTCCCGTAGTTTAATGGATAGAATTACAGATTCCGGTTCTGTCGATGTGGGTTCGACTCCCTCCGGGAACACTTAAAGCTTCAACTATTGTTGGGGCTTTCTTTTTTTAATTTCTTTTCATCATTAGCTTCGGTCTCGGTCCGGTCACCTCAATTTGTTCTGAACTTAGTTGTAATGCTTCCAGCAAGTTTTGTTTCCCACTCCAACGACATGAGGAATCTTTTATAGTGAATTCTCTCCCTTTAGCGGATAAGATATAGGTGTCAATATTTGTGCAGTTACCTGTATTGTTTTTCCGAAGACTTAGTTCCCGTTCAAATTTCATCAAACTCCGCCATTGGCTTAGAGTCAGATTCTTTATATTCTTTCCGTATAGTACTTGATATGCGGCTTTGTTTTTATGATACCAATCTCATAAATGCTGTATTGAAAGCATCCGGATGAGATAATGCGGAGTTTTACACGATCTCCATCGTTCATGGCATTCAGAAATAACGGGCTGTTATAATCTCCGATACCCAAGATTCGTAGCCTCCTGATGTCGGATATGAAGCAATCCACGAAGCTGGA
This sequence comes from Sphingobacterium spiritivorum, assembly GCF_016725325.1. Classification (NCBI taxonomy): domain Bacteria; kingdom Pseudomonadati; phylum Bacteroidota; class Sphingobacteriia; order Sphingobacteriales; family Sphingobacteriaceae; genus Sphingobacterium; species Sphingobacterium spiritivorum. The sequence continues at coordinate 4,371,153 of NZ_CP068083.1, forward strand.
AGTAAGGCTGCCTCTGTTACTTTTGGTAAACTTCTGTAATCAGCTCCAGGATCGCAGCCGGTTAACCAAAGACATAAGATCAAAGATAGAATAAGGTAATGGTTCATAAATTAGCTTTTGGTAATGGATGCTTAAATAATATACTTTCCACAACCCTATCAGACAAGTGCTGAGAACCCGATGAAGTAGTCAGAAATCCTGAATAATAAAAGAAATACAAACCTATATAAAGCCCGTCTACTTCCCTATTTTAAGCTTAGGTCCTGACCAGAACTTTAGCCTCATCAGAATAGAAATAATAGCCCTAAAACAAAAAAAGGTTATCCTTTGTGGGGATAACCTTTTTTATGTCGAAACAATAATTAAACAGTTTCCTGATTTAAAGATTGTTTGTAGATTGCTTTTTTAACCTGAATACGACGGGTAACAGATTTTTTCTCAAAAGCCTGGCGTGAGCGAAGTTCTCTTAAAACACCTGTTTTCTCGAATTTCTTCTTGAAACGTTTTAACGCTCTATCCAATGACTCTCCTTCTTTTACATTTACAATGATCATGCTTTCTATATACCTCCTTTCGTAGCTCTTTAATTTTTTTTGTGGTCACAAAGATAGGAAGTTATTCTGCAATAAACGAATTTAATTCAAATATATTTTTGATTCTTCCTGCTCACGGATCAGTCTATTAATTTTTCACGTTTCAGTAAAGCTGATAATGTATCAGGCTTGGTTAGCAAAAATGTTTGAAGACCTAATTTTGCAGCAGTATCGAGGTGTTGAGGACTATCGTCTATAAAAACAGTTTCTTCCGGCTTGAGATCATGTGTATTCAATACATATTCGAAGATATCAGCATTGGGTTTTCGCATTTTCATCAGATGGGAATAATAATCCTTCTCAAAAAATGAAGTATTATCTTCCAGTTGATATTCCCGTTTCAGATAATCCAATATCCATTGATAATGGATCTCATTATTATTGCTCAACAGAAACAAACGATACTTCCCTTTCAGCTCCAATAGAAGTTCATGATTTCCCTCCGGTACACCAATCAGCAATGCATTCCAGGCAGCATCGATTTGCTCATCACTGAGGTGAGGAACATCTGCGGTATCACGAATTCCCTGTCTAAAGGCTTCGGCTGTGATTTCTCCCTTCTCAAAGGCATCAAAAAGTGGTGCATGGCCTTTGTGCGCAAAAAATTGATCTACATTTTTGATACCCAGCGCAGTAAAGGCTTCCTGTGCTCTCATAAAGTCGATCATAAAGATCACATTGCCATAATCAAGAATAATATTTTTAACTTTTTGCATACAAAAATTTTGATTTATCGTTACAAATATCGATAATTGCATCGTCAAAACAGAAATAACCGCTGAAAAGACAACAAAAAAACCGCGCCTATAGCTCAGTCGGTTAGAGTAGAAGACTCATAATCTAACTGGTTAAGGCGTTGAAAGTCAGGATTACATAGTAAAAAAAGTGTTCTGATTGACATTGAAAAGTTAGAGTTTGAAAAAACTCAACAAGTTTAAAAAAATTACCTGTTTGACGACAGGTAAAACAACATAAGCGCCTATAGCTCAGTTGGTTAGAGTAGGAGACTCATAATCTCTTGGTCGCTGGTTCGAGCCCAGCTGGGCGCACAAAAAGCCGTTTCAGAAGAAATTTTGAAGCGGTTTTTTTTTCATTTCTTTGAGCCGATTTCTTCGGCGAGACGGTCACGGGTAAATCGCCCCTATGGCTGGTTTTACATAGTTTTTTGTTGAACTTCACGCAAAACCGTAACAAATAGGTAACGGAAATTTTTGCGTGCTAATTGAAAAAATTATGGCAACCGTAAGCGCAAAGGTTTATGAACACCACAAGAAAGCAGATGGAACTTACAATGTAAAAATTTGTGTCCATCACAAAAGTGAAAGAAAGTTTATTGACACCAATCACTTTGTTGTCAAGAAGCAACTGACAAAGGATTTTAAAGTCAAAGATCCTTTTATTGCAGACAAGGTCGAACAACAGCTAAGAGATTATCGGAAGATGATAAGCGACCTCGACGACCGACTTGATTATTTTACAGCTACATCACTGCGAGATTACTTGCGTGATAAGGACGAGGACATCGACTTCATTAAGTTTTGTACTCAACACATCGAACGCCTAAAAAAAGAGGGACGCGGTGGATCGGCCAAAAATCAAGCAGTAATCCGTAACAGCCTTGTCGATTATTTTAAACGGCCATCCGTTTCCATTAAGGAGATCAACTCCAATATGCTAATGGCCTACGAGCGTTATCTACGATCCGAGCGAACAATGACACGCTACAATCAAGACAATAAGCCAGTAGTTACCACCGAAAAAGGTTTATCGGATAGTGGATTACATAATCACATGCGCGACTTACGGACATTATTCAATGCTGCACGAGAACTTTATAATAACGAAGACCTCGGAATATACCGTATCAAGCACTATCCATTCAAGAAATATAAGGTTGGTTCCCCGCCCCTCACTAAGAAAAGGAATAATACACTTGAACAGGTGTTGATTATTCGGGATTGTGTCACTAAACCCGGAAGCCGTGCAGAATTGGCCAAAGAACTTTATATGCTTTCGTTCTACCTCTGCGGAATGAATGCTGTAGACCTTTATCAAATAACAGAACGTGATATTAGGAACGGTCGTGTAGATTATAATCGCTCCAAGACGGAGGGTAAACGCAAAGACAATGCCTTTATCAGTATCAAGATTGTTGACGAGGCAAAACCTTTATTGGAGAAATATTTAGGAAAATTGCGTGAGCGTTATTCAAGTGCCAATTGCCTTAATTGGGCATTGTCAAAAGGCATGGAGCAATTGCGTAAGTTGACGGGAATACCCGAACTCACTTTATATTGGGCAAGGCACACTTTTGCGAATACGGCTCGTAACGATTGCCGAATGAGCAAGGACGATGTGGCTCTTGCGCTCAACCATGTCGACGAGGGCAACCGTACGACGGATATTTATATTGCCAAAGACTGGAAGATTGTGGATGACGTACAACGCAAAGTCATTGCACAGCTAAGAAAAGTCGAAATCAAGGTGATGAAGAAAATACAAGCAATGGACGAAACGGAAAGCATCGCCGCTTAATTATAATAACCGGATTACATGAGGTTAACTCCTCATGTAATTCTTTGTAATATTTTAAAATTGTAAATTTGATTGATTATGAAAAATGTAATTTGGTTTTTTATTACCTGCATCATTGCAACGATAGGCTTCTTTGCTGCTTTGTCTATGAAAACACCGTGGATTGGATTTGGGGTGGCTTTTGGTGTATGGTTGATCTTTTTATGGACGACAACAAAGCCGAGACGACGATGAAAGGATTTGTTTGGAATCAAATTAAGCGTTAAGAATGTAAAGGAAATAAAGATTTTAAGCCACCATTCTTCCAATACTTTATAATTTCTATAATTATCTTTTCCGAACTTTTTATATCTTTGCTGTAATGTTGCGTAAGTACTCTGCCATATTATTTTTAATAGTTGCCCAAATTGTTATTCTGGGTCATGGCATTGTATCGCACCACCATCACACCGATATTGTCAATGATGGACATCATAAAGACAATGATAATCATCATAAAAACAGTAAGGAAACTCCTTTGGAGATTGCGTTTTCGGGTTTTATGCACACTGGTGAACATGCAGCATTTACCACTGCTGATGCCACTAAAATTGTAGTTTCCAAAGATGCAGAAAAATCAATAAAGGCATTGCCTGCCGATTTCAAGGCTCCGGTTGCATATATTGTCATCTATCAAAGACATACCTTTCCACCGGATAGGCATACAGTTTACCAATCACCGCTCTACGGCGCATATTCCCTCCGAGGTCCTCCCTTTATCATCGTTGCTTAACTTTCATCCTCGAAAGTTAAAATTTGACTTTTGCTCTTGATATCACAGGGCAAATAATTTCTTTTTTACAATCAAATTTTTAAAACGATGAAAAAATCATTCATAATAGCAGCATTCGCTGCCCTTACTCTTACAGCTTGCAATAACAGCGAAAAGTCTTCGACTGACAACAATTCCAGTTCAGCACCATCTTCAACCGCTCCTGCGATTAATCAGGATAGTATTGATAAGGCTCATGGACATTCCCACGACCCGGCAGACAATCAAACCCCTGCTGTTAATAAGGATAGTGCGGATAAGGCTCATGGACACTCCCATGATGCACCTGCTGTAAATCAGGATAGTATTGACAAAGCTCACGGGCATAAACATTAATTAATCCCCGGAACATTCTTCTACCACTTATATTATGGCATTCCATCGCTATAATATAGGTGTGTGCATTCTTATAAGCAGTTCCTTGAAGTTTGTACCGATTTAAATTCACTGTTCTAAATGAGATATATAAAAATAGTCTTATCAATAACCTTGTTATTATTGATAACAGGGTCGGTGTATGCTCACGGAGTTGATGAGGATACCCAGACCTTTCTAAGCGGAAATTCGGGAGTAGCCTTTGTGCCGTTTCTCTATATCGGGGCAAAGCACATGCTTACCGGATATGACCACCTGTTGTTTCTTGTTGGTGTCATCTTTTTCCTTTACCGACCAAAAGAAGTATTGCTTTATGTGAGCTTTTTCACCATTGGACACAGTATAACCCTTTTGTTGGGCGTACTGGCAGATATGGCAATCAACGCTTATCTGATTGATGCAATCATTGCACTGTCCATTGTATATAAAGGCTTTGACAATTTGGGGGGCTTCCAACGCTTTTTAGGTTATCAGCCTAATACAAAAGCAGCAGTTCTAATTTTTGGTCTTTTTCATGGTTTTGGATTAGCCAGTAAGTTACAGGAATTAAGTTTTGACAGGACGGGACTTCTGACAAACCTTATCGGCTTTAATATTGGCGTAGAAGTAGGTCAATTTATAGCCTTAGCCCTTGTGCTTTTCATCATAACCAATTGGAGACGGTCGCCAAGTTTCATGAAGTTTTCAACCCTCACCAATACCCTGCTTATGGCAGCAGGCTTCTTATTATTCGGCTATCAGTTAGTCGGTTATTTTAACTCTTAAAAAAAAATCAAAATGGCAGAAATAACGCATCAAATATTAGACAAAAAATCCATAGTCAAGCAGGTACTAATTGCTTTGGTTGTAGGAACGATACTCTTGGTAAGTGCCGTACTTCCGGCTGAATATGGTATAGACCCCTTGGGTATAGGCAAAGCAACAGGATTTAGCAAGTTGTATGTTGGAGAGGCAAATACGGAGACGTTGGCTTCGGTACCGCATAAAATATTGCAACTTGAAAACGTTGGTTCAGGTGCAGAGGTACCCAAACCTGCAGCCGCAGACAATCCGGCTCCTGCTACGCAACTTGCAGAACGCACAGACGAAGTTAATGTGGTCATACCAGCAGGAAAAGGACTGGAATATAAGGTGGACATGCTGAAACACGGAAATCTTCGCTATGAGTGGATTACGGACAAAGGAGAACTGTACTTTGATTTTCACGGTGAAGTAAAGAATAACAATAACTACTTCGAAAGCTATACCATTGCCTATTCAAACAATATGGTGGGGTCATTGCTCGCACCGTTCGAGGGTCCACAGGGATGGTATTTCAAAAACAATTCAAATGAGGACATAACTGTCAAAATCAGAATGAAAGGACAGTATCTCCTTAAACAATAAATTCTAACAACATTATGACATGTTAAATAAAATCATTCATTTTTCAATTAAGAATAAGTTGGTAATAGGACTATTTACCCTGGCATTGATATGCTGGGGTACATATTCCCTTACCAAACTTCCGATAGATGCCACACCTGATATCACAGACAATCAGGTCATGGTCATCACGGTGTCGCCTACGTTGGCGGCACAGGAAGTAGAACAACTGGTAACCTTTCCCGTGGAGCAAACGATGGTCAGTATTCCGGGGATTAAGGATATGCGTTCCTTTTCACGTTTCGGACTATCCATTGTCACCATCGTATTTGAAGAAAAGGTGGACATCTATTGGGGCAGACAACAGGTGCAGGAACGTCTGACCATAGCCTCAAAGAATATTCCAGAGGGGGTTGGGACACCTGAAATGGCACCTGTTACAACAGGTTTGGGCGAAATATTCCAATATGTAGTCCACCCCAAGAAAGGCTATGAAGATAAGTACGATGCAACGGAATTGAGAACCATTCAGGACTGGATTATCAAAAGGCAGTTATTGGGAACACCCGGGGTTGCCGAAGTGAGCGGTTTCGGTGGTTTCGTAAAACAATATCAGATAACCGTTGACCCCGATAAGCTGGCAAGTCAAAGTATAACCATATCCGATATATTCACTGCACTGGAAAAAAATAACCAGAATACAGGGGGAGCTTATATTGACAAAGGTCCGAATGCCTATTTTATTCGGAGTGAGGGTTTGGTAAAGAACATTGACGAAATTAAAAGCATCGTTGTCAAAAAAGAGAGCGGTACACCCGTGTATATCCGTGATGTCGCCGAGGTGGGTTTTGGCAATGGTCCACGCTACGGTGCAGCCACCAGAAACGGACAGGGTGAAACGGTTACGGGTATCGTTATGATGCTGAAAGGAGCCAATTCATCGGAAGTTATTTCCAATGTAAAGGATAAAATCGAGGAAATACAGAAAGGTCTTCCAGAGGGTGTTGAAATCGAACCATTCCTTGACCGTAAAAAATTAGTAGACGGGGCTATTTCAACGGTTTCTACCAATCTTATCGAGGGAGCTTTGATTGTAATCTTTGTGCTGATTGTATTTCTTGGCAATCTTCGAGGTGGGCTTGTCGTAGCATCGGTCATCCCTTTGGCAATGCTGTTCGCTATTTGCATGATGAACCTTTTTGGCGTTTCCGGTAACCTGATGAGCCTTGGCGCGATTGACTTCGGGATTATTGTCGATGGAACGGTCATTATAGTGGAGGCGGTCATGCACCGTATAACGGGAAGCAGAGCCCGATATGGAGGGGTGGAAAAACTTACACAAGACCAAATGGATGAGGAAGTGTATGAAAGCTCACGCAAAATCCGAACAGCCGCCGCTTTTGGCGAAATCATTATCCTCATCGTTTACCTCCCACTGTTGGCTTTGGTTGGTGTTGAGGGCAAGATGTTCACGCCTATGGCGCAGACGGTATCCTTTGCCATTTTAGGAGCGTTTATTCTTTCTTTTACCTACGTACCGATGATGTCGGCTTTGGTATTGAGCAAGAAGACATCGCATAAGGAAAATTTTTCTGATAGGATGATGAACGCTATACAAAGAGTGTATTCCCCTATTATCAACGGTGCGATGAAACGGAAACTTTTAGTGGTATCGGTTGCGGCAGTATTATTCATCATCACGCTTATTACATTCAACAAAATGGGCGCTGAATTTATCCCGCAATTAGACGAGGGCGATTTTGCCGTGGAAACAAGAGTTCCCGTCGGAAGTTCCATAAACCAAATGATAGACGTTTCCCAAAAAGCACAAACTATTTTATTGAAGAATTATCCCGAAGTAAAACAGGTGGTTAACAAAATCGGCTCGGGTGAAATACCTACTGACCCGATGCCTATTGAAGCGGGTGACATGATGGTGGTTTTGAAACCAAAGAAAGAATGGACAAGTGCAGAAACAAGGGAAGAACTCATTGAAAAGATGCAACAATCCCTGTCAGTTATTCCAAATGCAACATTCAGCTTCCAACAGCCTATTCAAATGCGTTTCAACGAGCTTCTTACCGGAGCAAAGCAGGATGTGGTATTAAAAATTTATGGTGAGGACTTAGATATACTTTCCGATTTGGCTTCGGATGTTGGCAGGAAAATCAAATCCATTGATGGCGTTGAAGACCTGTATGTGGAAGAAATAACAGGTTTGCCACAAATCAATATTCAATTTAACCGTGACAAAATTGGTCAATACGGCATGAATATAGAAGATGTAAACAGTGCCATTTCAGCAGGGTTTGCAGGCGAGGTTGCAGGTCTGGTTTATGAGGGCGAACGCCGATTTGATTTGGTGGTCAGGCTTGACAGTGCTTCCCGTGTAGATATTACCGATGTACAGAACCTGTTTGTAAGTACACCGGAGGGGCAACAAATTCCGTTGAGCGAGGTTGCAGAAATCAGCTATAAGCCGGGTCCTGTGCAGATACAGCGAGATAACGCAAAAAGACGGATTACAGTAGGCTTCAATGTCCGTAACCGGGATGTTAAGAGTATCGTAAATGACATTCAGGATATTATTGCCGCTAAAGTAAAAGTGCCTGCGGGTTATTATGTTACCTATGGCGGTCAATTCAAAAACCTCGAAGAAGCCAATGCCCGGCTCGCAGTAGCGTTACCTGTAGCCCTATTGCTGATTTTGGTGCTTTTATATTTCACGTTCCATTCCTTAAAACAGGGATTACTGATATTCAGTGCCATCCCACTGTCGGCTATCGGTGGAGTGTTCGCTTTACTGATACGGGATATGCCATTCAGTATATCTGCCGGAGTTGGGTTTATCGCACTTTTTGGCGTTGCCGTATTGAATGGGATTGTATTGATTGCAGAGTTCAACCGATTGGAGAAAGAGGGTGTATCGGATATCTACGAACGGGTGCGTATAGGTACACGGGTAAGACTAAGACCCGTATTGATGACGGCAAGTGTGGCTTCGTTAGGCTTCCTGCCAATGGCGTTATCATCTTCATCCGGGGCGGAAGTACAACGTCCTTTGGCTACGGTGGTAATCGGTGGATTGATTACGGCAACGGTTTTGACTTTGGTCGTACTGCCTGTACTCTATATCTATTTTACCCGACCATCAAAAAAAGTTAAAAGTTTACCTGCCGCTATCCTAATTTTAGGCTTTTTCCTGTTACCATCATTGGGCAATGCCCAAAATATTGGCGGTCAACCTACGAGGTCACTTACCTTGCAGCAATCCATTGATGAAGCCTTGAAGAGCAATGCACAGGTAAAAATTGCCGATTATGACATCAGCTTGCAGCAGATGCTCAAAAAAGGAAGCGTGACCATGCCCAAGACGGAAGTTTCTTATACGCAGGGCGTAGTCAGTAATCCTACCATAACGGATAACCTGCTCGTCGTCGGACAACGGATAGATTTCCCAACCGTGTACGGCAACCAGTCGAGACTGGCACAGGAGAAAATAAAGAGTAGCGAAGCCTATAAAGCCGTGACAGAAAATGACCTTGTACGTAGTGTAAAACTGGCTTACGTTCAGTACCAGTATGCGTTGGAACGAAAAGCACTTTGGGTGGGGCTTGACAGTATTTATGTAAAACTAAGCAAGGCAAGCAATATAAGATATAGAACCGGAGAAGCGACCAGTTTGGAAAACATCACTTCATCGGTGCAGTCAAAGCAGATACAAAATGAACTTGGAAAGAGTGATGCCGATATAAGAATCGCCAAACAACTTCTTCAGACACTTTTGAATACATCGGATGATATTACCATTAAGGACACATCATTGGTGGAGAGGGAGCTTTTATTGTCTCAACAAGTTGTGTCATCTACGGATAATCCATTGCTAAGCTATCTGCGACAGGAAATAGCAGTAAACCGACAGACTACCTCTTTAGAGAGAAGCAAAATGTTGCCTGACATCATTCTTGGATTTAATAGCCAAACCTACAAAGGGCTACAAACCATAAATGGCGTTGACCGTACCTACACGGGCAAAGACAGGTTCAACTTTTTTCAGGTTGGAGTAGCTATCCCTTTATTTCCGGGCGGTTATAGGTCGAGAATAAACGCGTCTAAAATCAACGAGCAGAAATCACAGGCGGAGGTTGAACTTGCGACCACGAACCTGAACGGCAGACTGAAAGAACTTGTACAGGAATATACCAAATTCCAGAAGTCGCTTAGCTATTATCAGCAAGAGGCATTGCCACAGGCTAATCTGATTATAAATAACTCGGATAAAAGTTTCAGGAGCGGTGATATATCTTATACCCAGCATTTACAGAACCTCACCCTATCGAGCAATATCCATTCGGAATATCTGGATAACCTGTACAACTATAACCGGGTAGTAATTTCAATAGAAGCGATTTTAGGCAACAAGTAATTAAAAATTTTAAAGAAATGACAAAATTATCAATTAAATATTTACCGTTACTGCTCGTTGCGATGATGGCAGTATCTTCTTGTAAAGACAAAAAAGACGGTGATACGGAAAGTCAAGAAGTCCCTGAACAGGTTACGACCGATACTGCGGCAAATGGTATCAAAACCATGACGTTTACGGATGACCAATATAAGCTATCTGATATTCAGACAGGCAAAATAGAAAGCCGTAACCTAAGCAGCATTATAAAAATGACGGGTGTCATCGATGCCGAGCCAGAAAGCGAAGCCTCCGTATCCGCACCTTTGGGCGGATACATCAAAACAGCCGGACTGTTACCGGGGCAACAGGTAAAAAAAGGACAGCTATTAGCTACATTGGAAAACCCTGAATTTATTGTTATCCAACAACAATATCTGGAAAGCCTCGGTCGGCTTGAATATTTGGAAGAAGAATATAAAAGACAGCAAGAGTTAAGGGATGAAGATATCAACGCTACCAAAACTTTTCAGCAGGTCAGTGCTGACCTGAAAGTGATGAAAGCCCAAATTTCAGGTTTGGAGCAGCAGATGGCATTGATAGGGATTAGCAGCTCGGCTTTGAAGAAAAGCGGAAGCATTTCAAGAACTGCAAATATCTATGCCCCTATAGGTGGATACATAAAAGCCAGCAATGTTAATATCGGGAAATACGTGGCAGCCACCGATGTGCTTTTCGAAATCATGGGGACAAATAACCTGCATCTTGCATTGAATGCCTTTGAGAAAGATTTAGGCAAAATCCGTCCGGGACAATCGGTTAAGTTCTCATTATCCAATGAAAACAGGTACGACAGGACAGCCAAAGTATTTCTGGTCGGACAGGCTGCGGACAACAACAAAATGATACCCGTACTTTGTCGTTTTTCCCAAGAAACCGGCTTGCTTCCGGGTATGTATGTGAAAGCACTACTTGAAACCTCAGCGGAACAACAGAATGCTGTCCCAACTGATGCTCTCGTTCAGTTAGAGGGAATGGACTATATTATTGTTCAGACAAATCAGGCAAAAGAAAGCTATACGTTCCAATTAATTCCGGTTTCAAAAGGTGTTGAGCAAGCAGGCTACACAGCTATTGAATTGCCATCAACGGTTAATGAAGATGAGCTTACAGTCGTTACCAAGAATGCTTATACCATTCTTTCAGCAATTAGAAACGCCGAAGAGGAAGAATAAGACCATTCATTAAGTCTACTGTATGAAATCAGGAAGAAATAGAAGCAGGAAAACAAGAAAGAGGAAGAAATTTGTACCTCCTCCAAAAATGAAAGGAGGTACAAATAATAAACGCTTATCAACGATGACAAAGTGTTTGCTGATTGCTTTTGGAGTACTCGTGTTTATTGTATTGCTCATGCTATCGACGGTGTTGTCAAACATAGGGGTATCGAAAGAACATGTCCCTTAATAGCACAACAATATGAACTATTTACAAATATTTTTTCCCGGCAATTCTTTGGCTTCCTGTCATGTTGATAAAGGCTTTCCCTTTTTGGGAAACCGCCATCGTGGAATTTAATTTAATATAATCAATGAAAAAATATTTGAAAGAAACACAAATTCTTGATTACAATCACCCATCGATACAGCGTATTGTTAACCAAAGGTATTGGAAAGATTTTGATACAATTTTTAGAATTAAAGCAATATATAACTATGTAAGGGATGAAATAAAGTTTGCGTATGAAAGCCATTCAACATCAAGTTCCTCCCAAGTGATTTTGAACGGGTATGGAGACAACAATACAAAATCAATTCTATTGATGTCATTTTTAAGGGCAGTCGGCGTACCAACTCGTGTACATGGATTTATTGTCAGCAAATCGCTAATGGCGAGTGTGCCGAAAGACATCTGGTATAAAGTTCTGCCAAACAAATTCAGACATAGCTTGGTGGAAATATATGTTGAAAGTGATTGGTACATTTTAGAGGGGATAATGTTAGACAAGGATTATTTGGACGGATTAACTAAAGTATATAATGAACCAGAATGCGAAAACCTGTTCTTGGGTTTAAAGGCGAGCCAAGAGGATATAGATTTCGAAAATCTAAAAGTCAACCCGTTATTGAAGAAATCCATTATCAAACAAGAATACATATTGGAAGACTTGGGCGTATTCGAATCTCCTGATAAATTCTATTTTCAGTATCCAAAACAGGGTAATACCATTAAGAATTTTTTCTTCAAAAACCTTGTACGACACTTACTAAACAAACAGATTGATAAAATAAGAAAGCAATAAGGTTCAAAGACCCTAAATTTTTAAAATGATAGACGGCGGAAAATGTAAAATACATTAGTTACTGCCTGTTTTAATTTGAATATCCAATGTCAATATTTATTATAAAAAATATCGTCCACTATTCATTACACTTCCTCTTTCCGGGGTTGGTTGCCTTTGTGTTTTACAAAAGGGGATGGAAAACCGTCTGGATAATTCTACTACTGACAATGATTGTTGACGTTGACCACTTGATTGCAAAACCGATATTCGACCCAAACAGATGCAGTATTGGTTTTCATTTTCTGCATTCGTATTACGCAATAGCTGTATATGCTTTAGCATTCCTGTTTGGCACTAAAATAATCCGAATTATTGCACTTGGACTATTACTACACATGGCAACCGATTTTCAGGATTGCCTATGGTAAAAACAATATTATAATATATGAAAATAATATCCTCAATAAAAATAGTTACAGAGCCTTTTAAGACCTTGCGAAATGAGACTTTCGCAAGGCTTTATTTTGCGCAAATCGCAAGCCTTTTTGGTGATGCTTTTACATGGTTGGGGTTAGCATTGCTTACGTATGAAATTAACCCCGATAATGCGGTCGCTATATTGGCATCGGCACTTACATTACGGGTTACGGCGTATATTATATTTTCACCCTTTGCAGGCGTTGTATCGGAAAGGTTTCAACGGAAACAAATATTGCTGATAACACAGTTTGCAAGAATGGCAATCGTGTGTATGCTTCCTTTTGTCAATGCTGAATGGCAGGTGTACGGATTGATATTTGCGCTCAATATATTTGCCGCATTCTTTACACCAACATACCGGGCTATCATCCCACAGATAGTGGATAAAGAAATATACAGGGAAGCCAACGGCCTGTCAATGGCAACCTTTCAGTTGTTGAGTGTATTTGGTCCTGCATTGGCGGGCATTGTAGCGGTATGGTTAGGGGCGAAACAAATATTCTTCGTCAACGGCACAACCCTTTTAATTGCAATACTATTCATTATCACCATCCCTAAAGCAGCCTTACAGAAAGGAGTTGATATCGCAGATAATACAGTGCCGAAAAAGACGTGGGGAGAAGTATTAAAAGGCATCCGCCTATTGTTCGGAAATAAGATTGTGCGTTTCGCATTGAGCATCGAATTTATATCAGCCATTGCAGGTGCAATGGTGTTGGTCAATACGGTTGGCTTGGTAAAAACATCCCTGCAATTGGACGATAAGCATTATGGATGGATAATGGCGGTATTCGGAGTGGGCGCAGCTATTACGGCATTTTTGTTGGGCAGTTTGGACAAAACCAAAACACGCAGTATATCACTGATAAGCGGTGCTGTTTTAATTGGCATAGCCATAAGCCTTGCCAATTTCGTTCCGTACACAGGATTGTTGTTTTTATGGGTTTCGGCAGGTATCGGACAAACACTTGCCGATATGCCATCCGAAACGCTGATAGGCGAAAACATACAACCCCAAGACCAGGGCAAAGTATATGGAGCTCATTTCGCATTTTCTCATTTATGGTGGGCAATAGCCTATCCAATAGCTGGTTTTTTCGGTACAAAATTTCCCGATAAAGAGTTTTTATATGGGGGTATCCTTACCCTAATCTTAGCTATGATAGCTGTTGTTCTTTTTAGGGTATCAGCAAAATCTCGAAGCGAAATAGAGATAGAAAAAGGATTAAACAAAAAACAAAGTTGATACAGTTGAAAAAAGAGTATAAGAATACTACTGTACAAAAAGAAGCCCAAAAACAAATATCTCCTTGAAGATGGAAGACATAGATATGACTGGGTAATAGTAAAAAATAAACTTATGCAAAACAAATATCAGATAAAATCAACGGTTCAATTTCCAGAACAAACAACGATACCGAGAGATCAATCGGATAATATCATGTTTGATATTTTGCAGGAAAACGTTGTCGATAACAAAGTTTATTGTGAGGAATTGATAAATAAAATTATGAAACTTCCTTATGCAAAGCTACCCGATTTCTTTTCACACCATTGCGTTTTTGTAGCGGACCCCATCAAGTGGCTTAATAAATTTGAAAAACTTATAGCCGAAAACGAAGAACTGTTTGTCAACTCTACCAACCGAGGTAGAATGATAAAATGCTACACCATCATTGAAAGTAAGCGGAAAGAAATAGAACAGACAGGCTATAGACATACGGCGGCTAAATTACCAATGCAATATGTAAATGCTGAATGTGAAACACGATACTTTTCATTTAAAGAAACCAAAAACAGATTGATCGAATTGCAGGACTATACTGAAAAAATTATGTTTCTCACCAAAGAAAAATTTGATTACGAACAAGCCAGTATTGACTTTATTAATCCCAAATTGCCCGATTATTCGGATCAATGTCAAAAGGAAATAGATCAAATACAGCACATCAACCGCCTGACAAACGAATTTTCCATTGAGCAAATGCAAAAAAAGAAAGATATGCTTCCATTCAGCAAACTAAAAATAAATTGCAACATCAATCAGTTTGTGGATATTTTCTATCAATTAAACAGAGAGTTGTTTACCAATGGTAAACCCGTCATAGACGGCAATGTAAATGACTTTGTTGCTATCCTTGTAAATTCATTTGTAGACAAGAATGGTAAAGAACTAAGTCCTCAAACCATCAAAACAATATTTACTCCATCCAAAGCCGATAAGCGACCTAAACCTCATAAGAGAATAGATATTGACAAGATGCTATAAAGCAAAAGTGTCCTATAAGACCATTTCGGGACTTTTTGACTTTTTAATGTTTCTGATTTTTGTTTCTCGTATGTGCAAAATTAATTTGATTTCAACGCTATTCAATATCATGGACGCATTAAGAAGTATTAATTATGAGGGGAAATTTTATAAGTTGGCTTTATGTATTGGAAAAGAACTTACATCCAAATGTACTAATCAAGACTGCCGAGCATCATTTAGGATTCACTCGCTATTTTGATGACCTAAAGGAAAGCACACAGCGATTTAGACCCTATTTTTTAAGTTTGGTCGGTAGTTCTAAATCCGAAAAAAAAGCAATTCTATTGCAGTTGACAATTGTTAGTAACACCATACATAATTATATGGTTGGTATGACAGGATCGTGGAATGAATATCCATTTTCCACCCAAGTACACCAGCTTTACCGCCAAACGCTGACCACACTGGAATCGCTTTTGGAAGCCTGCGAGAGGTTCGACAGGCATATTTTATCTGGTCTACCCTTGACGGCCTATTCCATTCCAAGTATCCGTATGGAACTAAGGAGAAGGTTACGTGATTTACACAGTCTGGTTTCCAAATCAGATGTTGATCCTGTATTGGGAGAATTGGTATTAAATAAACTAAAGTTATTAATCGAACGAAAGGGAATGAACCGATCGGATGCGGAGTACGCATCAATGATTTTGGAAGAACTGAAAAAGTTACAGCCCTTTACCACAGTTGAGATGGAAAACCTATTGTATCAGTACGATTTCAATACCCCGGCTTTTTTCAACTATTGCGCAAAATGTTGCAACCGTCTAATGGTGGACACACCAAGTTTACATGAACAATTAGAAATACTAATTGGATTGGAAGACAGAATCAGCAGCCTACCGGCACGGTGTACATCAAGATGGATGACAGAAGATGAATCCATTAGAGAACAAATAAGGACACTCCTTGCAGAGAAGAAACAATATATCCAACAGCGAATTGAATTACGAAGATTGGAAATACAAGATAGTAAACTTAGTGAACAAACAGACCGGATGCAGGTTAATCTACCCGTGGCTCAATTTGGACTTTTTATAAGGTTATTCATGGAGAAAGGATTATTGCCCAAAGAAGAGGTAGGCAAAACCTTTGCCTATTATGCCCGGCATTTCAGCACTCCAAGAACACCGTTCATTTCTGCCGAAAGTTTACAAAAGAAATCAACCGATGTGGAATTTTCTACCGCAAAGAAAATGAAAGGCCATCTGATCGGTATGGTCAATTGGCTGAACAAGCATTATAGCGTTTCCAATCATCAAGATTCATAACTGCCTGCGTTCAAACTCGTCAAGAAGCCCCTGTCTTTCCAATATCTCCAATAAAGTAGCATACCAGATATAGTTGAAGCCTTTTTTCTTTCGTAAATCGGGCAATTTCATATCCATAATGTCTCCGAGCGTTTCCAAGCCCATACCTTTAGCTTGCTTAACGAAATCGGTATCTATGTTCAATGCCGTAAGGGATATGTCAGAGGATGTCATCTGTTGATCTGAATTATAAAGTGAAAATTAATCATAAATATTCTTATCCCCACAAATTTAATACACCAAATCTTAAATATGAAATATACTTCATAACATGGCAGGTAATTATGTCGCAATTTCGTTATGTGAAGCACATACGAAATGACGATATAATTAAAGCTCTTGGCCAACGGGTTAGAGACCTAAGGTCGGAAAGAAAGCTAACGATGGAAAAGTTAGCCGAACTTTCCGGCATTGACTACCGACAACTTTCCTACATCGAATTAGGCCAGACCGACCCCGGTTTGAGTACCCTACATGCCATAGCCAAAGGGCTCGATATTACCCTCTCCTTTTTGATGGATTCGGAATCTCTCCGCTAAAATCCACTCCCTTTAATTTTTCAAAAAAACACACTTTATTTTTAATTACGCCTACATTTTGACTTGGGGGTGAAACGTTTCTTTCACCCCTTTTCACTGTTTTTGCCTTATGCCGTTTTCGTGCTTTGTACCCGAATGGGAGAATAACCCCATCTGGAAGTATGAGGTACATGGAATTGGCAACGCTGCTAAAAAATGCAGCCGAACAAGGAACAGCAAACGCAATCAAAGAAGAACGCCCCGTTCCAGATCAGTTGACCAAAGCCGATGCTTACCGCCTGTACGGTCGGAGCAATGTGGATAGATGGCTCCGTGAGGGGCTAATCTCCGCCCAACAACCTACCGACACTTCCCAAATCTTTCTTGACAGATCAGAACTCGAAGCCGTTGCGGCTTCGAGCAATCGGATCACCTACCTGCCTGTAACGGACAGGTAAGCGCATCTGCTGCGATAGCGGAGCATGGACGGTCTTTGACATTGAGGAGTGAAGCATTATCCCGTGAGGAATGGGAAATTTTGCGAAAGTGAGGTAAGCCAATGCTTGGCGATACCAATATGCTGAAAGCGCATTGGCAGGCAATAGCCCGGTCCGTACGGACTGACGTGAGTAGCTCCGACAACTTACTATAAATCGGCAAGAGCGGATCATTTCGGGTTCGTTGCCCGTTGCCGGTTCCAACACGGGAAGACCCAATTCCCTTCATTAGTAAACCATTAAATCCCCAAGAAGCTATGAATATACTATTGACACCGCTGCAATTGCAGACATTGCTTTCTTATGCTGCCGAAATGGGCGCAAAACTGGCCCTGTCCAAAACTGGCCATATCCGGCCATACCTCAAAAAATCAGAAGCATTCAAACGGTATGGACGAAAAAATGTAGAGCATTGGATCGGTCTGGGACTGATTACCCCGCGCAAGGACGGCGACCACTCCGCAGCATGGCGGATCGACCGCATGGAGATCGAAGCCGTAAGCAAATCCCGCGAAGCCATGCGCTACCTGTAAAACCTATCCATCACATCAAAAAAATTTCTTATGACATCTTACAAAAGCAACACACCATCCAATGAACCGTTGACCCTCGTAACCCTGCTCAAAGCATTGGGGCATGAACCCGTATCGATCAATGGCGATGAATTTCAATACGCCAGCGTATTCGGAAAGCGAACCAATAACAAAGTAGTCCTAACGGTCAATCAACAATTTAAAAGCTGGTTTGACAGCTCACTTGGCAAAGGTGGAAACCTTATGGATTTTGCCCGTACCTATTGGCCCCATCTTTCCCCCGAACGGATCGAAGAAAAACTTCGGGAAATACAACTCCAATCAGCTAAAAAAGATAGACCCCTACGCAAGCGCAAAGCGACCAAGATACCCGATTACCATGTCGCCCGTACCCGCCCTTTGGGATACAACAATGAGGTTACCGATTTTCTGATGGAAAGCGGTCTTTGGGAACTTGCCGATCTGAACATCCGAGAAGTCTATTATTATGTCATTGACCAAAAAGGCAACCGCAAGGATTTTTGTGCCGCAGGTTGGATGAACGAAAATGGAGGTTGGGAAGTGCGCGCCCAAAATTATACGGGCTGTATCGGTACAAAAGGAATGACCTTTATTTCGGCGAGTGAAACCGTGCTTGCCATATTCCCCGAATATGTGGACTATCTGAAAAGACGGAATGACAAGCATCTGCACTACGCATCGGTACTGATATTAAATCATCCCGATTTTTTGTCTGCGGCTCTGAAACGTGCAAGCCATTTTGAAAAGGTACTGCTTTATATCGATGAAACGAGGAACGGCTACCAATCGGCAACGGAAGCATTCACGGAAAAACTACCGCACACCGAAGTTATATCCCTTTAATTATCCAATCCACCTGCTTATGTCAAAATATGTAAACGTGGACGATCTCCGAGAAATCCCAATTTCGGACTTCCTGGCTCGGCTCGGTCACCATCCGGCACGAAAATCCGGCAAGGAACTTTTCTACCACAGTATGTTAAGGGAGACCAAGCAAGATACGCCATCCCTCACGGTTTGGGATGAGGGTGGCAAATGGATCGACCGAGGTGGCCCGAACTCGACAGGCATACAGGGCGGTAGTATCGTACAGCTCGGCCTTGCCTATTGGCCACAGCTTTCCTTTGTCGAAGTACTCAACAAAATAAAGGACACCTGCGATATGCAGGTGTCCATGATACCAGCCTATAAACCCGTCCGATCTCCTACGGAACAGGAACAAAAAGGCTACACCTTTGAACTTGTCCGAACGCAACCCATCGGCAGAAACTTTGTCCTGACCAAATACCTTGAAGCACGTGGGATATTGGACGTTGCAAATGGACACCTGCATGAAATCTATTACAGAAACCGTCTTGACAACGAAAATAAAAGCATTTTCTACGCCATTGGCTGGAAGAACGATTTGGGGAATTGGGAATTTAGCAATGCCAAAGGCTTCAAGAGCAGTATCGGTAAAAAGGGAATTTCTGTTATACCCGGCAATCCAAGCCATGCCGTTCTATTTGAGGGATATATGGACTACCTAAGCTGGCTCAAAGTAAACCGCCCAGACCCTACACCCACCGCCATTGTCCTAAATTCCATTGTCCAATTAAAGAATGCCATCGAACGGGTTAAGGGCATACCCATCGTGGACGTGTATTTCGACAATGACGATCCCGGCCGTAACTGTACCCAAAGGTTGATCGAAGCCGTGCCACAGGCTAAAGACCGATCCGGTGTATATCAAGGGTACAAGGATTACAACGATATGTTAAGAGATGCCATAAACGAGCATGAAATCCAGCACCAACGGGCAGGCCCCAAACGGTGATTTTCGGAGGGGCTGAAAACGGTTATTCCGATATATTGATAATCACATATACACATAAATGGATATACCGACAGCTATCTATGTAACTATCCGAATATACAGTTATACGGATAGACCTATATACCGATATTTCGATAGCCACCTATGCAGATAGCAGTACATACAGATATTCATGTATCCCGATATATGTATATCCAAACAGGTAGCGATACGGATATATGTATAGGTACGTATCGGTTTATCCATATAGGCACATATACAGTTATTCACATAGATACTGATACCGACATACAGCTATCCGTATAGATAGCTGTATTTATAGCGATACAGCCGATCAGATATATAGATCATCAATTGCTATCCCCAAACCTATGTGCCAAAAACACACCCAATCCACTTTTTTGCCCGTTGCGGTATAACCCCTCTTTTTTGTTTCGTATTGTGCAAGTTGTGTTTTTGTACGTACGGCTCTCGTACCTCGATGCCGTACCCACAAAAACCAACTTGCCCCGGAACAGACCAACTCCGATGGAGCAGGTCCGCACCAGGGTAGGAAAAAGGTCGCAACTCCCTTTTTCTCCTGCCAAGCGCACCACATCCGCCGACAACGGCGAAACATCCATAAACCTTTAAAACCATTACCATGCTAAGACACGGTAGCCTTTTTTCGGGCATCGGCGGTTTTGACATCGCCGCTTCATGGATGGGTTGGCAAAACGTTTTCTCCTGCGAGAAAGACCCGTTCTGCCGAACTGTTCTCAAACACTATTGGCCAAATACAGCACACTATGAAGACATCTACGATTTTCGGGCAACTCACTTTCGAGGACACATCGACATCATCAGCGGAGGGTTTCCCTGCCAGCCGTTCAGTCAGGCCGGACGGCGAAAGGGGGCGAAAGATGACCGTTACCTCTTCCCGGAGACTATCCGAATTATTAAGGAAGCACGGCCGGAGTGGATCGTTCTTGAAAACGTTACTGGACTCTTCACCATTCTCGAACCCGATAGTCTTTCTCAAATGGAGATCAAAGCGATTGAGCTTTTTTGTCAGGACGGTGAACAACCTGCAACAAGCACCATCATCCGACTCCAACGACGAGTTATCGGAAGCATCATTTCAGAAATCGGGTCAGCAGGATATGTACTACCGACACTTGAAGACGGCACGCCAATCGTTCTGTGTATTCCGGCTGCTGCCGTTGGCGCTCCACACCAACGGGATCGGGTTTGGTTTGTTGCCCACGCCAACCGCCACCGAGATAAGCAACATAAAAACGACAATCGAGCAGGCAGAGGACAGGCGACGGCTAAAGGACAGGAAGAACGAGAGGGGCAACGGCGGTCAGGTCTCCTTGACGGATTTTCTGGTGTACCATGCCCTGATCTCCCTATGGAGCCCGGCAGAGGACTTAGCCGAGAGGATGCCCCAAGAAATACAGAAGCGTTTGCTAAAAGTACTACCGACAGCGGAGCAGATCGATGGCACGAAATTCCCCTATGGACGGGATGGCCAACTGAATCCCCGTTTTGTGGCCGAGATGATGGGCTTTCCGAAAGACTGGACGGAGTTACCTTTCCGACATGGCGTGCCGAAAGCATAAAAGCCTACGGAAATGCCATCGTTCCGCAGGTCGCCCTTGAAATCTTTAGGGCGATACAGTCCGTCACCCTGAACCAAAAAGCACCATGAAGAACAGAATAAAAAAGAGAAAGTCCGCATCCCATGAACAACGATCCCGACGTTTTGAACTCCGGTTGAGCGAAGCAGAACGCACGCAGTTTCTTGATCTTGAAAAAGCACTTGGTCTAAGCCGTGCAGACATCGTGCGTATCCGAGTACTCCAACATTCCAAAAAGATGCTGGTCAATACCGCCGAAATCATGAAACTACTGGACGGTATCGGTACAGAGATCGGCCGATCCGGCAACAACATCAATCAATTGGCAAAGCACGCCAATACCCTGCAACAACAGGGAATGTTACATTCCAACTTGATCCGTGACCTTGCGCCATTGCTTACCGAATATATCAGATTGCAACGGAGGTTGGAACAATCCATTCGGCAGCTCATTAGGCTTATAAGGGGGCAGACATGATCGTTAAGATACTCGACCCGTCCACCACATTCAAAGGAGTGCGTTACAACACGAACAAAGTGGATAAGGATAAAGGCGAACTGATGAAAGTGGCAAATTTCGGTGCTTTGCAAGCCCTGCAAAATCTCCGTCCAAGAGATTACGTCAATTATCTGGAAGCCCAATCCGCAGCCAGTAGCCGCACGAAATACCCACAGCTCCACGCGGTCATTTCCTGCAAAGGGCGTTCGCATAGCAAAGAAGAACTAACCACCATCGCAGAGCAATGGTTGAGCGGTATGGGCTACGGTGAACAACCCTATCTCTTGGTATTCCATAAGGATACGGCAAACAATCACATTCATATCGTCTCCACACGGGTAGGCCGGGACGGCAAAAAGATAAACGACAGTTTTGAGAAAATCCGTGCCTACGAAGTGTTAAACCGTGTCGTTGGCGTGGACGAAAAGCAACAAGCCAATAAGGACATCGAAAAGGCTCTGGATTATAGTTTCTCCACACGGACGCAATTCATGATGGTGCTTGAAGCGCAGGGTTATTCCCTCAAACTGTCAGATGGGAAATATCAGATCAGCCGTTACGGCAAAAGACAAGGCACGGTTTCTTTGGAACAAGTGGACACCAAAATTGGTACTTTCAGCAAAGACATCAATCGGTTGGCACAGCTCCGAGCTGTCTTTGCTAAGTATCAAAGCCAATACGATCCGGCGGTGGTTCACACTCCGGCTCCACTTCCCGGCAATAGGCCGTCCGCACCATCGGGCTATACGTCGGCAATGGCACAAATGCTATCGGACAAATTTGGGGTACAGATCATATTCCACGGTAAGGACGGGAAACCGCCATACGGCTACACCGTGATAGACCATTCGAGGAAGATGGTCTACAAGGGCAAAGACCTTATGCCATTGGCTGAATTTATCGCACCATCGGAAGATAGACCCAAAATATCGCCTAAAGCGGATATAACGAACCCTACTCTAAAGGGGTGTGTATTCCGGCCCGAAGAAACAATCACCGAAAACGGTTATGTGCAATCAGCCAAAGACGACTTCGCAGAACCGAACGAAAAAGAACGGAAATCGACATCCGAAGAAACCACCATAGTTGCCGATTATGTACATGGAACAGCCGAGCAATGGATACCGAATATCCAGATCGATATTTCCGACGACATCGACGACGAGGCGATCCACGGGCGCAACCGTAGACGTAAGCGCAAAGCCCGGACGAATACCCGTTGACGCCCCCTTATTAACAACACCATTAAACCCAATGCACTATGCTCATACTTATAGGAAACCAAAAAGGCGGAGCGGGAAAAAGCACGCTCACCCTGCTGCTCGCCAACTACCTGACCCAGCAACAAGAACGGCGGGTTACGGTGCTCGATATGGACTATCAGCAATCACTTTCCGCTAAAGCCGAGAAAGCAAAGATTCTGGAAAATGAACCGCTGTACGAAATCGTTCCAGCCGACCTCAGCCATTTTCCGGCAATGCAACGGAAATTGGGAAAAGCACGGAATGAAATCGTACTGATAGACCTGCCGGGCAAGATGGACGACGACGGGTTGATACCCATATTCGCCGCCGCCGATGCGGTGCTCTGTCCGTTTGCCTTTGACGAATTTTCCGTGGATTCGACATTGCTGTTTGCAATGGTCATCGGCAAGATCAACAAGAGAGCGCCCCTCATTTTTGTACCGAACCGTATCAAGAACACCGTCAAATACGAAACCCGGACGGAAGTCGAAAAGGTACTGCGAGGCTTTGGCACGGTCGCCCCCGGTCTGCCGGATCGCATAGATTTCCAGCGGATAAATACGTTCCAGACACCGATCATCCTGTATCCCGTTGTGCTACCGCTCTTAGGCCTAATCTATGAACAATACATTGCTAAGGAGGAACCATCATGAGCGGAATAAAAAGCCTTGCCGATGAGCTTCGGGATTCCATGCGGAAAGACAGACAGCCGCAGACTAAAGAAATCCCCACGGAACAGCCCCCAAAGGATACGCCAAAGAAAAAAGCGGAAACGTTGGAACACTTATTTGACAGTATCCTAAACCATGAACTGACCGGACGGGAAAGATTATTGATCCGCTTGGACGACAAAACCCTTTTCCTGCTCAAACAACTGAAAGTTGCCAAAGGCATCGATATGAACAAGATCATCGCCTACAGCCTGCACCTGTTTCTAAAAACCCACCCCGAAATTTCCCGATACATCAAAGAACACATTAAAACCCTTGATCTATGAACTGGACACAATTCCTGCTCGGCGTTATCGCCGTCTATGGCATCTACTATGCCCTAAACGTACTGTATGACCTGTTTATCCATCGCCGTGCTCCGACTACGGGCGATGGAGGAAACGAATTGGTATTCGATGAAGATTCACCGCCCGAAAGGGTTGTTTCCGAACCATCCAAAGTAGCAATAGAACCGATGGTAAAAGACGGAAAATCCGTTATCTCGTCAGGCCCCCTGCAATCCACGGGGGGCATAACCATAAAGGAACTTGTTTCGCTCGCACAAAACAACGTAATCGAGTACACCAAAGCCATCCCCTACTAAATCCAATTATGCAATCCATCCGTTTTTTGACAGTATTCCTTACTGTCATTTTTTTTGCCCTGTACGCCACCGCCCAGCCCGGTCTTGCCGAGTTTAGGGAAGTGCGCAGGGAAGTCAATACTTGGTATTACAACTTCTCTGACCTTGCCTTTGTCATCGGTGCTGTATGCGGACTGCTCGGAGGACTACGGGTGTACAGCAACTGGCAATCCGGCAAGCATCACATCGATGCGCAGGTCATGGGGTGGTTCTTTTCCTGCCTGTTCCTGTCGCTCGTCGGCGCCGCACTAAAAGCCCTGTTCGGGGTAAACTAATAGCCAATCATTTTTCATTCACTTTTTATCCATTATCTCTATGACAGTAAACACTAAAAAACTGTTTGCCGTGGCCGCACTTTCATTGTCAGCGGTCCAATCAACATTCGCACAAGGCGGTACAGTAGGTATCGATGCCGCCACATCTTCGCTTACCAGCTATGTCGATCCAATTTCGACGCTCATTCTCGCCATCGGTGCGGTGGTCGGGCTCATTGGGGGAATACGGGTGTACATCAAGTGGAACAGCGGAGATCAGGACATCAATAAGGAACTGATGTCGTGGGGCGGTTCCTGTCTATTCTTGGTACTCGTGTCGGTGGTCATTAAAGCGTTTTTCGGCGTATGACACACGGGCGTTATCCGATCTATAAGGGGCTTCAAAAGCCCCTTATCTACCGAGGTTTCAAGGGAAAGTTTATCTATTGGGGCATAGGTTCCCTTATCGGCGGTCTGGCCATCGGCGGACTTATCGGTGCAATTACCAATCTCTTTCTCGGTGGCTTCGCAACCCTTGCCCTGATGGGTGCAGGACTTGCCTACACATTCATGAAACAAGGTGACGGTCTCCATGACAAAACCCGCCACCGTGGCGCATTTATCCATCCTGCCCATTTATCGATCAGCTATGAAACCGAACCCGATTTATCGGGTGAGCTCTCATCAGCCATTAAAAACAGACAAACCGATGAAAACAGAGAGAAAGACAACCTTTGAAATGCCCTATGTGGGTATTGACCATTATCAGGGAATGTCGGTACTGTACGGCGACCGTGGTGATTTTTCAGTCGTTATGCGATTGACCAATCCCGTCTTACAGTATGGCGCCGATCCCGAAGCCTATACCGTTTTCCAACAAGTCTTGCTGAACGTCATCAAGATACTTGGCGAGGGGCATATCATCCAAAAACACGACGTATTTATCAAACGGAAATACCGCCCCAAACCCGCATCCGAATTTTTGGAACAGAAATACCAGGAACATTTTGAGGGTCGGGAATACACCGAGATCAGAACCTACCTAACGGTGACCCGTCAGGTCAAAAAAGGGGCATTCTATACCTATGACAAAAAAGTGCTTGTCACTTTCGGGCAGAACATGGCTAAAGTCTTTGACCTGCTTTCGGGTGCTGCCCTTAATCCCTCATATCTTACGGAAGCCGAAATAAACCGCTTTGTAAACAGGGTGCTCTGCATGGAGTTTGAGCAACCCCACATCACATTGGACAATCTCCGCTGCGGAGACCGTGAGTTGCAAATAGGTGACCGGGCCGTCCGCTGTATCAGTATGGTCAACACCGATTCGGTTGACCTGCCCGAAAAGGTCGGATCGTTCACCGCCCGAACCGAAACAAACGGTATGCGTGATTTTCCGGTAGACAACCTTTTTTTCCTGCACAATGTTCCCGGTTATCGCACCATTATATATAACCAGCTATTGGAGATACCCAGCCAACAGATCACGTTGGGTAAACTTGAAGTAAAGCGTAAAAGGCATTCGAGTGTACCCGATCCGGCCAACCTCATGTGCGTGGAAGACATTGATCGATTGCTTGTAGACGTGGCCCGTGACAATCAACTATTGGTACACGCCCATTACTCCATGATCGTATGTGCCGATACGGACAGGATCGACAAGACGGCCAATTTTATTGAAGCCGCATTGTTCCAACAGGGGATCATTCCCTCACGCAATGCCTACAACCAATTGGAGCTGTTCCGGTGTGCCCTGCCGGGCAATGGCGTGGAACTGAAAAAATACGATTGGTTCCTGACTACCGCCGATGCCGCCCTTTGTTTCTTTTTCAAGGAACGGCTGCCGACCGACGAACCATCGGAATTTCTGCTAAGGTTTACCGACCGTCAAGGGGTGCCCGTGGCGATAGACCCATCGGATTTGGTTATGCGCACTGGGCGCATAAAAAATCGCAATCGCTTCGTTTTGGGGAGCAGTGGTACGGGTAAAAGTTATGCCATAAATGCGATCTGTCAGCAGTACCTGCAATACAACACGGACGTGGTGATCGTGGATGTGGGGCATTCCTATTCCGGTCTTTGCAGTACCTATGGGGGCAAGTACATCACCTATTCGGAAGAAAAGCCCATCACGATGAACCCCTTTGCGATCAGCGAGGAAGAATACAACATCGAGAAAAAGGATTTCTTGATAACGTTGATCTGCCTGCTCTGGAAAGGTTCCGAGGGTACGGTGACCACAGTAGAGCGAGACGTAATTTCCAATGTCATTTCAGCCTATTACGCCCATCATTTCGATAAGGCCATCGAAGACCGAGTAGACAAACTGGACTTTAATTCCTTTTATGAATTTGCTGTTCGGAAAATCCCCGATATAAGGAATGAGGAAAGCATTGCTTTTGACGTGGAGGAATTTCGGTTCGTGCTAAAGAAGTTTTACCGAGGAGGCGAATATGAAGCCATATTGAACGAGGAAGCCGACCAATCCCTGTTCAACGAGCAATTCATAGTCTATGAAATTGACAATATACAGAATAACAAGACGTTGCTGCCCATTGTCACGCTCATAATCATGGATCTGTTCGTGCAGAAGATGCGCCACCGGAAGAACCGCCGGAAAACGCTGATCTTGGAGGAAGCATGGCGGGCCATTTCGTCGCCCATGATGGCAAATTTCCTTTTATACCTGAACAAGACCGTACGGAAATTCTGGGGGGAAATCATCGAGGTGACACAGGAGATCAACGACATCATCGGCAACCCCATCATCAAGGACAGCATCATAAACAATTCGGACACCATCATCCTGCTGCAACAGAACGAAGCCGACTTTAGAAAGGTTGCCGAATTGCTGTCCATCAACGAAGCGGAGCAAAAAAAGATTTTCACGATCAACCGTCTGGACAACAAGGACGGACGTGCCCGTTTCAACGAGTTCTATATCCGTCGGGGAAATACGGGCGAAGTGTACGGTGTGGAGGTTAGCATTTACCACCACTTGGCATTCACGACCGAAAAACCCGAAAAAAGTGCCGTGGAGATTTACGCCAAACATCATGGCAGCTACCCGGCCGCCCTAACGGCGTTTGTCTCCGACATGGAAAAGAGCGGTCTTGCATTGGGCGATTTTGTGCAAAGGGTGAACGAGAACAACGCGCCCGTTGAAACACAAAGAGAATATTTTAAACCTGATTTTACATGAAACGATTTATTGCAATAACGATCCTGTCCTTTGCCGTTTTTTATGCAAGAGGACAGATTTACATCGACCCCGCCGTGGCAGCCGCGACGGGTGTCCATGCAGGTGTGATGAACAGCCAGCTCAACAATGTGAATAGTAATCTTACGCTCATCCAGCGCGGCCAGATGGCCGTAACGGGCCAGCTCCTGATCGTGAACGATTTGCAGGATAAGATTTACAAAGGATTAAGTGAAGTTTCCGGCGTTGTCCGTTCCCTGCTCACCGTAAAGGACATTGCCAATATTTCCCTTGACATCGTTAACGACGTGGAAAAAGCAATGAACATCGCAAGGGGAAATCCGGCACTCCTATTATTTGCCGAAGCGGGCGCACGGGAATTTAAGACAAGGGCGACCAATCTATCTGCCGAAGTCAGCGCCTTTGTACTGAAAGGCGGAAAGGACAACCTAATGGATTCGGGGGAAAGGGCAAAACTGTTAAACCGGATACGTACGGAATTGACCATCCTGCGAGGCGTAGCCTTTGGGATGCACAGAAGTATGTATTGGGCAAAACAACGCGGTATCCTTAATTCCCTTAATCCATACGCAGGTTTTATCAATATCGACAAACAGATTGCCGATGACATTATCCGTAATTCAAGATTGCTCAAACGATGAGATACATTATCCTAACTCTACTGCTTTTGGTCATCACCTTGACCAGAGCAAATGCACAGCTCAATGTGGAACTGATCCACCAATTGGTCGAACACAGCAAAGATGAATACGACCGCCAGATCACCGCAAGAAACCGACAAGCCATTACCTCGGCTAACGAGGAAGTAAACAAAGAAGAAACGTCAAAACTCAAAACCCGTTATCGGCAGTTGCACAGCCGTTTCCAGACCCTCGGTATGGCATTGCAGGGGCTTAGTATGGGGCTTGAATCCGCGCCAATAGTCACCGAGATCATAAACCAACAAAAAAGGATTGTAGGCATTGTGTCCACACACCCCGAATTTCTTTTGCTTGCCATCGATGCAGAAAAAGATATGGCAGAAAAAGCCGTGCAGCTTGCACGTTACCTGACCGGACTTTTTATCAGTATTAACGACCTCAACCAGATGAAAGCGAGCGACAGGAGAATACTTTACGGACACGTCCTGCAGGAGCTTAGGAAGATCGCAGGAGCATCACGGGGGCTTGCGGCTACCCTATACTATTCGACACGAAAAAAGCTGCTCGATTCCCTCAATCCGTTTTCCGGTTATATCAATGAGGACAGGCGTATAGTCGATAATATTTTAAGGCAATTGGAGGAATTTAAACCATGAAGAAGCAACTCATAATCCTGCTGTTTATCTGTCTTTCAAAGATGACTTTCGCCCAAAGTTATGTGACGATAATCTACGATGCCAAGCATCTTGCCATTGTAAACGAAAACGGTGCGGTAAGGCTCGCTTCCGAACAGACCCACAACAATATGCTCGGCAACATCCGTGGACGCATCGACGATATTAACGTCAACCTATCTTCCGTGGTGTTGGTGCAGAACATGATCCACCGATCACTCGCCGAAGTGGATCGGGCATTGAAGTCCGGCCGCTCCGCGCTCCATATTTCGAGGCTTGTTCAGGACATCGCCACCCACAGCACGAAGATGCTTGAAACTGCCAAAGGCGAACCGTGGCTGCTGCTCTTTGCCGAGGCCGCCAGCCGCCAGCTCAAAGACAGGGGCATAAACCTTGCCGCCGAAGTCTCCGACTTCGTTCTACAGGAGGGAAAAAACGTGCTGATGGACTACGAAAAAAGAGACCACCTCATGCGGAAGATCATTCTCGAACTGAAAGTCATACGCGCATTGGTGTTCAGTATGGAGAGGTCAATGTACTATGCCAAGATCAACGGCGTAGTGAAAATGGCGAACCCATACCGAAACTTTATCAACATGGACAAACGCAAAGCGGACGAGATCATACGGAACTATTATCTACTAAAGGACTGAACATGAAACCATCATGATTTATTCAAACCATCTAATGGAATGAATAAATCCGATAGCTTCATCACCATTTAAAAACAATTATTTCGATGAAAAAGATAAATATCATTTGGCTACTGCTGTTCCTATTTTCCACGGGAACAATGGCGCAGAACGTGAAGCGACAGACCGATAAACATATCGTAAATCAACAGGAACGCATGGTTCATAAGCAATGGGATCGAAAGAAGTTTACGCCAACAAGTGGTTTTCTCGGTCTAAACTATCAATATTGGCTCACCTGGGCGTGGCATCCAAACTACAACAAGACCGACCGCCGACCGTTGAGCGGTACAGGGCCACAGACCTTGCGCATGGGTATGGTACTGGCCATGCAACAAACGGACGAAGCCTATAAAAAGCATACGGACACCATCCGCAATGTAGCGGTGACCGAAGCCCTCAATTATTCCGGTCTGGTCACGGATGCCGACCCCTTATGGTTACTTTATTACCGCAGGGAGTTTGGAAACCTAACGGGCGACACGGACACCGATCCGCTCGCCGGACTTTCACCGGACGTCGGGGATTATTTGAGGAACAAAGGTCTATTGGAATGGTACAACGAAGAACGTGCGGAACTCAAAGAACGGTTGGAAGCTGCCCGAACGACCACGCTCGACCGTGGTAGCCGTATCATGGCTTACCACCGTTTGCTTGGGGAACACCGGAAACTTCTGTCCGCATGGGAAGCAAAAAAGAACTATGCCGCCAAATTCCTTTTATTGAGCAAAAGCCGTGACCGTCTGCAAAGTGAGAACCCCGATCTGCCGGAGTTTTCTGGCGGTCGTTCCGATGTACAAATTGCAGAGGACATCCTAAAAAGAAACCAATAACCAAAATCAGATTACTTTATGGACTTTATCAACATGACGGGGCTAATGCCCCGTTTTTTATTGCAGGGAAATCCTGTAAATGTGCCGGACTCGTTTAAAGATACGTTCAATTTTTTACAGGGGAACGGTGTCTATGAGGAGGGTGTTATGCACTTTCTCAAAGGCATGAAAAACACGATATGGACGCACTTCGATACATTCATCACCGATGCACAGGCCCTTGCCGCCATTTTCATGCTCATATTCTTTGCCATCAAATCATACGAAATGATGGCGGGCGACAAAAAAATGGAAATCATGCCTTTGTTACGCCCGTTCGGGCTTGTAATGGTCATCATCTGGTGGGGAACGTTCACCCGCATACTTGCATATCCCACGGACATTGTTGCCACCAAAACGGAAAGCCTGTTTGACAGCGGGCAGATCGAAGTTAACAACCTACGCCTGCAACGTGCAAAACTCATGGTTGACGTTGCCGATCAACTGACCACCATACAGGCCGAAACCGAGATCGCCGAAAAAGAAGCGGATACGTGGTACGGTCAGGCGTGGGATGCGGTCACCTCAACGGTAAAGGAGGGTTTTGCTTCGGTATGGAACCCAATCGTTGAACTTAAAAACCGTATGCAAGTGGGGTTACAGCTACTGGCGACCTATACCTTAGAAACGTTGGCCGTCTGGGTATTGCGCATCTGCGTTTATATCATCTTCATTATCCAGATTCTCTATTCGACCATCCTCATCATTTTAGGCCCGTTTAGTGTTGCCGTAAGTATCCTGCCTGCCTTTAGGGACTCCTTTGGTACGTGGATAGCCCGGTTTATCGCCGTTAACCTGTATTCGGGCATTGCCTATCTGGTCATGCACGTAGCCAGTCTATTCCAACAGTATGCAATGGAAGCCGAGATTACAAGGTATCAACAACTCCTTGAAAGCACGGGCGACACATTGGAGAAAATGGGCTGGTTTGCGGGCAACGGGATTTTAAGTTTCGGTATCGTCATCGTGACATTCCTGATCGGAGGACTGACCATGCTCACCGTACCGAGTATCAGCACATGGATTGTATCGACAAGTGGTATCACTTCGGCCGCAAGCACAATGGGGCGTGGAGCATCCAATATGGGCCGTGCCGCAAGAAAGATAATCGCCAAGTTTTAACCCCTTTTAAACACGCAATGCTATGATAATAAAAAATATTGAAGCCAAGATCAGGCTTGCCACCTTTATTGCCGGGGCAAGTCTGATTGCCGCCGTGCTCATGGTGATGACAGTATCTTTTTTTGCCTACAAACAGGTAGGCAATGCACGTAAATCCGTGTATATACTTGACGCTAACAACGTTCCCATGTCTGCAAGCCAGACCGATGTTGAAGTAAACAGACCCATCGAGTACCGTACACATATCAACCTTTTCCATTCACTATTTTTTACGCTCGCACCGGACGATAAATTCATCGAATACCAGATGCGAAAAGCCATGTACCTGATCGATGAATCCGGTGCATTGCAGTACAACAACCTGCGGGAAAAGGGATTTTTCAATTCCGTGCTGTCGTCCAGTTCCGTTCTCACCATCCAGACCGATTCCATCCATGTCGATCCGGTGAAAAAGTACTTCCGCTACTATGGTAAACAGACCATAGATCGGCGTAGCTCGACGGTAGTACGCACATTGGTCACGGAGGGCTATTTGCGAGACCTTGACGTGCGTACGGAGAACAATGGTCACGGTATATTGATAACCCGATGGAAAACGCTCGAAAACAAAGACATCAGCTATGTTCAAAAAAATAACTTCTAACCGCTCGCCCGACACAACGGTGTGGACAGCATTTTACAGGGAGTTTGGCAAGTATATCGATGGTGGCATCGTACGTTCCAAACGGTTCCTTGAAGCCCGACCACGTACGGTATTTTTTGCAATGGTGGTAAGCATTCTCGTTTCCGTTGGATGCTTTCTTTTTCTCCCAAAAGAAACACCACAAAAAGACAACGTACAGCTTTCCGTACAACAACCCTTAATGGATGGAATGGGCGGTATTGTCACGACCGTTTCAGCTCTAAAGGAACTGCTGGAAATCCGTACGATCCTCGACAGTCTGATGGAAAAAGAAAATTTGGACAGCTCCGACAGCCTGCTAATGGAGAGAGCCATCGACAGGATGCAAATCCTCGAAAAAAGATTGGCCGAAACAAACAAACCCCAAAATTCACCCTAATACAATCCAACAAACATGAAAATCAATTTCAGACAGCCGCGTTATGTGCTACCCCTCATAGCGTTGCCATTTCTATGCCTGTTCTTCTATGTCTATCAAACAGGTTTTGCAAAGGAAGAAGCACCACAGCAAGAGGGCGATCCTTTGCAGGGCCAGATTGCCGATGTATCGGAGGACGTGAAGAACCGCGCGCTATCCGACAAACTTGCCGCCTACCGTGAGCAGTACCGTCGAGGTGACGGTTATACGGCAATAGGCCAGTTACAGGAAGAAAGAGCCGAACAATTCCGTTTTGATGAACTGTACAACGAAGAAGAAAAGCGAAAACTTGATTCCATCGAGCGGGCGCTCAAAAACCAGCGACCTGTTTCCGTTAGCGGAGATTCGGAAAATGACGACCAAGACCGAGCATTGCAACAGGCCCTTTCCTCATTACAGCGAAAACCCGAACCGATCAGGGAGACGCCGGACAAGACCGATCCGATGGAACTTTTCCGTAAGCAGATGGCCTATGCGGACAGCATGGCAAGGGCAAACGATCCCGACGAACAGGCAGCCCGCATGGAACGTGAACGCATGGAGGAAGCGAAAAAAGAACTCGAAAACCAGCCCCGTCTGTCCGTTTCCAAATACGGTACAGGTCAGGGAACGTTCAACACCATCCGCCCTGAAAATGACAATACTTTCATTCAGGCTATTGTCGATGAAAACATGACAGGGTATGCCGATTCCCGTTTGCGCATTCGGCTCATGGATGACCTATTGGTCGGCCCGCACGTGGTCAAGAAAGGTACCCACGTATTTGCAAAAATTTCCGGTTTTTCAGGGCAACGGGTACTGCTTACCATCACTTCCATTATGTACGGCAACAACATACTGCCTGTCCGACTGGAAATCTATGATAATGACGGCTCACCCGGACTGTACGTGCCCGCTTCGGCATTCAGGGAGTTTAGCCGGGAGCTCGGCGGTAACACCACGCAGGGAGTTACCCTGCAACAACAAGCGGAAAACAACAGCCAATTGGTCATGAGCGCCATCCAGCGGATGTTCCAATCCACAACGACCGCCGTATCAAAGCATATACGGAAGAACAGGGCGAAACTGAAATACAACACGATGGTGTACCTCATCGATCCACAGGCACTCCGCCAAAGCCAACAGAATTACAAACAGTAAAACCATTTAAGATTCCATCATGAAAAAGAAACATCATTTTCTAATCCTTTTCCTTTTATGTTTTGTAGCATATTCCGCCCACAGTCAACAAGCTACGGAAACCCGGTTGGGAACACTTCCCGAATTAAGCCTGCACCGTGGCCATACGGTGCATATCCTTTCACCCGAACCCATCCAATACGTTGACATCGCTTCGCATCATGTATCGGGCGACCTGCCCCTTGAAAATGTACTACGTATCAAATTGCACGAGGATACCACACAGACAGAACACCTCGATTTTGAACTTGGAACAATTACCATTGTCGGCGATAACTTTGTGGCGCAATACCGTCTGACGGCCCCATTGTGGATGAACGATACGGGTATTCCGGCCATGCTCGAAATCAAACCGGAGCACACCCGTCCTTTGGAAATTTCGGAGATCGGGTTGAGCCGTAGCCAGATGAAAAACCTTGCACTTGGTCTGCTTACAAAAAACGCCCATCGGCCTGTACGGAGTACGAGGGATTACGGTGTAGGTATTGCGCTTAACAGCATTAGCACATTGGGCGATTATATCTTTCTTGACGTATCGTTTACCAATACATCAAACCTTTCTTACAATGTAGACGAACTCCGGTTTTTCATTGAGGACAAGAAGATCACCAAAGCAACCAACGTGCAGACCGTTGAAATCAAAACCCTATGGCAATACCAGCCCCTTACCGAATTTAAGAAAAGGCACCGTAACGTGTTCGTGCTGAAAAAGGCAACTTTTCCCGGCAGTAAGGTACTTCGGGTAACGCTTACCGAAAAACAGATTTCCGGCCGCACGGTCAACCTAAAAATAAAATACGGCGATATTCTGAAAGCCGACACCTTTTAGGTCGGCTTTATCTAACCTCTAATAACAAATACTTATGGAAGAAACCAAAGAGCAGCAGGGGCTTTACCGCTCCCTGCAATTTGGCATATACCTATCCGTTGTCCTCGAAGTCTTTCTGTTTTTCTATGTAGATAAATTTCTTTTGGCAGGGGTAGCAAATAACAGTTTGCTACTCTTTGCAGAGAGGCTTTCGAGAGTACCATTTTATGCCGAACTGATAAACAGCAAGCTCTTTACACTTGTGCTGATCTGTCTGGTCTCCATCGGAACATTAAGCCGAAAGAAAAAAGACCTCAATCCCAAGACCCAGATCGTTTACCCTTTGGCATTGGGGATGCTCATTCTTTTTTCGGGCTTATGGTTGCAGGGACATGAAGCAGCCCCGATATGGCGGTCGGTCAATTGGTATGACCTTGCCTATGTCACAAGCGCTTTTGCCGGAGCCATTTTGGTACACGTTGCAATAGACAACGTATCCAAGATCATCAGCTCCAACTTGGGAAAGGATCGCTGGAACATTGAGGAAGAATCCTTTATGCAACCAACCGAACCCGTGATAACACCGTACTCGATCAACATCCCGACCTTGTTCTATTACAAAGGGAAAGTCCGTAAAGGGTATATACCGCTTGAAAACATTTTTAGGGGGTGTCTCATTTGCGGGGTTCCGGGAAGTGGAAAATCGTTCGGGATCATCATGCCGATCATACGCCAAATGCTGGCCAATTCGTTCACGATGTGCCTATACGATCTGAAATACCCCGATCTTGGCAAGGTTGCTTATTACCATTATCTGCTTGCCAAGCAGGACGGTCGATGCAGGGATTACAAATTCCATGTTATCAATCTCAACGATCCCGCAAAGAGCAGGCGGGTAAACCCGATGAAACGGGCTTACCTAAACACGCTTGCCGATGCTTCGGAAACAGCCGAAGCGCTTGTCGAAGCCTTGAAAAAGGGAGACAAAAGCGGTGGTAGTGACCAATTTTTCACGCAGTCCGCCATCAATTTCCTTGCCGCCTGTATCTTCTTTTTCAGTAGGTACGAAGATGGCCGTTATTCCAGCCTGCCCCATGTACTTGCCTTTCTTAACCTGTCGTATGAACAGATTTTTACGGTGCTGTTCAGCAACGGGGAGCTTAGTTCCCTTTTATCGCCATTCATGTCCGCCTACAAAGCAAAGGCATTTGACCAACTTGAAGGACAAGTCGGAACGCTCAAAATCTTTATCAGCCGAATGGCCACCAAAGAAACGTTTTGGGTTTTCGGTGCGGATGATTTTGAGCTTCAAGTCAGTAACCCCAAGCACCCCGGTGTTTTGGTGCTCGCCAATGACCCCCGTACCCAGAGCATTAACTCCGCTTGCCTGTCGGTGGTACTTAATCGGGTTACGAAACTTATCAATACGAAAGGCAATTTACCCATCGGTTTAGTGGTGGATGAGGCCCCCAGCCTGTATATTCACCGTGTAGACCTATTGGTGGCACAGAGCAGATCCAATTTTTCTGGGGTCGTTTTGGGGCTTCAGGAGTTGCCTATGCTGCGCCAACAATACGGCAAGGAAACAGCGGAGGTTATCACGTCCATCATGGGCAATGTACTGTCCGGTTCGGTCAGGAGCAAAGAAACTTTGGAGTGGTTGGAGCGCCTTTTTGGTAAGGTGAAACAGACGGGTGAAAGCCTAAGCATCGACCGTACGAGAACCTCGCTATCCTTGAATGAAAAACTCGAACCGCTGATTCCTGCCGGAAA
Organism: Sphingobacterium spiritivorum; assembly: GCF_016725325.1. Taxonomy (NCBI): domain Bacteria; kingdom Pseudomonadati; phylum Bacteroidota; class Sphingobacteriia; order Sphingobacteriales; family Sphingobacteriaceae; genus Sphingobacterium; species Sphingobacterium spiritivorum. Next base: position 4,408,054 of record NZ_CP068083.1, read on the forward strand.
GATAGCATCGCTAAAAGCTGGTGAAATTGTTGGCATCCTTGCCCGTGATACGGTAGACACCTATACGGGCAAATACCAGACTTCGGCGGTTAACTGCCGTGTCAATCTGGACATGGATGCCCTCAAAAAGGAAGAAGCGAATTATCGGGAACTGCCGACCTATTACGACTTCGGTAATCGAAAAGAAGAAATCCTATTGGACAATTTTTTCCGCATCAACAGAGAAGTTGAGGAAATAGTTGAACAGTTTATTCCTATCCAAGACAATGTTCAAATTCCCGTACCAACCGAGACGACGGAATACAACAAAAGAAAATAGTCAATCGACTTTTTAAGGGAGTTAATTCCTACAAATCACAACATTATGAACAACACTCGACGTTCTGCATATCTGCGGATTAGATTTTTTTTCGGTTGGTTGGTGCTTGTTCCCTTTATGCTTTGTGGACAAGACATAGATTACAGTCCACCATTAGACAAGCTAAAGGTCACATCGCCATTCGGATACCGTATCCACCCGATCAGCGGTAAGGCTTCACACCACAGCGGTGTTGACTTTGCCGCGCGTTCCGATCCTGTATTTAATGTACTTAATGGTTATGTCAAAGCAACAGGAAGACATAAAGCACTCGGCAAGTACATACTGATAGTACACGGCGAAGTAGAAACCATTTACGGACACCTTTCCCATATACTCGTTTCATCGGGTGATACGGTAATAGCGGGGCAACCTATCGCTATCACCGGAAGCACGGGCAGGGTGACAGGAGAACACCTGCATTTTTCGGTGAAATTCAACGGTAAATTCCTTGACCCCTTGAAATTCCTACGCAGGTTAAGAGAACAATTAGACCAATCCTTAAACATGGAATAATATGGACTATCATTTAAGATCACTGCAACAAAAACTAAGTGTCCTGGCCAGTGGTGAAGACATTGGTCTGACCCCAGCGGAAGCCGCCATTTATGGCGTGGAATACGCAGACGAATGGCCAGATGACGAATCCCCGGAGGTGGATGAAGATGAGCAGTAAAAATTCTAAATCCCTGCATGAAATAGTTGCGGAGAATATCATCAAGAAACTCGAACAAGGTACAGCACCGTGGCAGAAGCCGTGGAATAGCAATAGCCCAGCTTTTGAATTACCGTACAATGCAATCACCGGAAACCGATATAAGGGTATCAACAGCTTATCACTATTATCGGCCGATCGTGAAGACCCGCGTTGGATGACGTTCAACCAAGCATCTGCAAAAGGCTGGAACGTAAGAAAGGGAGAAAAAGCAACCCTGATCCAGTTTGTCAAGACCCATGAACTTGTTTCCAAAAGAGACGAAGAGGGCAAACCAATTTTGGACGAACAGGGTAAGCCCGTAAAAGCTAAGGTAGGTCTTGACAGGGCAATTATCACCACTGCTTGGGTATTCAATGCGGAACAGATCAATGGTATCGAACCTTTGGTGAAATCCGAAGCAAAGCAATTCCAATGGGATTCTATCCAAAGAGCAGAAAACATCATTCAGGCTTCGGGAGCAGATATAACCCACAAAACAGGTAACCGAGCGTATTACAGTTCGGCACTCGACAGTATCACCATGCCTTTGCGTGAACAATTCGATGCACCGGATAAGTATTATGCCACCGTGCTCCATGAGCTCGGTCACTGGACGGGCCATAAAGACCGTCTGGACAGAAGCATGGTTGACAGTTTTGGAACAGAGGGCTATGCCCGCGAAGAACTTCGTGCCGAAATCGCTTCGATGCTTATCGGTCAGGAACTCAACATTGGCCATGATCCCGGCCAGCACATTGCCTACGTGGACAGTTGGATACAGATATTGCGTGATACACCTTTTGAAATACACGCTGCCGCCGCCGATGCGGAAAAAATTCTTAATTATCTATTGGCTTTTGAGCAAAAAAGGGAAATCAAGGCCGCTGCCAATGTTCAGGTCGAAGCCCAGACCGAGGCAAAACCACAAAAGGTAAAAGAAGCCACCCTTTCGATAGGTGATGAAATCGCCTATAACAATACTATGTACAAAGTGCAAGGGCATTTGAAACGTGGACGTATGCGTGTGGAAGACCTATCGACTGGAAACACGTTTTCGCTATCGAGAACTGACGGGCTGTATGGTTCCCTGCTACACGCCAAGCAGAACCCTAACAGTATCAAGCCAAGTGAAGACCTGCACCGCCCGGTACAAGCCGAAATTGAGGCTGTTGCCGCCTATGGCATCAGAAGATAAAAATTATAAAACTTAACAAACAATTACATCATGAAATATCCTATCAACGAAAACGAAATGCCCCTAAACGAACTTGAAAAATTGGGGCTTTACAAAGACGGAGGGTTCAGCATCAGTCCGGAGAATATCGATGCCCTGCTTGCAGGGAGAAGAACCGATATGTTGAGCATGGCAGGTCTGAACATCGATGGGTTTGCCATCCGTCAATTGGATGCAAAGTTATTCCTTAGCCGAAATACAGATGGCACAGTACAGCTAAACATACATCCTATATATCGTGAACCGCAATGGCATCCATTGTTGAGTGATGACGAGGAAAAAGCCCTGATCGCAGGAGAAAAACACGTGGTAAGCAAGGAACAGGAGATTGACGGAAACAAAAAGAAGAAAGTCATCATTGAATATGACGACTTGACAAGGGAGTTTGTGGCTTATGAACCCGACGAAGTGCAGGCCCCCATCCGAGTAAATGGCGAAGAACTTTCGGAACAGCAACAGGAGGTTTTCCGTAACGGTGAAGTAGTGGAACTCAAAGACGGAACCAAAATCCAACATTCGGCAACAGACAATAAGGGTATCCGTTCAGACCGAAAACGACTTATCCTATCGGTGCTTTTGGATGGCGGTATATCTTACTTAGTTTTCCGAGGTATCAATAACCTAAAAGGTAGGGTTGAACCGCAGAGCGAGGGATATAGCGAGGGATATAACCGCGCATTGACCGACATGATGATGGCCGATAAAAAACAAAAACACGGTAACGAGAAAACCGTTCAAGACCTTGTGCAAAATCTTCGTGATAAGCAAGAAAGTAGAGGTTACGGACGTACCGTTGCGAGGTAGTGGTATTTCTCCAATTAAAGCCCGAAGTACGGAACTTCTTTGCACCTTATATCCACGTTGTCGAGGATAAAATTCTGTTTCCTTATACATTGGAAAATCAGATTATAGCCCAAGAGCATTGGAGTGAAAATGGTGTCCGTATTCCGGTCTGTAAAGGTATGTGGTTGGTGACGGACAGCTTGCCTATATCTGTCACCAATCTTTTTATCGGTCATTCTGCAAGCGATATATTGTGCTTTTGCCATTATTACCCTAATTGGGTTAATTCACCTTGTTTGAGCGCATTTGTTTCATTGGGTTTGTTGCCAACAAAAGAACAGTTTACGTGGTTGAAATCCCTTTTCCCAAACGCTAAAACACATACGGTATTTGATGGGGGAATAAGTGGCCGTGTAGCCGATTGTAAAGTAGCGACGTGGCAACTTGGTAAGAACGCAAGGTTTAGTCTTGTTGATGACCACGGAGAGTTTTACTGCAACAAAAAGAAGTATCGTATTCCAGTCAGTATTTTTTCATTGAACCGTTTTGAAAAGTTATCGGGTATCCGTGCAGGTATCAGAACCCATAAACCAAAACCACCATTTGAAACGTTCTATCAATCCTTTACAAACGTGGGTTAATCTGAACCAGCCTACCCAAACCCCTGATCCTTTATTGGGTCAGGGGTTTTTGTCATTTATGACCTAATAAGCTGTATACGGGTTTTAAATTGACTCTTCAACAAAATCCAGCTCACCGTTTAAAAAGCAGATGAGATCATCAAGAATTAGTAATGAGCTTTCTAATAACTCTTTATCTCGTCCATTGTCTGCATTCAAAGATTTATTACCGTGAAAAAGATTATTTCTTATGGTACGGATGTTTAAAGTTAAAATCTCAAGACGATCAGTATTCGTTCTTATTATATCTTGCCAAATATATTGACCATCGTTTTTAATAAGCTTTTTAGGTGGATTGGATTGAATATATTGGATGGCATTCTCAAGTTCTTGCTTTAAGCCTTTATTTTGCCAAGTAACGTATCTTGTTTTACAATTCTTCGTGAAATCATTCCAATTAACGAGGCCCTCAGCGGTGATGAAATCGTTGAATTTTAGGAGAAATTCAAATCGCGAAAAGGATAGGAAAAACTTTATAATTACTTCCTGATGCGAATGATTTAAATTGTCTCTGAATTTTTGATAAAGTTGATCAGTTGGTGTTGGCATTTTTATTTTCTATTGACTTTTCAAGAATAGTTAAAAGCGTGTTAAATACAAAATCAAGTAGTATATTTTTTGAAAGCTGTAGTCTTAAGCTCTTGTGTTTGTTGAGAAACTCAATAGGCTTCAAAAATATTTTGGCACTTTGCAAAATGTAATTTTATTGTTGCGCATTATTGCGTAGCTTTAGAGGCAAAATTATGCGTATATAATGTGTTGGTTCATCAAATCAACACGTTTTAGGCCTATCTTCACTCCTGATAATACATATTTATCATGGTTGCTTTCTAACAACGGACACCATATACACCGGGAGTTTGAAGTATGAATTTAAAGGAAATCTATGAGGTACTTTGAATGGAACGATATTGTGTCAGAATATTTTTTCAATCCCAGCAATGCAGGGAAGGATGTCTACTTATACCTCACCAAGAACGATATTATTGGTTTAGCTCGACATTGTTTCGAACAGTCATCTGACGAAGAAATTTGGAACGATTTCGTAAATAAAGTAAGGTTTGGATTTTCTGGTGGAAATGGAAACGTAATTGCAAAAGCAAGAAATGCTTACGAGAAAAGAAACTTACAAAGCGTTGTAATCAATGAAGTAAAATATGAAATAAAATACCCTCCCTATATCACTTACTTGGTTTTTCTCGTACTCCCTTTAATTGAGATTAATCACGATCAGGGTCAAAGAACAAATAATTATTACAGTAGACTGAATTATTTCTTAGAAATCAACAAAATAAATCAAAAAATTGGAACAGTTGATTTTGGTAGTAATCAAATTAATTTACTATGGGAACATCTTGAACATTGGGCAAATGTAAAAAATAACGGTGATTTGGGTTTGTTCAATGTTATTCCATTTACAAATGCGAACTGGGTTTATGTAGGAAAAGTATTTTCACAGTGTGTTTTGCCTCCCAAGTTTCTAAATCGCCTACCTAAATTATTTGAATCTCTTGGTTTGGTTCCCAATACTTTTTACGAAGACGGATTTCTAAAATATAAAATAAAGAATAGTAGAACGGATTTAATTCCAAAAAGCACGTTGGATCATTTGAAAAAGGAAGATGAGTTATCAAACTCTATCATTCAAACTATACAACGACAATATAAAAAATGGACAGGTGAAACCCACGAAGAAATAGAAGAAGGAACAACACTACGACAGAGAAGAAATTACACTGTTGCACCTTTATTTCTTCAATTTAAAGTAAATACCAATGACGAAGAGATTAAGTTTTCGTACAGAATGTATTCTTCAAATGACTATCCCGAAGATTTAAAATTTGGAGAACACGAGAATTTGTATGAAATCAATGGATGGTCAAAAACGTTACCTGTTGAATTCAAAGAAAACCTTGAACTTAAGGACAATTTCAACAAATGGATCGCGAAGTTTTCTAACCGTGATGTGAGGTTATTCATAAGTGCCGGGACATTTCAGTTGAGCAATGATTATTGGATTGAGACAAGCGTTCTCTCAAAAACAGAACGAATGTATTTGATGTGCAAAAACGAAAAGCAAGAAATAATCAAAGAATGGGGAAGTACATTTGTCAACGGAGATTTCAAACAAGAAGATTTTGAAGGCTTGCCGGAAAACTATTCATTGTTTTGGTTTCGCAATCCTACACAAGGACTTTCTGAAATTCCACTTCTTACATTGTACACAGAAAAACGGATTGAATTAATTGGTGGACTAAAAGTGAATTTCAGAACGTATGTAAATGATTATTTGCCAGAAGTTGAAATTGTGAATGCGGACGGTAACGAAAAAGTTTATTTGCAATACAAAGAAACACATGAGAAAATTTTCCTTTCAAAGAAGCAGTCACTAAATAATCGCTGGTTATTACCCGAAAAAACTTTAATAGATACCGATTTCTATATAAAGGTAGAAAACGAGAACTTTTCTGGAAATGAACTTGCATACAACTTGGTTTCGTCAGACAACACGGCAATTCAAGTTGATGATTCTAAATTACCGAAAAGAGATTCCTTTGGTAGAAACATTACAACTAATTTGGGGCAATACTGTATAGGTAGTAATATTGTTAATCCTGATAAGTCAAGTCAAAGATATTTCTGCCATTTAAGTTCAATGTTCATTTCCACTAAAAAGGAGGTTGCAGCTAATATTTCAAGTGCCACACTTAATAATCATACCGGAAATAAACTTTGTAATTTTCTCTCTATAAAAGCTAAACTTTCGACCGAAGAATTTTTCAAAGCATTTGAGTTTTATTATTCAAAGGAGTTTCCGGAGCAACAATTAAACTCAAATTTTAATCTCACAAGACTTAAAAGAGCCTCGCTGAATTATTATGATTTCATCGGAATACTTGATTATGATTATGAGACTAAAAATGTCATTTTAAGCCCGCCCCAGTTTATTTTCATTCCGACAACACGAGGGAGAAAAGTTTTGCTAATAGGTGCAAGAGATTCTGCCTTGGTTGAAACAATCGTAAATACTGCACCTAAACACAATTTACAAGTTGAAATAACAAGGCAATTTGTTTCAAACGAACGATTGCTTTTACCTGATGTAGTCACAGTTAGGGCATTTGAACAAACATCAACAGATAATTATGGAGAGAATTGCTTGAAAGCTTTTGCAGATGAATTGAGGGTGAAGTTTTCAAATGATTACTTCCCGCAAGTTGCACTTCAAGATTTTTCAGCAAATATTGTAGACTACGAAAGGACATTACAGCAGACCAACGAAAATGACTATGATTGGGCGAGGTATATTTTCAATCCTGAAACCTTAATTTTTGAAAAGAGCGAGACACCAATTTTCGACAAATCATTTTCGTTGATAAAATACAAATTGAATGAATATACTCATCAATTCAAACTTTGGAAAGACAATAAGAGCTATCAAATTGATATGAATTGGGGACGGTTTATTGCATTGAAACATTGCAATAAAAATGTGATTTTGTTTGATAGCACAAGTAAAAAAGTTGCTATCCCAATCGAAATGCCTTTGCCAAGATTAATGTCGGAAGCTATTATGTTGTTAAGTGGATTAGCCCCCGATTTCAAAGTGATAGATGGGAAGAAATACAGAGTATATGAAAATGTAATTGGGATTTTCACTCAAAATTTGTTCAGATTAAAATTAGGCCAGACTCCAATAGATAAAACATTATGAAAGACCCAATAGGTTCGTTTGAAACCATAAAAGAGAATTTTATTCGTTATATAAAAACTGCGTTCAGAACAAAGTTTGAAGGCATTGAAAAGGAGCGTTATGACTTATTGAACTACGACAGAGTACTTTATCGTAAGCCTTGGATTGAGCCTTTGCCCGATTATGTCTCAAGTGGAAAAAAGATAAATGATTTAACACTTGAAGATTTAGGAAATGCGTTGAGTGATGCAGAAGTCAAACTATTTAAAGGGCTTGTAAATACGGGACTTGTTGGGGATTTCCCTTTACATTTGCATCAAGCAGAAATGTTGAAACAAACCTTGCTTGGAAATAATTGCATTATTACTTCCGGTACAGGTTCGGGAAAAACGGAATCATTCTTACTGCCACTATTCGCCCAGCTTTCAAAAGAACTTTCCAATTGGCAAGCCCCAAACCCAAAATCCACAAGTATAAATAATTGGTGGTGTGATAATGGTGGACTTTCTGCAAGGGAAATTGTCAACACTTCGAACTTCACTTTAAGCAATGCGGTAAGGCAACGCAACCACGAAACAAGAAAAGCTGGAGTAAGAGCATTGATACTCTACCCAATGAACGCTTTGGTAGAAGACCAAATGAGTCGTTTGCGAAAAGCATTGGATTCAGACGACACAAGAAATTGGTTAAGTGAAAATACTGATGGCAACGCAATTTATTTTGGAAGATATAACGGGAGTTCGCCTGTTGCCGGAGAAATGAAAAAAGTAAAAGATGACGGGGCTTTTGCAATAAACACAAGGAAAGTAAATCAACTTAAAGAACAGTTACAACAGATAGAAACAGATTCAAACCGTGTAGCAGAATACATTCAAAAAACGGGAAAAATAGGAAGCGAGGCCAAGGATTTGAAATCATTTTTCCAACGTTTAGATGGTGCAGAAATGAGAAGCCGATTTGATATGCAAGTCGCACCGCCCGACATTATGATTACCAACTATTCAATGTTGAGCATAATGTTAATGCGTGATATTGACAAAGGAATCTTTGACGAAACAAAACAATGGTTAGAAGAAAGTGAAAACAACATTTTTCACTTAATCATTGACGAGTTGCATTTATACAGAGGAACGCAAGGAACAGAAGTTGCGTATTTGCTCAAACTTGTTCTTAATCGATTAGGTTTAAATCCTAATCACCCACAATTACGCATTCTTGCTTCCAGTGCTTCGTTGGAAGCAAAAGAAGAAACAAAAGAAGGAAAAGAAAGTAAACAATTTCTGAAAGACTTTTTTGGAACAGAAAAACCGTTCAAAATCATTGAAGGAAAAAATAATAAAATTACAGCGTTTCCCGAAAACGGAAGAAAACTTCCAGTAAATCCTTTCAAAGAAATTGCGAAAAAGTTTTCAGAAGTAAAAGGAAATATAGCTGACGAAAATTTTATTTCAACTTGCGAAGCAACAGCAACGCAACTTGCAACAACTTTCAATTTATCACAAGACGGAGATGGAATTTCAAAATTACTATCGGTAATTACTAATCCAAACTTTCAATTGAAAGAACGTTTGTTTTCGCCTTGTCAGGATTACAAAGCTGTTTGCTCAATACAAGCAAATGGCGATGATTTAAACGGAAAATATTTTGCTGAAACAATTTTTGAAAACACAACTAACAAAGAAGATTTAGAAAACGCTTTGCGTGGTTTATTGATTGCAAGAGCAATGTTAGACGAACCAGAATTCAAAATTATTGTAGATAAAATTCTTGATGACAGAAAGTTGCCTCGTTTCAGATTTCACTATTTCTTTAGAAACATTGAAGGCATTTGGGCTTCTGTAAAACCCGATGACGTTGATGAAATATATTCTGATGGAGAACGTACAGTTGGAAAACTTTATTCTAATACACGAATAAATTCAGAAAACGGAAATCGTATTTTGGAGCTACTCTATTGCGATAATTGCGGAACAACGTTGTTTGGAGGAAGTCGATTAGTAACAAGAAATGAATCAGGAAATAATTCTTTTGAATTACTTCCAATCAGCCCCAATATTGAAGGCATTCCGGAAAAAACACCTGCAAAATTGGTTGAGAAAAGAGGCTACCAAGAATATGCCGTTTTTTGGGCCTGTGGAAATCAAGAATTTATTCAACACGATGCCGAGCCGGGAATTCCTCAAAATTATTGGCGACAACCTACTTTAAATGGGTTTAATCAAGGTGATTTTGAAGCAAAATGGATTCCTGCATCGCTCAACTGCATTTCGGGCGATATTGACAATTCTCACAACAAAGCAGACGAAAAACCTGAACAATGGATTAAAGGATATTATTTCATCATTACAAACAATTCAAATCGTGATATTGCTTTCCCAGACGCAAATGGAAATATTTCCACGATAGAAACACACAAAGCATTGCCAAGCGTTTGTCCGGGTTGTGGTGTAAATCACCAAAAAAGAAGGCAAGATTGGAACAAAAGCAAAACTTCTACTATTCGTGGTTTCAGAACCGGTTTCGCCAAAACAACTCAAATGTTTGCAAAAGAGTTGATGTATCAACTTCCAAGCAACGAAGAGGAAAGAAAATTAGTTGTGTTTTCTGATAGTCGTGAAGATGCGGCACAAGTTGCAAACGGAATTGAACGCAATCACTTTACTGATTTAATGCGTGAAATTTTAGTGAATGAACTGCATTCAAGTTTAATGTTACGCTTCCAAATTTTGTGTGCTTTTGATAATGGAGATACTGCCAAACAGGAAGAACTGAAACAGCAATCGCAAACAACTTTTGATGAGATAGAATACTTGGTTGACAATTCAAGTTATAATGGGAGTAACACAAATAAGTTGCGAGAAAAACAAGAAGCAGAGGCGAAATTGAACGAAGTTCGTTTACTTACTCTCAATGTAAGAAGTTTAGTTGATATTACTAATTCAATAAATCTCGCACCGCTTGTAAAGCGTTTTGTTGAGTTGGGGATAAATCCAGGAGGAAACGACATTTCTTTACAAACAAGAGTGCTGAATAATAATTTTGTCCCTTGGTTTGACCTTATTGATTTTACAGATTTTCAATGGGCAAACGGAGCAGATCAATCATACATAAACGATTTGAAAGAAGGTTCTTTTGACGGACTCGCATCGATGTTCTTTGGTTCACTGTTCTATTCGTTTGAATCTTCTGCATTGGGTTATGTGTGTATAAATCCGGAATTAGAAGTTGTAGCAGACCAAGCGAGAGCGGTTGCTTTAGCAAAAGATGAGTTTTTCCAAATTGTAAATTCTACCATTAGGATTTTAGGGGACAAGTACAAACATAACAAAGTTGAAGATGCAAGTCCTTTCAATTTCACACAATACAATGATTTTCCGGGACAAGTAAAAAAGTACATTCGTGCCGTTGCAAATAGGTTTTCAAAACAAGAAAATGAAATAGGAACAGCTGTCTTCAATACACTTTCAACAAGTAGTGTATTGAGAGGCGACACAGGAATTCAAATTGAAAACCTTTTCATAAAAATTGCACAAGCAACCGATAAAGTATGGACAAGTACAAGAGGAAATAGGCCACATTTGCATTTTAGTGGAGGCATTTGCACTCATTCTGTGACAGCGTTACAAACGCCACATAGCAAAATTTGTGATGATATTTGGAAAGAAAATTACCTTTCTTACAATGCAATTAAACAACAACGTCCGCCAATCCGTTTGCATTGTGAAGAACTTACCGGACAGACAGACGACCAATTTGAAAGACAACGGCATTTTAGAAATATCATTTTGCCAGATGAAGGCAATAGACAAGTAAAAGCAATTGATTTGTTGAGCGTAACGACAACACTTGAAGTTGGGGTTGATATTGGAGCATTACAAGCCGTGATGTTGGGAAATATGCCGCCTCAACGTTTCAATTATCAACAAAGAGTTGGTCGTGCAGGTCGTAGAGGGCAAGCCTATTCCGTGATTTTGACTTTTTGCAGAGGTAGAAGCCACGATGAATTTTATTTTGCAAACCCTCAAAAAATCACAGGTGATGCACCGCCAACACCTTTCTTGACAATGGGACAAGAGCGGATTTTTAAACGTTTGCTTGCGAAAGAAATTTTAAGGAGAGCATACGTTGAAAAAGATATTGATGTTAGTTCTGATGAAAAATCAAGTGTTCACGGAGAGTTTGGCTCTACTGATAGTTGGGACACATACAAAACAGAAATTATAGATTGGATAAACAATAACAAAGTGGCGATTGGATCAACGGTTGATGCTTTGCTAACAGAACAACTAAAAGAGAAAAGAGAAGAATTTATCAATTGGGTTGTAGACACAACAACCCCAAATGGATTGATTGGGAAAGCTCAAAGTATAAGAAATAACGAAGAAATTGCAACAAACGATATTTCTGAAAAGTTTGCCGAAGGCGGGATTTTACCAATGTTCGGGATGCCAACTACAGTTAAAAACTTGTATCACGGTATAAACAGAAAACTTGAGCCACTTTCAATAGACCGAGCGCAAGCAATGGCTATTTATGAATTTGCACCGGGTGCACAGAAAACAAAAGACAAGGCAATTCATCAGGTTATTGGTTTTACAAGTGATTTTATCAATACACGTAGAAACGGAAATCAAATTGTAACAAATGTTGAAACCAACAACTTGCTTCCGTTTTCATTAAACCGTTGGTTTGTTCGTTGTAGGTCTTGCGGATTTTTTGAAACATATTCGGAAGAGCGAAAAGTAGAATTGGAAAACCAAAACCAATTTGATGTTTGTCCAAATTGTGGTGAAGACAACCCCAATAAATATCAACGACCTTTTATGCTGAAATCACCAAGAGGATACAGAACAAATCTTTCAGTAGGAAGCGACACCAAAGATGATTCAGAATTTTTGCTTTCACGGCCACCAATTTTTGCAGAAAAAATCGGTTCAGCAAATACGGAAAAAATAAATAATGCCTCAATTTCCATTTCAGATAACGATGTTACTTGGAGAGTAAATACAAATTCCGATAAGTTTTTCACGGGAAAACTTTACAACACAAACAACAAATTTCCTTTCAATCAAAACGGATTTTGGTTTAATAATCAATGGCTCTTGAATGATTTAGCCGTACCGACAAATGACAGCAATGGTTATTCCATGTTTGTTCAACAAAACGCAACAAGTACAGACGAGCAAATTGCGTTAGCAAGCAATAAAAATACAGAAATATTCAGAATAGCACCTTCGATTATTCCTTTGGAACTTGACTTGAATATGTTTTTTAGTGAAACAGATTTGCCACACGTTAAAGCACAAAGCAACGGTGTTCGCTCAGGATATTATTCAGCCGCTTTTTTGCTTCAACGGATTTTGGCTGACAGACTTGATGTTGACCCAACCGAAATTGAAATTGCTGACATTTCAATGAAAGTGCTTGAAGACGGTACAAACAGAAGAATTGCAGAAATTATTTTGACTGATGAATTGCCAAATGGTTCGGGCTTTGTGAGATTTTTATACAACGATTTTCAAAACATTCTTTCGGAAGCAATGGAACCAAGTAATATGAATAGTTATTTAGGAAAAATTCATTCACAAATACATCAGACAAAATGTGATGATGCTTGTTACGATTGCTTGAAAGTATATAGGAATATGAATTATCACAGTTTGCTTGATTGGCGATTAGGTTTATCAATGCTCCGTGTGATGAATGATTCAACTTTCGTTTGTGGTGCTGATGGAAATTTCAACTTTGTCGAATTACAAGATTGGCTTGCTTTTGCAAAAGAGTTGAGAAATGGTTTTGCTCAAAGTTTTGGCTTCTCACATACAGCAGAAATAAAAGGTTTGCCAACTATCAAATTTGGAAAAAATCAGAAACACATCATAATGATTGTTCACCCATTTTGGGATTTGAGAAATATCAGGGAAGCAAATTGGTTAGCAGAAACCAAAGCAGAGATTGACGAATATGTTGCTCAAAGTGGTGGCTGCATTAGCATAATTGATACATTCAACTTGCATCGCAGACCCGGTTGGTGTTACGAAAGATTAGTAATCAGATGATGAACAAAATTGGAGATATAAATTTTAAAGAAATCAAACGTATTTCGCCAAGCCAGTTTTATTCAATGAAAAATTGTGCTTACAAATCTTTATTGGCAGAAGCATTTGATAAGAAGCCTTTACTTCCGCTTTCGCCTAATGCCTATTTCGGTACAATATTGCACAAAATACTTGAATTGATTACAAAAGGAATTGTAAAAAATGAAGATGATTTTAATACGGAGTTTGATAAGCAATTGAAAATTGTTGAAGATGATTTGCAGGAAAATGGTTTTGGATTTTTCGTTCCACTCCAAAAGAAGTTAAGAAATTTCGGTCTAAAAAAAATCCAATTAAAAAAACATTTAAGAAACAAACCTAAACAACAAACGAATTTAGGTGTCGTAAATTTTTATTCTGAAAGATGGTTTGAATCTGAGGATAAATTGATTGGAGGGAAAGTTGATTTAATAATTGAGAATAACGATAATATAGAAATTATAGACTTTAAAACCGGAGCGATTACACAAGATTGTTTAGATGATGAGGGAGAGTTATATTCTGATGTAAAAGAAGAATACAAAGAGCAACTTAAAATTTATGCCTATTTGTATTTTGAAAAAACGAATAGGTTTCCAACGAGTTTAAGCTTAGTTGATTTAGCAAATCAACAGTTTATGGTTGCGTTTTCCGAAGAAGAATGTAAAATAATCTATGACGAAGCAAAAAAACTTTTAAAGGCAACGAATAACTGTATAAGTACAAAATCATTTTCAGTTACTCTAACAGAAGTAAACTGCAAGTATTGTTTATATAGGCCAGCCTGTTCTTTTTTTGTCAGAAAACTTGAAACTGATTTTTCATTCAATGATGTTTTCGGCGAAATTAAAGACGTAAAGAAATTCCAAAATGGAAATGTTAGTGTGTTTTTACAAAATGGAACAAAACAATTAACCATAAAAAACTTTAATTCTGAAAAATTTGACGAATTAAGCGATAAAATAAAGAAAAAAATAAGTATTTACAATTTGAGAAAAGAATCAACAGATTTTGTCTATTCTGTTACCGACACGACAATGATTTATGAACAAATTTAACGAACATAAAATTCCCGTTCTCTCCTTTTATTCCGGGGGAGGATTTATGGATATGGGCTTTGAGAAAGCTGGTTTTGAAATTGTTTGGACGAATGAGTTCGATAAAGTGTTTGCAAAACTTCATGCAGCTGGAATTACTTCATGGAGAAAATCTCGAGGAAATGGAATTAAAGCAGAAATTTTTAATACGAAATCAATTACTGACGTAAAATCAAACGAAATAATCAAAGAAGCATTTCCTAATGGAAAACCAGAACATTTTGGAATAATTGGTGGTCCACCTTGCCAAGACTTTAGTATGAATGGTTCGCGAAAAGGTTTTGAGGGAGAGAGAGGTAAACTTACGATTGTTTTTTTTGATAAGATTTTGGAATTGAAACCTACCTTTTTCGTGATGGAAAATGTAACAGGTTTAACAAAAAGGAAAGAAACAAAGGAATTTTTGCAAGCGCTGTTGAAAAGAATCGAGAACGAATATTACGTCGACCATGCGAAGTTAAACTCATTGGATTTTGGTGTTCCTCAACACCGAGAAAGAATTTTTTTTGTTGGAATTAGAAAAGAATTTCTTGATGGAAAAATTGTTGAACAAGGTTCTTTTGGTAAATGGTTCCCTTTTCCAATAAATGAAAAATATCAAAATGCTTTAACCAAATATAATTGGGGCAAACAAGTTGAATTTGGTGCGCCCGTGATTAAATCTAAAGATGTGCCAATTGAGCTGTGTGTTGAAAAATGTCTTGTGCCACAAAACCAGATAAATTTGACTCCTAACGCAAATGAATTTTTCAATTTGCACGTGAGCGAAGAGAAATTATGTGCAATTAACGAAGGTGAAACAAATAGGCCCTCCTTTAAGCGTCTTCACCGTTTCAAATATAGCCCTACAACTTGTTACGGTAATAATGAAGTTCATTTACACCCTTACGAGCACAGACGTTTGTCTGTACGTGAAGCATTGAGGATACAAGGAGTGCCTGATGAATACGTTTTACCGGAGGAATTACCCTTGACAAAGAAATTCAAGATGATAGGAAACGGTGTCCCTGTTCCGCTCGCAGAGGCTGTTGCGGATGCGGTATTGGAGTTTATTTATAAGAACATAATCAAAATGAAAGTGATCGATCAAAGTTTTAGAAATATCTAACTTGAAACTCTTTGTGCATGTGACAACTATAATGTTAGAAAAGCATAAACGAGAAGAAAACCGTAACAAATACGTAACGGAGCAAAATTTTGTGATTTCAAAATTTGTTCATATATTGCTTCTGTAAAGCAGAAATGGCATTTTTCAACCATTTCCAAGTTATATGACCATCAGACTCATAATCTTTTGGTCCCTGGTTCGAGCCCAGGTGGGCGCACAGAAATCCTCATAGCAATATGGGGATTTTTTGGTTTATACAGGTTTTGATAGTATAGATTTTTACTCAGCTTTCTATTGGTCTGTTAATAGTTTTTTATATTCCTTTGGTGTGATACCCTTAATAGATTTGAAAGATTTCGTGAAATTGGTAAGCGATTTGAAACCGCAGGAATAGGCTAATTCACCTACTCTTAAGTCATTTGTTTTCATTAATTTACAAGCATGACCAACTCTTACCTCATTAATGAATGTGACAAAGGTTTTCTGTGTTCTTTTTTTAAAATATCTGCAAAAAGCCTGTTTATTCATATTGATTAGCTCTGCAGCTTGATCCAACGAAATTTCATTAGAAAAATTATCGAATACATAACGTAAAATCTTATCTATCCGATCATTATCCTTAAGCTGAAAGCTATTTGCATATCCGGGACTGGAAAGTAATTGAAAATCAGAACAATGACATATAAGGTTGAGAATTTCCAGCAACAACATCATTCTTTTGAATTCATCATTGACCTGTACCATTTTCAAAAGAAGTACTTTCACCTCCTTTTTTGTTTCACTACCGAACTTTACGCCACGTTTTCCTCTCTGAAAAAACTGCTTAAGCTTTTGTATACTCGATGGTTCTTTGAATATTTCAAGAATTTTGTCGGGATGTAAAAAGAGAGAAGCTGATTTCGCTCTCAATCCCGTAATATCAGAATTAAAGTATTCATTATTGTTGTGCCATACATGCGGAAGATTGGATCCTATAAATATCAATTCATCACGACCGAAATCATCGATACTATCTCCAATCATTACACGTCCCTCACTTTCCACAAGATACACCAGCTGGCACTCTTCATGAAAATGGAAATCGGTAGAAAAATAAGGTTCATCGACTACCTTTATTCCATACATGTCATTGATTCTGGTGTCGAGGATCTTAGAGAATACGGGTTTCATTCCATCATTGATTAGTCTATCTAAAATATAAAAATCAACTTAATTATCAAAAAAACAGCATGTATAGGCAAATCCGATCAATATAGTACATGTTTCAGATAGTACATGTTTCAGGCAGTTGAAAAATATGAGATACTATACTTAGCATATCAGCTGGCTAATATACATGTCAATTTGGTCAATAGACGACTTGTTATGGGGTGATTCCAGTAATAACTTTGTTAGTAACGAATTATAAACTATGTAAATGCGAGTGTCAAATTACACAGGTGTATATCTGATAACTTAAACACCTTAATAAAAATGCGTTTACAATAAAAAAATCACTATGAAGATTAACAAAATTTGGGCTGTTCTTCTATTGCTATTGAATTTCGGGGAACTGCATACTCAAATCGAGGCGCAGGAGAATAAAAATGTATACAAAAGAAATCCTGTAGTTACAAAAACTATAAATGAATACATGGACATGAGCCTGGGTATGTTTATACACTGGGGGCCGGTTAGTCTACGAGGGACAGAGATCGGTTGGTCCAGAGACAAAGAGGTTTCTAAAGCGGATTACGATAGTTTGTATAAAGAATTTGATCCGGTACTTTTCAATGCGGATTCGATCGTCCGGCTAGCCAAAAATGCCGGAATGAAATACCTTACAATTACAGCCCGACATCATGATGGATTCTGTCTTTGGCCTACTAAATTCACTGATTACAATATACAAAACACACCTTTTAGGAAAGATATTGTCGGGGCATTAAATGAAGCCTGCAAAAAGCAAGGAATCAAATTTTGTATCTATTACAGTATTTTAGATTGGTGGCATCCGGAATACCCGATTCATTCTGCACATAACCAGACAATTGACCCTAAGGCCGATATGAGCAAATATTTCACCTATATGAAAAATCAGCTCAAAGAATTGATTACAGCCTATGATCCCTACATGCTCTGGTTTGACGGAGGTTGGGAGTCTCCCTGGACAAACGCCATGGGAACAGAACTTTATACGTATCTCAAAGCGCTTAAACCAAATCTTATTGTCAACAACAGGCTTGGAAAAGAAATTGCAGGAACGGAAAATAAGGAGATCAATTTCAATGATATGATAGGTGATTTTGACACACCTGAACAAGTAGTTGGAAGAATGAACATGGAAGTTCCCTGGGAAAGTTGTTTTACGATCTGCAATCAATGGTCCTGGAAACCTAACGATAAAATGAAAACCTTAAATGAGAGTTTGCGTATCCTATCGAAGACTATTGGAGGCAATGGTAATCTTTTATTAAATATAGGTCCGATGCCTGACGGAAGGATTGAAGCAAGGCAGATTCTTCGCCTTACAGAAATTGGAAACTGGATCAGAACTAATCAGGAAGCGGTTTATGAAACAAAGGGCGGTCCCTATTATCCAAATGATGAATATGCTTCAACCAGAAAAGGCAATAAAATATTTTTGCATATTCTGAATACGGAATTAAAAAGTCTTGAGCTGCCAAATATTCCCGGAAGAAAAATTTTAAATGTACGTACTATAGACGGAAATAATATAGAAACAGAAAAAGGAAGAGATACGTATACGCTAAAGCTTCCTGAAAAGTTACAAAGCAAAACAATCTATGTTGTCGTTGTGGAGTTGGATGCCGAAACGGAAAATCTGGCATTACTGAAATAATATGCTCATCACAAACGTTTTATTATGAAAATCAATTATATCCGTTTATTAACACTGTATTTCTCCCTTCACATAACCTTACTTTTCGGGCAGCAGCCTAAAATGAATGAAATGTGGAAAGGTCAGGCCCATAACAAAGAAATAAATGCAGAACGTGGCAAAATTTTTAAGGAAGGTCGATATGCAATGTTCATTCATTTCGGTTACTATTCTCATCTTGGAAACAAATGGGATGGTAAGACTTATTACGGAATTGGGGAATGGATGATGAATGAGAATATGGCCAATCTGACACCTGAACAATATAAATCACGTGTGAAGGAGTTTAATCCCACGTCCTTCAATGCAGATAGCATTGCCTCATTGGCTAAGGCCGCAGGTATGAAATACATTATCATTACCAGTAAACATCACGATGGATTTGCAATGTTTCATGCCAGATCAACAAAGTTTAATATCGTAGATGCGACTCCGTATAAGAGAGATATTATGAAAGAACTCTCGTTAGCATGTCAAAAAGCTGGGTTAGGGTTTGGCTTCTATTATTCTCAATATCAGGATTGGACAACCCCCGGCGGAAATGGTGGACCGGATAAATATGAAAATGGTCAAGCGGCTACTTTTGATGATTATTTTAATAAGCGATGCCTTCCCGATATTCAACAGATTACAACTGAATATGGAGCGTTAGCATTGGTATGGTTTGATACTCCTGGCGGAATCGAAAAGAAATATGTCGATAAGCTGGTAGAAGTGGTTCATCATAATCAGCCTAAAGCATTAGTGTCAGGACGTGTAGGACACGGACTAGGTGACTATAGTACTTTGGGTGACATGGAGGTTCCAAAGAAAAATGTTGATGGTCTCTGGGAGTCTGTAGATGTAACAAATGATTCGTGGGGATATGCCTGGTATGATAATAACTGGAAAACTCCCAAACAAATTTTGATCAATACCCTTTCAACTGTTGCAAGAGGCGGTAATTATATGCTGAATATCGGACTTGGGCCTAAAGGAGAAGTCCTGCCACAACCAAGAGAAGCGCTTGTTTCATCCGGAAACTGGATCAAAAATTATCCGCAGATTGTATATCAGGGAGGGCGATCTCCCTGGGATCATGCAATCTCCTGGGGCGATGCCATAACACGAGGAAATACACTTTCTCTACTGGTTTATAACTGGCCATCTACCGGCAAGTTGTTTGTACCTCATCTGAACAACAAAATAAACGCAGTAAAGCTTCTTAAAGGCCAGATTACAAATTCTCTCCAATATACCGTACAACCCGGATTTATTGAAATTGACATTCCGGTAGCGTCTCCGGAAAAGCTTGTGTCTGTAATTGAACTGGAATTGGATAGCCCGGCTAAGGGATCCTCTATGTTATCAATTGATCCGCAACAGCAAACTACACTGGATGCTCTATTTGCGGAAGTAGCAGGCGCAGAGAAAACAGATGAGCACTGGATGGAAAAATTTGGAGAATGGAAGCATGTAGACAGAATTAAAGACTGGTCAGCTGATAGTAAGGCTACCTGGAAAGTAAATGTTATCAAACCTGGATATTACCAGGTGTATTTAAATTATACAGGTGAAGGCAGGTATGTCTGGAGGACAGAAAATACGGAACAGATTGTTCAGAATCAACAGAATTCTTCAAATGTTTATCAATGGTACCCATTTGGGTGGATGCATTTTGACAAGCCGGGCGATTATGAAATCTCTGTATCACTTATTGAGGGCAACTTCGGAAAAGCAAGTCTGACAGGGTTTAAACTGGAGCCGGTCAGCTTTTAAAAAGCTTTCTGTATTTCATTCTCTGATTCGAATCAAGGTCGACACAAAAAAATCCTCATAGTTATGTGGGGATTTTTTGGATTTATCCCTCATGTACTTACTCCGCCATTTTAAAATAAGTTTCTGTAAAGACCCCATCCTGTACTTTTTCGGAGTATGCTTTCACCCAGGATTTGTAATAATAGGTCGCATACAGGATATTATTCTTTAAGCTGAATCTGGCGAAGGCTTTGCCTATCTGAGGAACTTCTTTCAGCCCGAAAGTTTCAGCTGTACCGTTATCAAATTTGCAATCTACATCTCTTTCCCAGATCATTTCAAATTCGGTATCGCTGATCTTACGCACCGGGTAGAAATATACACACTGCCCATGGTATTCAAATGCCAGAGAACTTTCTCCTATATTCAGGGCTACTCTCCCGTTCTGCCATTTGTATCCGTAAAATTTTTGCTTTTCTCTATCGGGATTGGTTTTGTTGAAAAAATCAATGTGTACTATTTTCCAGCCAGCCCCTTCCCTTTCTACATCTATTCTGCATAAAGGCTCACCCTGACCACCATAATTCAGGTAAATATCCATTGTTCCTTTGTTTTCGGATAGCTGTTTTACATTGAGAACAGTATATTCATCGGGTGGTTCCTGACTTTTGATCCAGTACATATAATAGAGATCTCCGCAATAGGTATCATAGGTATACGCATCGGCATTTTCATAATCCTCAAAATTAACCGTACTTAAAAATAAATAGCACCCGTTTAGCCTTTTCTTTTCTTCCCTGATAAATTTTTCCGAAACAGTACCAAGCAACCTGAGCGCTTTAAAATAAGTGGCTGTATCCAAAGAAGATTTTCCATTTTTATCCTTAACAACATCAATATACTGGAAATTATTATTGAAATACCAATCGTAGAATGAGCTTCCACTTTTCTCTATTTCCTTCAACGGGTTGACTTCATTTTCTGTTTTAATACTGGTATCTGTAGTCTCCTGCTTTCCGGGCGGATTGGTAACACTTTTTTTGTGGCCTTCCTTGCAGGAAGTAATTATAAAGATGAATAACATAATTGCTAATAATTGCTTCATAATAAGAACGATTTATTGTCCGGAGGGCTTTTTCTCATCGTATATAATTGCTTCTTCCACGGGTAAGTAACGCTCATTGCTGATTAATCTTCCAGCTTTGTTATAAGTAAGTAACCGTTGAATACCGTTGACCGTTTTGATCACCTCTTTCTTTTGAAGTATAGCATTTTCATAGTATTCTTTTACTTCATCCTTTTCGCTGTTTTCATAGGTACGCATATAGAGCTTACCTGCCGTATAATCATCGCTGTATCTCACATTATTCTTCTGATACTGCTTATTGGTCAGTCTGCCGTTTTCATCATATGCTTCATATCTGTCTATTGCTGATACTCTTTGTTTGTTGCCATTCTCATAATATTCCGTGTAGGTCTCCGAGACCTCATCCGAAATCTGCTGTATGTTACCATTACGGTGATAGGTCTTGCTGACACCTCTTCCATAGTGCTTGTTCTTGTCCAGAGACACCCAGCCCTCCGTTCTCAGTATACTGTTTTCATATTGCTTAAAAAACAGGTTCTTTTCCTTTCTGTATGTTTCTACTGTCGGGATGACCCCGGTAAATGAAGTATAGGTCATAATTAAAGAATTGGTAATAGTATACTCATTTCTCGTATTACCATCTGTCTCTGATACAGCACCAGAGATAAGCCCGTTCGACAGTGTAATATCAGCTGTTTGATTTTTACTCTCCAGCCTGTAAGAGCCATCTTTAAGTACTACCGGTTTTTGTGCTGTAATGCCGATAATACTGATTTTATCCATATAGGCACGTTCTATATTTCCAGCCTTAATTACCAGAGTATCAATAGTTGTTTGTGCAAAGGCACTTTCTGTAATTATACCTGTAAATATTAATCCTATAGAGCTTATGTACTTCCAGTAATTCCTTTTAATAATATTGTATTTCATATATTTAGATCGTATTAATTAATCTGTCTCTTTATCAAAAAAAATCTGTTCTTTTGTTCTGATCACAGCACATTCCTCCCCCTCTGCCAGTTTCAGCAGATTGGCTACATTATCATAATTTCGGGCTGCCAGTTCGCGTTCCAGATGATTGATATTTTCCACAAGATATAGGGAAGAATAAATGGGGTGAATATTGGGCAAATCAATTACAGTGGCGTAAAACTGATTGCCTTGTCTGTATACAATAAGGTGTTCGTCCTCTTTGTATTTTACAAAATCCTGTTGAGGAATTTTCGACCTGTATATATAAGTTACCTCTCCTAAATGTCCGTATTTACGGCTTCTTATATTTTGATAAGCTGTAAAATATATAACCTTATCATCCTTAAATATGCCATTTACAAATGGTCGGAGTCCTTTTATCTCTTTTGCATGTATGTAAGCCTGCTTATCTGAATCGAAATAGTAAAGCGATCTGAGATCAGAAAAGAGCAGGTGTAATCTTCCCGAAGCACGCTTCTGTAGCAAGACCATTTGATTCAGATCCGGAGTTACTGATCCCCATAGCCTGTCCTGTACTTTAGCAGGAAAAATAATTCCGTTTACTACATGGTTTCGGCCATCAGTCCCATATGTAAGCGCATAATCTAATTCTTCTGCAGTAAAGCTGCGTCCATTCATGCCCTGTAAGAGATATTGATGATAGTAAGCATGTTTGCTGTCTTTTACATATTCCACTGTTCCAGTTATGGATGAAATGCTGTTTACATCCGCCTCAGGTAATATGTAATCCTGATAATACACATTGTGTTTATCTTTCGCATAACTGAATATTGGTGTATTGATTCGCGGATGAGGGAGGCTTTCAAAACTGGCTGCATCGGCACCCGGTATTCTTCTTGTCTTATAAAAGACAGATTTACCATCCTTCACAAAGTTCTGTCCCACATATTTTGTTGCTGTATGGTCAATCCCGGATATCTTATTATTACCAGAATATACATGAGTTGCATCAATACCCATTTTGCTTCCATACTCATTCTTGTAAGTAAGTTGTTTAAAACTGCTAAGGCTGGCCTCTTTTACCTTAAAATAACCATCTCCCATTCTTAAGAAATACACCTCGTTATTATAGCTTAGATACGGACTGCCGTTACCCGGAAGATACACCCCATTTCGGGCAACCTGATTATCCGGATCGTCATCATTATTCCTGTTAATCAGGTAATAAACAATGCCAGCCAATATTAGAAAGAAACCTAATAATATAAAGAGAACCGTTTTGATCTTAAGCGGACGTGTGACCGTTTCAATCTGCATTCCTTTTTGGTACACAAAAAGTTGCTCATAATATACATTTTTCACCTGGCCCACATTTTTATGAGTACTATACTGGTATTCTTTTTCCAGTATAGTACTCAACCGGGACCAGAAAGCATCCAGATCTTTATTTACAATACCCATAAATACATTTCCTGTATTGATATGAATGGTTTTTTCTGTAATTATACTCAGTCTGTCCCAGCGCTTATTTCTGATCACAGCCTTAACAATATGAATAGAATCCAACGGAATACTGTAGAATTGATTCCTGCTTTTGATCTCCAGACTTTTGTTTACGATAGAGAGGGTCACTACGGGTTTCAACAGAAGATTAAACAAACTTATAGCAGCAAAATACACAATGGCAAACAACAGTACAATCAGTACGATACTCACAGGGCCTGTAATCATGAATCCAAATAGCTGAAACAAAAGATCATAGCCTTTGGCGTAAAAGAAGTAGCCAAAAGGAAGCATGATCAGCAGGGAAAATAAAGTGTAAAGCCAGATTCCTTTTTTATCAAAGATATTTCCCTTAAGTGTCACTGTAAGTTGTTCCTTGCTCATTCCGTTGTTTATCTGATATCTATACTATTTACCACAGGTATTCCGGGTTGTTTTTCCATAAATGTCTGAATGGCAAATTGTGCCTGAGCATACTGATAGAAAGTCACGCTGTGTTTTTTATTCTCAAAAGTTCTGATCTTCATATTATACACAGTAGGTGATTTATAGGGTCTTGATCTCGAAAATGAAACATCCATAATATCTGTATAAGGGATATTCTTTTGGGATATGAGTGTCGGAATAATAATATGGCGCGTCTGGAAAACATAAGGTGCAATACCGGCCCAAAATCTTCCTATAACTTGCACATACCGGTGATACAGCTGCAAATTATCCTCATCCAATTGTCTTAGTATAGTAATGAAAATTGCGGTCCGTCTGTAGGTCAGATAAAGAAGTATACCAAATGGTATAGCCAATATTACCTGCAGATAAAGTATAGTAGGTAGTACATAACTCAGAAAGTCAATATGGTATAACTTTCTTTCTGTATAAACGACATGAAAATTGTAGCCAAAAAAGAATATAACCGAAAAATTAACCAGCAGCAATACTGTCATTACTACCTGTCGCAATCTGATGATATTCTTTATTTCCTTTTCTCTGAATTCGTTCATTCCAATCATGCCATGTTTAAAGGATTGACAACTTAAATATAACAGTGTTCTTGTCAAAAATTGAGCCCGGAATGATATTCGTTGAATTTGCTGAGATATTAGTGATGTTCTATTTATTATTTGATTTGAGATAAAACACAGAATATTCCTGATAGCGGGGCTATTTTAAGTGGTTTCCTGTTCTAGAGCTCTTCCCATCACCTTTCGGAAAAGGTCTTTGATACGATTGATTTCCTTTTGATGTGAATTCTGTTTGCGGGTGCCAAAGTAAAGCGTATTTTTCAAAGGCTTCACTCCTTCCCATATCAATTGTATCTGTCCGTTTTCTATTTCCTGACGGCATAGAAAGTCCGGAATCACGGCAAGCCCTGTTCCTCCACTCAGACAACGTACTATGGAATTAAGATTGGGTACAATATAATTAGGCCGGAAGTTGGGTTGCTGATCAAAATTAAGTTTCCAGAATCGTAGTAAATGCTCCATATCTCCTGTCGTGCCATACCACTTTTGTTCTTTCAGCCAGTTTTCGGTCTGATGGATATCATCTGTCTTTCGGATGGCCTCAAAAGCAGCTTTATCCACATCGCTTCCGCCAACCAGTACGATCTGTTCACAGGAAAACGGTTCCAATTCCAGTTGTGAGGAATTTCCTTTTTGAGGGGTGATAATCAGATCAACGATTCCCTTGTCCAGCTGATCCAGCATTTCCGGATATTCTCCAAAGCAGATAATAAGATTAAAGGGTAACGAAGAAACATACTGTTCGAGAGTGATCTGAAAGGTCTCAAAGCACATCCCTATGCTTATCGTGGGCGTATGCTGTTCCGTACTTTTCTGAAAGTTTTTCTCCACTTCTTCCAGTTTTGTCAGTGCATCGACGACCGCATTATACAACACTTTGCCTCGTTCTGTAGGTACCATTTTCCGACCGGTGCGGTCAAATAATTTATATCCTACATAAGATTCCAGCGAACTCAGATGAAGACTTACACCCGGCTGAGAGATAAAAAGTGCCTCAGCAGCACCTGTCAGGGTTCCTGTTTTATAAATCGCCTTAAACGTGCGGTACCATTCCAGATTTACCATTTCCTAAGTATTATAATTATGATACAAATATATAAATTATGTTATTTTTATAATAGTATGGACCGCCGTATTTTTGTAACATATCAAAACAATATATATGAAAAAGATACTTATCATTAATGGAGGACAGCATTTCGGACATTCCGGAGGGCGTTTCAATACTACTATAGCGGCTACCACATTTGATTTCTTCAATGAAATGGAAGATGTTGAGGTTCAGTTGACAAACGTAGATAAGGGATATGACCCAGAGGAAGAAGTCCGTAAATTTGTGTGGGCAGACTACATTATCTACCACACCCCGATCTGGTGGTTCCAGTTGCCACATAAATTCAAGCAGTATATAGATGAAGTGTTTACGGTGGGTCACAATAAAGGAATATACCATAGTGATGGACGCTCATCCGATAATCCGGCAATTAATTACGGTACGGGAGGTCAGCTGGCAGGACGTAAA
Organism: Sphingobacterium spiritivorum; assembly: GCF_016725325.1. NCBI lineage: Bacteria > Pseudomonadati > Bacteroidota > Sphingobacteriia > Sphingobacteriales > Sphingobacteriaceae > Sphingobacterium > Sphingobacterium spiritivorum. The sequence continues at coordinate 4,434,467 of NZ_CP068083.1, forward strand.
TATATGCTGACAACCAGTTGGAATGCTCCGGCTACAGCTTTCACATTGCCGGGAGAATTCTTCCAGCAACACAGTGTGGATGAGGGGGCACTGTTTGGTTTTCATCGTATGAATGCTTTTGTCTCTTTAGAAAAAATGGAAAGCTTCCATTTTCATGATGTAGAAAAAAATGCACAGGTTGAGCGGGATATGGAACAATATCGCTTACATTTGAAAAATGTATTTGCAGAGGAACTGAACTCTGTAGCATGCTAAATAAAAAATATCAGCTATGAATATATACTTAACAGCAGTCATTAAAGCAAAAAGCGAATATAGAGATGAGGTGTTGGAGACACTGAAGAATATGGTCAGCAAAACACTGGAGGAAAAGGCTTGTCAAAAATATGATCTGCATGAAGATATGGAAGATCCGAATCGGTTTGTTTTCTATGAAATATGGCAGGATCAGCAGGGATTGGATATACACAATCAGCAACCCTATATTCTAGACTTTGTAGCTATTGTACCTGAAAAACTTCAGGAAGGTCCTTTGATTATCAAGATGAAAAAGCTGGGTTAATAAAAAGCCTTTTTATATACGTAATACCCGTACAACGAAAATTTGCAAGTCTGAAGACATCCTATCCGGGTTTGGATAGGATGTCTTTTTTATCAGGAACCTTAATGTGGGTTACAACGTATCTTTATATCTGTTGGTCAAAGTGGTTCCCATACTTGCAATAACTACGCAAAGAATAGATATCCACTGTAAAAGGCTCAGATATTCTTTCAAAAAGAGCAAGCCGGACAGTGCTCCGAATGCGGGCTGCAGACTTGTCAGGATACTGAATGTTTTCGGAGGGAGACGTTTTAATGCTATCATATCCAGTGTAAAAGGCAATGCACTGGAAAATATAGCTACCCCAAATCCCAAGAGCAAATAATGGAAACTTAAATGTGCCAGACTTCCGCTTAAAATACCAAACGGCAGAATCAGTATAGCAGCTATACCCATTCCTACAGTGACAGCAACTCTGTTATCGACTACCTGAGAAATTTTACCTCCCATCACAATATATCCGGCCCAGAATATACCTGCCAGAAAAGCGAGCCCCAGTCCGATTATGTCAATATTATTGCTTTGCCAGGGTACGATAAGCAATATGCCGGCACATGCGAATAAAGCCCAAACCAGATCCAAAAGTTTGCGTGACAGAAAAAGAGCCAGTAAAAGCGGCCCGATAAATTCTACCGTTACTCCTAATCCAAGAGGAATACGCTGAATTGCATAATAGAAGATAAGATTCATACTGCCGATACAGGCACCATATCCAAAACAGTATAACCACTGTTGTTTATTCAATGCAGACAATCGTGGTCTGTTGATAATAAACAGTAACAGGGCCGACAAACCTATTCGTAAGGTACTTGTGCCACCGGGACCAAGAACGGGAAACAGTTTTTTTGCGATAGATGCCCCACCCTGTACACAGATCATAGATGCCAGAGCTGCCGGTACAGCAATATTTTTATTTTTCATCAGGCTCAAATCTAAGCTAAACTTTCATTAGCAGGAAATGTTAAATTTAAAAATGATGGATAACGGAATTAAATTAATAAAAATGTAAAAGCTCCTTTTTAAAATTGCTTTAAATTGATTGCAGAAATTGTTACATAATCAGAGAACAAAACTTTTAAAGAAGAGGTATAAGTAATTGATTGTATTAATTTTACCCTAAAATAATTTAAGTAATTTCAGTATTATTCTCTTGTTTAACCAAATATATTTAATTAGCTTTGGCGAGAGCTAAAGGAAACTTTACTTAATGTGTGATAAATGGAGCTTCGGCTCCTTTTTCATTTTTATATACCCTATCTGTAGCCAGGAATTGCCTTATACCACTCTCCTGTTTCTTCTGCTTTAGCAACAGACTTCAGAATTCTCAAAAATCATATTTGCCTTATCCGACATTCAAAGTAAAGCCATACGCCAAGCATCAGCATCAAAGCCAGCAGTATAATAAGTAAAACTATCCGATTTGAATTCTTACCGGTTTTCATAATCAAAAGTAGCATTTACATTAAAAAGTCATGCCGGTTTATGACGGACAAAATGCGGATAATGTATAAAGTGAAATTATAAAAGATATTCCAGATGCTATAGTTCCCATATTAATTGTCACAGGATATACATGCAGTGTCAGTTATTCATCATGTTTTGCAAATTACATGTGTATATCGGGATTTCCCGATATATTTGTTTTATGGATTTTATAGAAATATTTAAAGCGCTCTCTAATAAGGGGCGTTTTCAAATCTTACAATGGCTAAAGGAGCCGGAACAACACTTTCCCGTGCAGGAACATGCCGATCTTCGTGAAGTCGGGGTCTGTGTGGGGCAGATACAAAAAAAATCCAGACTGACACAATCTACTGTATCCGAATACCTTACCATAATGCAGAAAGCCAATCTGGTAAAATCCGTCAAAATAGGACAATGGACCTATTACAAACGGAATGAAGAAATTTTACAGTTAATAAGTGATTATTTTAAAGACGAACTATAACAACAAAATACAGGAATTTTATGAGCAATAATAATTTATTTCAGCCCTTTCAACTCAAATCCTTGCAGCTAAAAAACAGATTTGTGATGGCTCCTATGACACGATCCTTTTCTCCGCAAGGTATTCCCACTTCCGATGTCGCTTCTTATTATAGCAGACGTGCAGCTGCTGACGTAGGTTTGATACTATCCGAAGGTACGGTGATCAACCGTGTATCTTCTTCCAACGATCCAGATGTCCCTCATTTTTACGGACAGGAAGCACTAGAAGGCTGGCAAAAAGTCATTAATGAAGTTCACCAGGCCGGAGGAAGTATGGGGCCTCAGATCTGGCATATGGGTATTATGCCCGACCATCATTCCGGATGGAGACCATCTTCTCCTTTTGAAGGACCATCTTCGTACAACAGTCCGGGTCTTGCCAATGGCAGAGCCATGACCACCGAAGACATTGCTTCTGCTATTCAGGCATACGGAGATGCTGCAGCAGAAGCGCAAAGACTGGGATTCGACTGTGTGGAATTGCATGGCGCGCATGGGTATCTTATAGATCAGTTTTTCTGGAAAGCCACCAATAACCGTACAGATAGATATGGCGGAGAGACTTTGGCAGAACGTTCCAGATTTGCGATCGATGTCATCAAAGAGGTAAGACGCAGAGTGGGTGAAGATTTTGCAGTCATTATCAGGTTGTCACAGTGGAAACCAGCGGACTACCAGTATAAACTTGCACAGACTCCACAGGAAATGGAACAGTGGCTTTTACCGCTTTCCGAAGCAGGGGTTGATATCTTTCATTGTTCACAACGCCGTTTCTGGGAACCCGAATTTGATGGATCTGATCTTAATTTTGCAGGATGGGCAAAGAAAATAACAGGAAAACCTACTATTACAGTAGGCTCTGTAGGTCTTGATGGTGAGTTTCTGGCGGCATTTGCCGGTGAAAGTTCCCAGCCAAGTCCTTTAGATGAATTATTACGCAGATACGACAGAGGAGATTTTGATCTTGTGGCTGTAGGACGTGCTTTGTTAGCAGATCCGCAATGGGTACAGAAAATCGGGCAGAATCAAGTTGATAAACTGAAAGGCTTTTCAAAAGAAGCTCTTGCACAACTGATTTAAGCTAATTACGGATTAAACGAAAGGAAAATTTATCCTGCTTTCGCAGTTCGATAATCCTTATACAGCAGATGATTCATTCAGCGTACTGATGTAATCTTCAAATCGGGTATCTGAGGGAAGGTTGATTCTAGATTTCAACCTTCTCTTACTTCTGGCTACACTATCTGTACTGATTCCTAATGTGTTTGCGATCTGCTTATTACTCAGTTGCAGGAAAATAAGACTTGCCAATCGTTCTTCAGCTGGCGTGATACGTTCAATGATCTCTTTGAGCCGAATAAAAAACAGCGGATACGCTTTACTAAATGCTTGCTTAAATTTCACCCATTCCTCATCTGTAACCAACACATAATTGGAAAGATCCTTATTAATACTTTCTTCCTCTTCTACATTCGAATAATTGTTTTGTCTGATGATCAACTGTAATCGATGCACCAGTTGTTGCTTTTGCCGGATATATTTGGCAAACTCCGTTAACTGAGCCTGAGCATCGGCTATTTCTTTTTTAGCTGTTTCCTGTTTGGAAAGTAAGAGCTGAGCCGTAAGCTTTTGCCTGCTGTAAATCAACAGACTGATGATAGTCAGTAATACAATGGCGATTAATGAGAAATTGCGAATTGTCCTTTCCTGTTTCAGGTAGTTACTCATGTCTTGTAAGTTGACCTGCATATCGTCAAAAGCCATTTGCGTTTTCATGACAGATAGCTTTTTTGAATTTATGGCCAGTAAACGTTCCTTACTTAATTTATCAGACAGATCGCCATATTTATATGCGCTATCCGGGTTATTTAATGTCCGGTAGCTCCTTACTATACCTTCCAGTGCCTCAATTTTAAATTCATCTATATAGTTCCCTACTTTTTCAGCGGCTATATAACTTAATTTCCATTTTTGCAAGGCATCCGTATATCTATTGTGCTGCCAGTCTACTCCTGCCAATACATTTAAAGCCTTGGATATATTATTGTAGGAATTAAACTCCGTACTGCTGTTCAGCCATTGCTGTACCAAAGGTAAACCTTCCTTCTCCTCTCCTTTCAGGATTAGTGCATGGCCAATATTGCCGTTTGCGATCCCAAGCCATAACTTCTGGATGTAAGGAGATGTATCAGGTTTCTTTTGCAGCGTGTCCAGTATCTGCCTGTAATAATAAATACAGCTGTCATATCTGGCCAGTTTTAGATATGAGGCTCCCACAATATCCAGTTGAAAAATATACACTCTGGGATCCCAGGTTTCTACAGCTACATCTTTATACTGAAGACCATAATCAATACTTTGCTGATATTCATTATTGTTATACAGTCCGTAGCTGGCATTGAAATATCTGTTGTGAACAAATTTAAAATGTGCTAAACCTATTTTCTTCTGCAGTTCCAAGGCTTTAAGGTTGTACAATACATAATTATTTTGTCCTACTTCAGCATACAGGGTATATAGTTCTGATTTCAGTTGCTCGTCTTCCAGTTTGTGGGCTATCATGATATCCTGATATAACCGGACAGAATCTTCTTTATTTATCGGTTTGTTGTACTCTTTTTTACCTAATATATCGTACATATCTATACGCACTTTCAGTCTGTCGTCCGGATGTGATTTGAGATAGGAATACAAACTGGTCATTAACTTCTGATGAGCAGGATATCCACTTTTTTGCTTTAACTGAGCATAGGTTTCTTCAGCTTTGAAGGATTGGGTTTTGTCCTTTACTTTCCAGGCTTTTATCAATGATTCAACCGTAGGCTGCTGAGCCTTTACTGTAGAAAAACTGATACTTAAAATTATGATAATGAATGTTAATGCCTTCATCAGGATCGATGACTTTCTTTTTTTCTCTAAAATACAGTATTTTTTCTCTAAAACTGCGTTTTAAATTCAATTGCGCAGCAAAGTCTCTCAGTTAGCTTACTGCTGCTGAGGACAGCAGCCGACGCTGACAGGTAAAACTCCAAGCATGAATTGGCGTCCCCGCCAACTCTTTTATTACAGGATATATAAGTATATTGAATTCCTGGTGAGAACAGCAGCAAATGCTGACAGGTAAAACTTCAAGCGTGAGTTGGCGTCCCCGCCAACTTTTTTATTACAGGATATATAAGTATATTGAATTCCTGATGAAGATTCCGTAAGAAGAGGTTTATGAAAAATCCTATTAAATTGATGTTATAAAAAAAGCGTGACTAAATCCATATTCAGTCACGCTTTTTGATTTTATGAAACTATTAAACTGCCGTATAACCTCCATCTACCAGATAGTAACCTCCTGTCATAAAGGACGCTTTGTCAGAACTCAAGAACAGCACTAATTCAGCCACCTCTTCCGCTTCTCCAAGACGTCCCATCGGATGTTTGGTGCGTAAGGTTTCCAATTGCTCTTTACTCAGATGTGTTGTCAGCAAAGGCGTCATAATGTATCCGGGGCCTACAGCGTTGCAACGTATATTCTTCGGACCGTATTCAGCACCTATATTGCGGGTCAAGCCGACTACAGCATGTTTGGATGCGGTGTAGGCGGATGACATCGGCGCAGCGACCATACCATGTATAGATGCCATATTAACAATAGCTCCCCCACCATTTTTTTCCATCGCCTTTAACTGGTATTTACAACCGTAAAATACGCCGTTAAAATTGATATCCGTTACTTTTTTCCAATCTTCTAATCCATAATCGCCACTTAATGCAGCTGAACCTCCTATACCTGCATTATTGCAGGCAATGTCTAATTTCCCGTATTTCTCTATCGTTGCATCCACAAGAGCCTCATTTTCTTCTGCAGAGGAGGTGTCCGCTTTAAAAAAGAAAGCCGTTCCTCCGCCCTTCACAATCGTATCTACCGTCTCCTGTCCGGCATTCTCATTAATATCTGAAACTACTACTTTTGCACCTTCTTTTCCATAAGACAAAGCTACAGCACGACCAATCCCTGATCCTGCTCCGGTCACAATAGCTACTTTATTTTCTAAAATTCCCATAATGAATTAATTTTAATGAATGCATACAAGTTACGATTTTGCCATCCCCTGTTTGTCTTATAAATGTCTGATTCTAAATAAAACCTTTAAAAAAAAGATTTTATGCCAAATCGAGAAAGAACACCCTTCATTACCGTATATTTATGCCTTGGGCATAATGATGCTGTTAATATGATGATCAATTCCTATTTAGAAAACTCCCAGTTCTTCTCCGCTTCAGAAGTGGATGCCATCTCCTCCTATTTTAAATTTAAGTCGCTGAAAAAGGGAGATTATTTTATCAGAGAAGGTAATGAGTCCAGAGAAGTTGCACTGATTGTTTCCGGAATTTTTCGTTCTTACTATCTGAAAGAGAATATGGACGAAATCACCTATTGTTTTCGTTTTCCAGATGAATTGATGGCGGCTTATTCTTCTCTTATACAGCAGACCCCTAGTCAGGAAAATATACAGGCTATTTCTAATGCGGAGCTCTTCGTAATCAGTGCTGAAGATATCAGAAAACTGGACGATCTTTATCCAAACTGGATCAGGCTTCAGAAAACCATAGCTGAACAGCAATATATCGAACTGGAGCAACGTATATTTCAACTGCAGCGCCAGCAAGCCAATCAACGTTATGCTGACTTACTGCAGCACCAACCTGACTATATACACTTAATCCCTCTCCACTATCTGGCTACTTATCTGGGTATAACACAAAGACACCTGAGCCGTATCAGACGTGAAATCGTTTTTTAGGACATTTGTCCTGCAAGTCCTGTTGTTTTATAGGGTATTTTTGTATAAACAACAGTTATAATGTCAAAGAATAAAATACTTATTATCAACGCTCATCCGAACAGCAGCTCCTTCAACGCCGCAATTGCAGAAACATATAAGCAGGGAGCGCTGGAGGCGGGAGCTCAGATACAGGAAATCATCATTTCAGAATTACAGTTTAATCCTAACCTTCAGTATGGATACCGTCAGCGAATAGAACTGGAACCAGATCTGCAGGAAGCCTGGCAAAAGATCCTTTGGGCTGAACATATCGTATGGATTCATCCGGTTTGGTGGGGAGGTCTTCCTGCCATCAGCAAAGGGTTTATCGATCGTTTATTTCTTCCGGGCCGTGCTTTTCAGTATCGCCCGAATTCTGTTTTCTGGGATAAATTGTTAAAAGGAAGATCGGCTCATATCATTACGACATTGGATCAGCCGGGATGGTATTACCGCCTTTTCTTCGGACGTCCCAGTGTTAATCAGCTAAAGCGTTCCGTTTTACAGTTTTGCGGAATCAGTCCCGTAAAGGTGACATATGTCGGTATTGTCAGGACTTCTTCTCCTGCATTAAGACAGAAGTGGCTGCAAAAGGTAAAAAGACTGGGTTTGCATAGAAAATAGGATAACTATTTACGCATTTTACGGCTTAAATATCTCCGGACAGGAATATCGTATATAATCATTGTCAGGTACGCGAACAATACTAATAATATAACACAGACCGGTATGATATAAAAAAGCTGTTCTGTACTGGGTTTGTACGTCGTGTAATAATGAGCAAATACCCAAATTCCCCAATAATGAGTCATATAGATCGGATAAGAGATCTGTCCTGAGAAATTACAGATCTTTAGTAAGGAGGGTGAAAGAACCGCTCCTGCTCCCAGAGATACCAGTAATGGGAAATAGAAAAGTACAACGAAAGATTCTGCCAGCCAGTTCCACGAGGTGAACGGCATCATAAAAGGAAGTATCAGTAAAATACTGAGACTTGCAAAGCCTAGTTTTGATTGCAGAATCCATTTGGAACGATGAATGAGCAGACCTGCAAGAAAAGAATAGGCAATGCGTGCACCACCTTCCCAAAAGTTTCCTTTTCCCCACCCACCAGACAAACCACCTGTTGTATAACTGACATAACATAAAACACCTGCAGCCACAATGGTCAAAAGGATAAGAAAGGTTCTCCTGATACGGGACAGAAATAATGCATATATGATGTTGGCAATGTATTCCCAAAAAAGAGACCATGCAGGAGCATTCAGTCCAAACATATTATAAACCTTGTCTTTCATTACCGGAAACGGGATCAGAAGTAAGGTAAAGACTATTATAAGGATCAAACGACTGGTAGACAAAACTTCTTCCGGTCCGGTAAAAGGATCAAAGAAATAGCCTAATAAACCCAGTATACCTCCCAGAACGACTAAAGGATGTAAACGTATAGCCCGGGAAATAAAAAATTGCTTAAGCCCCATTTGATTAATACGGTCATCATAAGCATAGCCAATAACAAAACCAGACAAACAAAAGAAAAAATCTACAGCCAGATAGCCATGTCCTACAATATTATCACTAAAATCGGTATAGACCCATTCCATAAAATGGAAAATCACAATAACCAAAGCGGCCACACCTCTCAGTCCGTCCAATATGGCGTAATGCTTTTTTGAGGAGGTTAAACCTGCAGGAGAATTAAACATAAGATAATGATAATATCAATTTATACTTTATAATTAGGGCTCTATTTTGCTGATAATGAAACTATATATGAAAGCATGCAACTATATCAATTCAGCATATCGGGCATTCGTAACCTTTACCAGATCCTGGGGACTCAGAATAATCTGCAATCCCCTCTTCCCTGCACTGATACTAATGGCAGTCTGTATCTGAACAGATTGTTCTATATAGGTAGGAAATGCTTTCTTCATTCCTATAGGTGAACAACCTCCTCGTATATATCCGGTCAGGGTCTGGATATCCTTTACAGGGATCATCTCACAATTCTTATTACCGGAAGCCTTTGCTATTTTCTTAAGATCAAGTTGAGTGTCTCCAGGAATTACAGCTACCAGATATCCACTGGTATTACCTTTCAAAACTAAGGTTTTATATAATGTTTTAGGATCCAGACCCAATGATTCTGCAACATGACCAGCACTCAGATCATCTTCATCCACATCATATTCGCGTACTTCATAATTGACCTTAAGCTGATCCAGCATCCGGACAGCATTGGTTTTATTTGACATGTCTATTCATTATTTTCCGGACGTGAAGATAATACTTTTAACAGAAAGTCAACCTTCAGCAAAGGAATGCTTTTGTATCATTCTTTATATAATAGCATCAGGAAGGACAATTTTTATCTGAAAAGTGTGATCTGCCGGATTCAACTGTTGTCTGTTATTTGGATTTGTTCATAATTTCCATTTTCCATTAAAGATAAACTGGTAAATGATTCAGGGTAAGTTAAAGTGATAGATTCCAACATTTAACAACTAATAAGCTATCTTTTTTACGGAATTAATTTCCATGTTTAGAAATTAGTCAGTAAAAATCCCCTGACTTTGAATCAGGGGATTTATGAATAATATTTATATCAATAAATTCTTTATCTAGGCAATCGTAACATCTTTACTCAGATAGACATCCTGTATAGCATGCAAAAGCTGTACACCTTCATCCATAGGCCTTTGAAAGGCCTTTCTGCCTGAAATCAATCCGGTTCCACCTGCTCTTTTATTGATAACAGCTGTTTTAACAGCATCCGGAAAATCATTTTTACCGGAAGCACCTCCTGAGTTGATGAGTCCTGCACGACCGGAAAAGCAATTCAATACCTGATAACGGCAAAGATCAATAGGATGAGATGACGCCAGTTCAGTATACATCCGTTCATCAAGTTTTCCATAGCTGCTGCTCCCCATATTGAGAGCCTGATAACCACCGTTCAATTCAGGCAGTTTTTGTTTAATGATATCCGCCTGTATCGTCACTCCCAGATGATTTGCCTGTCCGGTCAGATCTGCCGAAAGGTGGTAGTCCTTCCCTCCTGTTTTAAAAGCATCATTACGCAGATAACACCACAGAATAGTTGCCATACCTAACCGGTGAGCTTCCTCAAAAGCTTTTGCAACTTCTACAATCTGTCTTCCGGAGTCTTCAGATCCAAAATATATCGTTGCTCCTACTGCTGCTGCACCCAGGTTCCAGGCTTCACGAACTGTTCCATACAGGATTTGCTCGCTTTTATTGGGATACGTAAGTAGCTCATTATGATTTATTTTTACAATAAAAGGGATTTTATGTGCATATCTGCGGGCAACGGAACCCAATACACCAAAAGTGGTAGCAACAGCATTACAACCTCCTTCAATTGCGAGTTTTACAATGTTTTCAGGATCAAAATATAAAGGATTAGCAGCAAAGGACGCGCCGGCACTGTGCTCTATACCCTGATCAATCGGTAAAATGGATAAGTATCCGGTATTTGCAAGGCGTCCATGTCCAAAAAGCTGTCCCAGACTACGTATGGTTTGCGGATTACGGTCAGTAATGCCGTATACCTGATCGATAAAATCAGGCGATGGAAGATGAAGTATATCTTTGGCAACAGCTTTACTCTCATAACGGAGTAATTCATCAGCTTCATTGCCGAGGTAAGTAGTAATTTGATCAATTATAGCCATAATATTTTCTTTTATGTTAAAACCATTGAGATGTATAAATGTTTGCTGTTTTTTTTACGCATAATTCCTGATTACTGAAATGTTAAACCCTCTTCCGGACTGCGTTTTTCAAGAGTCAGAAAACACTTCAGATGTTTTTAAAAATCTGTTTTTCAGAAAATTAAAACTTAAAAAGAAGCAATAATTATAAAAATTTTTATAAATCTGTAGCTTTTCGATTTCTCCATCCGTCTTATAAACCAGAAGAGAAAGAATAATTTGAATTCCGGAAAACGGAAATCTAAACTTTAGAAAACATGAAAAAACATACATTTTATCTAATGATCTGCTTTGTATTAAGTAGCTTTTTACTGAGCAGCTGTCTGAAAGACAATGACAACAATTATATTGATATTCCTGCAGGCGGACTAACCATGGTCAATGGATTTTCGGATGCTCAGGGTATTGTTTATTATGCTGATCAGCGTCCTATCCAGAATCCGTATTTCCCATTAATGTATAAAGGGTATGACTGGATCGCGCTGTTCACCGGAAACCGTAATATTATTGTAAAAGGAACTCAGGATCCTAAAACACTTGTAGATACTACTTTCGCTGTAAAAGACAGTGTTTATTATTCTTCATTTACTTTTGGCAATAAGGATAAAGCAAAACATTTTATTACGGAAGACAAGAAAACTACCCTTACACCGGCAACTGATAAACCTGCAGGTCTCCGGTTCTTTAACTTAGCTGATATGCCGGGGAAAGTTTCTCTGCAGATCGGCGATACGGCTATCCAAGATAAATTTAAAGACAGAGCAACCGAAACTCAGACTACAGCAACAGCTAACCAGGCTTTTGTATCTCAGGCCAGCGGAACATTTAAATTATCTGTAAAAGATGAATCCGGTAACATACTGGTAAGCAGAGAGGGTATAAAATTAGATCCGGATAATTATTACTCTATTATCCTGGTTGGGAAGAAGGATAATACCAACACACCTTTATACATTGGTGTTGTAAAGCAAGCTGTAAACTAGCATAATTTTTTCCTTTATATACATAGAAGGCCGGTTAGACAGCATATGTTTAATTCGGCCTTTTTATTATACCAAATACTGTGTTAGCATTTATTTAAGAAAATTTCCTACCTTTGTAGCACAAAACCCAACAGTATATATGTAATATCAAATTTCTTTTAATAGCATTAACAGGGATCAGAACTTCTCAAGTCAGCCCATTTATTGTTTAATTTTTTAAAGAAATTACTGATGATTAGTTTACAACAAATTACATATATACACCCGAATAAGGAGCTCTTATTCGACCAGATTTCACTCCACATACAGCAACAGCAAAAAATTGCACTTATTGGTAACAACGGAGTGGGCAAGTCTACCCTTCTCAAACTTATTGCAGGTAAGATTCAGCCTTCTGCCGGACAGGTTCATGTGGACGCAAAATGCTATGACGTGCCGCAGCACTACGGACAATATAACACAAGTACTGTTGCTGAAGCATTAGGTATAAGTGCCAAACTGCAGGCTTTTTATGAAATACTGGATGGCCGCATGACAGATGAACAGTTGCAGATACTGGATGATGACTGGAGTATTGAGGAACGTTGCCAGAAAGCCTTTCAGTATTGGGGAATTGAGGATATCGATCTGCAGCAATCTATGAGCCGTCTGAGTGGAGGACAAAAAACGAAAGTATTCTTATCCGGTATTATGATTCATGAACCGGATGTAGTATTGATGGATGAGCCCAGTAATCATCTGGATCGTATCGGGAGAACGAAGCTGTATGAGTTTATTATACAGACCAATCTGACATTGCTTATCGTAAGTCATGACCGCCAGTTACTGAATCTGCTGAATACGGTTTATGAACTCAGTCCTAAAGGAATCCGGATTTATGGTGGCAATTATGACCATTATGTAGAGCAAAAGAAGATCGAGTCAGAAGCGCTGGAACAAGATATCAGAAGCAAGGAAAAAGCATTGCGTAAGGCTAAGGAGGTGGAAAGAGAAACACTGGAAAGACAACAAAAGCTGGACGCCAGAGGAAAAAAGAAACAGGAGAAAGCAGGTCTTCCAACCATTGTCATGAATACGCTGCGTAACAGTGCGGAACGAAGTACGGCAAAAATAAAGGATGTCCATGCCGAAAAACTAAGTCATATCACAAATGATCTGGATATGTTACGCAAGGAAGTATCTGATACGGACAGAATGAAGTTTGGATTTGATCAGTCTTCTTTGCATAAAGGAAAAGTATTAGTCGAAGCTAAAGATATTAATTACACTTATGCTCAGTCTGCTATATGGGAAAATAATGTGTCTTTTAAAATTTTCAGTGGGGACAGATATGCCATAAAAGGTGTAAACGGTTCCGGTAAAACAACATTGATCAATATGATACTGGGCAATTTGTCGCCGGGTAAAGGAAATCTGTTCAGTGCGATCCGGCATGCTGTATATATCGATCAGGATTATTCTCTTATCAATGGTGATCTCACTGTATTTGAACAGGCATCACACTTTAATTCTTCAGCTTTACAGGAGCATGAAATAAAGATCCGTTTGGTTCGGTTTCTTTTTGACAGAGATACGTGGGATAAACCCTGCTATGCATTGAGTGGAGGAGAAAAAATGAGGTTGATGCTATGCTGTCTTACCATAGGCAATCAGGCACCTGATATTATTATTCTTGATGAACCTACCAATAATCTGGATATTCAGAATATGGAAATTCTGACCTCTGCTATAAATGATTACAAAGGTACATTACTCGCTATATCACATGATGAATATTTTCTGTCTCAAATTCATATAGAACAGACCATACAGTTATAGCGGATTATCCAATATTTTATCAGTAAGGGCTGGATTTAAAAATCCGGCCCCATCTGGTGTACTGTATTTTCTTCGTTAAACTCCAGACGTATTTATTGATATTGCATCGTATCTGTTGCCAAAAATGGCAATTGATAATTTCCGGTATCTAAATGAGATTTTGATAAGGTCTGGCGAACTTTATCTATACCTCCGGGAGTTACCCCAGTCTGATAAACATATACCTGTTCTAACTTGGGAATATGCTGCAGATAAGAGAGCCCTTCATCAGACACTTTTGTTTTATATAAATTTATGTAAGATAGGTTTTTATGTCCTTTCAGATATTTTAATCCTTCATTTGTAATTGCCGTATGTTCCAAATGAAGTTTCATGAGTACAGGCAGCTTTGCAATCTCAGACAAAGCCTTATCAGAGATCGCCGTGTGTCCCAGTTTTAACTGGATAATATTATCTTTCATCTTTAGCAAGTCTTGCATATCTGCATCTGAAAATTCTGGATAATTGATTGCATTGACCATGACATAGTTATTGTCCGCAGATAACGGGATTACCTTCACCCCTTTTTGCTGTAATTGCTGAATAGCCTCGTCCGGCAGTGGCGGAGCCTCCGGCAATGCAGCATATGCTGATTTGGCAGACGAGTCACCTTCTTCCAGACTCTTTAACAGTGCTGCAATCTTTTCATTTTGTTTGAGGTCTTTTGCTTTCTTTTCAAAATCTGCGCCCTGTTCTATCCACCAGCCAATAAGCTGTATTTGTTCGGGGCTGATAGGTGTTCTGCCTTTTGGCGGCATACGTCCTTCGTGACCTTCAGGCAGAATAAGACGGGCATACAATTCACTTTTATCCAGTTTTCCGGCTGTCAGCACAGATCCATCTTCCCCTCCTTTTAACAAACTTTCCCGATTGTGCAGAGCGAGCCCTCCTTCCTGCTTTTTATCTCCATGACAGCTTTGACAACGTTGTTGGAGAATAGGCTGAATAATAGCATCATAAACATGGGCATCCTGAACATTTTCGATTAAAATCAGCTTTTCTTCTTCAGCCTGGATACCTGCAATTTTCTTGATTGAAGAAGGAAGGGCATCTTTCATATATCCTTTTCCATGTGTAAGTGTTCCTCCAAAGTGGCCAGTTGCACCCAATAAAACGACAACCGTTATCAAAAAGAAAAAACGCCGTTTTACCAGTTTTGCCCACAGCCCTGCACCTTTATCAGCGGCTCTGTACAGCGAATATGTCCACAAACTCATGACGGCAACAGCAATTCCCAGCCACTGGTGAAAACTCAACACGGATGTATCATATCCGCCATCCAGTGATAACAGGTAACCTGTTATGCAAGTCAGAATAGCGGCTCCGGTACCCAAAAGTAAGGAGAACGGAATTGCAAAAGACAAATTGCGGTAGCGTTCAAAGCGTGCGAAAACAGCAAATACAAGAGCCAGAAACAGTATTCCGATAGGTAAATGAACCAATACAGGATGCCAGCGGCCCGTGAAACTAAGTAATTCTTCTATAAAGATCATTATTGTTGGTATCGGGACTTCAAAAGATTAAGCATATATACATTTACAGTCCATTGATCTGCGACCGGCTGTTGTGTATAGGGTAACGTTGGTAGATATCCCGAAGGACCAAATTCGGTGGTAACCGTTAACTGATTTATTCCGGCTTCTTTACGCAAACGGATCACTTCATCCCACCAGGCCAGATGTTGCTCCACTGTGCTTTTCCATTCCGGAGCAGCCGGATCACTGACCTGAGGCGCTTGCGGCTGTCCAATACGGGCATGAATATGCGCTGTACGGGATAGTGCCAGTTCAACTGTTTCTGTCTGATCACCCAGCAGTGACTCATGAACGTTGCACCAGTGAGAGATATCAAGTGTAAGCTGTAATTGAGGAATCTGTTCTAAAAACTGTCTTGTAATGTGAGCCGCAAAACTAAATCTTCCCCGATGAGTCTCGTGCATAACCGGAATATGGTATTTTTTACTGATGATATCAGCGGCTTCAATCAGTTTTTTGTTCTGATCAAATGTAAAGTAATCCTTTCCGGTATGACAATTGACAAAATCCGGTTTAAGCTGCATGGCCATTTCTACATTTTTGACATAGCTGTTGTAATATTGTTCAAAAGTTGCTCCGCCGCCTCCGCTTAAAAATGCGTATGCCAGACCATACTTCCGGAACGCATCAAACATTTGCTTTTGTTCTTCTTTGCTTCCTGGTACCCATACCTCCAGACCATCGTATCCGGCTTTTTTGACTTTTTCGCAATAGCTGTCCCAGGACTCATTCATTCCCCAGTTTGTAGCGTAAAAACGAATTTTAAATGTTGCTGAAGCATGCAAATGCTGCATCATGAATAATGTAAGGATAGCTGTTAATAATAGTTTTATTTTCCCCATAATCTATTGGTTATATAATATCGCTGATGAGATTTCCTTCAACATCAGTGAGTCTGAATGGACGTCCCTGAAACTCATATGTAAACTTTTCGTGGTCAAAGCCCAGCAGATGCAGCATAGTCGCATGTACATCATGTACAGAAGACCGGCCACTGACCGCCGTAAATCCGATTTCGTCTGTCTCTCCGTAGGTCACTCCCTTACGTACACCGCCTCCTGCCATCCAGATGGTATATGCGTCTGTATGGTGATCTCTGCCCATAAAAGGCATGTCACGATTATCTCTGTTCTCCTGCATAGGTGTGCGCCCGAATTCACCACCCCATACAACAAGAGTTTCATCCAGCAGTCCGCGCTGTTTGAGATCCATAATCAAAGCTGTCATCGGACGGTCTATTTCTCTGCATTTATTTCTGAATCCCAGGTCTATCGAATCTGAGGCACTGGTTCCGTGACTATCCCATCCCCAGTCAAATAATTGTACAAAGCGTACCCCCTGCTCTACAAGTTTACGCGCCAGCAGGCAGTTGTTTGCGAAAGACTCCTTACCTGGTTGCGTGCCGTACAATTCATGTATATACTCTGGTTCCGAAGCAATATCCATTACTTCAGGTACTGCAACCTGCATTTTATAAGCCATCTCATACTGTGCGATACGGGACAGAGTCTCCGGATCCTTATACGTTTCATACTCATCCATATTCACGGTATTGATAGCATCAATCGTATGTTTCTTGAGATCTCTTCCCATCCCGTCGGGATCAGCAATATATAAGACCGGATCTCCCTTTGAGCGACATTGTACACCCTGATATACTGAGGGTAAAAATCCACTTCCCCACACACTTTTGCCAGCATCAGGAGTTTTTCCTCCGGATGTCAACACCACGAACCCCGGAAGGTTACTATTTTCCGAGCCAAGTCCGTAAGTCACCCATGAACCTATGCTCGGCCTGCCGAGCCGGGCACTACCGGTGTGCATAAACAGCTGAGCCGGTCCGTGATTAAACTGATCTGTATGTACCGCTTTCAAAAAACTGACATCATCCACCACTTTGCTGAAATGTGGCAAATGATCGGATATCCATGCTCCGCTTTCTCCATATTGCGCAAATGTGGCCTGTGGTCCCAGCATATTAGGTGTGCCACGGATAAATGCGAATTTCTTACCTTTCAACAGGGAATCCGGACATGGCTTATTATGTAACTTGTGCAGTTCCGGTTTATAGTCAAAAAGTTCGAGTTGTGAGGGCGCTCCCGCCATGTGCAGATAAATTACACTTTTGGCTTTAGCCGGAAAATGCGGTGCTCGGGGGATCATCGGATTCAACGCATTCAGATTAAGCGGAGCATCTCCCTGTCCACTTCCACCACAACTGGCTAACAGACTGCCAAGTGCAATGCTGCCTATCCCTGCTACACAATCTTTGAGAAAGTGCCTGCGGGTAACAGCCTGCAGTTTGTATTGTTGTGCTTCACGCATCAATTTATCTAAGTCTACCATAACTCTTTAGGATTTGGTTAAGAATTCATCCAGATTCAACAACGCATTTGCCACCACAGTACTTGCAGCCTTAGCCGCTATCTGTTGTTGATCTTTCTTACCGGCAGGCGCTATACTCAGGAATTTAGTGGCTGCCTCCGGATGAGATTTAAAATTATTCAGTGCCTGATGATAAAGTTTTTCCAAAGCGATAAGTTTATCTTCAGCCGGATCTTTAAACATCGTTCGTCTGTATCCGGAAGCTATAAGTTGCCTGACATTACCTTTTGCATCTTTCTCCATCTCTGTGGCCAGAGCTTTGGCTGCTTCCAGATAGACAGGATCATTAAGTGTTGTCAACGCCTGTAAAGGTGTATTTGTCCGGATACGATCCACCAGACAGACTTCCCGGCTGGAAGCATCAAACGAGATAAATGACGGATAAGGACTTGTGCGCTTCAGGAAGGTGTATATACCTCGTCTATACTGATCTTCACCGGTACTTTTGGTCCATGATTCGCCGCTGTATACAGTCATCCATACACCTTCCGGTTGATGAGGCATGACACCCGGACCATACATTTTGGAACTCAGCAGACCACTGACGGCAAGTGCCTGATCTCTGATCTGTTCAGCAGAAAGACGGAAACGTGGTCCACGTGCCCAATACCGGTTTTCCGGATCTTTCTCCACCTGCTTGTTGTTTAAACCTGAAGATTGTTTGTATGTAGAAGATGTTACCATTTCCCGAACAAGAGATTTGACGCTCCAGTTCATTTCGTTCATTACTTTCAATGACAGGTAATCCAGCAGTTCACGATGTATAGGCGGAATACTTTGAGTACCCATGTCGCCCAGCGGTTCGACTAATCCTCTTCCGAATAGCTGTGCCCAGACTCTGTTCACTAATGTACGGGCGGTAAGCGGATTTTCTTTACTTACAATCCATTGACTGAATCCCAATCTGTTATTTGGTGCACCTTTAGGAAAATCATTGAGAACAGCAGGTACTGCAGGTGTGACCGCATCTCCATGTACCATCCAGTTACCGCGTTCGAAGACGTAAGTTGTACGCGCCATCTCTTTAGGATTTTCAATCATAACGGGCACACTTTCGGGGTTCATATTTACCAGTTGCATAAAGGTGCGTTCCATATGCTGGCTTTTCGGGCTATCCATCCCCGGAAATCCTTCTCTGAAAGCAAACCATTCGATCATCAGGACAGTCTCATCAGTTTTTATAGACGGATTTTTTGCAAGCAGATAAAGATCGTGAACACCGGATATTTCCGGAATCGGAACATGGATCACCTGCCTTCCCTGTGTAGCCGGAAGATCAATACTGGTCAGTATCTGTCCCTGAAGGCCATCTTTTCTGATTTCCAGCTTTCCGCCCGGAGCAGATGTCCAGTAATTCAGGAAGAATAATTTCTTACCGTCCAGTGTTATTTTCTTCAGTCTTGCATTTCCTCCGTTGCGCAGTCCCAGCCACTTGGTGTCATACAAAGCACCATTAGTGATCTGATCACTGTAATGTGCATGTACCTTAGGTTCTAATGTGTGAAGAAATAGTTCTGCAGAACGGACTAACTGCGGATTGCCGGACTGACTGATCCAGTTTTTAATGCTATCCAGTCTTTTTTCATCATCAGCGGTATAGAACCGTAATTTAGGATGATCACCGTAGGTGTCTTCATCTCTTGTATTATTAAAAAAAGCAACAGATTTATAGTATTCTTCAAATTTAAACGGGTCATAGGTATGACTATGACATTGGACACATTCGAATGTGGTACTCAGCCATACCTGATAGGTCGTATTGACCCGGTCTAATACAGACGAGACTCTGAATTCTTCACTATCTGTACCACCTTCGTCATTGTTCATTGTATTACGGTGAAAAGCTGTAGCAATAAGCTGCTCTTTTGTAGGCTCAGGCAACAGATCTCCGGCCAGTTGTTCAATAGTGAACTGATCGTAAGGTTTGTCCGAATTAAAGGCTTTGATCACCCAGTCTCTATACTTCCAGATTTGTCTGGACTCGTCTCTTTCATAACCTTTAGTATCGGCATATCTGGCCATATCCAACCACCATGAAGCCCATTTTTCTCCGTAACGGGATGAGGAAAGCAGACTGTCTACCCGTATTTCATATGCATTTTCACCTGTGTCGGTTTCAAAACTACGGATCTCTTCCCAGGTAGGTGGCACTCCGGTCAGATCGAGATATACTCTTCTTAACAGGGTTTGTTTATCCGCTTCACCTGAAAACTTCAATCCTTTTTCGCTGAATTTGTCCTGTACGAAATAATCAATATCATTTGAAATCCCTGACGGATACTTTCCAAATAGTCTGGCAAATGAAAATGGCTTGGGTACTTCTACTTCTTCCGGCAACGTATATGCCCAGTGTTCTCCCCATTTAGCTCCTTCATTTATCCATCTTTTGAGGATATCAATCTCGGCTTCACTGAGTGGAGCAGCATTATAAGGCATGCGAAGTTCCGGATCTTCATGGGTTAGTCTTTTTATAAATTCACTATGATCCGCATCTCCGCGAATAATAGCTGGTTTACCGGATTCTGCTTTTGCGAAGGCTTCGTTCTCAAAAAGTATACTGAACCCTCCGTTTTTCTTTACTCCTCCGTGGCAGGTAATACAGTGTTTATTCAGTATGGGCTTGACTTCAGTACTAAAATCTACAGGGTCCTCTTTTGCAAAAGCAAACAAGGCTACTCCAATGACAAGAAGCAGTAAAACTGCACACACAATAATTTTTCTAACCATTTTTTATTTACAACTGGATAATCAACTTAAAAATATTAATCTGTTCAAAACAGGCTTGTTATAAGTAGATTAAGGTTTATAGTATACAGCTATACTTCATTAAAAAATATAAAGTAAGTACAGCTTTGTATAGTTGTAAAATTAGGTAGAGTTTGGGAAGACCACTACAACTAAAATGACTGGTAGTGACACTATTTTAACGGTAGACATTGCAGCTCTGTTGTATTATTCACGTTTACAATCATAAGCTGTGTTTATTCCATCTCAATCCTGCATTAATGCACTTCTGCCACCATCAATCAGGTAGGTCGTTCCGTTTGCGAAAGCAGCGTATTCACTACATAAAAAAACACACCATCCTCCGATTTCTTCGGGTGTACCCAGGCGTTTGACAGGGTGCAGTGCTATGGTATCAGCTCTCGCCTTTTGGCTGTCTTCAAATGAATCAAACCACAGTTGATTTCCGGGCGTGTCAATAAATCCCGGAGCTATTCCCACCGTACGAATGGAAGGTGTCCATTCTATGGCCATTGCTCTGACCATCGCAGGAAGCGCTGCTTTTGCCACATTGTAAGGAAAGCACCCCTGTATTGAACTATATGCATGATTAGAGGATAATACAATGATAACCCCTTGCCCCGACACCTGCAGCAGTGGTCTCATTGTTTTACCAAGAAACCAATGGGATTCCAGATTTAATTTTTGATTGGTATTCCAGGTTTCCTCATCACAATTTGCCAGTGTAGTGAAAATATTTCTGCCGGCATTGGAAATCAGTATATCTAACCGGCCGAACTGACTTCTGATTTCTTCTTCTAACTGCTTTATTTCAACAGGATTTGTTACATCCGTCTGATAATAATATACGTCGCTGCTGTACTGATGCAGCTCTTTATAGAATGCCTGAACCTGTTCATCTTGTACAGATCGCTCAGCACAAACGATCACCTTTGCTCCTGCTTTTGCAAACTGGATAGCTGTTCCTAATCCTATTCCTGAAATGCCACCTGTAATCAGAACATTCTTTTCTGTTAAATCTATTGTAAGTGCCATTGTCTATACGTAAAATCCAGATCTGGGTTCGAGAATACCGGGATGTTTCAGCATTTCTTCTTCTACCAGATCAACTCCAAGTCCCGGTCTATCGCTAAGTGTCAATACTCCGTTGCTGATCATGTCCGCTATAGGCTGATCGATAACCTGATCCCGCCATGGGACATCATTAAACATAAATTCCTGTCTGAAGAAGTTTGGTATTGCAGCACATACATGAGCACTTGCCAGCGTTGACAGCGGACCATTGGGATTATGAGGAGCCAGCAGCACATTATATGCTTCCATCATTGTAGCCATACGTTTCATCTCTGAAGGGCCGCCACAGCGTGTAATATCGGGCATCATCATATCACAAACATTCTTTTCGAGTACCGGACGAATACCATGTCTGGTGTAGTGCCGTTCTCCAACACAGATAGAAACACTGGAAGGAATTCTCTCTCGCATAGCTCTTAATGTATCTGCGTTTTCCGGACCGGCGGGCTCTTCATACCAGGTGATATCCAGAGTAGACAGGCGTTCGGCCATCTTGACTGCGACCCGAAAGTTGAGCATAGCATGTGTTTCGATCATAATATCAAAATCCGGCCCGACGGCTTCACGAACGGCTTGACTAACCTCGAATGCAAGATCCTGCTGCTCAGATGTCAGTGTCAGATTAGATGAAAGGTCCTCTCCATATAAATAATTAGTGTGTGCAAACGGATCGAACTTGAGTCCGGTAAAACCGGCTTCTTTTACTTTCAATGCCTGAGCAGCATAGTCTGCCTTATTATGCCCGCCACCTGTAAACCAGTAGTTAGCGTATAACAGAATGTCTTTCCTGAAAGCACCTCCCAAAAGTTCATAACAGGGTACACCGAGGACTTTAGCTTTTAAATCCAGTAATGCCATATCTATTCCACTTATAGCACACATACTGGCACCATAAGGTCCGACCCAGTTCAGATCACGATACAGTTTTGTCCATATAAAATCGGTCCGCATAGGATCCAGTCCGATGATCCGTTGACCCGCATGCTTTGCGGCCTCAAAAACAATGGGGCTTCCTGGCCAGTTGGTGGCTTCTCCTACACCTGTATGCCCGGTGTCGGTATATATTTTCAGCAATGTCCAGTTGTATTTTACTCCTTCCACCAACCAGACTTTAACATCTACTATCTTCATTTAAACAGGTTTATGCATATATTTTTTATCTGTTTTAAACACATTCGAAACAGAGAAGAAGATCAACTTATGAGGATGCCTTCATCCTTGTAATTTACACTTTCCTAATCAATTTTCAGCAAGAGCATTCCTTTAATTTTGTCACCCTTTCGGAGTGTAAGACGCCCCGAACTATGCGGACTTCCGTAAAAAGGTTCTGATCCGTTATTTGTATAGTCTGCAATCAGCCATTGGACGTGTTCATCCTGTTTCCAGCTTCGGGATGCCTGCTTAGCATTGGACATTACTTTTACTGTACTTTGTGTATTGTGTTTCAGTTCGGCAGAGATGATGTTGGCTTTTGTAGACCTGAAATCATTGGATCCCAATGTATTCGCATCATCCTTCCAGTCTCTTGCTAAAGGTTTTCCATGTGCTTCAACGTCATATATGTTATTTGCGTTAAGTTTTGCAAACCCTTTATTCCGACCGATATGATCCTTTGGATAATAACTGAAGGGGCCTTCTCTGTGCCAGGTAAGTTCATCGAAAGTGAGAGGAAGTTCCATCATTAATCCATACTGATAGACCTGGATATCACTTTTTTTATTCTCCATTTCATATCTCACTTTTAAAAAGCCATCTTTCGTAAAGACAAACTGTTGATTTCCTTCCCCTTGTTGATAGGAAAGGTTGAGGTTGACAAGGATACTGTCTGTTTTATTTTCTACAGATACATTTTTTGCAAATAAAGTATATAAGGGATAATGTTTGAGCGGATAGATATTATTCTGATACGTTTCTCCTGCTACATTAGGTTTGCCTCCATCTTCTGTATTTGCGGCTATAATGGCTAAAGAGGGCCCTTTGGTGAGGATCAGTTCCTTATTTTTACGGACTGTAGTAATCACTCCGTATGTCTTGCTGATCGTATAATCTATATTTCCCTGGGTAATATAAATAAATGCAGAATCTTCTTTTAAAGACAAGGATTTGTACATATGGGCTACCTGAACCGGCTTCTTATCTGTGAATATCTCATGTTCAATTTCAAATCCTCTCGGATCCGTAAACATAATCTCAACGATATCAGCGTCTTTAGCTTGTGGAATAAGGATCTGACCTGTGTTATGTGGTTTTATTGATGATTTCAGCCGTATTTCTTTTCCGTCAATAACGGCCAGTATCTTAATATCTTCAAGAGAGCAGAAATCATAACGATTCTGAACAGTGCACATTACTCCGTCTTTTGTTCGCTGCATATTCAGTACCCTTACCGGTGAATAAGCTTTCTTTATACCATAGTACTCCGGCTTTGTTCTTCTCCAGCCATCTAAAGGTCCCCATGGTCCGTAACCTGCAATTCTTCCATCAGGGAGATGAAATGTGTCATCTATTCCACTCCATATCGCTCCCCCAAGATTACCCTTATGTACGTATATAGAATCAAAAAAAATGCGCATGGGTGCGTTAAACAGATCTCTTATTCCGGGATCAGTAAGCAATTCCCTTCTGTTGTATGTAGACAAGTGTGCATACTCTCCGAAAAGTGTGGGACGGGAGATCGTATCTGTGTTTGCAGGTCCGTCGATGCCAGGATAATGATAATTGGCTACATCTGCCTTACTGCCTGCGTTATTAAATCCTCCCCATGTCTGGTCATGAAAACTGGTCGGTCTGCTTTTATCCAGAAGTTTAACAGTTTTATTGACTTCAGCCCATAAATTGCTCCATCTGGATTCATTTCCCAGCGACCACAGAATAACAGAAGGATGCTTTTTATTCGTCATTACATTTTCTCTGTTGGCCTGTATCATCAGTGGTAAAAACTTAGGATCCTGATAATCCCAATGTTGCCAGATTGGTGAAGCATGATGCTGGATCCAGTTTAATGCGGATTCACTCTCTACGTACAAGCCTAATTCATCTGCTGCATGAAGAAATTCTTCAGAAGGCGGATAATGTGAAGTGCGTATATAATTGAGATTAGCAGCCAGAAATAGCTCTGCATCTTTGCGATCCAGTTCCGGGTCAGAAGCTCTGCCGAGCAGCGGATGAACGCAATGCCGGTTTACACCTTTTAATTTTACGGGTTTACCATTGATCAGTAATTGATTGCCCGCTATCTTTACTTCTCTGAAACCTACTTTCTGAACATTGCGTTGAATCGTATGACGATCATTCAGCAATTCTGTCGTCAACTCATAGAGATAGGGAGTTTCTGCCGTCCAGTGATGAGGTTTATCTACATCTACACGTACAGCCAGCTGCTCTGATGTCAGCGCTTTAAGAGCTTTTTCAGAAATATTCTTTATAAAGATCACTTTTCCTTCCTTGTCTTTCAGTGTGTACCTTATGCCTGCGTCTTGTATAGAACGGGTATGATTCATAATACGCGTACTTAAGTCAAGTTTAGCATGTCTGTACTGACTGTCAAAGCTACTGTTTACATCCAGGTCTGAAATATAAACTTGTGGAAGAGCAAATAATGTCACTTTCCTCAATATACCGCCGACTGTATGAGCTGCATACTGAGAGACACAACCTAATATATCACTGATAGTATTTGCCTGTACTTCCACCGTAAGTATATTATTGCCGGGTTTTATAGCTGAAGTCAGATCCATATGAAAGGCTACAAATCCTCCCTCGTGCTCTCCTATCATGATACCATTTACCTTGACTATAGCATATGAACTCACCGCATCAAAGCGGACTACCACACGTTTATCTACCCATGAGGCAGGAAGAGTGAATTCTTTCTCATAGATCGCCTTTTCTCCTGGTGATACATGATAACCCTGCATTTCCCATTCACCGGGAACATTAATTGCAGATGTTGAGGATTGGTCTGAGCGGAAATACCATATGCCATTCAGCGATAGGCTGGGCTGATCTGTACCTGTCACTGCTGCCGGAATCGGAGGCAAAGATATTCGTGTATTAAGCTGTTGGGCTTTTGTCACCGAAACAAATGCACAAATCATTACCCATACTGCTATTGTATTTACTTTCATAGGTTTACATAATTCCATATTTCTCGAAGGCCTCTTTTGCAGCCATTCCTTCAGTTATTTTCTGAAAGACGATCTTTTCACTTCTGGCTTTTTCAAATGCCCGGCTCAATATTTCCCTTTCCTTTGCTTTTGGTACTACACATACACCATCTATATCTCCAAACAAAAGATCTCCATCTTCAATCTGAGCCTTACCGATACAGATAGGTACTCTCCAGTCTATTACTTTTCCACGGGGCGCCTGATCCTGTGCATAGCTGCCTAATGAGAAACAAGGAAAATTCAGTGCTAATATACCATTTGTATCTCTGGAATACCCATTTAGAATTGCTCCTGCAGCATTTAATTGTATTGCACGGGCACTCATAATCTCTCCCCATACTGCGTAATCCGGAGAAGAGCCGCTGCAGACATAGATCTCATCTTCTCTGAGATCATCGAGGGCTTCCAGCATACAACCGAATGCACTGGCTAATACCGGATTACGGGATATCGTTTTGCCCTGTGAGGATACATCCGCTTCTAAAACAGTCATGGCGCGGCCTACAACTATCATATCGCTACGAAGAGCACGGATATCCGGAGGTAAAAACTGATGATATAATCCCATTTGATCCATCACATCCCCTACTACTGCCGTAAAGAGCTCGCTGCGGATCCGTTCAAACAGTTCTTTATCTGTTTTCCATGTCGGACTAATGGTTTCGTATATTTTCATCGGAATCGTTTTTTGGGTACTGAATTTAGCCTTTACAAAATCTGACTTTATCCGGAAACAACGTTTTATATTTCCGAAAAAATCAGTTCAACCAAAGGTAGAAGGTACACAAGCAGCAAACTAAAACCCGATACACATAAAATAAAACTTTTTACTCCCATATATGGTTTTGTTACAATAATAACGATCATTATTGTTTCACTAAAACCTTTAATTGGTTATATTTGATATCATTATAAACGATAACTGATTATGAAAGCGCAATTCATTGAATTGTCACCGCCCAGTGAAAAAACCATTCATATCAAACTTGTAGATCAGAACTTCTTGAGTAATCCTCTTCACTTTCATGAGCTATGTGAACTGGTATTGATCTTAGAAAGTTACGGCAAGCGTATAGTGGGAAATCACGTCGCTTCTTTCGAGGCAGGAGATATGGTATTAATGGGACCGAATGTTCCCCATATCTGGCGAAATGATGATGTATTTCTCAATCCTATGCATGAAGAGCGTGCAAGAGCTATTGTGATCTATTTTCCGGCAGATTTTCTGCTTACCTTGACAGATGATCAGTCGACTATCCATTCTATGCAGCATTTTATAAAAAAAGCTCAGCGAGGATTACGTTTCTATGGAGAAGTATTAGAAAAAGCCAGTCATCAAATCAAATCTCTTGTTGATAAACAGAGTTTTTCAAGAATCACAGGCTTTTTGAATCTCATTGAGCTCCTTCATCAAACGAGTGAATGTGAAAATCTGGCATCTATTGGCTACAAGCCTACATTTGGAGAACAGGATACCAACAGGATCAATAACGTATATATCTATGTGATGCAAAACTTCAGAGATGAAGTTTCTCTAAGTGTGGCAGCAGAAATAGTCAATATGACACCCAATGCTTTTTGTCGTTTTTTTAAAAGACATACACAAAAGTCCTTCTCTAAATTTGTCAATGAAATGAGAGTCGGTCATGCCTGTAAATTACTCATGAACAGACAACTTTCTATTTCTGAGATTTGTTACCAAAGCGGATATCAAAACCTAACGAATTTCAACAAGTTCTTTAAAATGATTATGCAGAAGAGTCCGAGAGAATATCGAAAAGATATGGAAGTATAATATAGGAAGGGCGCTGAAAACAATTCAGCGCCCTTTTTCATTCCGTTAGAAAATGAGCCTTAGCGGGAATCTTTAATCTAATCTTTTAATAGAGAAAGATCAGTTTTTGGTTTCGGAAGATTCATGTTGCGTATAGCTGCTTTGCATTCGTCTACCATTGCCTGCGTCATTTCATAATTATATTTACCATAGTCATCCATCTCAAAGTTGCCGACATAGAAAAATCCGTATCCGTCAAAGAATTCTGTTAAATCTACTTTAGCAATTTCGCAAACAGTCTTTACAAAATTGAGCTGGTATACGGCCGGATTCTTTCCTCTATCCATGAAATTACTTCTTCTGTTTCTTCTGTTTTGAGTCAGATCAACAGCTGCCTGCTGGCGGAAAGCTTCAAAAAGATCCGGATAAAAATCAGGATTTACACCTTGTCCGGCAAAATATAACTGCAATTGCCAGAAAGGGACCAGCCGGTTAAATACATCTGGATCCTGAAGGTAACTTTTACCTTTTCCGTACAGTTCGTTACGAACTTTGTCATAGTTCTTTTGTTCTGAAAGGCGGCTTTTATTACCAAATGAGGTCGTCACGTACAAGGAAAAAATATTGTTACTCACTTCTCCAAGACCACCCCAGCTGAGGTATGGGCGCGTCTGATGCACATGTCCTACTTCATGACTGAATCCCCAGCAAGGATCTCCTTTTATTACACTTGCAGGATCTACGACCATCGCCATTGCATACCCGGGTTTATCTCCCATATATGCCACTCCGTCTCCGTCACGGAACATATAATAGTTGTAATTGACACGGGAAAGGATCTTGTTTTCAGGCACTCTGTTGTGCTTTATCAATCCCAATATACGGTGTTGGCGATAGACCAATGAATCATAATTACTGATCAGTTCTACACCTTTACCATATGCATACTTCTTAATTGCTTCCGTTGGATAAGCTATTTGTATATGTTTTCCAACAGCATCAACTATAGGATAGACTGCATGATCGACCAGATTGTTCCAGTCCTGATCATTGTGTTTACTAATATCAAAATAGCCATTTACAGCTGCATTCAAAAAGTGAACCTGTATAGGACTTTGTTCTTTTGGTTTATCTGAAAAGTAAGTGATATATGCTAATCCTCCGAAATTTTTAATATCTACAAGGTTCACTCCGTTACGCAAGTCAAACTCCTGTTTTTCTATTCCCCATCCTTTAGGATCATCGGTCGGGTCTATTCCCTGCGGAGCATGTCTGTCCCAGTTTGGAACAACTAATTTGATATGATTATCATGGGAAATTCCATCTACAAGGATGGTTTGTTTGCCGATTGGCAAATAAATGCCTGTAATATTCTGATATTTACTGTATCCATCGCCGATAGACAATTGTTCCCCAAGCTCGCTTGGTGATAAAATGGCATGGTAGGAAGCTAATCTGTAATTTTTATCGTATTTGCCTGTTTGCAATTGTTCTGCGACCATACGGATCTGCGGATCTGTAATTTTGGCAATATCAGCACGTTTAATTCCTTTTCTTAATTGCGTAGCCAAAGGATCTGAAAAGACGCTTAGTTCTTTATAGGTTTCTTTAAGTTTTGCAGCGGACTGAGCTTGTAGAGTGGCGTAGCTACCCATTATGAGTAACAACAGAGGTACTATTTTTTTCATAATTTATTGGAATAAGATATGCCTAAAATAGAGCAATAAAACGTCTTAAGCCATCTGTTAAATGTAATATTCTGGCGATAAAATGCCTGAAAACAGCATAAAGTGCGTTTTTAAACCAACTCAATCGTTTGCTCAAAATAACAATTATTTTCCTCCCTCCGAGATATATCATCCGGAATCAGCGTGATGTGCAGATTTATTATTACTTTTTGAGGTAAATATCCAGTTGACCGCCTTTGCGCAGTTCTTCAAAGCGCAGTACAGGCTTTTTAAGTACTTTTCCGTTGAGGTTCATATTGTTGATATAAATTGCTTGCGGATTCTGCCCGTGGGTAGTAATCGTAAAAGGTTTCTGACGTATAGTTTCAGGTAACTGTATCTTTATCCGGTCAAATAAGGGTGCACCGATCTGCAAAGAAGCATCCGGAGCGGTTAGTCCTTTGACATCAAACATACCCATTGCAGATAGTACATACCATGCTCCCAATTGGCCCTGATCTTCATCCTGTCCGTAGCCGTAGCCGTGTACACCATCTGTTCCGTAAAATTCATTACATATGGACCGTACCCATTTTTGGCTCAGATCTGGTCTTCCTGCAAAATGAAATAGCCAGGAGATATGTAAGTTGGGCTGATTGCCGTGGTTATATAATCCTTCAATACCTGCAAAAGCATCGATATGTGTACCTCCTCCGAATACGTTCTTGCGGGAGATAGTAAAAATACTGTCCAGTCGTTTATTAAATGTTTCTTTCCCCACAAGGGATACCAGTTCTTCGGGTGTGTGTGGTACATAGAATGTATATTGCCAGGCATTACCTTCCTGAAATCCTCTCCAGGATTCATAAGGATTGAATTTATCTATAAACTGTCCGTTAACGTCTTTAGGTCGTATAAACTTGGTTGTTGGGTCATACAGTTGCTTCCAGCCTTTGGATAATTTGTTCAGTGTCCGGTAATCCTCATTTTTTCCTAAAGCCTTCGCAAACTGAGCGACGGCGTAAGCGGAGAAAGCATATTCCAGAGTATGTGAGGCTCCGAACGGCGAACCTTGCACCATGAGTTCAGGGCTGTCTGATTTATCTATAAGATAAGGTGAATACCCCTGACGGACAAATACGCCTACATCTAATTTACCTGCACCGGGTATACGCCCTTCGGATACAAGCTCATTTTTGCGGGCTGCTTCATATGCCAGTTCTACATCGTAATCCCGTATACCGATATTGTAAGCAGCAGCAATGGCTAATCCTGTAAAGTTTGTTCCCACTCCGGATACGTATTTACTGTTTGCGATGCCGTCTCCCAGCCAGCCTGCATCTTTATAGACCAGTAACTGACTTTGAATCCAGTCGTTATAATATTCCGGATAAGCAATCGCCCACAATTGTGTCAGATTCCAGAAAGCTCCCCATATCGCATCCGTATTGTAATGATGATGTACAGGCTCTCCGTTTTTACGAAGTGCTATCTGGCCCACTCCGCCATCATTCCGGGGATAAGCACCATTTATATCGCTGGCCAGCCCTCTGCCTAACAATGCATGATATAGACCTGTATAAAATTTGATGCGGTCTGATTCTTTACCTCCGCTTACGGTGATGCGTGACAATGCGGTATTCCACTTATCTAAAGCCTGCTCTTTGGCTTTATCAAATGAAAGATCTTTAGCCTCTTTTATCAGATTTATTCTGGCATTTTCAATCGATGTATAAGAAAGTCCGGTTTTAATACCGATATTCTCCCCTTCCCTTGTATGGAAGACCAGATAGAGTCCTGCTCCTTTTCCACTCTTTTCTTTCTCTCCGGCATATGTTGTACTGTCTGTAAATGTACCATAGGCTACAGGTGTTTTATCTATTTCTGCATAGAAATACATCGTCACTGTGGCCGATTCCTGATACTTCTTTACATATACCGGTTTAGTCACCACATAGCCTGAAATATGGTTGCCTTCATAGTTTACCTGAGCGTCCAGCACAAGTCCACTCTCTCCCATCTTGTGACCGATGTCAAAGATAATATTGGCAGAATCTGTCTCCGGAAAAGTATACTGATGGAATCCCACACGTGCTGTGGCCGTTAATTCCGCTTTAATTCCATAATCCTTTAGCCTGACCTGATAATAACCGGCAGTAGCGAATTCATCTTTTTTGTCAAATGCCGATCTGTAACCCGAATGCGGATCTTCCAATACTCCGGGATATGTCTTTACCTTTCCTACAGTAGGTGCAAATACTACACCCCCAATCTGAAATTCATGAAAATTGGAAAAACCTGCAATAGATTCATGTCGTTCATCATATCCGACGGCTTCCCATCCTGAGGCATTCCCATAACTTCCATTTGTACTGGGCGCTAATTTGGCCATCCCAAATGGTAAAGCTGCAGGTGTGTAAAAGAAATAGCGGCTATGTGCTGTACCAATATTTGGATTTACATAACGTACAGGTTTTTCGGCAGTTTGTCCACAAACCTGAATAACAAAGGTGCAGACTGACAGTATGGTGAGAAATATATATTTCATATGTATTTGAGTTTAAATGGTCATTTAGAATATCCAAACTATATTCATTCGTGTTTGTGCAGTCTGTACTACATGGATATTTCATAATTTATAATTTCTGACGTGTATGTAGATATGATTTATTAAATCAAAATGTATATACATATAAAAGCAAATATATTTTATTATTCCGAATAATAAAAATATTAAATACTTATCTTATATATAAAAGCCTTACAAAACTTCATTATTTTAATGTATCAATACTTTTATTACAAATCATCACTTGCTTATCTTACAATTATGCGTATCATTGCATGTATATACATACAACCTTATACACCATTATGAATACTATGCTTTATTGGCTGTGCGGTCTGTTTTTGTTGACAGGCTGTCATTCCCGCAAACACTTGGAAAATCAAAAATTATCAGCTGCTATTCTGGCTGACACCTCCCTGACACATGTAGATAAGTTGGCCCGCTCGGTCATAAAAGAAGGATTTAATGCCGGAAGTGGTTACTCGCAGATATGGGCAAGAGATCTCAATACTTTTATTGAAACAGCTTTGGAAGAACGTTCTAAAGAAGATGTCAGAGGTGCTATATTGCTATTCTTCGCTCTGCAGCAACCTAACGATGAAATGGTAGACGGATATGTACTGAAAAAGGATTTTACATGGAATGATGACACCCCTTATTATGCAGCAGCGGCTCCGGGTCATGTAGGGTTTAAGAATACGGTGGAAACGGATCAGGAAACTTCTCTGATACAACTTGTATGTAAATACATCCGCAAAACAGGTGATCATGCTATTCTGCAGGAAAGTGTAGCAGGAAAAACTGTACTCACCCGCATGAATAAAATGATAGACTACCTTCTGCGTGAACGCTACAATAAACAATATGGCTTGTTATATGGCGCTATGACCGCGGACTGGGGAGATGTGCAGCCACATGATAACTTTGGATGTGACTGGAATGAGCTTTCCAATGAAGCTATAGATGTATATGATAATGCTATGCTGATTATTGCTTTAAGAGACTTATGTAGTGTTGCTCCGCAGGCTCCCGAAGTAGCGCAGTGGAAAAAGCTGCAAAAATCTATTCATACTAATATCCGAAAACACCTTTGGGATACAAAAAATCAAAAATTCATCCCTCATATCTATCCCGGAAAGTCACCTCTGCCTGATGGATTTGATGAAAACAAGATTCATTATCACGGCGGGACTGCTATAGCAATAGAAGCCGGCGTACTCTCCAAAAAAGAAATAGCTGTCGTCAACAAGCAAATGGTTGAAAACGTACGCTTGTCAGGAATGCCGAGTATAGGGCTAACCTTGTATCCGACTTATCCTGAAGGATTTTTCAGAGGAGATATGTCAAGAGCCTATATATATCAGAATGGCGGTGACTGGACATGGTTTGGAGGGCGAATGATCCAGCAACTCATCGCAAATGGATTTGCCCATGAAGCCTATACAGAAGTTCGCCCCATGCTGGAACGGGTCATCCGGACTCAGGGATTTTACGAGTGGTATGGAAAAGGAAATGTTCCCAGTGGTTCCGGAAAATTTAAAGGATCGGCGGGCGTGTTGAGCAAAGCGATTACACAATTTAAAGCCTGGGCAGAAGCACAACAGAAATAATTTTTATATAGTACAATTCAGATCATCTTATTTGTAATGAATAAGATGATTTTCAGTTTAATCTTCTCCGAAGAACATTATGCCCGAAGATGACTATATTTGTTTTGACCCTGATTTCCAAAATATATCAGAAGTTAAAGCAACCCTTTTAGGATATGAATATAGACTTTATAACGAGCAACGAAATCCGAATAGCAGAATTACAATCTGATAACATAGAAATAAGTACGGCACAGGATGCCCTGGAGCTTATCATGAACTGCAAGTATCAGGATGCAGACAGCGTTATAATTACTGCAGCACATGTACATCCGGATTTTTTTGATCTCAAAACGGGTATTGCAGGTGATATTCTACAGAAATTCTCTACCTACAGCGGTCGTATGGCGATTATAGGTGATTTTTCCATATATTCCAGTAAAAGCCTGCGGGATTTTATATATGAAAGCAATAAAACAGGTCGTATCAACTTTGTAAAAACAAGAGAAGAAGCCATTTCCGCATTAAGCAGATCATAACTGAATCCACCTAAAAAAATCTCAGAACCCTATATTCATATGTCTGAGCGAAAGCAGTCCGCCGAGACCTATTGATATATATGGATATCCCTTCTCCAGAGGCATAAAAAAGTCATATCCAGCTTTGAAATTAAAAATACCGTTCAGTTCAAAGTATACATGAGGAGACAACCGGACCTGATTCTGGAAATTCTTATTCAGATCGAAAAGATATCCGGCACTCAACTGCAGAGACAGGATATTACTTTTATGTTTATTGTCTATAATATAATATCCCCCTGTCAGCTGCGGAGCTATGCCTGAAGGAGCAAATGAATTTTTGGTTGTATAATCCACACCCGCCATATATTCGTAAGGCTTATTTTTATCCATCAGAAAAGGAAGGTTAACCGTACTCTGAAACATACTTTTCTCTTCATACTTGTACCCTACACTAATAATCTGGGCATTGACACCACGGCTAAAAGTAAAGAGAAGCAGGAATAAAATAATATGTAATCTGGACATCTTTCTGATTTTTAATGTACTGTATCTTCGAAGATAAGGAATCATTTACTAGAATTATATCGCTGAAATCAGTGAAAATATACTACAAAGATCCAGAGCATTATTTTTGTGCATTAAGAGATCCTCCTAAATAGCGTTCGAAGAATTCTTTTTTATAAACCTCTCCCAGCGGAATTTCATTCTCATCCATATAAATGGTATGGTTATCAAAGGAATCTATAAAATCTACATTGATTACATATGATTTACTGACACGCTGGAAGCTGCTGACCGGCAATTTCTGATGCATAATCTTCAGGTTCATTGCTGTAATCAGTTTCTGGCTTTTAGTGTAAATAACTACATAATCCTTCAGTCCTTCTACAAACCGGATATCCTGAAAATATATCTTGTAAAACCTTCTTTCTGATTTTATAAACAGAAAATCTTCTGTATTAGCCTCAACTGTATTTTTCACCGTTGTATCCGAAAGAAGATTTTTATAACTGAGAAACTTATGTATTGCTTTTTCCAGACGTAGTTTCTCTATAGGCTTCAACAGATAATCCAATGCATCCAGTTCATAACTTTTCAAAGCGTACTGCGGATAAGCTGTCGTAAAGATAATCATACTCTGACCGGAGATTTGCTGAGCAAAATCAATACCGGTAACAAGTGGCATCTGTATATCCAGAAAGATCAGGTCTACAGGCTGCTCTTTTAAAAAATCAAGTGCCTGTCTGGCATTCGAAAATTTACCCAATATTTCTATTTCAGAAACCTCTGAAATCAGCGATTGCATTTCATCTCTGGCAAGAGGTTCATCATCTACTATTATACAGTTCATACGGGTATACTTAAATTAACAATATATTCATGATCAGAAGACCGGATATCGAGGCTGTATTGCTTGTCGTACAACAACTGTAAACGCCTTTTAATATTATTCAGTCCTAATCCGCTATTTGTTTTGTCCAAATTCTGATCGTCTTCTGTTTTAGAATTTTTACAGACAAATTTGAGTCTGTTGTTCTCCGACATGATGTGAATATGAATATAGGCGTGTCCGTTATCGCTGCTATGACTGTGCTTAACAGCATTCTCAACAAAGGTAGTGAAGAGGTTGGGCGGTATAAAAATACCATTGAGTATCCGGGGATCTACATCATTCTGTATATCGATAGAAAGGCTGTCTCTTCTGATTTTTTCAAGATTTACAAAATTGGATAAAAAGTTGATTTCTGACACCAAGAGGGTTTTATCGTCATTATTTTCATATAACTGATATCGTAAAAATTCGGACAATTTCATGATAACCATAGAAGCCGCTTCCGGATTGGTACGGGTTAAAGCCTTTACGTTATTGAGCATATTAAAAAGAAAATGCGGATTGATCTGATTTTTTAATTCATTTAATTCCATACTAAGCGTCAGATTACTCAATGCTTTTATGCGTTCGTTGTCCTTTACCCATCGTTGCATCAGTTTGATCAGTGTACTTATCAGAATGATAATTATAGATAAGACTGCACCCTTGTAAAAGCGGTTTACTTCAAACTTTTCTTTAATGCTTACATCCGGTTTAATATAATTATTGAAAATAAATACCAGAGAGGTAAGACCTACGACGACCAAAATGACAAGACATAAAAAATATAAAGCATATTCAGCTTTTAAAAATATGGCGGGAACTAACAGATATATGTTAATGTAAAACATAATCGTGAACGTAATAAATACGGCTATCAGCCCCGGATAACTAATATCCCGATTAACAGCATCTAAGGAAGTCGAATAATAGAGATGTAAAAATAGTGTGATCAGAAGAGCTATATGACGCCAGACACTATACCGTTTATCAACGATAAAATTAATAACCTGATTATTTGTCATCTTTTGCGGTCTGTAACTCATAGAAGCTGTCGGGATTAAATCAACTCCACAAAAATATAAACATATACCTCATAAGGTATATAAATTATACGAATGCCTGCTTTTATTATACAAATCTGCCTTTCAATATCCATTTGGTATAAAAAACAGTCCGTTTCGTATAAAAACACATTTCCGCTTTATTATAACTGCTTTTTTTGCTTCTGAAATCAATCTCCTTATTATTAAGACATGAACATCAGCATACGAATATTATTGTTTTTCTCTTCAATCTTATCCATAACTACGGTTTTTGCCCAATCTGCAGATAGTGTTTCCAAAAACGCACAAATAACGAAACTTACGTTAGCTTATGCCGCCTTAAAATTTACAGAACTAAGGCCCTTTAATGCCGAGTATTCCTATCTGACTCCTTATAATTACTCATCTCAGATAGCTGCTGAAAATCTTCCGGATAGAAAAATGACGAATTTTTCACAGGCAAGGGTTGGTGTCAATCTGAATCTGATCAAAAAACAGAAGTGGGCATTGGGAACGACCGTTGGATACAGATATATCATGGCAGAATCCGAACTTATACATCCATCCGGTTCAGATAAAGCTATACAAAAGGATGAGTATCAGTCACATTTTACATCCCTGAATCTGGCTTACTTTGCCAGATTATGGAATAAAATGACCATTTTCTCTTCCAGCGTAATGGTAGATGGCAGCGAAAAGGATTTGGAGAGAGTCAGAGGTTTAGTAACGGGTACAATGATATTAAAGGCAAACCGACAAACAAAAATGGCTGTCGGACTCCTTTGGAATATAGATCCCAGTGCTCAAATTCCTATTATTCCAACCTTTTTGTATGAACATGAATTTGATAACGGATTCATTGCAGATATAAACCTGCCAAGAAATCTAATGCTCCGAAAACATGTTTTCCGTAAGGGAAGAGTTTCTGTAGGTGCAGAATTGGATGGCACTTCATTTTATCTCTACAATTTAGATGGTACTTCCCAAAAATACCAGTATAGCCAGATGGATATCAATTCCGGATTCGTCTATGAGCATCTGCTTGGCAATTATTTTATTATAGCAGCGAAAACGGGTGCGAGGATCGTTCCTACAGCCCGGGTGTTTGAAAAAGAAAAATCATTTGACGATTATATTTTCAAAACAAAACCAGATCCGGCATTCTATTTTAATATAGGTCTATCCTTTAATCCTTTTTCAAAAATCAAAAGAAAATAACATACACTCTAATTTTATAAATGATATGATGATAAAAGTATATAAAACCGATGTTGCTAATTCTGATATAGCCTATCTTATTGTCCAGCAACTTCTTAAAAAATATCCGGGATTTGCGATTAATTTTGATCTGATGGATTGTGACAATGTACTGCGTGTAGAAGGTCAGTCTTTTCGTATGGATGATATCGTTAGTTTCTTAAATAAAATTGGTTACAATTGTGAGGAAATGCGCTATTAATAGCCAGACTCATTCTTTAAGAAGAGTATTAACGCCTGCAATCAAAGCGGCTGCTTTTTAACTTCGGGCATTTTAAAGGTCTCCCGCTTCAAGAAGACACTCAGGGTAAAAATAGCGTCTTTTACAGCGCTGTTTTCAATACGAATGCCATTCAGTGCCGCTTTCACTTCTACGGTATCATGTCGTGCAATCTGTCGTATTAATGTGCCATCTGCATTTTTAACAGTCAGATCATTATCTTCAGACGAGTTGTTGATAATCAGGAATCTGTATATTTTAGAATCTGATGTGTTCAGGACAGCTGCTTCTCCGGGTTTGATTCCCCAACTCTTTAATAAAGAGCCTTCAATAAATTTATATGTGCTGCAGGAAACCAGTGCTATAAAGCAAACGAGTATTACACCGTTTATTATTCTATTCATCCGTAATCAGGTTATGCAGTAAAAATAGGGTGTTCAGGCTGCTTTTCATAATCAGAGAAGAAAAATATTCCTGTGAATTATACGCTTATCAACTCTTTTCCTGCAAATATAAATCAGGATATTACAATTAGTACAAACAGTGATATCTTTAAAACTAAGAAATGGATAGACTGTTAATACTAAAAACCCGCTTATGATAAAATTAGTTGTTTTTACTTTTTCCTCTGTACTTGCTTTTGCCTGCAGTTGCATGAACCTGCAAAAGTCCGGTAATTCTTCACTTTCCTCTACAGTCCGTGATACAGTAGTCAATTTTTTGGATACCGCTTATCGTGAAGTCATTATGATTGAAAATGAGCATGTCGCACACCAGGGAGATAATTATCTGATCGATATACCTATGAAAGAAGATCAGGACACATTACATGTATTCTTCTTATCTGCCAGAGTGCCTGTAGATTTGTTCAAAAATTCAACATCTTTTTATCCTTCGGTAAAGGAGTTTATTCTCATAGTTCCGGACTGGGAGTTTTACCAGCGTGTAGCAGAAGATGCCACCAAAAACGGTATTGTTCTGGAGCCCGCTACGACAAATGTGTATTACCATATTAAAAGAAATGAAGATCAGATCAGCGTGGATAGTATGCGCATATCCGGAAATGGTCATCCTCAGCTTGATTTTAAGACTCCGGATATACCTAAGGATCACTTTGTATCTTATCGGTCCGAACAGTACGGATCGGTTTGTTGTCCGAAAGATCCCCGTTGGGAAATTGCGAATGAAGACGGCCCCTTTATCAAATCTTTTGAAACCAGAAACAATGTACGTATTAAAGGGATTTATCGTGAGAATAACGGAAAAGAAGGCGAACATATCACTTACTATACCCTGCCAGGTCTGTCACCGGAGAAAAGACTAGAATTTATACTGGAGAAGAGATCGCAATGGATTGTCAACAAGACAACAAAGGAAATTGAATTTGCACCACAATTATTTACACCTCAGCTGAAACCTTTTGTTAAAGCAGGATTTAATAAAACAACTGCGGTAACCTTTTAATTCTACAGTGTGTTATCTGATTTGCTGACCAGAAGTTTTATACCCGCTTCCGGACAGCGAAATCAGAAAAGACCATTTATTCCTTATCTTGCTAAAATTTCATCTTCTGTATACGTACAGCATTCAGGATGGCAATTAAAGAAACGCCTACATCTGCAAAAACTGCTTCCCACATGGTAGCCAGACCTCCGGCACCCAGAATCAATACGATTCCTTTTACGACAAATGCTAACGTTATATTTTGCCATACCACGCGTTTGGTTTGCTTTCCGATCCGGATAGCCATCGGAATTTTAGATGGTTGGTCATCCTGAATTACCACATCAGCAGTCTCAATGGTTGCGTCACTGCCCAATCCACCCATCGCTATACCGACATCACTTAAGGCCACCACCGGAGCATCATTTACGCCGTCACCAACAAAGGCTACACGTACATTTCCAGCCTTTATTTCCTTAAGTCTGCTTACTTTGTCCTCTGGCAATAAGTCTCCGAAGGCATTATCAATCCCTAATTGTCCAGCTACATATTGTACCACAGAGCTTTTATCACCGCTGAGCATGGTCGCCTTTACATTAAAACTATGCAAAAGCCTGATCGTTTCTGCAGCATCCTCTTTAATACTGTCGGCAATAGTCATATAGCCTACAAACTGTCCATCATACGCAACGGCTATCAGGGTGTATACTATGGAAGAGGGATCGACATCATAGGCAATCTTAAATTTATCCATCAGCTTGAAATTACCGACCAGCAGTTCTTTTCCGTTGATCTGTGCTCTCAATCCATGTCCCGCTATTTCTTCCGTATGCTCTAAAATAAGCTTGCTGTCTATTTCTCCTACATATTGATGTATGGCGGTAGCTACCGGGTGTGTGCTGTGGCTTTCCAGCGCATTTACCATTCCCAATATCTCGGTCTGGTTATACTCCGGTTTAAAGTTTACTTCCTGAACCTGAAAAACGCCCTCGGTCATTGTTCCGGTTTTATCCATTACTACATGCTGTATTTCAGCCAGAGCATCCAGAAAATTACTGCCTTTAAACAAGATGCCGTTTTTGCTGGCTGCCCCAATACCTCCAAAGTAACCGAGCGGTATAGAAATCACCAGTGCACACGGACAGGAAATAACCAGAAAAACCAATGCTCTGTACAGCCAGTCATTGAACTGATAATCCTGCACAAAAAAGTAAGGAACAAGACAAATAATAATGGCTAATACAACAACTATAGGCGTGTATATTTTAGCAAATTTGCGTATAAAGAGTTCGGTTGGCGCTTTTTGCGCAGTCGCATTTTGTACTAATTCCAGTATTTTACTCAGCTTGCTGTCTGTATAAGCTGTAGTCACCTTTACCAGACTCACCGTATTCAGATTGATCATCCCGGCCAGTACAACCTCACCTTTCGCTTTTGTATCCGGCTTACTCTCCCCTGTTAACGCTGCCGTATTGAAAGAAGCAGCCTCTGATAAGAGTTCACCATCTAATGCCAGTTTCTCTCCGGGTTTGAGTTGTATCACATCATTGATCTGAGCACTTTCTGCTTTGACTGTTTTTGCCTGATTATCGACCAGAATCGTGACTTCATCCGGACGCTGATCCAGCAATGCCTTGATATTTCCTTTGGCTCTTGACACAGCTAATGTCTGAAAAACTTCACCTACAGCATAAAACAGCATCACGGCGACACCTTCGGGGTATTCAGCAATAACAAATGCTCCCACAGTGGCTATGGTCATTAAAAAGAATTCGGAAAATACATCTCCTTTGCTAACACTGACTATAGCATCTCGGATAACCGGAAGTCCCACAGGTATATAAGCAATTACATACCAGATTGTTCTCACCCATCCGGTAAACCAGGCCTGAGGCAGCCAGTTATCAAAAGTAATAGCCACCATCAGCAGCACAAAAGAAATAATGGCTGGCAGAAAGAGTTTAAAGGGACTTCCTTCTACATGAGAATGATCATGACCGTCATCATCACTATGTCCGCCATGATCATGATTATGGTCATCTTTTTTTCCTGTGCCGTCTATAAGATCCTTCGCTCCTGCTTTTTCATATATTTTTTCGGTGTATGTGCAGCAATCGGTATTATTTTTCGGTGTATTGTTGTTGTTTGTTGTCATGATCTGATAGTTTTTTATTTCAATACTTAATCATTTATTCAATGATACAAATCTAACCAGCTTATATCTGCAATACTATTGCATACTTTTGGACAGGCAGTTTTCACATATACCTTTGGCAAATAATCTTACTTCGTCTATTTGCACTTCAGCACCTGAAGGCTGCTTGAAACTAATGTCTGTCCTGCAAGTTGTCTGCTTACATATCTTGCAATATAGATGCAGATGCCAGTCTCTGTGTGTCTGTTCACTGCAGTCATCACTGCACAATCTGTATTTACTGGTGTTATTCTCCTGTATACTGTGTACAATTCCTTTCTCTTCGAAAGTCTTTAGCGTTCTGTATAGAGTAATACGATCTGCCGGATAAAAGTAATTTTCAATTTCGGAAAGAGATAAGGCCACTTGCTGAGAAGCTAAAAAATCATACACCAATATGCGCATACTCGTTGGCTTTGTGTTTTTAGCTTTGAGCTTGTTTTCTATTTCATTTTTCATAGCCATGCTTATTTTATCAGTTTTCATTGGACATATTCACCTTTAGCCACTTTAATACCAGATAACTAACCATTGCAATCAGAAAACCTGTTATAAAAACCATATTGTAGTGTGTATGTTTGCGAATATATTCCTCAATAATATTAAAGAAACTAAATAACAGAAACAAAGCAAAAAAGCCGTTCTTTTCTTTGAGCAGAACTTTAATGATATTGAATTTTATGTCGGGTTTGCTGAATTTATTAAAATTAGGAATGAACACAGGGACTCTTTTGGCCCATTCGGTGTATTGATCTCCGAATTTACGTTCGAGGAATTGTTCTTCGGCAAAAATGATCCGCTCATAGTACATCCAGTAAAGAAGGATAAAACTGATGACAAACCATACGTTCTCCGTGAGTAATGCAAGGCCAAGCCACATAAAGAAATTACCCAGATAAAGGGGATTTCTGACGACACTGTATATGCCGGTAGTATTTAGTGTATCGGCGACCTGCCCCTGTGCTGTATTACGTCCTGAGGTATTTTTAGGTGAATATCCTACTGTATAGGCTCTGATCAATAAGCCCGCGAGACTAATGAGTAAACAGAATGATTCAAAAACATAATCACATGCTGATAATGGACTTTGCTTTAATTTCATCTCTATAAAAATGATCAGTGCAAGCACCAGAATGCCAACTGGTAAAATACTTCTGTATCGGAACAACCAGTTACCCTGCTGTTCCATTTCTTCTTTTAATGCCATCTAATTTTTTTTATTGATACTGTACAGTGACAGTGTAAATAGATCTTATATGCTATTTAAAACATAGATACGATTGTTCTGCATTCATACAGGAACAATACGTAACAGGTCGCGTATAGCACAAGCTATTCTATTTTTGTTTTTCGGTAATATGTAATTGACTAACTGTGTTTTCAGCCTTTGTTCTGATAAATGCAAACAAAGGAGAATGAGGAAGCAGCTCCTGTATCAGGAACTAAGCTATTGACTGAGGAGGTTGCCATATATT
This sequence comes from Sphingobacterium spiritivorum, assembly GCF_016725325.1. NCBI lineage: Bacteria > Pseudomonadati > Bacteroidota > Sphingobacteriia > Sphingobacteriales > Sphingobacteriaceae > Sphingobacterium > Sphingobacterium spiritivorum. The sequence continues at coordinate 4,477,486 of NZ_CP068083.1, forward strand.
TCCGGTATATGTACGGACAACAGATGAACCGGTTACGGCCGCATTATCAGTTGTAAACTGAGAAAAAGGTTCGGTCATCTTTAATACTTCAAAATGAAATACAGCCAGTGTAACACTACAACAGCTACACTGACAAAAAGGAGAACAGTAATCGTCCTGATCCTGGTTGTGGTCATGAAGCAGCGAATCTTCTGCCTTCTTCTGAGAAGAAGACAAATCTTCGCATTTATTTATGCCATCACTACAGGGAACTATAGATAGCGCAACAAAATAAAAGGCCCATATGATAATCAGACACTTCATGATCGCATAAATGTATGAAACTATTACTTGCAATACTATTGCAAAGTATATTTTTTATCAGAATTTTGAGTGACTGGAAGTAAATACAATTTTATTATATTGTGGACTGTGATTATTAATCGTTGCTGAACAATGACTCTATCTAAATTATCTTTTATTGCCATGATGGCATTTCTTTTCATGCTACCTGATATTGGGTATGCACAAAATCTGAATGCTTCGAAAATCAAGGTTTCTAATTTCTGTGATACTATACCCTTTGAGTATGTAAAGAATAAGATAATTATTAAGCTAACCATTGAAAATAAAGAAAGAAGATTTATTCTGGATACAGGCGCCCCTTTTCTGATATCAGAACAGTTACGCGCAGAGCTCAACTTTAAATCAAGACATAAAATAGCGACAACGGATGTTACCGGCAAATCAAGTGACATTCCGGTTGTGAAAATGCCGGATATACAAATCGGAAATATTGCTTTTTCAAATACACAGGCACTGGTTTATGACTTGTCTGCCAGTGGCCTTTTGCAGTGTTTTGCTGTGGACGGGCTTTTAGGAAGTACAATCCTTAAGCATAGTATCGTACAGATCGATCTTGAAAAAAAATTGCTCATCCTGACCGATAAAATCGAAAACTTCACCGTACTTCCTGACGAAAGAATGGCCCTGGCTTTTGACAAAAACAGCAGGCCGTTTTTGAACATAAAAATAGCTGACAGTAACCCATTCCAGGTTTTATTTGACAGCGGCTCAGATAAACTTTTAGCGGTGTCCTACCCTACTTATAACGAATTGAATAATAAAGGAGAAGCGAAAATGCTGTATAAAGGCAAAGGATCCGTTTCATCAGGACTCTTCGGTGCCGGAAAAGAGGGAGATGAATGGAGAATACTGCTGAATCAGATTGAAATCGGCCCCGGAATACTGGACAGCATTATAACTAATGTATCGGAACATAAGAATAAAAACGCCATAGGCATGCCCTTTGGTAAATATGGCATAATCACTCTCGATTATCTGCACAAACACTTTTATTTTCACCCTTATCAGACCAGACAAATTGTTAAGAACAGTAATTTTTATGGTTTTGATTCCCAGCTTGTGAATGATGACTATATAGTCTCTGTTGTATATGAAGGTTCAAATGCTGAAAAAGCAGGTTTGAAACGTGGAGACGTTATTCTGCAGATTAATGATTATAAAGTTGATGAATTCAAGGACATATGTCAACTTTTCCTTGGAAATTACTTCACCGGGGAAAGCCTGAATCTCTCCATAAAAGATAAAGATAACAGTAGAAAAACAGTGAAAATAGCGAAGGAATAAATAGCGTTTGATTGGCTTTTATACTGGATTTTAATATTTTCCAGTTCGCTTTTCATTAACAATTTTGACTAATTTCAGAATCCAGATTTCTGAACACGCTCTTAGAAAAAGTACACTCTCTCTTATTAAGAATAGTCAAAAATTTATTCACTATATTTTTGACAGAATTAAAAATATTTAATTATTTTTTCGTTTTTAATATAATTTATAAAAACGTCTTTCTCTATTTCTGACCATTTATTAAACTCAATTACCCCTTTCCTTATAAAGTTAGATGTACTATATTCTATAATTGATAATAATGGAATCCACGCTATTTTAGCAAAACCAAAAAATACCTCATTTATATTATCTTCTGAGCTAACTTCTGCTAATAAGAATTTTTCAAATCTAGAATCGTCCTTCATTCTTTTTGCTAAAACAGGATAATAATTAATATTAATCTTCCCTTCTTTCGAAATAATATTTACTAAATCTCTGTTTGATATTTTATCATACTCTTCTCCTATTGGAATCATAATTCTTATTGTTTTAATAAACTATCTGACTTTCAACCTTCTCTCGGCAAGTTTGAAAGCACTATCTGCCACTTCTTCTTCAAGGCAAAAGAGGATATTCTCTTATCTCAGAAAAGCCGCTACTTTTGAAGTGGTCAAGACATTATAAAAGCATTAGTCCTTAATGCGATAATATTTTCCATTAGCATCCTTTAATTAAAATTCTGATAGTAAACAGGCTCTCCTGCTGCATCAGAGATGAAGACTTACCTTCAAAATAAACACTGCGTGACAACATCCTATTTTTGTTTTTTAAAATTCATTTTATATAATTTAGGTTTCTATTGAAGAATAAATTAATACTCTCCATATGCAAAACCAAGAGCTGTAGTAAAGTATAATACTATTTTCAAAACGCATAAAGTAATAAGAAAGAATAAGTAAAATAATGGAAGAGTTCTTCTTTCTTGCTTCTTCCATAATAAAATCACTAGTATTAGCGGAATCTGAATACACTCCATTATAAAAAGAAAGGGAGTAATAGACTCATCCAAAGTCACCAGATAATAAACATTTTTTAGTAAAGAGAATTTATTCAGATCTATTATAAAACAAACCAAAAAAAATAAACTTATAAGGGTTAATAACAAGTTTACAATCCAAAACCATTTTACACTTTTCATTTATCTATAATTAATGTTATCGGTTGAGTCCACAATTTCTTTATATTTCAATATCCTTTAATATTTTTAAAGCGATAATTCTAATTTGATTTTCTGTATGTTTCATTTAATTTTTTCCAGTTTCTGAAAATATTCGTAACATCTTTCTTAAATTCCCGGATCATTAAAGAAAAAATTCAACTGTTCGTGTTAGCAGATCTTTGATAAAAAAATGGTTTAAATAAAAAAAAACTGCTTCATGCAAAGAGTTAAAACTTAATGTTGGGTTTCCCCATATATATCATCTTTATCTGTAATATTACTCATTGGTACTCCCTGAGAATAAAATATATAAAGAAATTGTTCAAATATATATGGGAGATTAAGCATTTTAAGCACAATCGTTATTGTACTACCTTCAATCTTCGAACTATACCATTCCCATGCTCTATGGTACATACTGTCTATCCAAGATTCATAATGCCATTGGCCTTTGGTTTTCATTATTGTTTCGATAGATTTTTGGGTCATACTTTCCACAAACCACTTCGGAAGGATAGATTTCCATTCTTCATCTGATGGCCAATTATCTGTATAAGCATAGTTAGAAATACATTTCATAATTTCCTTAGCATTATTAAGGACTTCTTCAACATGGTCAACATTTTTTATTGTGATAACCATCCTTGTCATATCGGGTAATTCTCCTTTTATACTTTGATGTATTCTCTCTATCTCTTTCATCTTATTAAAAATTTGAAAATTTCAATTGTAAGCCACCCAATTTTGTTCCAGTTTCTAAAATATTCTTAACACCCTTCTTAAACTCCCGGATCAGGAAAGAAAAAAATCAACGGCTCTTGTCAACAGATCTTTGATAAAAAAATGGTTTAAATAAAGAAAAACTGCTTCATGCAAAGCGTTAAAACTTAATGTTGGGTTTCCCCATATATATCATCTTTATCTGTAATATTACTCATTGGTACTCCCTGAGAATAAAATATATAAAGAAATTGTTCAAAAATATATGGGAGATTAAGCATTTTAAACACAATCGTTATTGTATTACCTTCAATCTTCGAACTATACCATTCCCATGCTCTATGGTACATACTCTCTATCCAAGATTCATAATGCCATAAGTTCTCATCATTCTCTCTATCTTTCTCGGATTTTTCCGTCATACTTTCCACAAACCACTTCGGAAGGATAGATTTCCATTCTTCATCTGATGGCCAATTATCTGTATAAGCATAGTTAGAAATACATTTCATAATTTTCTTAGCATTATTAAGGACTTCTTCAACATTGTCAACATTTTTTATTGTGATAACCATCCTTGTCGTATCGGGTAATTCTCCTTTTATACTTTGATGTATTCTCTCTATCTCTTTCATCTTATTAAAAATTTGAAAATTTCAATTGTAAGCCACCCAATTTTGTTCCCGTTTCTAAAATATTCGTAACATCTTTCTTAAATTTCAGGACAGTAACTACATACTTTTCTTTATTATGTTGATCTTTCCCTCAGGAATTTATTTTGCTTCTCTGATTTCACGTCGCTCAAAATTTCATATTGACAAAATATAAACGATTACGATGCTCATTTAAAATTAAGTAATTTTTCAGAGAGTTATCATATCTCTTTAAGTCTATTTTAATATTTACAGAAACATAAAAATATTTCACTCACATAAGTTGTTATCAAAATAAAAAACCGCCTCTTTCGAAGCGGTTTATATAAGCTGACAGGAAAGCTATTCCCGATTTTAGTCCGTACCTTCTATAACAGTTGCTACTTTCTCCAGGATGTCGAATGTGACTTCAGCCATTCTGTTTCCATGATGATCCAGCAGAGGATTTACTTCCACAACTTCCATACAAACTACTTTTTCCGAACGCATCAGTTCCTGTAAGAGTAAGGTAACTTCAAAAGGAAAGAATCCTTCGGGTACGGGTGTACCTGTTCCTTCAGAAATCTTTTCACTGTCCATACTATCTACATCAAATGAGACATATATAATATCACAGTTTTTCAATTGTTCAAATACTTCTGTAATACATTGCTCTACATTCTTAACACGTACCTCTCCTACCTGATAGTTTTTGATGCCCAACCTTTCTATAAGCATATCTTCAGGTTCCTCCGTATCGCGGACGCCAAAATATACCAGATCTTCAGCTACCAGTTTGGCTTCAGCTGTACCTACATGCTTTAGTTTTTCCCAATATGTCTGTGTATGGCTGTCCACCTCATTAATCCGGCACTGTAAATTATCTTCCTGCAACACTGCAGCGATCGGCATTCCGTGCAGATTTCCGGAAGGCGTCGTATAGGGTGAATGTATATCCGCATGGGCATCGATCCAGATCACGCCCAACCTTTTATCGGGAAGAGCAGCTTTTATCCCGCTGATCGTACCGATTGCTGAAGAATGATCACCGGAGAATACAAGTGGAAAATTTTCCTTCAATATGCTGTCTTCAACAATAGAAGCCACCTGTTTACATTGCTGATATACCTGTTTTATATGTTTGCCGAATGGATTGAGATCATTCTCATAAATTGAATCATTACGTGTCTGTACATCCACAAACGGATATTTTCTAAAGAAAAGACTGCCTTTATTAATTGCGGCAATCTCTATTGCGTCTATCCCCAGATCTGATCCTCTTGTCCCTGCACCTATATCAGATCTGTTCTTAATCAGTTCTATAGATCTTTTCATACAAAAGCATTTAAGGATTTCTCGATAATACGCAGACTTTCTGTTATCTGTTCTTCATTGATTACCAATGGCGGGGCCAGGCGAATTTTATTGCCATGTGTGGGTTTTGCCAAAAGTCCATTTTTCTTGAATTCAAGACATAGATTCCAGGCTAATTCATCCTCTTCAGAGCAATTCATTTCTATAGCTGTTAATAATCCTTTTCCTCTTACTTCTTTAATCAATGTTATCTTTCCGGCAATTTCTTTCAGCCCGGCCCGCAATATTTCACCCATTTTTTGGCTGTTTTCAGTGAGTTTTTCATCCAGCACCACCTGTAGCGCTTCTATGGAAACCGCGCAAGCCAATGGATTACCTCCATAGGTGGATCCGTGTTCTCCCGGCTTGATTGTAAGCATAATATCATCATTAGCCAATACTGCTGATACCGGTAATACACCACCGGACAATGCTTTACCTAAAATGAGAACATCCGGTTTACTGCTAGGTACAGATCCGAAGACATCATAGGATGCCAATAAGTTTCCTGTACGTCCGATACCTGTCTGAATTTCATCTGCGATAAACAGTACATTATAATCTGTACACAATTGACGGACTGCAGAAAGATATGTTTCATCAGGAATAATAATCCCGGCTTCCCCCTGAATGGGTTCTACGATAAAGCCTGCAATATTCTTATCTTCTTTTAAGAGTTTTTCAAAAGCCTCGACATCATTATAAGGTACCTGAATGATTCCATCTACGAAAGGACCAAATTCATGGGTACTGACTTCATCATTAGAAGCCGAAATCACAGAAATGGTCCGCCCGTGAAAATTATCTTTGGCGAATACAATTTTTGCCTGATTACTATCGATTCCTTTGACCTGGTATCCCCATTTACGACAGAGTTTCATGGCTGTTTCCACGGCTTCTACTCCGGAATTCATAATAAGCGCTTTATCATATCCAAATAACCTGCAGATGTATTCTTCAAATTCTCCAAGTTTATTATTGAAAAATGCACGTGAAGTAAGCGTTAGTTTTTTAGCCTGCTCGGTCAGCGCATGGATAATACGCGGATGACAGTGGCCCTGATTTACAGCTGAATAAGCTGATAAAAAATCAACATATCTTTTACCTTCCACATCCCAGACAAATACCCCTTCTCCTCTTTCTAATACAACAGGAAGCGGGTGATAATTATGTGCACCATATTGGTTTTCTTTTGCTATAAAAGCATCACTTTTGGTTTTATCGGTTTGAATATTCATATCCTCAATATTATTATTCATATTTTCAAACTTATAAAATATAACATGTAAAACACAAATAAATATTTAATTTGACTTAAAAAATAACAAATTATACTAAATTTGAATATTCAACTCCAAAAACCATGTATACATTAGATGATTTTGATATCCGCATACTCAAAACGCTGGACACAGACGGAAGAATGGCTTATTCGGCTATTGCCAGTGAAATGGGCGTTTCCAATACGATGATTCATCAGCGCATAAGCAGGCTATCCGATCAGGGTATATTAGAAGGAACTAAACCTGTATTGAATGAGAAAAAACTGGGCTACGACTGGGGAGCTTTCACGGGTATTAGTCTGGAAAAAGATTACGATTCAAAGCGGGTAATTGAAGAATTACAGAAAATCCCTGAAGTTACCGAATGTTATTACATTACAGGAAACTATACTTTATACATTAAGATCGTTGCCAAAAATCATGAACACATGAGGCAATTACTGTATGAAAAAATTGATAATATTCCGGGAATTGCAAAGACAGATTCTATTATTGAACTGGGCTGTGCATTCAAGCGGAATATTATTTTATAGAAAGACCGGTTAATTTTTTCCCAGCCATTCACCAATAAGTTTTCGGTAAGTCTCCCCGATCGGGAGATATTCACCATTCGTCATGACGATCTGATTTCCTTCTATTACTTTGATTTTGTTTAAAGGGATGATATAGGATCTATGGATACGCACAAACTGGTTTTGCGGCAATCTGTCCAGAATATCTTTCATATTTTCTAATACCACGATCCGCTCCGATACCGTATGAATACGGATATAATCTTTTAGTCCTTCTATAAAAAGGATGTCATCCGGTTGGATTTTGTAATGTTTGCGGTCTACTTTCACAAACAGCGAATTGTCAGCCTCACTGTTTGCAAACGCAGCTTGCCAGCGGTTGAATTTTTCTACACTCTGATAAAACCGGTTAAAGGTGACCGGTTTTAATAAGAAATCAATTACATTAAACTGAAAAGCATCCAATGCATATTCAGAATAAGCCGAAGTGATAACAAAATTGTGCTTCTGGTTAAACATCTGCATTAATTCAATACCTGTGAGCTGAGGCATCTGTATATCTATAAATATCAAATCTACAGATGCGGAATTTAATATTTCAATGACTTCAAAAGCATCCGTCCCTGCATATACAATATTCAATTGTGATACTTTAGAGGCATAATCTGCCAGAAGCTTTACTGCAAAAGGTTCATCATCTAAGATGAGGCAGTTTATTTTTCTTTTTATCATAAATTTATTTGCAGTTCAGCTGTAAACATGTTATTCTTATTCTGCAGTTTTAAATCATGTGTTTGCGGATAGTATATTTCAAGACGCTTTTTTAGATTATCCAATCCTATACCGCCTAGTTTATCCTTTTTATGATTTCCGATCCCGTTTTCCACTCTGAAAGTCAGTTTTTGTGCATCGACATGAAGATGTATTATAATAGGTGCTGAATTGGACGCAATTCCATGTTTGAGTGCATTTTCAACTAAAGGTGATAAAAGGTAGGGCGGTATTTCCATACCCTCATTCAGTACCTCCATATGCAAATCAACAAAAGCATTTTCCTCATGTCTCAACTGTTCCAACTCCAGATATGCGTTAATATAGCCGATTTCATCTGCCAGCTTTATCTTTTCTTTCTGAGATTCATACGTTGTAAAACGCATGATCTGGCTCAGTTTCTCAATGGCAGGCAACGATTTATCCGATTGAAAATAAACCATTGAATAAATATTATTAAGGGTATTGAATACAAAATGTGGATTGATCTGTGCTTTCAGAAATTTAATTTCCGTGTTTTTGTTTTCTTCCAGGATAATCTTATTGTATTCCAGCAGTCTTATAAAATAGATAGCAAACCAAAGTAAAGAACTGAAAACAATAGGCATACTGCTGTAATGCATATTATCCAGCATATAACTGATAAACGTGGTATTGACATAATTGATTTTATGAAATAATACATCCGTTACCACCTGTTCTGACACCCACCGTAGACCTGTAAAAACCAGATAGGAAATAAATATTCCTAAAAACAGTTTTTTCCATTTAAAGGCATTAAATGCCCATCTCATGACGATCAGATAATGAAAGTAAAAGGTGGAAACAAAACAGATCACGTAAGTCATGTAAAACAGATCCGGTACTGCAAACTTTGCATATAAGGGATTTTTCACGAATGTAAAATAGATTACAATCAGCCAAAATATGAGATGGATGAATCTTTCCGTTGCTTTTGATAATGTTCCTTTATACAACATCTAACTAGTTTTTTTCAAAGGTACTCATTCATCAAAGTCTACAAAAACGGATTCGTAGATAAACCGGAGGGGTTTGTCGAAAAAAATAGGCCAATACTATTTTTCGGAGAATATTTGTCCGGATTTAACATTAAACACATGAAAACATTTATCTTTTTTATAGTTGCTATTCTTTGTCAGTTGAGTGCTATGGGACAGCAGATATGGGTAAAGGGCAGAATTATCAATCTAAGCCGGCAACCTGTCGAATTTGTACATATCAATCTCCTGAATAAGGACTCAGTCCGGATTCATCAGGCATTCACAGATAGTCTTGGATATTTTTCTATCCAAACTTCCAAAGGCGATTACCAATTGGTCATTGAGCAATTCGGAAAAGAATTTAAGAATATACCTCTCCTTTTACGTCAGGATACAACCCTGGCAGATGTGGAGATAGACGAGGTAACCGAATTAGACGGAGTAACGGTAACTGGCCGAAAAAAACAAATCGAGCAAAAGGTAGACAGACTGGTATTTCATGTGGAGAATTCGACTTTCGCTACCGGAGGTACGGCTCTGGATGCACTGAAAGCCACACCCACGGTAAGAGTACAAAACGAAAATATCTCTATTGTAGGTAAGGGTAATGTGTTGGTGATGATAGATGACCGGTTACAACGGATGTCAGAAGAGGATGTAGCTGTTTTTTTAAAATCTATTCCGGCAGACAATATCAAAAGCATTGAAGTCATCACTACCCCTCCTGCCAAATATGATGCTGAAGGAAACAGTGGACTGATTAATATTAAACTCAAAACTGCAAAAGCTAATTCCTGGACTGCGAATATAGGCACAACCTATACGCAGAAAACATATGCAGGCAGCAATCTGCAGGGATTATTCAACTACAATCATAATCGGTTATCTTTACAAACCAGTATGAGTAAAGGTACTGAAAAACTGAGTACCCGCTCAGACAGACGCATCTTCTACACAGACGAATTATGGACAGAGGAGGTTCGCAACAAATCTGTAAGTTCTATTTGGAGTCTGGGATTGGGAGCAGATTACAAAATAACGGACAAATGGAGCACCGGAGTCAAATACTTAGGCAGTTTCACGGACCGCACTTCTGCTAATAATCCACTCACTACAAGATTTAATGCTTCAAACGAAATCATAAATTCCTACATTACATCTGATGTAGAAGCTCATAATAAGCCTGAAATGAATGCACTCAACTGGTATCATAACCTTGCTTTAGATTCATCCGGTAAGAACATCACTATGGATCTGGACTACTTCAGGTATAAGAAGGGCGATTACCGTTCTTTTGCCGGTCATGAACTGGACCCAAACCGTACCCCAATCCCGAACAGTTACTTTTCATCTACAAACAGTAATATCAATACGATAAAAAACTATTCAGGAAAGATAGATGTTTCCTTACCTTACAACTGGGCTAATCTTAGTTTCGGAGGAAAAATATCCTATACAAATACGAATAACGATCTGCAGGTATATGACAATCTAAGCGGAACACCAATACTGAATACGGATCAGTCTAATGTTTTTAATTATAAAGAATACAATGAAGCATTATACTTTTCGGCTCACAGAAAGCTGAATGAACATTGGGAAACGCAATTTGGGATGAGAATGGAAGCTACGCAAACAGAGGGATATTCTGCCAATCTGAATCAGGCTAATAAAAATAATTATATCCGGTTTTTTCCGACAGCTTATGTTACCTATGTACCCAATGACAGCAACTCGTTTTCTCTTAATTATAGCAGGAGGATCCGCAGACCGGATTTTGACTATCTCAATCCTTTTGTGATCCGTACCAGTCCCTACTATTATTCGGAAGGAAATCCGTTTCTGAAACCTTCTTTTATTGATAATCTTGAATTTTCCTACATCTACAAACAGAAATGGATGAGTTCGGTATACTTCTCTCGGGTTTCAGATTTTGGACAGGAACTGTCTATAGTTGATCCGGTAAATAATGTGACAAGAAGTACTCCTCTAAACTATGCGGACACCTACCAGATCGGGTATTCAACGTATTACAATTTCAGTAAATGGTCCTGGTGGAATAGTTTTACAGGATTCAATGTAAACTATCAGCATGTGAAATCAAAAACAAATTTCGTAGAATCTGTCGATGGCTATAACGCTTATTTTTACAGCAATAACGATTTTACCCTGAATTCGTCAAAATCCATATTTTTTGGTTTGAATTATGGGTTACAGCTTCCCGGAAGATATCAGATCTTCCATATTTCCAGGCTTCATATTATGGATATTTCTATGAAATTTTTATTGCTCAATAAAAATCTGACGCTGACAGTTACAGGAGAAGATTTGCTGAATGCACAAAGACCCCTTATCAGCTATTACTCCAATGGGATCAAAAATGATGTCAGATCTTACCACGACAGCAGAGGATTCCGTATATCTGTAAGTTATAAATTCGGCAACAAAGAAATAAAATCCAGACAAAGGAATTTCGGAAATGAGGAGGAGAGAGAAAGAACAAAATAAAACATAATTATCCTGATTATAAAAGAGCCCCTAAGAAAGATTTTCTTAGGGGCTCTTTTATATTAAGAGTTTGATAATTTTATGAAAATCAGACTTCTCGTTTGAGTGTAAGCACCGTTATTTCCGGCCATACACCTACCCTTCCTTTTAGTCCGTGATATCCAAATCCTCGATTGACATACAAATATTTACCATCTCTCTGGTAGAGACCTGCCCATTGTTTATAAAAATATTGAATAGGACTCCATTTGAAGCCGAATAACTCAATTCCAAACTGCATCCCGTGTGTATGTCCTGCCAAAGTGAGGTGTACACGCTGATTGTGATCAACGGTAACTTCATCCCAGTGAGAAGGATCATGAGACATCAGTATTTTGAATGCATCATCAGGAATATGAGAAGTGGCTTCTTTGAGGTCGCCATATTGATGAAAACCACCCTTACCCCAGTTTTCTACTCCTACCAGTGCTATACTTTGACCTTGTTTATTGATAATTACAGCTTCATTGAGTAATAATCGGAAACCTGTTTCGGCATGTACCTGTTTTAGTCGGTTAAGATTGGCTTCCTTGGCTTCCTTATTATCCCAACGAATGTAGTCTCCATAATCGTGGTTGCCCAATACAGAATATTTACCATAGGGAGCCTTGAGTTTTGTGAAATATGGAATCCAGGGATCCATTTCACTAGCCATATTATTGACAAGATCTCCTGTGAACAACAAAAGATCACTGTTTTGCGCATTGGCGAGATCTATTCCTTTTTGTACTCCTTTGATATCATTCAGACTCCCGGAATGTATATCGGACAATTGAGTGATGGTAAAACCGTCAAAAACTTCCGGAAGATCAGGAAAGAAGAGTGTCTCTTTTCTCACTCTGTAAAAATGCTTACCACGTGTAAGACCAAACAGAATAATCAATACCATAATAACAGCAAGGGCTAATGTCGCTTCGCTGACATATATACTTCTAACCGGAAATCCCCGAAATAGCCTTACAATATCTTCTGCTAACAGTATCGGAAAGGAGAATAGTTTGGGAATAAAGATAACCAGCATAGCTGTAATCAATACAGGAATGAATCGTTGCAGATTGTTACCTGCTCTCCGGAGAAATACGATAGCGATAATTCCTGAAAACAACAATACATCTACAGACCAATAGATCGTCCGGATCCATGTACTTTCTGTAAGCGTAGTGATCGCCTGATAGAAATATATATCTGCAACCAGAAAAAGTAATAATATCAGAATAAGTCTTTTTGCCATATTTAGCGTCGTTAAAGAGAGGTAGACGGATGCGTATTAAAATTACTTTAAACAGAATGCTTAAAAAGTGAGGCCGTCCGCTACTAGCATAAGATCTGCAAAACTATCATGATTTTACTTTTATTGTTCTTTCTGACATTTGATTAAATAGAACGGTTGATTCTCGTCTATTTCTGTGATCCCGAATAGTCCGAATGCCCCGAATTCTGTCCGGATGGAATCTTCATCATAAAAAAACATATGGACACCTTCGTATATTTCATAGCGATCGGTACTGATCAGGCGTCCCTGACCGTATGTATGTGCTGATTTGGAAATAACTGTAAATACCATATAACCTCCTGGTATCAATTGATTATAGCAGTCTCTGATCAGTTTCTTTCGTTGATCTTCATTCAATAAATGAATCAAAGCATAACAAAATATTCCATCATACAACTCCTTGTCAAAAGGCATATCCGTTACAGAACCATGATAAATAAGCATATCTGTTCCATAATGTTTTTCCGCCATCTGGATGGCTGTCTGTGAGATCTCAATACCTGTAACTTTTATTCCATTATCTTTAAAAATCTGCGCATTACGCCCATAACCAACTCCGGGTATCAGTATATTCCGGAGATCTTTCTGCACAAAGAAATCTTTCGTCAACACAGCAGATTTGGAAGGTTCAAAACCCCACATTTCCTTTTTATCATTAAATGCTGATTCCCAAAATTCAGTCTTGTTATGTTCCTCTGCCATAGCCGTCGTTTATTTTATTACAGGCACAATTTAATAAGAATATGGTAGTATCCGGATCAAACAGACCACAAAAATAGTTTCGGATATCATGTTTTATATTCAGGTGACATTTGTCCTATGAATCTACACCAGTCATTTTAAAATAAAATGACTGGTGTAAAAGTGTATCACAAAAACTATTTATATAACTCTTTTCTGATTTTCACTAAAATACTTTCCAGATTAGAAATATCCGGTTTTTGCGCAAAAGCACATACATACAGCATTGAGTTAATTTCATTAATAGATCTTTCACATTCCTCATACAACTTTTCATAAGTATATGTCCCCTTTTTTACCTTCAATAATTCTTCCCTATCAGGTCTTCTTACATTCAATTTTCTGTATTGAAGTATTTCTTTTGACATATCTAATAAGCGGATCGTGTGCATCATATTTTTTGCATCATATCCCCCTCCGTGTTTTAATGTTCCCTGATAACGACTTTCGTTTCGTTGTTTTACCCATTCAAAGTACTCTTTATAACTCTTACAATAAGAAGAATATGCATCCTGATTCACAAACAAATAAGCTTTAAGCACTTCTCCTGGCTTCACGGAGCTGCAAGAAACCTCCTGACTATCATTTTTGAGCAAAATACCTTTATAATTGTGCATCCCAGTGGTATCATAAAACAAAGCGTACACCCCCTTGCTATGATTAATTTTTACCAATCCACAATGCTTTTGGTTCCATTTTTTTATTTTTAACCATTTTTGTAAGGCTATACTTTCATGGCCATCAATTACAAAACAAAAATCTAAAAGATTTTTACGCGTTTCGTCTAATGGATTATTTACTTTTTTATTTAATCCCTTAGCTTTTTTCACCTGAGCCATAGCATAATTAGCAAAAGTCTCCACTAATTCACGCGTAACAAGACTTTCCATATCAAACATCTTAAACAAAGGATCCTGATGCAGAATACAATCTTCAGGACTGGCCAGTAATTCTAATGTATTAGGATTACTTTTGGACAACAGCTCAACAAATCGTCCCAATTCATAATAAACCTCATCATTGGTAGAATTGTTCACCTGAGAAATGTACTCCATACCGAAGAATTTGTCTTTAGGTAAATAAAACACTCCTTTTATATCTGTGTCTGACTCATCTGTAGCAAGACCGTATGCTTTACTTCCAACTATAGCTTCAAATAGTATCAGTTTTTGATTCTTAAGATCCTGTATTGTCATGATTGATGTAATATAGATTTAAAAAATTCTTCTAAATGATCTTTATCAAACTGTTTGCTTTCTGTCAATTTGGCTTTTGCTTCCAGACTTCTGAATTTATCTGATATATATTGTCTAAGAGAAGAGGTTAAGGTATATTCAAATTGTTCATTAACATTGCTCTTTAATGCGACAAGGTCTATTGCTTCATTACATATATCTTTTGGCATCAACACCATCAGCTCGTCAAAGATCATAGGAGGATATGAATTATTATTTAAACTCCATTCTGCTGCTAACAA
Source organism: Sphingobacterium spiritivorum (assembly GCF_016725325.1). NCBI lineage: Bacteria > Pseudomonadati > Bacteroidota > Sphingobacteriia > Sphingobacteriales > Sphingobacteriaceae > Sphingobacterium > Sphingobacterium spiritivorum. The sequence continues at coordinate 4,492,626 of NZ_CP068083.1, forward strand.
AGATCTCAGCACGTAAAATAATGACTTTAATTTCACTTTTTTATATTCAAGGATATCGATCTTGCTCCTAACCGTCCCAAGGTAATGATGTACTTGCTTTCGCTCATCAAAATAAGACTCTATCAACTGTAAAAAAAACTTTTTAAAAGTTAGCTCCTGGCAGTAAACTATAGGAGATTGTATCCATTCGAAAGGTGTCGCATTGCTACTATATAAAAGAGTAAGTACCTTTCTAAGATCCCAGCCATACATATCGAGGTCCTCATGGATCGGAAACTGCAGATCCATAACTGCTGGAAAAATAGTTGAATAGGCATCAGGCTTTCTTACAAAAATAAAGCGAACATCGTAGTCGCTGTCAATAGAAGGAAATTTCCACCCTCTACTCCCGGATTCACAAGCAAAAAGTATCTTTATATTTTCTGCAACTGAAATTTCATTTAATTTTTTAAGTATTCTATCTCTCATATCAAGTATATTTTATCTTGTTTACAACAAGGTCAATACAAAGATCAAAAGTGACTATGCAATCCTTTTTCGTAGTCTAAAACAAAAAAAACAACAAGCTGAATTACAATGAAATAATATTAAATAGTCTAAAGTTAGGCTTTTGATTTATAATCTGCTACGCAGATAGAATGCGCAGTAATAGCTTTTAGGAGATCTATCTTTTACCTATATTGACAAGGGTTATTATCGGTTATGAAGAAAATATATGTTATCAGCGGATTGGGTGTGGATAAAAGAGTATTTAGTAACATTGA